>CAZJWV010000057.1:0-19525 GCA_964549855.1 uncultured Ohtaekwangia sp. | reverse complement strand
CTTCCAAGCCTTCCAGGACCTGTATATTACTGGCCGAATATTCAGCGGCCTTCTTTACCTTTTCCGGTGCCATTTAGAGTGATTACAAGAGGTCAAAAGTACGGATTTTAGGGGTAAAAACCGCATTTTTGGGTGTCCCGCCGTGAGAATATTTGACAAAAATTCCAACTAAAAAATGCTGTACGGAAACCTCTATTTTCGACCTTGTTTTTGACCGCTATGAGGGCCTTTTTTTCAGTAGTTCTGATGACCGTTTCCATGGCTGCGTTCGGGCAGTTGAGGACACCCGTTTTTGCCAATCCACAGGACTCAATAAGCTTCGAAAATCTGAACCGCCTCTTCCAGGACGCCCTGCGGAACCCCAGGTACACGTTCCGCATCGACAGCATTGCCAAGGCGATGGCGATCCTCCGTACAAAGGCCGTCAGGTTCCGTACCACGTACTCACCGTCACTTCCCACCTATGCACGCCGTCCGCCCAATCCGGGCGACGTTACCAAACTTTCCATAGCCAAAGGCAGCAGCCTGCCTGACAGCCTTTACCTCATGACGAACCTCGCGGAGCTCGAACTCGTCAACACAAAGATTCAACGGCTCCCTTCGAAATTATCCACGCTCAAGTCGTTGAAGAAGGTCTCCTTCCTGAACAACAGGCCTAAGCGAAAGCTTCGCCTTGGGAAGAACCCGAACCTGGAGACCCTTGTCATTCACGACGACGAATTAGACAGGAGACCCAGGAATTACAGGAAGTTGCCCAACCTGAAAGTGCTGGATCTCGCCAGGAACAGCATGACAACCTTCCCCAATGTCAGGGGTAATGCCCACCTCTCTCGCCTGGTATTGTCCGACAACCAGCTTTCGCTTACGGACCTCAAGGTGAGGCTTCCTGGTCTGAAATCCCTGGTCCTCACTTCCAATGCCATCCAGCACGTGCCTCCCACCATTGCTCTCTTCCCTAACCTGACGGCGCTGGACCTGATGATCAACAAAGTTGAAACCTTACCGCCGGAACTGGCAGGCCTTCAGCACCTGGAACAACTTCTTCTGTATAAAAACAACCTGACTCAACTTCCTCGGGCGGTCTATCAACTGAAGAACCTTAAGGTGATCGACTTGTACTACAACCAGCTTGAGCAACTGGATACGGCCATTCGTCATTGGAAGAAACTCGAGATCCTGTATGTTTCCAACAACCGTCTTTTCTCGCTGCCCCAAAACCTGGGGGAACTCTCGATGCTTCGCGAACTGTATGTGCATCACAACCGGCTGAGCGAACTGCCAGAATCAATTCGGTTGCTCGACAGTTTGAGGGTTTTGAGGGCAAATGAGAATCGTCTTATTGAGTTTCCCGGGGCAATTCTCGAACTCCCTTCACTGGAGAACCTGGATTTGTCCCAGAATCAACTGCCCGCAATTCCCACGGGAGTCTTTGACTTCCCCAGGATAAAAATCCTCAGTATAAAGGAGAACCCGCTTAGCGAAGAGGACAGGAAAGTACTTCGGACCCGCGCCCTCCAACTGATGAAGAAAACTGATGTAAGAATTCACCTGGAAGGCCTTGTTGAGCCTCCCGGAGAAAACTAATCCCCAACAACAGGCAGTGCCTCTTTCTTGCTGCCCTTCTTCGATTTTGCAGAGGTCTTGGACAGCTTCTTTTTATGATCCTTGTCCTCACCATTTTCGCTCATCAGCGTAAGCCTGGCCCGCTGCAACTCCGCCTTCTGTGTTTCACTCACAATCGGGTAGCGAAGCTCCAACTTGTCAAATTGCCGGTGAATGATCGCTGCGATTGCCAAACGGGTGTACCACTTGTCGTCGGCGGGAATAACAAACCATGGGGCATAGTCCGTGGAGGTGGCACCCAAGGCGTCCTCGTAGGCACGCTGATAGTCTTTCCAGAACCCTCGTTCCTTCAGGTCAGACATGGAGAACTTCCAGTTCTTGCTGGGGTCATCGATACGCTCCATGAAGCGCTTCTTCTGTTCTTTCCTCGAAACATGCAGGAAAAACTTGAGGATGACGGTGCCGTTGTCAGTCAGGTTCTTCTCAAACCGGCGAATCTGCTTATAACGGCTCTTGAAAAATTTCTCGTCCACATCCTTTAAGCGCTCGACTCCAGGAATATTCTCGTTGAGGATGAATTCAGGGTGGACTTTCGTGACCAGGACGTTTTCGTAGTGCGATCGATTGTGGATGGCAATCTCTCCCCTCGCCGGCAAAGCCAATTCATGCCTCCAGAAATAGTCGTGATCAAGCTCATGGCTGTTTGGAGCCTTAAAACTATGCACCTTCACACCCAATGGGTTGAATCCCGACATGATGTGTTTGACCGCTCCGTCTTTGCCCGCGGCATCCATCGCCTGGAAAATGATGAGCACAGAGTACTGGTTATGAGCATAAAGCTTGTCCTGCATCTCGGCAAGCCCTTTCCTCCCCAAATCCAGAAGCAATTCCGCTTCCTTCTTATTGAGAATCTTGCCCTTGTACTTCGTTTCGTACTTTTTCAGGTTGACCTTCGATTTGGGCACTACCAAAAGGTCCTTTGTGCGGATAATTTTTTCCTCGGAGAACATGGAGTTGCGTTTTAGTTAGGACAATTTAACCTAAGCCTAACAGGCAGGTACTGACAATTGTCAGGGCTACCAAGTTACTTTGATTAGCCTTAATTCCTTTGAAAAAACTAAATTCATTGACTACCTTCATTTCTCTGATTTTCAGCGATTAATGAGATTACGTCGCCACTTTTTTGTCTTCGCAGCATGCTTTGCCGCTGCACTCCCTGCGCTGGCCCAGGAAGCTGAAAAGGATGCCATCAAACGAGTGGTCATGCTCGAGTCAGAGTCCTACCTGGCGGTGGATATGGAGACCTGGAAGACCACCTGGGCGCCCGTCTCCTACGCATACTGGTCTTTCTCCGACAAGTCGGGGACACAGTTTATCGACGGCTGGGATGAGATCCAACGCACTTTCGAGCCCTACTTCAAAGATCAAAAGCCCTCCCGGTCAAAGCTTACCTACACCTGGAAGGAAATCAGGGTGTATGCCTCCGGGGCTTACGTGAGGTTCCAGGAAAAATCAGACGACAACGGTCGCGTAGAGGTGACCGATCAGATTCGGGTCCTGGAAAAACGCGACGGAAAATGGAAAGTCGTTTGCATGAGCGCCGTCGTACAGGAGGCGAGAGAGTAATAATCAGAATTGCTGGGTGCGCAGCATGACGAGGGTGCATCCCTCCACTACTTCAATTCCTTTCTCTTCCAGTTCTTTCATCAGTTCCGGATTCTCGGTACCTGGATTGAAGATCACCCGCGAAGGCTTCAGTCTCGCCAGGTAGTCGGAAAGGCCTGTTTGATTTGCGGGTCCCAGGTACAGAGTCACCGTGTCTACGTTGTCGACCAACGGCTGATTCCGGGCATCGAGTATTTGCTTCCCAAAGATTTCGCCACGTCTCAATCCCACCGGCACTATGTCGTGGCCATACTCAGTAAGCATGCCTGATGCGATGTAAGCATAGCGCGCAGGATTCGGCGACGCGCCAATCACAACCGTTTTCTTACCCATGACCTAGTTTTCCAAGAATTGCCTCAGCACATCGTTCGCCATCCATGGCAGCGGAAACAATGCCGCCTGCATAGCCTGCCCCTTCGCCACACGGATATAACCCGGGCACCTGGGGGTGCTCCAGTGATGTCACATTGCGCGGAATGCGCACCGGCGACGACGTACGGCTCTCCACACCCACCACTTGCGCCTCGTTGGTCAAGTATCCTTTCATCTTCGTTCCAAAGTTACGGAACCCGCTTCGCAGGCTGTCGCTCAGGAACTGGGGAAACAGTTTCCCAATATCCACCGACGCCAGTCCCGGCTGGTAAGAACATTCAAGCAGGGAAGATGATTCCTTGCCCTCAACAAAGTCTATCAGGCGCTGGGCCGGTGCTGTCTGATTCCCTCCCGCCGCACGGCACGCTTGTTGTTCAACCTCCATCTGGAATTTCATCCCTGCCAAGGGGCCGAATGACTTATATCGCTCAAGATCAGCCGGCCCGATCGCCACCACAATTCCTGAATTGGCAAATCGTGAGTCGCGCCGCGAAGGGCTCATCCCATTGACGACCACCTCTCCCGGCGCCGTCGCTGCAGGAACGATGAACCCACCAGGGCACATGCAGAATGAAAAGACCCCTCGCTCGCCACCTTTCGACTTCACTTGGGAAACAAGGGAATACGCTGACGCCGGCAGGTATGGATTTCGCTCCCCATCACAGTGATACTGAATTCGATCAATCAATTGCTGCGAATGTTCAACACGGACACCCAGGGCAAACGGCTTCGCCTCTATAGCGATGTTCTTTCGATGCAGCAATTCAAACACATCGCGGGCAGAATGACCTGTGGCCAACAGGCAAGCTTCCCCTTCGATCCGATCGTTCGCCTGAGTAATTACCGACACGAAGCCCTTAGGATCAACCTCCAGGTCCTTCATGCAGGTGTCAAAGCGGATCTCACCACCGCATCCCAGGATCGTCTCCCGCATTTGCTGAATCACAGCAGGAAGCTTGTTGGTTCCGATGTGGGGATGCGCATCATACAAGATCTCCGTCCGCGCACCATGAGCAACCAGGATCTCCAACACCTTCCGCACGTTCCCTCGCTTGGTGCTTCGCGTGTAAAGTTTGCCATCGGAATATGTTCCCGCACCACCCTCGCCAAAGCAATAGTTCGAATCGGGGTTTACAAGGTGATCCTTGTTGATCGCCGCGATGTCGCGACGACGGGCTTGAACATCCTTACCTCTTTCAATAATGACTGGCTTGATGCCTGCTTCAAGGAGCCGAAGGGCGGCAAACAAACCAGCCGGTCCGGCACCGACGATCACCACGCGCCTTCCGTTGGAAACGTCCTTCGATGGTTTTACATACTCCAGCGCCAGGACCTCCTTCTCCTTTGAAACTACTTCGCCCATGATGCGGACGACCACATTCCGGTTGCGGGCATCGATAGACCTTTTCAGTATCCGAAAACCCTCCCCGGGCGCAAGCTTAGCCTTTGTCGCAAGGATGGATTCGGCCGCGTTCTCATCAAACGCTTCATCGGGGGTAAGGACTAGTTCAATGGGCAAGAGGCAGGAGCTAGGGCCAGATCATCGCCGGCCGTCAAAAGACAATGAATACCCGAAGTTCAGCACAAAACGGAAGCTGTGCGAGAAATTGTTTGTGTTCAGTGAACTGAAATATGGGGCGGCCGTGGGATCAACGTCTACAAGCCTGTAGCCAATATCATAGCAAATGCTTGCATCGATGGTGAAGCCATCACCGTTGTTGCGCTGCATGAGCCGCGCTCCCAGCATCACGCCATACTCTGCCCGTTGTTCGGAAGCGCTCACGGTGATCAACGTGCCCGGTGAGCTGGGGAAAGTAATGTTGTTGAAATAGCTCACGTTGGCCAGTCTTACCTCATGGCCGAAGTACCACATGCCCGTGCGCATATCGTTGTAGAACTTCTGTTTAAGGGCAATGGAATACCCGCGCTTGTACACTGTACCTTCCGGAACTTCAGAATCTGCCGTAAAAAACGGCGTCCTCAGGCCTTCAAATTCAAATTCATGACCCAGGCGTTCCTGGTTGTAGAATTCCACCGCCAGCGGCAAGCGGCCAACAAAGGTCAGCATCGGGTTGGTTCCAATGATTACGCCGCGGTATTCCGGAAAACGCGGCTGGAAGTAAAGGAAGCCAGGACGCCGGGTGGGACGTGTTACCACGGTCGGCGTCTTGGATTTGTTGATCAAGGAGTTGATCTCGTTGGCGAGTTGATTATTCTCGTAGAAAGGCTTGTAATACCCCGACAGGGTGCCATCAGGCTCATAAAGCTCCCAAGTTCCCACGCGCCGGTCATCTTCCATAGGCCCTTTGGTCTGAAGGGTACCCGTGGGGTAATAGCCCTTGTACTGCCCTTTCCCTTCCTTGTATTCACATTCGCCCTCGCGCTTGCCGTTTTCAGAATAATAATCCCAGTGTCCGTCGTTCTTCCCGTTGACGATACGACCCTTCATGCGGAGCCTCATGCCGCCGTAATACTCGCGGTACTCACCGGCACCATCTATGTATGTGATCTCGCTACGAAGCGAGCCATCCTTGTGTGAAGATGTCCAGTACCCCTGTTTCTGGCCACCTGCATACTCGCCGATCGAACTGACCGTGCCATCTTCAAAGTAGTAGGTCCATTTCCCTGTCTCGATGTCGTTGTCGTAGTATCCGATGGCCTGCACTTTCGAGGAAGGGAAGTACATCTTCCATTCACCTGAGCGCTTCCCGTTGGTATACTCCCCTTCGCTTTGAAGCGTGCCGTCGTCTGCATAGAAACGCCACCGCCCAACATTGCGACTGCCTGCCCTGGGACCCTCGGCCTGAACCTTCCCATCGTGGTAGTATTCGGTATGACGGCCGTTATCATCTTCGTACTCAGTTTCTCCGCGCTTCGACCCATCTTCGAAGAAAGTGGTCCATAGACCGGTTCGCTTGTTCTCCAAATACTGACCCTGTTCCTTTAGTTTTCCGCTCTCATAAAAAATCTTCCACTCCCCTTCCCGGTTCCTTCCGTTCACCAGGCCCTCCATGCTTTTGTTTCCGTTCTCATAGAAATACTCCCACGTGCCGAAGTTGGAGTTTTGGCGAAGAATCCCACGCATGCGGAGGTTACCGGTCTCGTAATAGAATTCCCATACCCCGGCAGTCTCGTTGTTTACAAACTGACCCTTCGATTCGATGAGGCCATTGAGATAATAAGAGATATAGCGTCCGTGAAGGACATTTTGAATGGTGTCCTTTACCTGGTAGACCTCCTTAACGTTTTTCTTCCCGGCGTCGTGATAGGTAAATCGGGTCACCCCCTGGGCCATCCCGATAGCTATCGGGAGCCAAGGGCATGCAGAGACAATCAGCATGATGGTAATACGTCGCACGGGGGTGGTAGAAACAGCTTCTAAGGTACAAAATACCCAGGAAGGTTACTTTCGCTGGAGCGCCTTCTCGATGGCTGGGCGGCCCCACTCCTGCTTTTCTTGCTCAGTCCACAGGGTCGGGAAAAAGTGAATCTTCTGAAAGCGCGGCGGCAAGTATTTCTGCCAATTGGTACCTCCTGTCGCCTTGATGTCTTCAGGGTCTTTTTGCAAATACCTCGCCGCCGACTTCATGTGTGAGAGCGGCCAGTAAACATTGGCTAATAGATCGTACTCCCTGAGGCGCGCCACGATGGATTGATCCCCGGTGAAAGAGCTCTCATAGATTTTCCACAGGTTCCTTGCGGCGAATCGCTTTGCCACTTCGAGGAAATCAGCGATGTATTTTGCCTCAAACTGCTTCAACGTAAGGGTCTTCTTGCCCGATGCCAGCTCCGTAGCCCCGCTTCTCCAATAGAGTTTCTCCATCTGCGCCTCCAGGCTCTTGCCCTCAAGGGCAGCGCGGCTTTGTGGGTCCACAAGGTTGATCATGTCGGTAGATTGCAGCTCGATGAGCCTGTACTGCGCAGATTGAAAGCCGCTGGCGGGGAGTAGCGACATGCGGAAACTCAGGAACTGCTCCCGCTCCATACCTTCGGACATCACATCGAAGCTGGCACACAGGTTTTGAAAATACCGGATCATCCGGTCGAGGCGCTCGCCAAAGAACTTCGCGTCGAGATCTTTCCGGTCAACAACCTGCTCAATCTCCCAAAGTATGAGGTTGAAGTAGAGTTCCGTAATCTGATGATAGATGATGAATACCTTTTCGTCCGGAAAACTCGTCTTCGGGTTCTGCAGGCTCAGCAGGGTATCGAGGTGGATATAGTCCCAGTAGGTGAGGTAATCGGCGTGAAGCAGGCCGTCGAGGTAGGAAGACAGGTCCTGGCCCATGACCTCGTACTTTTTCTGCAACCGTGCCAGCAGGTTTTGCAGGCCGGGGTCGAGGGGACTATCCATTCTAAATCATTAAATTCGAGGCAAATTAACAATAATATGGCAACGGCAGCCGCTACAGGCACCAAAGCGAAGAAGGCCCTCAAGCAGGACGTGTACGATCATCCCGATCTCTACCTGATTGACAGTCTGCTTACGGAAGAACACAAACTCATTCGTTCCTCCATCCGGGATTTTGTAAAGCGGGAGATCAGCCCATACATCGAGGACTGGGCACAGCGCGCACATTTCCCTTATGAGATCGTTAAGAAATTTGGCGAGATCGGAGCTTTCGGTCCGACCATCCCGCAGGAGTACGGCGGTGGCGGCATGGATTACATTTCGTACGGAATCCTCATGCAGGAAATCGAACGCGGCGACTCAGGCATGCGATCTACTGCTTCCGTCCAGGGGTCACTCGTCATGTATCCCATCTACAAATTCGGCAACGAGGCCCAACGCAAGAAATACCTGCCCAAGCTGGCCTCCGGCGAGTGGCTCGGCTGCTTTGGGTTGACAGAACCAGACCACGGGTCAAACCCTAGTGGCATGGTCACCAACTTCAAAGACATGGGTGATCATTACTTGCTCAACGGCGCCAAGATGTGGATTTCCAATTCACCCAAGGCCGATGTCGCTGTTGTGTGGGCCAAGAACGAAGCGGGCCGGATTCACGGCCTGGTAGTAGAACGCGGCATGCCTGGGTTCTCTACCCCCGAAACCCACGGTAAGTGGTCCCTTCGCGCAAGCACTACCGGTGAATTGGTGTTCGACAACGTGAAGGTCCCCAAAGAGAACCTGCTGCCCGGAAAGAACGGCCTTGGTGCCCCGCTCATGTGCCTCGACTCCGCCCGCTATGGAATCTCGTGGGGAGCTTTGGGCGCGGCCATGGATTGCTTTGAATCGGCACGCAGATATTCTAAAGAACGCATTCAGTTTGGCAAGCCCATTGGTTCCTTCCAGCTGGTACAGAAAAAACTGTCGGAGATGCTCACCGAGATCACCAAAGCGCAGCTACTCTGCTGGCGTCTTGGTGTGCTTATGAATGAAGGTAAGGCCACCACGCCGATGATCTCCCTGGCCAAGCGCAACAACGTTGCCATCGCCCTGGAGATCGCCCGCGAGGCTCGTCAAATACACGGCGGTATGGGCATCACCGGCGAGTACCCGATCATGCGGCACATGATGAACCTGGAGTCTGTCGTCACCTACGAAGGGACACACGATATCCACCTCTTAATACTTGGCAACGAAATCACCGGGCTCCCCGCCTACACTTAGTATCGTAGTGCCGTAGTGTCGTGGTGCCGTAGTGTCGCTGTTAAGAACCAACCACGACACCTCGACACCAAGACACCACGACACCTCTCCTCACATCATCTTCCCCTTCACATACTTCTTGACAATCGTCTCATCCCCTGGATAGTTTTCGGGGGCGACGGCGGTTAGTTGGGCCTGCATGCATTTCCAACTCCCATTTTCCTTTACATACACGTCGGTATACTGCGTCATCCCGGTAATTTCCTTGCCGTCTTTGAGAATAATGTATTTGGTCACCGACCGTACAAGTGCAGTGGTTCCAATGATGGTGATCTTCTCGTTGCGATAGTCCCAATAGAGGTAAACTTCCGGGTCAAAGCCCGTTTTCCAACCCGTGAGATAGTCTTGCCGATTGAGCCATTTCCCGGTGGTGGTGATGCACATGAATTCCGGCCGGATAATCGCATCATGCGAGGGCACATCATTGGTAACGAAGTTGTGGATGAAGCGTGCATTCAGGGCCCGGAGCTGCGTTAGGTCATCGTCAGCATTCAGGGAAAGTTGAAATAAAGAGACCGCTATCAGGACAATAGCAAAGACACTCACACGGAAAGGGGTGGCATGGAATAGTTTCATGGCTGTGATTATTTTCGCCCCAAGGTAGTCTCCGCCTGGAGATTCCTGTATCACCTGGCTACGGGGATTTGAGGAAGGGAGCAGTAAGCAGTAAGCGGTAAGCAGTAAGCGGTAAGCAGTAATAGGTAAGAAGTAATAAGAAATAGTGCTGTATCCTTTGCGTCTCACTGCGCCTCTGCGGGCTCTGCGTGAAATTCTATTCCAGCAAAGGCAACTGCTTTTTGTAGCGGGCAAGCAACTGTTGTTCCGCCGACTGAATGTCAGCCAGGGTCAACCAAAAGAGCCGCGCTGAGGCTACGCCCTTACCCGCATCGTAAACATCGACTTGCACCAGCACGCCCTCTGCCAGTCGCGTGATGTTTGTGCTGACAACAGTCTGCAACAGGTACAATTCTGACAACGAGGACACCAGTTCGTAGTCAAGGTGTCGCAAGGCCCCGCCGGCAAGTGCGGCATCCCAGGCGCTGTGTCTTAGGTAGGGAAACGGGCTGGGAGAACCTGGAGGGAGCGGTGGCCTGGTTTCGAAAAAAATATCAATCCCTGATTTTTTGGCCGCGTCGGCCGGTGCCGCCAGGGCCTTGTACCAGGTTTCATGAATCGGGACAAGGGGCTCCAAGGTGGCCAGGTTGTCACTTATTTCCTGCTTGATTCCATTCAATGCCTGCGCTGCCAATTGGCGATCTTCCCGATAGCCGGCGTACTCCGAAGCCAAGTATCCCAACGCGACACTGACGACAATGAGGATCGTCTCCTTCCAGATTCCGGGTCTGGATTTTTTCTCTACCTCTGTGGCCATCGACGGACTATTTTTTCGCCAGTTTTCTTTTCTTTACCTCCTCGAAACTTGCTGTGGTGCTGTCCGATTTGAAGGGGAAGAAATCAAGCACATCATACTTCCAGATGTTGGTGGGAAATATCACGACAAGGTTGGCTGTTTTCTTACCTATGTTCTTAAACGCATGGGGAACCCCGGCGGGGATATTGACGATGTATGGCGCCTTGATGGTAAAGATCGTGTCACCCAAAGCATAGAGGACATCACCTTCAATCAGCACATGTGATTCTTCACCTTCATGGGAGTGCATCGGGGGTGCACCACCAGGGAACGTCTCCGTAATTCCAATCGTCAGGTTATTGTACCCGTTGCGCTGCCCTTCCATCACATGAACATACTCACCCGGCCCAGGGTTGATCACCGGCAGGTCTTCGGCTTTCACGGCATGGCTTGAATAAAACTTCATGTCTGCCGGCGTAAATGGCCCGGGAACACTTCGCCTTTCCAGCACCCGGAGTTGGTGGTGCTGCGCATTCAATGCCTGGATGATGGAATCGGGAGGAGTTTTCACTTCCTCTACAAGGCCGGCGATGGAGATCGTTTCTTTGGTTTGATCACCTTTCTCCGGGGAGCAGGCATACAAAACCACAACGAATGCAATCAGGAGGGGGAGGCTCTGGTTTTTCATGGGATTTTAGTGTCGTAGTGTCGAGGTATCTTGGTCGCACTGGCCCTTCCCACGTCCAACTTCACTTCCCAGGACGGCTAAACAAGTTAATAAAATATTTAGGGATTTGCCGAGAGCAACCACTCGACACAAGGAAACCACGACACCACGGCACCACGACACTACGGCACCACGACACTACCTACAACCGGAACCGGTAAGTATATTTTATTACAAAGATATTATGCGCCTGCTGGTTGAAGTCGAATTCGTATTGCGAATGGTTCGCATCCTTAGGGGTATAGAATCCGCCATTCATCTCCTGGGTCCAGACGAGGAAGAGCGTTGAGCCCGGGATGTATTCCCACCGAACTACCATGTTGGATTTGAATTGTCCAAAGTTGAAGTCCGGCTTGGCAAATGAGTAATCCGGACTGCCGTTACTGTTCTCATCCACTTCGTACATATCGCCATTCAGGGCTATCTGGTTGGCGGGGATGACGGAGAACCGGTCGGAGTATGCATCAGCCCGCGTATTGGTCATGTTCTTAAAGTTCGCATAGCGGCCCGCCGTGCCGAACGGTTGACCCCAATACTGGATGGAAAGGTTAGGCGTGACCATGTAAGTAAGCCTGAGCGAGACCCGGAAGGTGGTCTGGTCGATTTCACCCATGATGTAGCGTGGCGATCCCGACGCGTCGGCTGTTTCCACGTACTGGACTTGTGTCTGGTTGGTGTACCATCCCGGTGACACTGTGATGCGCAAAGCATTCGTTGGCCGGTAGGTAAGGTCCATATCGAGGCTTACACTGCTTTGATAGTTCTCAATGCCCCACTGAAAGGATGGGTTTAAATTCACTTGTAACTTTTTGCGCGAGTCTGTGCTAATGAAGAACCATGACCACATGGTGCCCGGGTACCTCATCGAAGGGCCACCACGCAGATCGGCGTTAGAGACGTTGAACTGCGACGCGCCAATCCCTCCACCAGCTTCCCAAAAATTCTTGAACTCCAGGACCCCGTAAAGCTCAAATTCCCTGGATAGGGGTTGCCGGTCGAAATCCCATCGTTGCCCCTCGTAAAGGCCATAGAATTGTGAGCGCGTGATTCCTACCGGGTGAACCACACGATAATTCATGCTGCCCCATTGACGGATGAGATCGGTTTGCCGAAGAAACCCAATATCATTCAGTTCCAGCTGCGGCGACATCCAACTCCCACCCAGCTCGTAGGTGAGTTTCCCACTGCGTTTTGCGAAACTAAGAATTCCGCCCGTTCCCAGCAGGGACTGACGCGTGCTGTCAACCGCCGCATAGTTGTTGTCAGGGCGCTGGAAATACCGCTCGGACGAAAGTTGTGTGTTCAGGATTGCTTCACGGCTGCCCTTCACATAGCTGCCGTAGACCTGGGCGTTCAGCGTGTACTTCCGTTCTTGCCAGTTCTGCACAAGATCGAGTCCTCCCGACCACGCCTCTCGGTGAAGCCAGTCAAGATTCGGATCCTCAATCTTGCGATGTGTGGCCGTAAGCATGGCGCCGATTATGGTGTTGCCTTTGTTGATGTCTTGCTGGGCACGCGCCACAAAGTAATTTGCCATTGGCTCCACGGTCTGGGATCTTGTCTCGCCCGCGTTGTCGATGGTAGCCTTCTCCGGTGCCGTCACCGACTCAAGGATCCCCCACGAAAATCCATTCTTGTTTTTCCCCGTCACCTTGGCCGCACCCCAGATTTGCGTCCGGCTGGCCTGCTTGGAGTATTCTCCGGGAGCAAGGGCTACACTCCCCTGCGGACTCCGGCCGATGCGGCGGGAATAGAAAAGGTTATCGTTGTTGCCCCCGATGGGGTAGTTAAGAATGTTATTTCCCTCAATGAAAAAAGGGCGCTGCTCGCGGAAGAAGAGTTCGAAGGCTGTGAGATTGACTTGTGAGGGGTCTGCTTCTACCTGGCCGAAGTCGGGATTGACGGTAAGATCAAGTGTGATGTCACTCGTGATACCGATTTTTGCATCCACACCCATGGCCAGATTGCTTTCCTGGCCCGTGCGGAAAGGGTTGCCCTCCTCCTTCTGATAGGTCTCAGTTCGGCCCACCACATAGGGCTGGATTTCAAGCTGCTTCTGTGGGTGAATCCCCTTGATGCCTCTCAATTCGGCAAAATGGTGTACCCATCCGTTGGCTGTCGGCGGTACGTATTGCCACATCGAGCGTTCCTGGTTGCGGAAAAATCGTCGAAGAATCTGGATGCCCCAAACGTGCTCGGTTTTGTCGGCGAAACGAAGCTGGCTGAGGGGAATGCGCAACTCTGCTATCCATCCCTCTGCATTGATGCTCGTCTTCAGGTACCAGATGGGGTCCCAACTCGTGTCCCAGTCGTCGCCGTTGTTCGATACATATTCATCTCCTTTCACACCAGACACAGAGGAGGTAAATGAAAACGCGCTCCGCTTGTCGTAGTAGCTGTCGATGTTCACCTCCACAAAGTCGCCGTCGAATCCATCGCGACGCGACATGCGTTTCACGATCTTCGATGGCTCCGGGTCGAGGTTCTTGAAAAGGAAGTAGATGTTCTTCGCATCGTAGAGAATCTTAAACTGCGTCTGTACCGAAGGCGCTGCCCCGGCATTCGGGTTGCGTTGGCGGAAATCGCCGCCACCCCAGGGCACTTGCTCCCAAGCCGGATCATCTGCAAGGCCGTCGATCTTCGGAGGCTCCCCCTGGAGCATTGCCGTTGTGTAGGACTTAAGGGAATCCAACCGGAGTTGGGATGAGTCAGCCTGCCCAAGGGCTTCGGAGGCCAGCCCGGCCATAAGGGCAAGGACCGACAGGGCAGTCAGTAGGCGGGGCGGTTTCACTCTCGGGGTTCGTCCAGGTCGACTTAAGTGATGGCAAACCGCCCCGGACGGCAGAAATAACGATGAAAAGTCGGCAAAGTTGCCCGGACGTCGCCAAATGGTACTTTGTCAGGATGAACTGCCGGAAACACGTGACGGGGTAGGGAGTTTCAGGTTCAAGGTTTCAAGTTTCAGGTTTCAGTTCATACAAAGTTCGCATCCCATGATTGGGGCGCTATGGGCTAAAGCCCACATTACCAGCGCATACCCTAACCACGCCCTAAAGGGCGTGACAAGATTTAGAAAGCAAATAAATTTGCTTGGCAAGAACTTTAGGCCTCAGCGAATGGACTTTAGTCCATTTTCAGACAATTGCCACGCCTTTTAAGGCGTGGATCAAGGAGCAGACAATGAAAGGAGTTTAGTCCCGGCTCTACTCCACTTTCAACCCCTCCACCGGGTTTACTTTCATCACCCTCCAGATCTGTGTAGAAATCGTACCCAGTATCACTGCGATCATGATCAACACGGCAATTGAAACGCCGGATAGGGTAATCGGCATGTGATACTCGTCCGAAAAGTTGATTAGCCATGATCCCAACCACTGACCTAGCGGTGCGCCAACAACGATGGCGACCGTGATCAAGACCAAATAAGGTGTACTTACATGTGCGGAAATGCTTTTGGGGCCTGCTCCCAGCACTTTTCTTATACTGAATTCTTTTGTGCGTCCTTCCACGTTGAGGCGAACCAGGCCGTAGAGACCCAGCGTCGCCAGGGAAACTGCGAGGAATGCAAATACCCTCCACACCATGGCGTAGATCGATATCTGCTCGTAGTAGAACCCCCAGACATCCTGTTGCAATCCGCCGTCAAATGGTATTTCCGGAAAGAGCTCGGACCAGCCAGCTTGAAGGGTTTTGTAAACTTCAATTTCTGATCCGCTCCGCGCCTTGATCGTGAGATAGCGATAGTCGGCCTTGTCAGCCACGGTGAAAATCAGCGGCCTTATGTGTTGATCGAATGTATAACTATGAAACTCTTTGATGACACCGATTACTTCATACTGAATCGTATCAATACGAAATACCTGGCCGATGGCATTGCCCTCCAACATTTGCGCCAGTGATTCATTAACCAACACGGCGTTCTGGTCACTGCCGTCAAAGTCGTGGAATGTTCGCCCTTCCAGCAGCTCGAGACCCAACGTCTCGAAGTATTTCGCGTCGACCGAAAGCTGGTCGACTTCGTAATCGTGGTCAGGGAAATGCAGGACGGTAGCCTGGTGGTTCTTGCCTACATGGTGGGCGGACCCTGACACGGAAACGACATCGGCGTTTCGGGCCATGATGTCCCTCAGCTTCTCGAACGATGCCTGGTCTGGAATCTTTGCATACAGCGCGTCAGCCTGGTCATATCCCCAGGGGCGGTTGTTCATGTACTCGGTATTCTGAGCGAACATCACTGACATCGTAATGAAGACGCATGCGAACACCAGTTGAGCACATAAAAATACTTTCGTCAGGAGGTTGCGCTGACCAAATGCAACGGCTCCCTTCAGGATGGTGGTGACCTGGAAACGAGAAATGTACACGGCAGGGTATATCCCGGAAGCGATGCTGGTGATGAAGAGTACAATAGTGAGGTAAATCCACAGGTTCCCATCCGCAAGGCGGAAGTCCATGCTGAAATTCCAAAGCTTCTCAAACCCCGGAATAAAAATCATGTACCCAATGGCAATCCCAACGGTCATCGCGAAAAAAGTGAGCAGCAGGTTTTCCGTCAGGAATTGAAAGACTACAGTCCTCCGTGATGCGCCAATTGTTTTCCGAACACCCAATTCTTTCAGGCGCTTGGCTGCCGTGGCAATGGCGATATTGATGTAATTCGAACAGGCGAGCGCAAGCATAAACACCGCGATCACCACCATGAATGCAATAGTCGTATAGTTGCCTTTTGAACTTCTGGAAATATCATCTTTGATGTATTCTGACTGCTCATGCAGCGTGGCCAGCGGCTCAAAGCCAAAGGAGGTTATGGCCCAGTCTTCCTTAACGGCTTCATTTTGCATGGCCTTGTACTTGCCCATCTTGGTCTTGATGGACTCTACGTCAGTTGGGTTCTCCACCTGGATCAGTGTGGCGTTTACGAAGGCTTTCCAGTCATGAAAGTCGTACGAGGGGTCAGTGGTCCGGAAGTTCTCAATGTTAATCAGGAAGTTGAAGCTGATGGTGCGTGACTTTGGAAATTCTGCAGCTACGCCCGCCACTTTGAACGCCTTGCTTTGGTCTTTACCATAGATCATCAGGATGCTTTGTCCGACCGGGTTCTCATCTCCAAAGTATTTGATGGACATGGGCTCACTCAGGATAATGCTGTTAACATCCTTTAAGGATGATTCCGTACCCCACTTGAGCGGGAAGGTGAACATTACTAGGAATTCCGGGTCAACGTACCGGACGCGCTCATGGAAGACGTTGTCCTTGTGCTTCATCACGACGGGGCGGTCTTCCACGCGGCAGACGTTTCTGATTTGAGCAAAATCGGCACGCAACATTTCCCCGAGGGGCCTCGGGGTGGTGCCGTATTGCTGGTTCACGCCATCGCGGTTGGCAAAAAAGGTGGTGAGGTAGACAGAATTCTTGTTCTCATGGAATTGGTCCGTACTGTACGTCCAGCGGGCAAACGCATAGCCAAACACGCATAGCCCGATGGCTACCGCCAGCCCAAAGACATTGATGAAGGAGTTGACTGGGTTCTTCATCAATCCGCGAAAGGAGACCTTGAAATAGTTTTTAAGCATGCCGTATTGATTCAATCGTTCGATGCCTTCAAAATTCTGCATCAAGATGGGCCTGAGCAGTTTTAGGGTTTCCCGGGTATAAGTCCAATTCGCTTTGCGACGGGAGTGTTTCTTCAGGCATTCATAGAAGATCTCCTCCATGTCGCCTTCGATCTCTTCGATGTACTCCCGCTTGACCAGCCAGCGCAGAATGCGCAGGGGCCACCTGGGAGGGCGTACATCGGAGTGTGCGTTCATACAAACTTGAGTTGGGGGGCAAGACTGGGCATTGCTTGCCACAGACCGTTACGGATTTCCCTCATTTCGGCGAGCACCTTGTGTGCATGAGAAGTGGTCTTGTAAATGCGTTTCCGCTTCCCTCCTCGCTTCTGCGTTGCCTCGCCCCATGAGGAAGTAAGGAACCCTTTTTCCTCCATTCGTTTCAATGCCGATTGGATGCTGCCCACGCTGAGGGTCTGTTTCAGGCGTTGTTCCAGTTCGCGCTTTATTTCTACCCCATAGGCCTCTGCCTGGAGTGCTGCGACGGTCAAAAGGACCAGTTCTTCAAATTCTCCCAGTTTGGTCTTCTTCATAGGGTATTATTCGTAATTGCAGTTAAAATGGTTGCGAGGGAGGGCTGTTTTAGTTACTGCCATGCCCGCCTATCGGATTTGCTGACCTAGTGATTAGCCGCTTCTGGTCACTAGATGCTGGTCGCTGGTTTCTGGTTACCGGTTGCTGATCACCCTACACCTTAGGTCCCATCCAAACCACACCCATCGCCACAACAAATATTAGGAAGAATATCCACTTCGGCACCTCCTCGTTAACTGACTGATTCACAGTCAATGTTGTCGAATTCCCAGCAGCCAATGTGTTCGCTTTCCGCTGATTTTCTGCCCGCACCGATGGCCACGCTCCCGCCTTGGAAACAAAAAATGACTGCGTGGTGTCTGAAATTTTCAAGACGGTCCAGCCCGATGCCGGCGGCCAGAAGTCTCCATGCCAGAAGTTATCAATCCGAACGTCCTCTGCCAACGGAATCCTTAACCCCTTAGCATCAGTAAGGGTCAAGTCCTCACCGCTGATGACTTCTACTTTCACCGGTTCGTCGGGGTAAACGGGAAACGGCGACTTTAGTCCAACGCGTACCGGCACATCTTCCCTCCTGGCAACCTGCTCAAGCAGAGGAGCCCACAACGCCGCGTAAGCACTATTGTCGCCGCCGAGGCCGAGGCGATAGGTCTCGCCCAGCGAACAAAATCCAACTTTGCCGTCGCCGGACAAGACAAAACCCTGAAGAATGTAGGGGCCAGAACGCAAAATCGCTTGCGTGCGCCCGCCAGTCTTTACTCCCGCGAAAGGACTTACAAAACTTCCGAATCTTGCAACCTGGAATCGCACCGTATCCAGTGCCGTCGCATCCAAACTCATATTAAGGACATTGCCGGGAAAGCGCGTCTTGTCAGGAGCTTCACGGAGGAGCATCAACAACCCCAGGCCTCCTGACACGCCAGACTCCAGTTCACGAAGCTCTGGCCCGGAAAGGGATTGAGCGGTTTCTGTATCGGTGATGACGAGATCGAACGGGCCAAGGGACGCTCGGGTCAATGTGCCGATCTTCTCCGCCGCCCCATTGGCAAACTCGTGACGATAAACTCCTTTCGAAAGCGTGTACCGCGTCACAAGGCGATGCCCCTTCGCCGACAGATAGTTCTTTAGAAATCGTGCCTCGGCCTGGGGATAGGTTTGTAAAATGAGAACGGACAGAATTCGATCAGCAACCACATCAATAGGCACTTCTTCTTCACGCCTTGTCCCGGACGCATCAGTCACCGTCAACGAATACACATAACGCCCGGGTGCTTTCGCAATGAACGATAAATCGAAAGGAATCTCTCCTGCCTGGCGAACCCTGACCGAATCCTCGACACCGCCGGGTCCGCGAAGAACCAGCATACTCCCTTTGGCATCACGAACCACTCCATGGATCCAACTTCTCCGGTTGGCAGGGAATGAGCCAGTATTCAACTGTATAATTCCGTTAGGCGGCTTGCCTGGAAGATATTGGAATCTGCGAGATCCGTCCAGGTAGGGCATTGGCAATCCATCGCCAACGACGTAACCAATCGCTCCCAGCCTGGAAATTTCTCGATACGATGCGATGGAATCACTGCCAGCAAACGCCATCGCACCGGGCGTCCTGACAAAGCGCAATGTTGGGTCGGCTCGCCTTAGGCTGTCAGCCTGTGACAATAAGTATCCCGGTGTTAGAACCGCCCGTATCGGTTGCCTCGTGTTCACTGGCCAGGATGGCCGAAGCAGTAGTCCAAGTAACGCGATAAGCGCAACAACCTGTGCCATCACTCTCAGCCAACGGAAGGGATACGGTCTTCTGCCTTCCTGCCAGGCAAACAGGATGAGAAGTATCGTGATAACAGGGATGAGCCATACAAGCGGCAACACCGGCTCGAGCGTGATGCTACTTGTCATTTGCCTTTAATTGTTCTAGAACGGCTCTGTCCAATGGGTGCAGCGTTCGCTGTCCGCGCGTCGGTGACCACGTCTCCTCAGGAAGGATCGACCAAAAATCTGATCGCAATCTCCTGAGTGCCGCTTGCACATTCTCCGGCGCAATGGTGCCA
>CAZJWV010000056.1:0-19548 GCA_964549855.1 uncultured Ohtaekwangia sp. | reverse complement strand
GCAAGCCGTCAAAGTCAGAAGGATAGTAGGCATCGCCATGAACCGAGAGGCCCGATGCAGGCACATGATTCTCCAACAGAAGTGTTTTCGAAAATGAAGAACCATAGGGAAGGGTTACCGAAATGGGCTCGGGCACGTCTGCGAGCACAGGAGCAGGATATACCGCGGTGGTAACGAATAGGGCCACCTCCGACTCATCGGGATCGTTCGTGTCAATGTATAAATAGTAATCCCACACCCCCTCGACGGTCGGCGTGTGCGTCACCTCGATCGTGGTTACTTCGCCCGGAGCCAAGGTAAAGCTGTTGGAGGAAAGACTGGAATGAGATGGCGGCGCCCTGAAGGTTCCTGTAAGAACCTGCGTTCCCCGGTTTGTGATGGTCAAGTTCCGGGTCACAGGATATCCCGGGTAAATATTGTTGAACAGAAGGAAAGAGGGTAAAGCCTCGAAATCGGGAGCTCCTGTAACCCGAACGAGCACGGGTATCTTCTTCGCTGCCTGGAATGGATCGTTATGTGCAAATACGATGTTGGCTCTGTATTCACCGGGAACCAACCCTACGCCTTCGATATCACACCGCATCTGGCGGCTGGCACCAGGGGCGAGGTTTACACCGTGGGGTGTCGGGTTTAGCCAATAGAATGTGTGCAGTGGTTCAAAGCGGCCAAACTGGATGTCATCCTCTCCAGCGGCATAGTAGAGTCCTCCTAAACCCTTCTTGGTGAGGAAGGCCATACCGCCTTCGGCACGGGCAAAGTAATACTTGCCTCCATCGAACCAGGATTGCAGCCGAATATCAAATGCCTGCAAGTCATGGCCCTGTCGGGTGCCAGAGACGTAAACCCGCTCGTGTATTGGGTCTACTGCAATACCATTTGCAAGTCCTGAAAAAGCCAACCGCAAACTCTGCCAGTTGCTCGTGCTGATTTCATAGCGCGAGAAATTTAACTGACCATTGCCTTCATACCCGTAAATAATGCCCCGATGATACGCCAGTCCTCCTGATTCAGAGAATGGAAATGGTGCGGAAGGTAAGTCTGTCCAGTCATCTCCAACCGGCGAATACATTTTGAACATGTTTCCCTTGCCGAAGTAGAGACTGGCTCCATCGGTTGTCAGGATGTGCGTGGCCAATGGCAGGGTCCTTGAAGACCACGTGCTATCGGAGGGGTCGAAGGCATCGAGGTCTGGGGAGTCGGAAAAGGAAAAGTAGAGTACCCCGGAGAGGAAAACGCCACCGACCTTCCCTGATCGTTGTGTAGGTATGATCGATACGACTGACCAATTATTCTCAATCGGGTCATACTTAAAAAGGAGATTGGCGGCGGTGCTGTAACCATAAATCGTGGAATCTACAGGATGCGTCACCAGTGCGGCTATTGGCGCCGGGCTGTTGTCCATCTGACTGAAGTCACCCGCTGCAGTTTGTTCTGGTTGAGAGGCGGGAGAGGTGCCCGGGCCAGGAGGAAGTACATGGCCGACGCTCAGCGGTCCCGGGAGCGCATCATTCACCTGCTCATACTCAGGAAAGACAGGCGATATCAAAGGTAAGCCCCCAACGTTGGTGACATCGAAGAATCTCGTCTTGACACTTCCTACGTACATATGAATCAGCAGTGAGTCGACAGACGATGAGAATCTTGGTGGATCAAGTCCACGGCCGATAAGTGGAATGGTTTTGATCGGCAAATCAGGATCGTTGCTCATGATTTCCATAGTCGCTGAATATGATTGGACCAGGGTGGGCGCGAAGGTGGCGTTGAGACTGACTGACTGGCCCGGTGCAAGAAAAGCGGGGAGCGGGTCAACCGTGAAGTCAGGATCACTGATGGACGAGCCACTAAAGGAGAGCGTTTCCGTTCCGTTGTTTGAAATTGATATACTAAGTGATCCGGAGGTGAGGAGCACCACATCACCGAAATCCAATTGTCCGGCATTTGCTTTCAGGTTCGGGGCGCTGGTTACCGTTAGAGACACCGGTACGATCACTGATGGAAGTAGGGGGTCATTGGATGTAAAAACCAGGTTGTAATTATGAACGCCAGCAGATAGGCCATCGGCAGAAAGCGTAGCGACTGAAGTTGCTTGCTCGCCCGGTAACAGGGTAGACCCCGGCGTTACACTTAGCCACGGAACCGTAATGGTTTGAAAAGAATAGACCAGGTCGCCTGTGCCTGTATTTCTAATGGTAAGTGGAGCGGTGACAGTCGCCCCCGTTAATGCAGTAACGGAGACTGTAGTTGGAGAAATTTCGAAACGCCCAGGGTCATTCGTCCGCCTGCTCAACACATTTGAGAGCGAAGAACGATTTCCAAATGAGTCAATTACTTTAAGAGCAAAATAATAGGTCGTGGAGGGTGCGAGGGGTGTGATAAGTAGTGTTTCCAGGCTTCCAGCAGCTTCTGGTTTCATGTTCGCACCCACTCTGGTCGCCGATTCAAAATTTGCATCAGTGATTGGCGACAAAGAATAGCGAATGTCATATCGAGACGCTGTTCCAGTAGTTCCATCATCTCCGCTTGCGGTCCATGCAAGGGTAAGAGATATCGTTGCCACCGCAGTCGTGCCCAGGTTGGAAACGGGTGCAGGCGGGTTGATGTCTTCCATCCGGATCGAAGTGTTTGCGTTAAGCCTGCCGCTTCCGAGTTTTCCAGCATATATGATGTTGGAGGGAATATTATAGATGTTATCTGCGCCTTCCATAAGTCTTGCGTGTACCTCCTCTGGAAGTAACCCGGCACCTCCATGATGTGAAACGATGAGTGCAGCCACCCCTGAGACCTGGGGGCAAGCCATCGAAGTGCCCGAAAGGGTTCCATAGTATCCCAACGCGGTGGGAAGTGTGCTCCAGATCTGAGAACCAGGCGCGCTGATGTCAACCCACGAACCATTATTAGAGAAGGTTGATTTCTTATCATTGAAGTCGGTGGAGGCGACCGAGATCACCGGGGCATAAGAACTTGGGTAACCCCACGCCGGGTCGCTGGTGTTTGCATTCCCTGCGGCAAAAACAACAACACCGCCTGCCATGGGTCCGATCTGGAGATTTTCTTCGAAATGAGCATCCGAATTATCATACCCTGCACGGTCGATGAAGTAATTGATCGCGGCTTCGATGGCCGTTGATCCGCCTCCCCAACTGTTTTGTGCGATTACCGCGCCATTGTCCGCGGCGTATATAAAGGCATCCTCAAACCCTCCGACGTCCCAATTGCCAAACGTGGCACACGACATGAGCCGAACACCATTTGCCGAACCGGACCCTCCGGCAATTCCTGAAATGCCTTGCCCATTGTTGGTAATGGCGCCAATAATTCCGCCAACGTGCGTCCCATGAAAGTCAGGATAGATTATCGGCATCCCATCTCCGAAACCAAAACCGTTCATGTCATCTATGTAGCCATTGTGATCATCGTCAATGTTATTCCCTGAGATTTCGTCTGAATTATACCACATTGCTCCGGACAGGTCGGGATGGAAAATGTCGATCCCGCCATCAATGACGGCCACGATCACATTCGGGTTCCCGGCTTCGACCTCCCACGCATTATTGATATCTATATCGGCACCGGCTGTTCCGGTTGGAGGGCCAAGGTTTCTAAGGTGCCACTGGTAAATAAATCCAGGGTCATTGGGGTTGCCTGACACCGTACTGGGTGCAGGTTCAGGGGGATCGGCAAACGCAGAGGTAATCCTCTGTGGCTTGCGCACTCGCTCAACCCGGTCGAACTGCCCGGTTGAATTCATCTTACGAATTACTTCGTCCGAGGCGTGGGCTGTGTCGTACTCAATCTCGTACCAGAGGTGGAGTCCGTAAGCCATGTGTGCCTTTTCGAACTTGGCGGCAGGCCGGAAGACCCTTCTCATTCTTCGAACACCTATCGCTTGGGTAACCTTATCGAGACCCGGCAGCCCAGTCACCATGGATCCCCTTCCCGTTGATTGAATTTTCATCCTTCCGGCAGCGTCAGCCTGCGAAGGCTTGAACTTTACCTGGAGGACGCCTGAACGGTACCGAAGCGGTTCCTGCGCAAAAGCGGCCAAGGAACAAGCAAAAAGCAGTAAAGAAAGGGACAGCGTACGCCTCAATTGATCTGCACTTTGTGCACAAGATAATTATTTGAGGGGAACGAATGCCCCCGCAGAAACTAGGTCCTGGGGCCGCCGTAATTGGCTTCCTTGATGCGAGCCAGGTCTTCCTTTTCCCGCTTGATCCGCACCTTGGCCACCGGCCCCACCATAATGGGTACACGTTCCACTTCCACGTTGGCGAGTTCCAGGCCGTACATCTCCTCTGTCGACAAGCTAAATTTCTTGATGAAGCGGTACCCCTGGATGATCACGTTGTCGAACGTGGATATTTCGCTGTCCACCGACGCGAGGGAATGCAGCATGATGAACTTGAAGTCGGCGGGCATGCTGTGCTTACGCAAGGAGTCGTAGTGGCTCACCAGGTCGATCTCCGCATTCTCAGCCATGTCGTGGAGAATACGGGCAAACAGGAGATTAACCCGGTGGTCGGCCTTGAAGCCAAGTTTGATGCGAACGAAAAAGCACTTCCTGGGCACGATGGTATCTACCGAGTACTTCGAGGTATAAGGGCTGTCAACGGTATCAACATGGATAAACCAATAGACGTCGGCGCGTTTAGGGCGCTTCTTGAATATGCTATATATAATGTTTGAGTCAATGTACCGTTTGCTGTCGGCCACGGCCATGAACACGAGGTTGGTGGCCTCCTTCGGAATGTTGGTGTCAGCCTGTAGGTCCTGGAGGAGGGGGATGTAATGTTTGAGATCCACAAATTCAGTATGCCGGTCGCGAAGGCCTCGTGCCTTCAGCAGGATGAACATGATGATGAAGAAGACGAAGGCCAGCATAAATGTGAACGAACCACCATGTTGGAACTTGTCGAGGTTTGAAATGAGGAACATGCCCTCCAAAGTGAAGAAGGCCATCGCCAGCAGCGACGAGCGGAAAGTGGACTTCTTCACGGTCGTGAAGTAATAGACGAGCAGTGTAGTCGTCATCAGCATGTCTACCGTGATGGCCAGGCCATAGGCTCCTTCCATGTTTACCGACTTGGTGAAGCGCAGGACGACGAGGATCGTTCCTGCCAGCAGCAGCCAGTTGATGGCCGGGATGTAGATCTGGCCTTTCTTCTGGCTCGGGTAGCGAACACGGGAGCTGGGCCACAGTTTCAGCTTCATGGCTTCGTTCACCAGCGTAAAGGTCCCCGAGATCAACGCCTGGCTGGCGATGATGGCGGCAGCGGTGGCGATCACGACGCCGACAATTAGGATGCTTTCAGGGATGATGGAGTAAAATGGAATTCGTCCGTTGAGCAATTGGCCGTTCTGCGAAAGTAGCCAGGCAGACTGCCCGAAGTAGTTGAGGAGGAGGCATGTCTTGACGAAAACCCATCCCATTCTGACGTTGCCCTTGCCGGTGTGACCAAGGTCTGAATACAGGGCCTCGGCACCCGTTGTACAGAGGAAGACGGCGCTGAGGAGCCAGAAACCCCCCGGGTACTTGACGAGCAACTCCCAGGCGTATACCGGGTTCACCGCTTTCAGCACCATGGGGTTGTCCCACAACTGAACGGCCCCAAAATAACCGATGAAAAGGAACCAGAGGAACATGACCGGTCCGAACGTCTTGCCGACGACGTTGCTGCCGAACTGCTGGAAGACAAAAATGAGGACCAGGATTCCGATAACAATGAATTGGGTAGGAACCTTTGGGTAATCGATGGTGAGACCTTCTACTGCGGCCGAGATGCTGAACGCGGGAGTGATCACGCCGTCGGCGATGATCGCCGCGCATCCGATGATGGCAGGGAAGATGACCCAGCCTGCTTTGAACTTGCGCACCAGCGCATAGAGGGCGAATATTCCACCTTCCCCCTTGTTGTCTGCATTGAGCGCGAGGTAGATGTACTTAGTGGTAGTGATTAGTGTAAGTGTCCAGAAGACACATGACATTCCACCCAACACCAGGTCCTCGGAAATGACAGAGGTTCCGACGATGGAACGAAACACATAAAGGGGCGAGGTGCCGATGTCGCCATAGATGATTCCAAGCGAGACGAGTACGCCCGCGACCGTGAGTTGATATTTGCCAAGGTCCCTCGGATCTTCCATAGGCTCAGACCTCATTACGCGGCCGCCCGATGATCAGGCGGTTGCTGCGGTCGTAGGACAGGTAGCTAAAAAACCAACTGAAAAAAGTGAATATCTTATTCTTGAATCCTGTGATGGAGAGTAGATGCACAAACATCCAGATAAACCACGCGAGGAACCCTTGCGTCTTGAATTTGCCCATGTCGACCACGGCGCGGTTGCGGCCTACAGTGGCCATGCTACCCTGGTCTGAATAGGAGAAGGGCTTCATCGGTTTCTTTCCGATGAGCCGTGCAATATTCTCAGCCACGAGTTTGCCTTGCTGCATGGCGGCCGGGGCCATTTGAGGGTGACCTTTCGGGTACTTGGTGTCGCCTTCCATCAGCGCCACATCACCGATGGCAAAGATATTTTCCGAGCCCTTCACTCTGTTGAAGTTGTCGACCAGGATGCGGTTGCCGCGGGTTAGTGCCTCTGCGGGGAGACCCGCTATGGGATTCCCCCTTACGCCAGCGGCCCAAATCACGGTGCGTGATATCAGGCTGTCGGATTCGTTGATGTGCAATTTGTACCCGTCGTAAGACTTCACGGCGCAGTTCAGGCGAACATCAACGCCCATTTCCTTCAAATACTTCAGTGCTTTTGCAGAAGCTACTTCGGACATTCCATTGAGGAGCCGCGGCCCGGCCTCGATGAGATAAATGTCCATTTGCCCGAGATCGAGTTCATTGTAGTCGCGGGGAAACACATGCATCTTCAGTTCCGCCAGGGCGCCAGCCAGCTCGACACCCGTTGGTCCGCCCCCGACAATGACGTAGTCCATGAAACTGTTTCGCTGCTCTTCATCCTCGACGAGGAGCGCATTCTCCATGTTTCTAAGTATGTGATTGCGAAGCTGGATGGAGTCTTCGATGGTTTTCATGCTCATCGAATGGTGCTCCACATCTTGCATCCCATAGAAATTCGTCACGGCACCGGAAGCGATAACCAGGTAGTCGTAGCTGGCTTTACCGATGGAGGTCTCAATGGTGTTGTCTGCCGCGGTGATGTGTTTCACTTCACCGAGGCGGAACAGGAAGTTGGGCCGGTGGGCGAACCGCTTGCGCAAGGGAAACACAATGGCGCTGGTCTCCAGTCCAGAGGTAGCTACCTGGTAGAGGAGCGGTTGGAAGGTGTGGTGGTTGTGTAGGTCAAACAGGACCACCTGGGCCCCTGCGAGCCTAAGGTTTCGAACCACTTCAAGTCCGGCGAATCCACCCCCGATCACGATGATCCGGGGTTCGCCCATGTCCGCAAGGCGCGTTTGCGCAACGATCGATTTGGGCATCAAAAAGTAGGCAAAATGCCTAAAAACAGGGGCGAATTTACTCGATTAACGCCGATTTTGTTGGTTCGCCTAATATTTATTTGGGCTCAACGATGGGCCTCCAGAAAGGCCTTACTTTTGCCGGAGTATATAAAACCCCGTGACTATGAAACATGTATTATTTGCCGCCCTGGCCGCCTCGTTGATGATGAGCTGCGGAGGTGAGGCGGAGCGCCTGAAAATCCAGGTGGATTCACTGCAAACTGAGCTTGCCCTGAACCGCCAGATGGCGCAGACCCTCCAGGAGGTGGGCACCCTGATGGACTCTATCGACGCCAACCGCCAACTGCTGCGTGTGAATGTGATCGAAGGAACCACATATTCCGACTACTCGGCGCGCATGAAGGACCTCAATAACTATGTAAAGGAAACCCAATCGCGCATCGGGGACCTGGAGAAATCACTCAAGAGATCCAAAGGAAATAACGCTGCATTCGCGGCCACCATCAAGAAGCTAAAGGCTGACCTTGTGAAAAAGGACGACGAAATCAAGACCCTCCAGGGGCGCGTGGAAGAGTTGGGTAACCTGAACGAGAACATGAAGGTCACCATCGACATGCAGGAGGCCGAACTCAACGACAAGCAAGCACAGATCGAGGCCAAGACCCAGGAACTTGCCCTCATTGAAGCACGCATACAGGAACTGATGGTGCAGAGCAAGATGAGCGAGGCCGATTCGTACTTCGCCCGTGGTGAAGCCATTGAAGAAGCAGCGAACCGTACCAAGCTCGCACCGCGCAAGAAGAAGGAAACCTACCGTGAAGCGCTGGAGCTTTATAAGAAAGCGCTCTCACTCGGTAATGATAAAGCCCAGGCCAAAATAACCGCTCTGGAGAAAAAGGTGAACTAAATTTAGCGGTGAACGGTGTCTGGTAAAACGGTCACCAGTTGTTCTTACTTAATCCAAGCGTGCGGTTCCCAGTTTACTGGGAACCGCAGTGCTTTTTATGGAGTTACCTGCGTCACCTGACCTGGATCGCTTGAGATCAGGTAGCCGGTATACGCAATGTATGCTGCCAACATAATCACAGCTTCCCATCGGTCAAGCTTGCGGGTATTGAGGGTAAACATAAACACCATGAGCAGAACGGTGGAGGCCATCAACACCTGAAGGTCGAAATTCATCGCGGAGTTATAGGGCATCGGGTTGACCAGCCCGGTGACCCCCAGGATGAAGAAGATGTTAAAAATGTTCGAACCGACAACGTTGCCAATAGCGATATCGGTATTCTTCTTGTAGGCAGCCACACACGAGGTGGCCAACTCGGGCAGTGAAGTTCCTGCGGCCAGGATAGTGAGGCCGATCAGCTTGTCGCTCAATTTAAGTTCATGAGCGATCTTAATCGCATTGTCAACTACCAGCTCGCCGCCACCGATGAGCATTAGTAAGCCCAGGATGACCATTCCAATAGACATAGGCATGCTGTAGATCTTGATGGGGTCGCCCTCCTCGAGGTCTGCCGTCGTTCGCATGGTGCGATAGATGTACCATAGAAAGAGAAGGAAAAACAACAACAACACGATGGAGTCTATGCGACTGAGGGAGCCACCGATGTCGCCGCCAAATTCTGTACTTCCGAAGACCATAGTATCGTTGACCACGATGAACAGCACAACCGCAGCCAGGAGAGACATCGGTACTTCGTATTTTACCGTGTTCCGCTGAACCACGAGAGGATAGATAATGCCGGCTATTCCAAGGATGAACAGCAGGTTGAAGTTGTTGCTGCCAATGACGTTGCCGAACGAGGCGTCATTTTTTCCATCAATGGCAGCCAGCAGGCTGACGATCAGTTCGGGCATAGACGTACCAAAAGCCACTACCGTCAAGCCTATGGCCAAGTTGGAGATACCACGTTTCTTAGCGGCAGATGAAGCACCGTTGACAAGGAAATCTGCTCCTTTGATCAGGATGGCAAAACCAAGAAGGAGCAATAGAATTGGGACGAGCATGGGGGAGTTGGTTTAGGCTTTTAAAGATAAACCCATTTTGTCAAATGCAAACGGGAGCCTCAACAGAACATGATCATTTATTGGACTCGTTCCGGTAACTGATGAGTCTCATCGGCACGGCCATGGAAATCCCCTCTTTATCAAACCGTTCCTTGATCGACTTGTGCAGATCGCACTTCAAGTCAAATCCTTCATTGGGGTTGCGAGCCCATGCATACCCGCGCAGCTGCGTGGCTACTTCGGTGAATCCCATGACGCGCACCATCACTGCGTGCTCCCCCTTTTCCTGTTCTGCCTCTGTCCGGTTGTCGATGCAATAAGGATGTTTTGTCGCCTCGCCCTGGATGATGGCCTGGGCCTTCCCAATGTCGGACTCGAGCGAAATCCCCAATTCGATGAACATGCATACCTTTTCGTCGATGATCGTTGAATTGATGATTACCTCGTTGCTAATCACTGTGTTGGGAATCACAATGCGCTTGTTTTCAAAATCCTTGATCACGGTGTGACGAAGGGTGATGTCTTCCACATCGCCGGAATACAACTGCCCAATGCGTACGCGGTCTCCTACGCTGAACGGGCGGAAGATCACCAGGAAGATTCCGCTAATAATATTTGAGAAAGCTGACTGCGAGGCGAAACCGACGATGGCCGCGAAGATCCCGGCACCGGTGAGCAGGGTGGTGCCATAGGCCCGCAGGGTAGGAATGGAGCGAAAGATGACGACAACGGCGATGAGGTAGATGATGAACTCGCTCGCATTTTTGAAAAAGTTGTAGCGGGTCGGATCCACATTTAATTTCTTCGCCGCCTTGCGGAAAAACCGCCCGAGTAGCATCCGCACAATGCGGCCCAGGACGAACGCTACCGCGAAAACGACCAGCGCGAATGCCACCTGCTCCCATTGCTTGTCAATCGACTCCATGACCTCAAAAGTAGGGCGTTTGGGTGAGAGTCCATAGTCCATGGTCCATAGTCCATGGCTGGTGACGGTAATTGCCATCGACCATCGACTATGGACCATCGACTATTCGCTATCTTGCCGCAATGCCTTTGAGCCTGGACGAGATCAAAGCGCCCATTGCGCGGGAGATGCAGGAATTCGAACAGAAATTCCGAGCCTCGATGAACACCCGCGTGCTTTTGCTCGACAAGATCATGAACTACATCGTCAAGAGGAAGGGAAAGCAAATGCGCCCTATGTTTATCTTCCTCAGCGCCGGTACCTGTGGCAAAATCACGGAGTCGACATTTCGGGCGGCATCGCTGATCGAGTTGCTTCACACGGCTTCCCTCGTACACGACGACGTAGTGGACGATGCCAACTACCGCAGGGACTTTTTCTCCATCAATGCGTTGTGGAAAAACAAAATCGCCGTCCTCGTAGGCGATTTTCTCTTGGCCAGGGCGCTCATGTTATCAGTTGAAAACAAGGAATTCGACTTGCTTTCCATTGGAACCGAGTCGGTAAAGGAGATGAGCGAAGGGGAGTTGCTTCAGATGGAGAAGGCAAGACGCCTTGACATCAGTGAGGATATCTACTTCGAGATCATTCGTCAAAAAACAGCCTCGCTCATCGCATCCTGCTGTGCCATGGGCGCCAGCTCTGCAGGGGCCAGTCCGTCGCTCGTCGCACGCATGAAAGAATTTGGACTCCGCATCGGCATGGCGTTCCAGATCAAGGACGATCTGTTCGACTATGGATCAGACGGCATTGGCAAACCGGTAGGAATTGATATCAAAGAGAAGAAGATGACCTTGCCGCTCATTCACGCCCTGTCAAAAGCGTCGTGGCTGGAGAAGCGCAAAATCATAGGCATAGTCCGCAACGAAAGCGACAAGGTGGGAAAAGTGAAAGAAGTGATTGACTTCGTCCGGGCCTCAGACGGCATCGCCCACGCCAACCGTGTCATGCAAAGGTTCTACGCAGAGGCCCTGGATATACTGAAAGAGTTTCCTGAATCGGCCTACAGCCGATCAATGGCAAACCTCGTAACGTTTACTATTGAGAGAACGAAGTAGGTGCGCTCTAATTTCTTCGCGTCCTCTGCGATTCCTTTGCGCTCGGAGTTTACCCGCCGTAGCTTTAGCAAAGGCGGGCGTTAAATGAGTCATTGTCTCAGGTTCAGTGCAAAGGTTCGTGCAGTGCGCACTGTCATTTAACACTTCGGTGTCCGAAGATTTGTGCAGCAGGTAGGAAGAGACACTTTTAACGCAAAGGACGCAGAGCGTTGCGCAGAGGTCGCAAAGAGAGTTGTCAAGAGTTAGAAGGTGCCTGATACGGTCCCTGAGCCTGTCGAAGGGCCAGTAGACTACCGAACCTTATCCCTGCCGGCCTCGAGCACGGCGTAGTTCTTCCAGTTTTGGTAAGTGGCCTGATCCAACTGGTTGTTGGCAGGGCCCACATCGGTGGGTTCAAAATTGCCTTCCAGGTCCCACCACTTGCGGGCATTTTCCCGGGCCGCCTGCCGATCTACCTCGAAGTAGTTGATCACCGAGTCACTAACAATCCACGGCTTGGCCACGGAGGCATACTTGTCAAAAATCATCGAGCGCATCTGTGTTCCGCTTGACTGGTTGCGGAAATGCGATACGGTGTAGCTCATCGTTTCGGGTTCCGTCATGACGAGATCCCAATACTTCTTGCTGACTACCACCTGGGCGGTGGTCAGGAGATAACCGAACCCCTTTTCGAGGGGTTCCTTCGTGATGGGACAGGTGGCCCGGAACTCTTTCTTCTTCTTGCCAAACAGGGTATTTAACAGGGCCATATAAGCGGATTGCGTTTACTCTACTTAGATACTCAGGAAGGGCCAAATAGTTGCACCGGGGATGTTATATTTTGGAAAAACGGTCATTAACCCGCATAAAACGGGTATGAATCGTAGCCACGGATCCCGATAGCTATCGGGACACGGATTACATTGATTGGTGCAGGTTTAAGGTCTTTTCACTTGCCAGCACCTTGCTTCCGTGCCTGCATGGCGGCCTTCCGGCGCTCGAACTTCTCGTAGTTGACAATGAAATCATCGAGGCGATCCACCGGCAACCCCTTCGCAATGATCTTACGCTTGTTGTCGATGACGTAGATCATAGGTGTCGTATCGGCGTAATAGCTGTTGTAGAGCGAACCTGAATAGGTGCGTGGTCCGTTCACTGTTACCCAGGGCATCTTCATGTCCTTGATGTAGTTGCGCATCTTCTGCATTGAGGTGTCGAGGCACACGGCAAAGACTTCCAGGTTGTACTTTTCTTTTCGCTGGTTGTAGAATGTCACCAGCTTCGGTGTCTCCTCCTTGCAATGACCGCAATCCGGGTCGAAGATGTAAATGAGTGAATATTTCTTCGTGATGTCATACAACGCCTTACGCTGTAAGTTCTGGTCTTGCATCACCAGGTTGGCCGCGGTCTTGCCGATCAGGCTGTTCCGGAGTTTGTCCGCGTATTCCTTCATCGACTTCTTCATCGGCTTGTTCACCCAATAGTCCATCTCACCGCTTTCATAGTACTTGTCATAGATCCTGACAAACACCTCATCAAGACCCATGATCGTCGGCTTTTGGTATTTGTACGCGCAGGTGTGTACGAGGTACTTGTAGACATCCTTGTTTGACTTCACACGCGATGCCAGGTCGTCGATGGCCGCCATGAGGCTGTCGGGAACCTGGTAAACCAGCCTATCCAGGTATTCGTACAGTTTATCCTGGTAGGCAGGTGTGGGCAGTCGCATCAGTGCCCCCTCCGTTAGGTCGAAGTTGTCGAAGTAGTGCTTCTTGTAGTATCGGTACTGGAATGTGGAGTCGATCGATCCATCGGCCTTTTTGGGCGGTGCCGGGATTTCGGGACGCCGGTTGAGTTTCAGAAGCTTGGCGGTGATGGACTTCGGATACGCCGCGATCACTTCATTCTGATGATCTTGAACTTTCTTGTCGATCTTCGCGTACACGGCCCGCGCTTCCTTCTTTTGATCCTCAGTCAGCGTGCTGTCTTTCAGAATCTTCAGGACGGGATCCGCTTCCTTGTGCTGTTCGGCATTGAAGATCATGTTTGCGAAGAACAACTGATTGTCTTCGTCGCCGGTAATTTTCATGCTGTGGAAATAGTCGGCCGTACTCGTTTCCATGGTGAAATGCTGGTCATCACCGACGATAAAACCCGGTTCGAACAGCTTCGTTTTCTTCTTGACCAGGAAGTAGATTCCGCGATCCAAGCGCGCCGGTTTGGAAAATGTAAACCTCCCGTCTTTGTCAGTCCTGGCGGTGTCCTTAATAAAAGTGCTTTCCCCGAAATAATGCCCCAGGAATATGGTTGTGTCTTTGAGCTCCTTAATATGAAAATCGAGCTTGTATCCATCCTGCGCAGGAAGCAGGAGAGGGGCTAACAAAAGAGAGGCAAGTGTGAGGGTTCTGATCATGAGGTGCAAATTTCCAAAATTTCCAAGTAACCGCAATTAATGCGCCAACATCGCTCCGGGTGACTGCAGCATAGGAGGTCGCCCGCGTTTTGCGTTATTTTGCATCCACTCCATGTCGATACAAGTAACCTCCCTTACCAAACGATTCGGCCAACAAATTGCGGTTCGCGACCTGTCTTTTACGGTAGGGGAAGGGGAAATCGTCGGGTTTCTCGGACCCAATGGCGCCGGTAAATCCACCACGATGAAGGTGATCACTGGCTTCCTGCCGCCGACGGAAGGAACAGCTTCCGTCAACGGCCTTGATGTTGCACGTCATCCAAGGGAGGTGAAGCGACTCCTGGGATATCTCGGCGAACACAATCCCTTGTACCTCGACATGTACGTTCATGAGTATTTGTTATTCGTTGCATCTCTCTATGACATGCCGAAGCCGAACGTCAAAACGCGTGTGGCGGAGATCATCGATCTGTGCGGCCTGGGAGTAGAACAAAACAAGCGAATCGGGTGGCTGTCAAAAGGCTACCGTCAGCGCATCGGACTTGCCCAAGCGCTAATCCATGACCCGCCTGTGTTGATCCTGGATGAACCAACCTCAGGCCTTGACCCGAATCAGCTGATTGAGATACGCAGGCTTATCAAGGCGCTCAGCGCAAACAAAACGGTGCTCTTTTCGTCTCACATCCTCCAGGAAGTGCAGGCACTATGCGACAGGGTGATTGTGATCCACCGGGGCGAAATGGTCGCCGATGACCGGCTTGAGAACCTTACCCGCAAAGGTGGAAGCAGGTTGCGCGTTGAATTCTCCTCTCCCGTTCTGGCAGCATCGTTTGCATCCATCGAAGGGGTGAGGCAGGTTGAAACGATCAGCGACCGCGTTGTTGTCCTGAAGACAGACACCGGCACAGACATTCGACCTGCGGTAGTCCGGTTTGCTGCTGATCATAAGTTACCACTGGTCGGATTGACAGAAGAGGCCGATTCGCTCGAAGCAGTATTCAGCCAACTCACAGGAACAACCCCTGCCGACGCCTGACATGGTACGAATCTTTCTCAAAGAGGTACATGGCTTTCTCGATTCGCTCATCGGCTATGCGGTGATCACGGTGTTCCTTGTTGCGATGGGACTGTTGATGTGGGTGTTTCCCGATACATCTGTATTGGATTACGGCTTTGCAGACCTCGAGACCCTGTTCTCCCTTGGACCTTTTGTCCTGGTGTTCCTCGTGCCGGCCATCACCATGCGAAGCTTTGCAGAAGAACGAAAGATGGGAACCCTCGAGTGGTTGCTGACCAAGCCCGTATCGGAAGGCGACATCGTGGTGGGCAAATTCCTGGCAGCCGTAAGTCTCGTGATCCTGGCATTGCTACCCACCGTTGTGTACTACTTCACGGTTTACCAATTGGGGAACCCGACCGGCAACGTGGATACTTCCGGCGTCATCGGTTCTTACATCGGGCTTGTGCTCCTCGGAGCTGTCTTCTGCGCGGTGGGCATCGTGGCTTCAACGCTGGTGAGCAACCAGATCGTTGCCTTCCTGCTTGCCGCTTTCCTTTGCTTCCTCATGTACGCAGGCTTTGAGTCACTGGCCCAGTTGATCAGTAACGGCCAGGCGGCCTTGATGGTCCGACAGTTGGGAATCAGGTATCACTTTGAATCTCTCAGCCGTGGGCTAATCGACAGCCGCGACCTCGTTTATTTCCTCGGTGTTGCCGGGGTTCTCTTGCTTTCGGCAAAAACCGTTTTATCCAGCCGTTCATGGTAGCCTGGGAAAAACGCACGACTGGGGATCTTCTGTTGCTTTTCAACGGCATCGTGCTCGCCATTGTCCTAAACCAACTTGCTGCTCTTTTTTTCTTCCGCATCGACCTCACGGAAGAGCGGAGGTACACGATGAAGGAACCAACAAGGGAACTGCTTGGGGGCCTGGAGGATGACGTATATATAGAGGTATACCTGGAAGGGGATCTGAACGCTGAATTCAGGCGCCTTCGCAAGGCCGTAAAAGAGACCCTCGAGGAATTCAGGGTGGGGTCGAAGAACCGGGTTTATTACCAGTTTTCTGATCCGCAGCAGGCCGCCGGCCAGGGGGCCCGGCAGGAGTTCATGGCTGACCTGGTGGCGCGTGGCATCAAGCCGATCAACATAATTGATTCTAAAGACGGACAGCGGTCAGAGAAAATTGTATTTCCCGGCGCGCTGGTTTCCTACGGCGGACTCCAAACTCCCGTGATGCTGCTCACCGACCAGGTGGGTGGAGCTCAGCAAGACATCAACCGGGCCGTTGAGAGCCTGGAGTACGGATTGGCGAGCGCTATTCAGCGGTTGACACTCTCCGATCGCAAACAAATCGGTTTCGTTGGCGGTCACGGCGAACTTGACAGCCTGGAAGTGCAGAGCCTGGTGGATGGACTCGTTGAGTTGTACGATGTGAACCTGAATGTGGCGTTGAATCAACGAATGGGCCTCCCGAATTTCGACCTCTTGTTAGTTGCCAAGCCGGTGAAAAGATTTGCGGAAGCCGAAAAGTATTACCTGGACCAGTACATTCTCGCGGGCGGCTCTGTCGCATTCATGATGGATGCGGTAAGGGTGAACATGGACAGCCTTTCATCCGGCGACTACTATGCGTTTCCGTACGAGACGAACCTGGACGACCAACTGTTTCAATATGGTGTTCGGCTCAACCCGGATCTTGTGCTTGACCTGGTTTCGCTCCGGTACCCGGTGGTGACCGGCCAACGGAACGGCAATCCGCAGGTTACTGCGATTGAATGGCCTTACTTTCCGCTTGCAAACACCTACGCTTCTCATGCGGTCACACGCAACCTCGATGCAACGGCTTTGCGCTTTACGGGAAGCCTGGACACCGTAAAGGCGTCAGGCATCCGGAAAACACCTTTGATGTTTACCTCCACCTATAGCCGCAAACTCTCCGCGCCCATCAAGATCAATGTGAACGACCTGCGCAAAGAGATCACGCCACAGAACTTCTCAACGCCGAATGTTCCCGTAGCCTACCTGCTGGAAGGCAAATTCACCTCACTCTACGCGCACCGCTTTGTGCCGGAAGGGGTGAACGCCGAAGGAAATCGTACCGAGGGTGAGTTTGCACGGGTGGCGGTGATCGCCGACGGTGACATCGCGCGCAACGACGTCAGCCGCCGCACGGGGCAGCCCGTGGATCTTGGTTTCGACGCCGTCAGCAACCACACGTTTGCCAACCGGGAGCTCTTGCTCAACCTCATCGCCTACCTTACGGACGATTCCGGCATTATCACCACCCGCAACCGTGAGATTCCGGTCCGTCCTCTGGATCGTGAGAAAATCAGGGAAGGCCGCGTTTTCTGGCAGGCCATTAACCTTGTCGCGCCAGTGATCCTCGTTGTCGCTGTTGGACTCTTGAAAGCTTGGTTGCGCCGAAGAAAGTACGGGATGCACTCACCTCAGCCACATGGATAGTCGCCGGTCAAAATTGCTGGCGATCTCTTTGGCCGTGCTTTGCCTGGCCTCCGTTGGGTTGTACTTGACAAATTCCGTCGAGCGCCCACGAGTTATCGAGCAGAATGACTTTGCGCTGGCCGAGACTGAAAAAGTCAACCGGGTTCAGTTGGTGCATGCTGGAGACACTGTCGACCTTTTTTTCGACGACGGCCGATGGCAAGTGAACAATCAATGGGTCGCTGACGTACAAATGATTAAAGTCCTGATGGCAACGCTGAAGCAAGTCGCTCCTCATCGACCCGTGGCGGCGTCACAACAGGATTCGGTGGTGGCTAGATTGAAAAGGACGGGCACCCGAGTAGTCGTTATGGAGAGCGGTACCGTCGTTCGTGATTTCTGGGTAGGAGGAAACCAGAACAAGTCCGAGGCATGGTTTCTCAGTGAGGACAATCGTGCCATGGTAATGATCATACCAGGCTACAGGGTATACGTGTCAGGCATATTCGAACTTCCTGCCGGAGGTTGGCGCAACAAACAAGTGTTTGATTTTAACTGGAGCAATTTCAGGACCCTCACGGCAACTTACCCCAAGCAACCGGCCGAGGGGTTCACCATCGAGTTGAAGCAACGGCTCGCTGGAATCCGTAACGCCGAGAACATCGACACCACGCGCCTGAACGACTACCTCGACGCGGTATCGCTTCTCATGGCCAAGCGTTTCCTGGACAAGAAGACCTCCGATGGGATCCGGCTTCAACAACCCGAAGTTCGCATTGACGTGGAAGACATTGCCAAGCGGACCTATTCTCTTGAGCTGTTTGCTCCAGGTCAGGAGGGGTCCGAGGTATTTGGCAGGCTTGACTCTGGAGAACTGGTTGTGTTCGATGGAGCGGATATTTCAGCCATTGTGAGAGGGCGAAGTTTCTTTGTAAGGTCAAGGTGACATTCCACGCCGAGGTGGGATGGGCTAAAGCCCAATCAGTTTTGGTCTCCCTCAACCACGCCTTAAAAGGCGTGGCAAAACTTTAAAGCAAATGAATTTGCTTTGCAATAGGTTTTGGAGATTGGTGAATGGACTTTAGTCCATTTCCAGCGATTGCCACGCCCTTTAGGGCGTGGATACCAAGCCCCAGAAATCATTGGACTCTAGTCCGACCGTTCGACCGGAACCCCACCCTTACCAATGCCTGAGGCAATCCTTCAATCAGGAAATCCTTTAAATCAAGGTCTTTCTTTATACCTTAGCGCAGCAACCCTAACCACTACGTACATGAAGTTTATTGTCAACTCCAGCTACCTGTTGAAGCAGCTGTCGTACATAAACGGGGTCATCACCGCCAACCCCGTGGTGCCGATCCTGGAGAATTTTCTTTTTGAGATTGACAAAAACCGGCTGACCGTGACGGCCTCAGATCTTCAAACGTCGATGATCACGGAAATCACCGTGGAATCGAAGGAAAAAGGAAACATCGCCGTGCCGGCACGCATCCTCCTGGATACCCTAAAGAACCTGCCCGATCAGCCTGTCACGTTTTCGATGGATGAGTCCACCTACAGCATCGAGCTAAGCTCTGACAACGGCCGCTACAAGCTTTCCGGCGAGAACGCCACCGACTTCCCCAAGGTGCCAACGGTGTCGAACGACTTTTCCGCGACCATTTCATCGGAAGTGCTCGGCCGGGCCATCAACAACACCATTTTCGCTACCAGCAACGATGAGCTTCGCCCGGCAATGACCGGCGTTTACGTCAACCTGGGTGAGAAGAACACAACCTTCGTATCGACTGACGGTCACCGCCTTGTGCGCTATCGTCGTAGTGATGTAAAATCTGATAACGGAAGCACGATCATCATCCCGCGCAAGGCACTTAACCTATTGAAAGCGACGCTGCCTGGTGAGAATACCGACGTGTCCATCGACTTTAACGCGGCCAACGCTTTCTTCAAGTTCGGTACGATCCGCATGATCTGCCGGCTGATCGACGAGCGTTTTCCGGATTACGAAAACGTGATCCCCACGGCGAGCACGATAAAGATGACGATCAACCGGGTGGATTTCCTGAGCTCCCTGAAGCGGATTTCCATCTACGCCAACAAGACTACGCACCAGGTGCGCTTGAAAATCACAGGTAGCGAGCTGCAAGTTTCCGCGGAGGACCTCGATTTTTCCAACGAAGCCAACGAGCGCCTCGCCTGCGAACACGAAGGCGAAGACATCGAGATCGGCTTCAACGCCCGCTTCATGGT
>CAZJWV010000055.1:0-19562 GCA_964549855.1 uncultured Ohtaekwangia sp. | reverse complement strand
GTCTGAATCCCTGGGCCTCTTGAGTAGACGATCATCACAGGTTATTCAGTTTGTTGCCATCTGCTTCTTGATTGGGGCAGTCAATCAGTCTGCCTGGTCTCAATCCGCAGATTCGGCGATCGCGCGTCGTTATGAGGAAGTACAAAGACCGAAAGCAATTCCTTGGTTGTTTGCAAGCGTGTCATCCGACAGCTGGAAAATCGATCCACCCACAGCAACATCATCGGACGGCTTGGGATTTGGCTTAGGGGCTTCCTTCCGAAAACCAATTGCCCGATCTCCCTTTTGGTCATTTGTATTCGAGGTTATATTGCGCAAGTATGCCGATCAAACCCTGAGTACCTCGGCCTGGCAGGAGACCGTTGAGGAAAAGATTCTAAGATTCAATTTGTTGGTCACTTACACATTCAGGAAACTTCCCTTGAAACCCTACGTTGGCACAGGTGTCTTCTTCGGGGCCGGGCTCAATACGGGTTCAGGACAACCAGGCGGCTCGATTGTTCCCTCCCCATTCTGTGGTGTCTCGGGATGGTTGCTCAACGGGGGAGTTCACATTACCAATGATCTCCTGCTCGATTTCCGCTATGAAGCGGGAGGATCGACGGGCTTCCGGGTGACCCAGGCTTCGATACTTGTGAAGATGGGAGATTGAGACTGCGAGCCTATTTCCACGAATCTACCCGTTCCTCGCTGAAGTACGATTTGGAAGTGGTCCTGTCCTTCATATTGAGGTAAAGAATGATGGGATTCCCCGTTGGTCCTGACTCGATGTTAAGCCAGTAGCGCTTGACAAAGATCATCATGAATTCCCCGGTAGGATTCCAGCGGAAGGCGGTGACGGCGTGTTTTCGTTTCCCTTCGTAGATGATCTCTTTTGCCCCCGTCTGCAGGTTCAGGCTATGCAGGGAGTAATCCTTGATGTAGGCGATGATGTTAGTGTCAGCCGGTGACCAAAGGAAATTCACGCCCTCGTCAATGTAAGTGGTGTCCGTGGTGGCGAGATCATAGACGAATCCAACGACGTCGCTTCGGCCCCACGAGGAGATTATCACCTTCCTGGAATCTGGGCTCCAGACTGATTCAGAGAGAAGAATGCCGCGCGAGTTGCTGACGGGGATGGTGTCGGGGAGAGCCTTCTTTGTGTGGCGATTGTAGAAACTGTACCTGAACTGGCTGGTCTTTTCGCAGTCGTCGAGGTAGGTCTTGAGAAGAAGTAAACTGTCGTTGGGTGCGAGACTGTAGTTAAGGGCTGTGTTGGAAGGCGCAATGAAAACCGTGTCGAGTATTGCGCCCGTTGTGTCTACTGCCACGATCTTGTAGTCCTGACACTTCTCGTTGGTGGTCATCTGCACGAGAAGGATACGGTCTTTCGCCTTCGTCCATTGCGGGAACCGGTATCGTACTCCTTCGCCGTCGGGTAAATAAACAGTTGACTCACGGCCGTCGATCTCCAGCAGAACACGCGTAAATGGCTTACTGGTTGCCTTCCAGCCTTTGAGATTAGGCTCAAAATCTGCTGAACATGCAGCGGTCAGGATAAGGGATGCGAAGAAGAGCTTTTTCACATTGGAGAAACAAATCTGCGAAAATCTGCGTATTCAATCTGCGAAAATCTGCGGGCAAATGTCGACGCGCAAAATCTTTCCCGCAGATTGGCGCAGATTGAAATGCCCGCAGATTACCGCAGATCTGAGTGTCCTATGCGTAAAGAGCTTCCTTCTGCTCAGCTACCCGTTCACTCTCTACATACTCATCATACGTCATCAACTTGTCAAGGAAGCCATTGGGGCTGATCTCGACGATGCGCGTGGCGACTGTCTGTGTGAACTCGTGATCATGCGAAGTGAAGAGAACGGTGCCCGGGAAATCTTTCAATGCATTGTTGAAGGCTTGGATCGACTCCAGGTCGAGGTGGTTTGTGGGCTCGTCGAGGATAAGCAGGTTGGCTCCCGCCAGCATCATACGAGAGATCATGCACCGCATCTTCTCGCCGCCAGAAAGTACACTGCACTTCTTAAACACTTCCTCACCGGAGAAGAGCATCTTCCCGAGAAAACCACGCATGTAGACTTCATCTTTGTTCTCCTCCGCAGCGAATTGCCGCAGCCAGTCAACGAGGTTGTCGTTGGACTGAAAGTACGACTCGTTGTTGAGCGGGAGGAAGGCAGGGGTAATGGTTTGACCGTAGGTAAACATACCCTTGTCGGCTTTCTTCTCTTTGGCAAGGATCTGAAACAGGGTCGTGATGGCCGTGCTGTCCTTGCTGAGGAAGGCAATCTTGTCACCCTTGTTCACAAACAGATCGAAGTCGGTGAACAGCTTGGTGTCTCCGAGGGAGCCGCTCAGGTGTTCGATGTGCAGCACCTGGTCGCCGGCAGTGCGGTTTTGTTGAAATATGATGGCCGGATACCTGCGTGAAGAAGGCTGGATGTCGTCGACATTGATTTTCTCCAGCAGCTTGCGCCGGCTCGTGGCCTGCTTTGACTTTGACGCGTTGGCGCTGAAGCGCATGATGAATTCCGTAAGTTCCTTGCGCTTGTCTTCAGCCTTCTTGTTAGCTGATGACCGTTGCTGCAGTGCCAGTTGGCTCGATTGATACCAGAAAGTGTAGTTGCCGGTGTACAGCTTGATAGCGCTGTAGTCGATGTCCACGACGTGCGTGCATACTGTGTCAAGGAAGTGACGGTCGTGGGAGACGACAATGACCGTGTTTTTGAATTCGAGTAGGAAATCCTCCAACCATCCCACGGTTTTCAGGTCCAGGTCGTTGGTAGGTTCGTCGAGGATTAGGACATCAGGGTTCCCGAAGATGGCCTGGGCAAGCAGCACACGGACCTTCAGGTTACCACTCAACTCCTTAAGGAGTTTATAGTGCTCACTTTCTGTGATGCCCAGTCCGCTCAGCAGGGACGCGGCATCGGACTCAGCATTCCAGCCGTTCATCTCCGTGAAGTCATGCTCCAACTCAGAGGCGCGGATGCCGTCGGCTTCGGAAAAGTCTGGCCGTTCGTACAGCGCGTCCTTTTCTTTCATGATAGACCAAAGCTTCTGGTGCCCCATCATCACGGTGTCGATGGCCGTGACCTCGTCGAACTCGTAGTGGTTCTGCTTCAGCACCGCCATGCGCCTGCCGGTGTCCAGGGCCACTTGCCCGCGGGTAGGGTCAATCTCACCAGAAAGTAGCTTTAAGAACGTAGATTTCCCCGCCCCATTGGCACCAATCACGCCATAGCAGTTCCCACCGACGAACTTGAGGCTTACTTCGTCGAATAGAACACGCTTTCCGAATTGAAGAGAGAGATTGCTTACTGAGATCATTGATTTGCGAGATAAAAAGAGGGCAAAGATAGCGAGAATCGGTAAACGGTGAACGGTAAACGGTGGTGGGTTTGGTAAGAAATAGTCAGGTTTTCCGTCAGTAACGTTGGGCCACTTACTTGGTTTGTCAGTGTAGTTTCGTGGCATGGTACACGCCGGATCGTTTGAAGAATTGGATGTCTACAAACTCGCAAGAGAACTCCAGCACATCATATACGAGTTGACTATTTCCTTCCCCAAGGAGGAGAAGTATTCACTTACTGATCAGATTCGGAGGGCCTCTAGATCGATTGGTGCTTCAATAGCGGAGTCTTGGGCCAAACGTAGGTACAAGAAACACTTTGTCAGTAAGCTCACAGATGCTGATGGTGAGCAATATGAAACAAGGCATTGGATTCTAACAGCAATGGATTCGAGGCTATTGGCAAAGGACGTTGCTGAAAACCTGCTGAATCGGTATAAGATACTTGGACGCCAGATCCAGACTATGATTAACAAGGCTGATAGATTCTGCAATGGATAACAGGCACAGCTACTGTTCACGGTTCACTGTTTACTGTTCACCTCTTCCGAAGCCGCTTCTTTATCACATTGAATTCACTCTCAGCGAAGAGCTTCCCCTGTTTCACCACTGCAATAATTCTCAGCGTGTTGCGAATGTCCTCCAACGGGTTCGCACTCAGCATCACCAAATCCGCCCAGTGTCCTTCCTTGATTGATCCCAACTCGTTTTCAAGATTAAAGTAGCGCGCCGGATTGATCGTTGCGGTCTTTAGCGCTTCTTGTGGAGTTAGCCCAGCTTCGACCATCACCAACAATTCTTCATGCAAACTCAGTCCAGGCGTGAGAAACCCGATCGGTGTGTCTGTCCCTGCCATCATCGGAATGCCTGCCTTGTGAACTTTCAATGCCATGTTCAACATCCACTGCGTGTAATCTTTCCTGAACTGCGGAATAGTGGCAGGCTCCGTTTTCGTCAATTCCCTCCATTCATTGCCGATCGCGCCGGGGAGGTACTCGAAACTCTCCAGCCACTCGGGTCTGTCGTAAGGGAACCGGGTTTGCCCGGTGTTCAATGCAAGAGTCGGGATCTGCCAGGTGTCGTTCTTGCGAAGCACTTCAAGTATGGCGTTCGCTTTGTTGTCGTCGTAGTTGGCTACGGCAACTTCGCGCTGGGCGGTATGTATGCTGGACCTCAGTTCATGGCCGGGTAAATTCCTTCCTTTCGACAATATTTCCTGGCGCTCTTTCAGCAACTGGTCGGCGTTCGATGCACACGACAGCTCCAGGTTGCGCATGTGCTCCATGCTATTGAGCCCTGCGTTCGAGGCGCTTATCACGTCCATACGTAGCGGCACATGCCCTGTTACTTTCAATCCCTTGGCCTTGGCCAATTCCATGATTTTCAGGAATTGCTCCGGAGTCAACATTTCATAGGCTTTTAAGAAGTCGACATCCACGCTATCGAGACGCTCCACGAGGCGAGCTACCGCGTTGACAGAACCTGAGCCGAGTGACAAAGGTGGATGTCCGGCGTCACTGCCATCGTAAACGTTGGGCATGCCATCGATCAGAGGTCCGGCTACCATCACCCGAGGTGCGTCTGTTGGGCTGCTTCGGGCAGAGTCGCGCCATGCGGTCACGAAATCAATCTTACCCCCAGTATCGCGCACGCTGGTGATTCCATACAGCAGAAAAAGATCAAACATCACAGGCGCGAGCTCTTCGATGTAAGCGAAGTGAACATGAGCATCCCACAGGCCGGGCATCAGGAATTTGCCCGTTCCATCGATGATGGTGTTCGATGATGAAAGTTTCAGTTCAGCGGTGGGGGAAATTCTCAGAATCTTGCCATCCTTTATGATTACAGTCTGTCCCTCCTTGGCGCCATCCGTGGGGTCGATGGTGGTGATGTCTTGAATGCAAAATGCGCCCTCGAAGACCTCACCAGGAGCCTGACAGCCACTCACAATCGACAGGCAGACTGCGATTGCTACGATTAATCTGTTCATACGGGTGCGGTCCAGGGATGATCTTGGGCTAAGATAGCAGTGGATTCGAAAAATATCGCGCTATGGCTGCTCCTTGGGTTTGATGGCATTCAAGAGCCCGCCCAAATCATAAAACTCGGAGTAAACCACCAGTTTTCCGTCCGAATTGAAGTCGGCCGTCGCATAGTAACTTAAGGATGTTTCCACGCCAGACTTGTGTCGGGCGACCCAAAGTCCGTAATACCGGACGCTGCCATCGAATTCCGCCGTGTTTTGATCAAGCCCAGGAAGGTAAATGGCATTCATCAGCCGGATGCTGTCCCAGTCTGCAACATACCCTCCAAGTGTGGCCGCCCAAGTTGCTTTGGTGCCGGGAACCGAACCATAGGCAGCCGAATTCCAAACTGCGGTGTCGGATACATAAGTGCCCCAGTTGTCCATTTGCTCGTTTTCGAAGGCACTGTTCATGGCTTTCAACGTCACAAGGTTCTTCTCGTAAAGCGCTCTTGCTTCCGGATTCATGCCAGCGGTACGGGATGAGGAAGGGTTACATCCAATCACCAGAATGGACATAACCAGACAGGCGGTAAGTGTTCTCATGGGTTTGGGTCCAGGCCTTGTGCCGGGATGGTTTCTACTAATATACTAATCTTAAAACGCTGTTAGCAGAAGCTTTTTGGAAACTATTTCTCGTTCTTAACAATCTTTCCATTGGCCATCACAAACTTGACTCGCGCCAATTCGGTAATATCTTTCAAGGGATCGCCTTTGACCGCGATCAGGTCAGCAAGTTTTCCGGCTTCCACCGTTCCTAACTCCTTTTCCTTTTTGAGAATTTCAGCGTTAGTCTTCGTTGCGCATTGAATGGCTTGCATGGGCGTCATGCCAATGGCCAGGTATTCCGAAAATTCCCGGGCAGAATACGTTGCAGGCCAACCCACATCGTCGCTGCCCAGGCCGAACTTGACACCTTTCTTGAGTGCGATCTTCATGTTGGCATACATGGAGGCCTTTGTCTTACGCCCGATCTCGATGCTCTTTTGCAACGCTGGGTCCGCCGAGGGAAGTTCATCATAGTAAGTATGGACGCTGAACGTCGGAATCAGCCAAGTGCCGTGCCTGACCATGAGATCCATGGCCTCTTCATCAATGAAGGATCCGTGTTCGATGGTGCGCACCCCCGCTTTTACTGCCTGCTTGATGCCCTCGGCGGCATGCGCATGAGCCATAACGGGCACTTCCCTGCGAGTTGCTTCATCCACCGCGGCCTGGAGCTCCTCAGGACTGAAGTGAACATTGTTCGGATTGTCTCCGGCCGACATGAAGGCGCCAGTGACCAACAACTTGATCCAATCGCTTCCATATTTGATCTCGTTGCGAACCGCTTTCCGGATCTCCTCAGGCCCGTCAACGACCAGGCCGTCGGCGATTGTTTTTTGTTCGTAAGAAAGAAAATTGATGTCGCCCCCGCCACCTGTCACCGATAAGTAGTGCGCCGCGCCAAAGACCCGCGGTCCGATGAACATGCCTTTGTTGATCGCATTGCGTATCTCCATGTTCGCATACCCAACATCGCCATCACCGGCCACGCGCACCGTAGTCCACCCGGCGGCCAGGAGGTCCTGCAAGTGCTTGAGCCCTACCAACGCCTTTTCAGCGGATGACATCCGGAGGTGGTCCACCTGGTAGTCTCCTGTGGTGAGATTGGGGTGAACATGAATGTCGATGAGGCCAGGTAACAATGTGTAGTCCTTCAGATCGACAACGGTGGCATCCTTTGGCATTTTGTCCTTGGTGGTCACCGCAATGATCTTGTTGCCCTCCACGATCACGGCCGGGTTGTTAATCACATTGCCTGTGCCGTCGATAAGGGACTTGGCGAGGATGGCGGTCTTTTGGGCGAGGGCGGCGTGTGCGAAGAGCCCGACGACGGTGACGACCAGCGATGCTTTCTTGATCATAACCGAATGTAGGCATTCGTCATCAACCGTTGAAGCCCTTCAGGCTTCGCCTATACCTAAAAGCTTGGATCGACCTTGTGATTTTGGTTACTTACGATAACCAACCCGGAACCTGCATGAAATACATTGCCTTAATCCTACTCTTTGTCTTCGTTACCTCCTGCCAAAAGCAAGAATATGACATCGTCATTCGCGGAGGCACTGTCTATGATGGCACCGGAAGCCCAGGCATTGTCGAAGACGTCGGCATCAATGGCGACACCATCGTAGCCATCGGGAACCTTTCAAATGCCGTCGGAAAAACAGAAATCGACGCCAAAGGCATGGCGGTGGCCCCCGGCTTCATCAACATGCTGAGCCATAGCTGGCAGACTCTCATTCTTGACGGTACCGGCCAGAGTGATGTGCGCCAGGGGGTGACACTCGAGGTCCTTGGTGAAATATCCATCGCCCCGATGAACGAGGCGATGAAGAAGCAGGAGTTGGAGTCGATGGAGAAGTACCCTGACTTCAAGTACGACATCCAGTGGAGCACCATGGGCGAATACCTGGAGTACCTGGAAAAGAAAGGGGTCTCGCAGAACATGGCTGCCTTTGTTGGCGCGAACACGATCCGCGTACATGAATTGGGATATGCCAACCGCGCCCCCAACGCCGAAGAACTCGACCGCATGCGGAAGCTCGTGCAGCAAGCCATGGAGGAAGGGATGCTCGGCGTAACAACGGCCCTGATTTATGCACCCAGCAGCTATGCTACGACAGAGGAGCTCATCGAACTGAGCAAGGTCGCTGCCAACTACGGAGGCATGTACATTGCCCACATGCGCAGCGAAGGCAACAGCATTTTCGATGCCGTTGATGAGACCATTCGCATTTCTACAGAAGGTGGCCTGCCGGCGGAGATCTATCACCTAAAGATGGCGGGCAAAGACAACTGGTGGAAGCTGGACACCGTCGTTGCAAAGATCGAACGGGCAACCAAGGCAGGTCATCGTGTGACGGCAAACATGTACACGTACCCGGCAGGTGCAACAGGCCTGGACGCGACGATGCCACCCTGGTGTCAGGAAGGAGGGATCAACGACTGGATCAAGCGAATGAAAACCCCTTCCCTTCGCGCTAAAATCCTGAAGGAAATGCTCACGCCGACGGACAAGTGGGAGAATATGCTCCGCACTTGCGGTGGGCCGGAGAATGTTCTGCTACTTGGATTCAGCAAGGACTCACTGAAGATGTACGTCGGCAAGAACCTCGCCGAAGTCTCGAAGATGCATGGGAAGTCACCGGAAGAAACAGCCATGGACCTCGTGATCGCCGACAAGACACGTGTAGAAGCCGCCTACTTCATGATGAGTGAGGAGAACATCAAGAAGCAAATCGCGTTGCCCTACGTCAGCTTCGGCTCGGATGCCGGTGCGCCACCTGCGGAGGGTTTCTGGTTAAAGTACAAAGACCACCCGCGTACCTACGGCAATTTCGCCCGGCTGCTGGCCAAGTACGTCCGCGACGAGAAAGTCATTCCGCTCGAAGAAGCCATCCGCCGGCTGACCCGGTTGCCGGCTACAAACCTTAGCATACGCAAACGCGGAACGATCTCACCGGGTTACTATGCCGACGTGGTCGTTTTTGATCCGGCAAAAATCCAGGATCACGCCACTTTCGAGAACCCGCACCAGTATGCCACCGGCATGCAGCATGTCTTTGTGAATGGTGTCCAAGTGCTCAAGGACGGCGAGCATACCAATGCACGGCCGGGACGGGTGGTAAGAGGGCCGGGGTGGACGGGATGGAAATAGTGTCGAAGTGTCTTAGTGTCGAGGTGTCGTGGTCGCAATTTACTAAGGTGTTGGGTTGACCGAGGCGATGCAGTCGACTTCCACGAAGACACCGTCAATGAGTTTGCCGGTGGGCACCACGACTCGGGCCGGGCGGTGATTGCCAAAGAAATCGGCGTACACTCCGTTTACGTTCGGCCAGTACCCGATGTCTGTCACAAAGACATTGGACTTTACCACCATGGAAATGCTGCTGCCAGAGGCCTTGAGTATGGCCTCAATGTTCTTCAGGCACTGCAACATTTGTTCTTCTACGGTTGTGCCCACAATTTTCCCCTCGCCGTCCAGCGGCAGTTGACCGGAGACAAACACGAAGCCATTCTGCACAACAGCAGGGCTGTAGTGCCCACGTGGTTTAACAATTCCTGGCGGTTGAATGAACTTCATTAATCTCGAATTTAGGTGTGCCCGATGAATGAGGCAATCAGCTTTGGAATAGACGCGGTCGAATCCTTGGAACTCCAAGCGCTTTAATTAACTTGAGTAACCTAAAAGTGAACCAACCCATGAAGAACCTTCTGAACTACCTTTTTAGGCCTGTTTTCTTGCTGGCCTGTTCCGCTTTCTTGATGGTGGCATTTTCGCCCTCCCCCAAAAAACCGGACGTGACGGTTGTCACACTTTACGTGAACACAGCGGAGATAAAGAAGCCTAACGAAAGCGCGTACTGCAACTTCGGCCAAACAGGTAATGTATCCAATGAGGAGTATACCATAGCTGTCAACGTTGGCCAGACCATTACGTGGCGAGGTGTTTCAACCAATGCACCCGATACGGACGTTGTTCAGATCACGGCGATCAACTACATGGGCGGCAAGAATGTGTTTGGATCCAACGTGCTGAATGCAGCGAAGGGAGAAGGCACGGTATCAGGACAGGTGCTCTATCCCACGAACGGCGACAACTACAAATACAAGATCTCATTCACCGTAACCACAAATGGTAACAAGAAAGGTGGGACTTTTTCAATCGACCCTAAGATCGAAGTTCATTAAATAGGCCCGAGGACGGGACGACGGCATCAATGCATCAACCGACCTCATTTCCTGGGAAGAAAGCCTGTGTGATCATGGGCTTTTTTCTTTTGACAGCCTTATCTGGCTTAAGTCAGGACAAGGCGAGGGGCGATAGCCTGGAACGCGTATTCACAAATGGTCAGTACCCTAAGCATGCGCGCCTCGGGCTGCTTAAGGATTTGGCCGTCAATCACCCGGATGTACAAAAGAAATTGCTCTTCAGCGAACTCCTCATCGAAGCGGCTGGCGCCGTGGACTCGACGGACTACACATTGCAGGGATATCTAGAGAAGGGCAACGCGATGCGGTTAAAGGGAAATCTCAGTGCAGCCCTGGAAAGCTACTTCAGGGCGGCAGCGATCGCGGAACAAATGAAGAGCAACAAGCGATTGGGTACGGTGAACATAGCAATCGCTGACGTGTATGCCATCATGGGCAATCACGCCACAGCAGTTCGTTACCATCAAAGCGCTATTGCGGTGATGCGGCAGGAAAAAGATTCCGTCAACCTGGCATCAGCGCTTCTGAACACGGGTGATGAATACATCAACTATGGAAGGCTGGATACGGCCCTGATCTATACAATTGAGGCTGAGACCATCTTCCGGCAGCTCCGCTATACCCTCGGTCAGGCATATGCCCTTGGTAACCTGGGGATGATCTATGGTAAACTGGGTAACAACTCTCAGGCCGAGGCTAATATGAATCTTGCGATCCAGCTGCTCGAGGATAAACACGAGTACTACCCGATTGCCGTGTACCTGGCATATATCTCAGATATCTATGTACAGAAGTCGGATTTGAATACTGCCTTGAATTATGCCCGACGCAGCCTTGAACTTTCACGCAAACACGGACTGAAAGATCAGGTTAGCGAAGCCTATCTGCGGCTGAGTCAAATTCATGAGCAGAAAGGCATGCCCAAGGAAGCGCTAAGCTTATACAAACAGCACATCGATTACAAAGACAGTGTAACCAACATAGCCTCAGTCCAGCGGATGGCCGACCAGCGTACAGAATTTGAGGTGTCGAGAAAGCAAATTGAGGTCGATCTGCTGAACGAGCAGAAGAGGAACCAGCAGATTATCCTTGTTTCGGGTATCGTAGCATTGTCGCTCACTGTCCTGCTTGCTGTGGGCCTTTATCGCCGCTATGTCTACATCAGGAAAACGAACCTGATTATCGACCGTGAGAAGAAACGCGCCGAGGAACTATTGTTGAACATCTTGCCCGAAGAGACAGCCCGGGAGTTGAAGGAGTACGGAAGGGTTGTGGCCAAGCGCTTCGACTCCGCCAGCATATTGTTTGCCGACTTCAAGGGGTTCAGTCAATTTGCCGAAAAGCTCTCACCGGAAGTGTTGGTCAAGACCGTAGACCATTATTTTTCCGGGTTCGACAAGATCGTGGAAAAATATGGGCTCGAAAAAATCAAGACGGTGGGTGACGCCTACATGTGTGCCGGAGGTCTGCCTTTCCCCACACCAGATCATGCTGTCAAGATTGTCTTGGCGGCGCTGGAAATGGTCAACTTCGTGGAGGATCAAAAAGCGCCGAATTCAGAAGTCGCCCATAGGTTTGAAGTGCGAATTGGGATCAATACCGGTCCGGTGGTGGCCGGTGTTGTGGGGACTCGGAAGTTTGCCTACGACATATGGGGCGATGCAGTAAATGTGGCCGCACGGTTGGAGACCGCTTCCGAGCCCGGGCGAATCAATGTTTCAGAAGAAACCTATTCCCGGATCAAAGACCACGTGGTGTGCGAATACCGAGGTGAGCTGGAAGTGAAGAACCGTGGATCGTTACGGATGTATTTTGTGCTTCAGCCTCGTCTCGCCAGCGTAACCGCCTGAGTTACCTCTTCACTTATCCAGAACGTCGCTGAATTCCTTGACCCGTGCGAATACGGATGAGGCAAATGGACAGAGCGGGATAATCTTGAGGTTATTCTTCCGTGCGTAATCTACCGCAGCCGTCACCAGTTGTTTGCCAGCGCCTTGCCCTTTCAGCTCTTCAGACACTTCCGTGTGATCGATGATAATGCGCTCAGCGCCTGCTTTGGAATACGTCATTTCTGCCAGGCGTCGTCCGTCGGTCTCCACCACGAAGGCGCCCTTGCTTCCGAACTCAAGGTGTTTGATGTTCATGCTAATCGGTAAACGCAGTGTTGATGGCCACTTGTTCCCAAAGGGACAAATCCTTTTCAACGTTACCAATTTTCTCCCGCATACCCTTAAGTGTCGCCTCCCCCAGGGGTAGCCGGAGGAAGTCTTCCTTCGATTCTACGGCCTGAATGATGGCTTCCGCTGCCTTGCGGGGATCGCCAACCTGTTTGCCATGGGCAGCCTGGTAATACTCACGCATCTTTCCGGCCGTGGCCGTGTACTCCGGCATCCTCGACTTGGTATCGATGATAGATCTACCTCCAAAGTCGGTGCGAAACGGTCCGGGCTCCACGAGCACAACGCGGATTCCCAGCGGAGCCACTTCCCGGGCGAGGGCTTCTGAAAGAGCTTCAAGGGCAAACTTCGTGGCGTTGTAAATAGCAGCACCGGCGATGGCACGAAAACCTCCGATGGATGAGATGTTGACAATGTGACCAATCTTGCGCGACCGGAAATGTGGGAGGATCGCCCGGGTCACATCTAAAGCCCCGAAGAAGTTGGTATCGAATTGCTGCCGGATCTCTTCATCGGTCACTTCTTCAACGGCGCCGATCAGTCCGTAGCCCGCATTGTTTACCAGCACGTCAATCTGGCCGAATTGGGATATAGTCTTAGCGACCGCTTCACGCACTTGTTCAGGGTTAGTAACATCCAGTTGAGGGCAGAGCAAATGGTCTTCATAGGCTGCTTTCAGGGCACTGAGCGCCGATGGGTCGCGGGCTGTTGCGGCGACTCGATACCCTTTTTCGAGCAGTACTTCCGCGAGCGCCCGACCAAGGCCAGTGGAGGAGCCAGTGATGAACCAAGTGCGCTTGCTTGTCATTCCTGATGAATAATTTGTAAATTAAACATACCAATTCCCCTTTACTATGAAACCGTCAATTCATGAGTTTGACGGGCTCCGGAGGAAGATTCTTTGGCTTTTTCTCCTTCTACTTCCGTCGCTCTCAAACGGACAAAGCAAGGTTAGGCTCCTGGTCGCTATCGACGCACAAGATCCGTTGGCCGTGGACTATCGCACCACCGGCAACACCGTTCGACAGGCGCTGTTGGTGGGTGGACTCCTCGATGTGGGCATCGCTGCCATGCGGGAGTCGGGTCACAGCAAGAAGCTGCGGGAGGCGGTAGGGGAGTTTGATCGTTTCCCGATTTTGAAGGCTGCTGTTGAAGGGGCGTTTGCCTCCCAGTCGGCTTACTTTGAACTGGAGTTTGTGCCCAAGAGCAGCAAGGTGGACCTGAAGGAGGCGAAGAGCCAGGGCCGTCACTTTGTGCTTGAACTTGAAGAGACTTTCTCTGGTCTGATATCGGCGTGGAAACTTTCTTCCCTGTCCGCTACATCAACTGTGTCTTACAATCTGAAAGATGTCGCCTCTGGCAAGACACTAACCAAGGGCTCACTCTCGGGATTTGCCAAGGAGAGCCATGAGTTTAATGAGGGGGTTTCGAACCGGGATGCGTTTATTGCCGAGTATCCAAAGGCCGTGGGCACGGCAATCGGTACCATCTTTGGCCAAATCAGCAAGGATGGACACCTGGGTACCATGGCACAAACTGCCGGCATCAAGGACTTTCCTCAGCCGCTGACCCATTTTCTGGAAGAGTACGCGAAGAAGTTTGAGTATACGCTGGGGGTGCCCAAAGGATGGACGGAGGTAAAAATGAATTCCAAGTACACCATGGTGCTTGCACCCAAGGGCCCGGATCGTGCCACGTTTGGCTTGCGGCTAGACATTGACTTGCTCATCAAGGAACTTGGCCAGGAAACCGACGACCTCGATGTTTACGCCGCACTCTTCCGCAACCGGGTGATCAACCTCGGTTACGAGGTCGACACGGTCACACAAACAGGAATTCCCTTGAAAGAAGGGTATCGCCAACTGGTCTTCACCCGTCCCGATAAGGTGGGCAAGGAGATTATCATCCTGGTCCCTCTCGGTAAAGAGTATGTCGGGCTGTATTCAGTCGTCGTGTTAAGCGACTACGAGGGGCACATGAAGAAGTACAAAACGATTGTAGAGTCAAACCTAAACTCCATTGAGTTCAAGGTGAAGAACTGAATGGCAGGAGCTACTTTGGGGTAATTTGAGAATTTGAAAATTTGAAAATGAGAGTTACTTGATGTAACGTAACTCTTCCTCTCCCTGATATTACTCGAATTGATTCAGTGTGAAGAAGTAAGGCCAGTTTTCGCTACAGCCCAATTCTCAAATTATCAAATTCTCAAATTTTCAAATTATTTCGCGTAAGCAACGCTGCGCATCTCTCTGATCACAGTAACCTTTATCTGACCAGGGTACTGCATCTCCTTTTCGATCTTCTGTGAGATCTCGAAACTTAGCTGGTTCGCTCTTTCGTCAGTGGCCTTCTCCGCATCGACGATGACGCGAAGCTCGCGGCCTGCCTGGATGGCAAAGCACTTCTCTACACCATCGAAGCTGAGGCCCACTTGCTCGAGTTCTTTCAGACGGCGGGCGTACTGCTCGATAACCTCACGTCGTGCCCCTGGACGGGCGCCACTGATGGCGTCGCACGCTTGCACGAGCGGCGACACGAGGCTAGTCATCTCGATCTCGTCGTGGTGGGCGCCAATGGCATTGCAAACAACCGGATGCTCCTTGTATTTCACCGCGAGGTCCATGCCGACAATGGCATGGGGTTTCTCAAGTTCCTCCGGCCACACCTTGCCAATGTCGTGAAGGAGGCCTGCGCGCTTGGCTTGCTTCACATTGAGGCCCAGCTCAGCGGCCATGATGGCGCAGAGGTTGGCTACCTCACGTGAGTGCTGGAGCAGGTTTTGACCGTAGCTGGAACGAAAGCGCATGCGACCCACCATCTTGATCAGTTCAGGGGCGAGACCATGTATGCCGAGGTCGATGACCGTACGTTCGCCGATCTCGACAATCTCGTCGTCGATGTTTTTTGTCGTCTTCGCTACAATTTCTTCGATTCGTGCAGGGTGGATGCGTCCGTCCTGGACGAGCCGGTGGAGAGACAGGCGTGCGATCTCGCGGCGGACAGGATCGAAGCCGGAAATGATGATGGCTTCCGGGGTGTCGTCTACGATGAATTCAACGCCGGTAGCCCCTTCCAGGGCGCGGATGTTGCGGCCTTCGCGGCCGATGATCTTGCCTTTCACATCGTCGCTTTCGATGTTGAAGATCGAAACCGAGTTTTCGACGGCGTGTTCTGTCGCCGTTCGCTGAATGGTTTCAATCACTAGCTTCTTGGCATCTTTCGTGGCCGTTAGCTTGGCCTGTTCCATAATATCCTTGATGTAGGAGTTAGCCTTGGATTGCGCTTCCTCGCGGAGTGTTTCGACGAGCTGGTCACGCGCTTCGTCGGCCGTGAGTTTGGAGATGCTTTCAAGTACTTGAACTTTCTGCTGATTAAAGCGGTCGAGTTCTTCCTTGCGCTTGCGCACGAGCTCGTGTTGTTGTGCGAGCGTCTTGCGGTCTTCGTCGAGGTCAAGCTCTTTGCGCTTTACATTCTCCAGCTCTTTCGACAGCTGGCCTTCCCGCTGTTTTATTTTCTGCTCGTTGCTGATGATCTGGTTTTTCTTCCGGTTGGATTCCTCCTCGAATTCCTGCTTCATCTTCAGGAATTTCTCTTTGGCTTCCAGGATCCGGTCATTTTTCAGCTTTTCGGCTTGCAATGAGGCTTCCTTGACGATGAGACTGGCGCGATCCTCGCTTTGACGGAGGGTCTTGCGCACTTTTCGCTTGTAAAGGAGGGTGCTGATGAGCAAACTGAGGACCAGGGTCGATGCGGCGCTGATCAAAATCATCCAGGGCATTTCCATGTCGGTTCGGTTTATGTAAAAAACACCCCGGCACGGGAGGCCGCAGAACGTAACAAACCGAAGGGAGGAAAAGAGACTACAGAATTACCTGCGAGACCATCTGGTTCAGGTGGTTGATTTTATCCACCACGGATTGGTCAACGGCATGATCGCTTTCATCGGCGGCCAGTTTTTCTACCAGGCAGTCAAAGGCGGTCATCGCCAGCAGGTCTTGTTTATCGTCTAGGCCGAACTGGTCACGATAGGTCTTCAGTTTCTCATTGATCAGTTTGCCGGCAGTACGGACGCGTTCTTCTTCGTTCCGTTTTACCTTCATCGGGTACTCCCGGTCTGCAATTTTGATCTTAATAGAAAGCTCGTCCATCGGGAATCAGCTTATCGGCTTAAGTGAGCGATGCATTTGTCAATCTCTCGGATGTAGTCATCCACTGTCTTCCTCAACTCCGATCCATTTCCGTCGTCGGGGTGAATCGTGTCTACAATCTTAGTGATTTTCACTTGATTTCTAAAGCCGTCGAGTTGCTCCTCCCGCTGGCGAAGGGACAGTTTTAGCTCAGAATTCGCGGTTTTTAGGGTGCTGACCTCTGCTTTCAGGTTCTTGTGCTCGTTCAACAGCACTACCATCTTTCGCTCGAGGCCGTTCAGGCTGGACTTCAGTAGATCTTGCTCCATAGGGGGGTGTTAGGGGGGTGGGGTTACTTACGGATAACTGCGCCGAGTCGTTTTTCGAACCCGGCCATCAGCCCGTTCATGGTTTTATCAATTTCTTCGTCGGTAAGGGTCTTGGTGCGGTCGAGGAGCGTGAATCCCAGGGCATAGGCCTTCTTCCCCTTTGGAATATTGTCGCCTTCGTACATGTCAAAAACTGTCACGTCGGTTATCAGGTTTGTCACTCCAACCACGGCCTTAATCTCATCAAAGGTAACGGACCTGTCAAGTACCAGCGACAAGTCACGCTTCACCTCAGGAAACTTCGGCACCTCCTGCATGTCGAACTTAGGGTTTGCCCCTTGGAAAAGCAAGGTCGCATCCAAATCGGCATAAAAAATTTCCTGCTTGATGCCAAAATCCTTTGCGAAGGCGTTGCGAACCTTGCCCACAGTCCCGACAGTTTGTTTGCGATGAACGATGTTCATGCCGTATTCCAGCAATGGATGCTCTGCTTTTTCCAGTTTGGCATCCAGCACATTCGACTTCTCAAGCACTTGGGCAACTCGTTGCATGAGGTCGTGATAAGTGACGCTGCGAGCTGCCTGTTGCCACGAGGGAGCCTCGTATTGCCCCGCGAGGTAGATGGCCAGCCGTTCTTTTTCATGAAAACTCTTGCCCGACCGGCCATACACACGGCCGAATTCAAAAAATTTCAATTCGCCCTGTTTTCGGTTAAAATTATATGCCAGCACCTCAAGGCCTGTAAAGAGCATCGTCTGGCGTAATATGCCCTGTTCCTCACTGAGCTTGTTCAATACCTCGACCGGATCGCCATCGAAGGTCAGTCCGTGCTTCGTTTGATAGGCGAGATTCGTCAGGGAATTAGTGACCACCTCGAAAAACCCATTCGAAGCCAACAGTTCGCCTACCCGGCGGCGGAAAGTGTCAGGATCACGCTCGGGAAAGTCCGCCAGGGACTCGGCACGGGTCGATTCGCTAAGGGGCACGTTGTTGAATCCGTGGATCCTCAGGACCTCCTCTACCACATCGGCCTCTTGTTCTACATCTACGCGGTAAGTGGGCACGGAAACGGAATATGACTCGGAATTCTGTTGGGTGACGGTGATGTCAAGACGATTGAGAATATCAAAAACCTCTGCCCGCGGCAAAACCTTGCCGATCAATCGGTTGACGTTCTTGTCCTTGATTGCAATGCTCCGATTTTCAATCTTTTTTGGGTAGACATCCACCACATCGGATGAAATCCTGGCCCCGGCCACCTCTTGCAGCAACATGGCGGCGCGCTTCAACGCGTACACCGTCAGGTTGGGGTCCGTGCCACGGGCAAAACGGAAGGCGGCATCTGTCTTAAGCTGGTGATGGGTGCTTGTCCGACGGATATAGGCGGGAGAAAAGCAGGCGCTTTCCAGGAAAATGGATGTGGTCGTTTCCTTAATCCCCGATTTGATGCCGCCGAAAACCCCACCGATACACATCCCCTCGGTGCTGTTGCAAATCATGAGGTCCTGGGCCGTCAGCACGCGTTCCTTCCCATCCAGGGTCACGAATTTGCTCCCGGCAGGCATGGTCTTGACGATCACTTTCTTACCGGTTTGGGCAGCATCAAAGGCATGTAGTGGCTGCCCGAGCTCATGACAGATGAAGTTGGTAACATCAACCACATTGCTGATTGGCGTGATGCCGATAGCCTGAAGTCGCTTCTTTAGCCAGGCTGGTGATTCTTTCACCGTCACGTTTGTCAAGGTGAGCGCTGAATAGCGCGGACACGCCTCGGTGTTTTCCACTACCACATCAATGGGTAGTTCCTTGTTGTCGATGCGGAAGCCTTCAATGGAGGGCCACCGAATGTCCCGTCTTTTAGCGGCTTTGATGTCCCTGGCGACTCCCAGGTGGGAGGCCGCGTCGGCCCGGTTGGGGGTAAGCCCTATCTCGAAAATGAAATCAGAATCCAGCTTAAAGTGTGTCGTGGCTGGCGTACCGTTGGGGAGATTGGTATCCAGCACCATAATACCTGCGTGGCTTTGACCGAGGCCGATCTCATCCTCAGCGCAGATCATCCCGTCGCTCTGCTCGCCGCGGATTTTTGCAGACTTTATAATAAAGGGCTCGCCGGAAGTGGGATAGATAGTTGTTCCGGGCAGGGCAACGACCACTTTTTGACCGGGCGCAACGTTGGGTGCCCCACATACGATGGATCTGGGTGCCGAAGCCCCCACGTCCACGGTGGTCAACGTGAGTTTGTCGGCATTTGGATGCTTGATGCAGGTGAGTACCTGGCCGATGACCAATCCCTGCAGTCCGCCGCGGACCGCGTCGAGGCGCGTAATGCTTTCCACTTCAAGCCCGGTGCCGGTGAGGATTTCCCCCAGCGCTTCAGCCGACTCCGGGAGATCGATGTATTCGCGGAGCCAGTTGTAGGAGATGGTCATGCCAGGGGATGAAGGCTCAAATATATGAGGGTTTTGGAAATCGTCGCAGCTGCATTCGCGGCCGAGGTCTCCGAGTGCCGCGACCTTCGCACCCACCTATGAAATGAGCAACACGATTGCCTGGTCGATCTTGTTCTGTGCGCCTGAAAGGGTATTGACTTCAAATAGCACGAAGGTCGCGGTATTCGAAACGAAACCGCGAAAACATTCAGTAAATGGTCACTAGTACTCCCAATCCAGGCCAAGCCTGTCTTTCAACTCCTTGAGGTAAGGATGTTTTTCGGTGAGGTGTTCAAATTTCTCCCTTGCCGTATAGACCATCTTCTTCCCCGAGTTGTCCTGGACCACGGCTTTGACAGTGAGTTCGTTGTTGTGAAGC
>CAZJWV010000054.1:0-19832 GCA_964549855.1 uncultured Ohtaekwangia sp. | reverse complement strand
CCGTCAGCAGTTTGCCGTCGTATGGTTTATTGTGCGGTTTGGTGAAATTGGTCACCGTCCATGAATAGGGTGTTTGAGCAGTTTGAAGGATGCTGAATCTGTTGAAGTACCACTTGTCGCTAAGGGCCGCTGCAGGGATAGTCTTCAGTCCAGGATAAGCCGCTGCAGGAATGTCCTGATCATCAGGGTCGAGAATTTTGTCGGCGTAGGGATCGGCTAGCCGGAGGTTCTCACTGACGAGGTATTGGAATGCGTACTCGGTGCCAGGCGTCAACCCGGTGATCTCCAGCCAAAAATGCTCTCCATCCTGTTTCATTTGGTAGTCCGGATCGATCTCCCAATCATTGAACTCACCAATAACGTATGCGGATGTTTTGCCCGGTGCCCACAAACTGAGCGTTACTTTGGTTGCATCACCCCCATAGTTGATCCCGTCAACAATGCCGGCCGGTCTGGGTTGCGGAACGCTGGGTGTTCTGACGATGTAGGTGAACGATGTAGTCTTCGTTTCGGTGGCGTTCGTCGCTTCGAACGACACAACCACAGCGCCCGAGGTTTCCGAGACGACGTGATTGTAGGTTAGCGTTGTCCCGGTAATCGGCGACTGAACGGGAACTCCATCCACATTGAGTACCAGTGATGAGCTCTCCGACGCAACACCCGTAATCGGAATATTCTCCCCATTGTTGACAAAGAAAGTGGATGCGGTGGGTTGCGTGAACTGAACAGCAAAACCGACAAAGAAGTTAACAAAAAGGTCTGCCGTTTGACCACCAGACCAATCGGTGGCCTTGAGGAGGAACCCCATTTGGGTCGCCGTGATGGTTTGGCCAAAGAATGTGTTGGGTGTAAAGGTCTTTGTGTAGAGGTTAGGATTGACTCCGTCTCGCGTCCACAGTGCGCCAGCTTGCGCCGCCGTTGCGGGGTTGATATTCGTTGGCGCATTGATCACAGGATTACCGGGGATCCAAGCCCAGATGTAGGTGTTCCCGGTCTTCCCAGCATACGCGGTACCTGTCACATCGACGGTAAGGGTTATTGGTTGATCAGGCCTGGGGAATACAGGGCTCACTGTGACCACTTGGGCGGCCGCAACTTCACAAACCAACAGCAAAAGGATCAACAGGCGGTATCGCATAAACCAATCAACACTGAATGTTCGAGATGACAGAAAGGAAACCGGCCACAAGAAAAAGGCTGTCCAGTGCGACAGCCCTTTTCAGTGACCTTAATTCTTATTGTTAGCAGCCGTACCCGCCCCACTTGGGGACAGTTTGCAGCGTCACGTTACCCCAGTTGCCGCCAGGAGCCGCCCTGTTGGGAGCACCACCGCAACCCGATGTCTTCTCTTCAGTTCCCCAGGATTGTCCAATCCGGAACTTGAACTCATCAGTGCCTGTCAAAGGAAGTGCAACACAATAGTAGCCATTGCCCAGTGGAGTCATAATGAAATCCGTACCCCACCCTGAACCTGCAAAGCTACCCACTGCGCCGACTTCGACATCCGCAGGAATGCTCTGCGGGGTATACAATACTACAGTCACCATTCCAACCACCTGGCATGACGGGTCAAGGCCGAGAATAGTAAACTGGGTTTGACTGCGTGACTCACCATTGCTATTGGAAGCGGTGGCGTAGAGCAAATAGTCACCGGGTGGCAGGCCGCTTACTCCAGACTCTGCGTCTGTCCAGGTAAACACAACCTGGCCCGAAGTTGTTGCTCCGGCCGCTATGGTAGTACTTGCAATGGACTCCAGGGTGGCTTTGTTCACCAACTCCATGGAAACCGATGCCACAGGATTTGCTTCGGTCGCGTTAACGGTGACCTTAAGGTCAGACGGAACATTGGGGATAATTACACCATCCACAGCGAATGATGCCACCTGGGGCGGCAGCTTGGGCAGTCCACTGAGCGTGAACTCTTCAGGTTGACAGGCTATTGCACCTGTCAGCGCCAAAATGACAATCGATTGGAAAACTCTCTTTTTCATGCTCGTTTATTTTAGTAGCCAGGATTTTGCACAAGGTTGGGATTCGCGATAATGTCCGTAGCCGGGATAGGATAAATGTTGCGGAAGGATTCTGTTAAACGACCATCCTTCACATTTCCTTTCCAGGGCCAGAGGCCGCGCACACTTCCACCCGGATTGTCGGTGAAGACATCAAAACGTATCATGTCAGTCCGGCGATGCCCTTCCCAATAGAATTCCCTTCCACGTTCGTCCAGCAGGAAATCAAGCGTGATGGAAGTGAGCGGGGCAGCCGAAGGGAAGGCGCGACTTCTCACCTGGTTAGCATAGGTAAGGGCCTGTGCTGCGCTACCGGCTGCTCCATCCCTGGTTACGGCCTCCGCGTACATCAACAGCACGTCAGCGTACCGGAAGAGCGGATAGTCGGTATCCGTGAACGTCGGGTCAGAACCCGGTGTTCCGAACTTGTCAACGTTTCTGAACTTGGTTACCATGTAACCATGAGAGAACTGGTTGATGTCGTCGATAGCCTTTTGCTGGCCAGTAGAGTACCAAAGTGCCCGCGAATCAAGTGTCCCCGTTTCATCCGGGAATAGGTCAACCAATGAGGCCGTTGTACGGTGTCCCGCCCATGACGCGTTGTTACCCATGATCGGGTTTCGCGCCGGAGGTGGCGGGTTGAGGGCACCTAAAGATCCGCCGATAGCCCCGTTGATGATCAGCGTAACCCCTCCATAGTTGGGCATATTCTTGCCATCTGCAGGTATGCCAAAAATCATTTCCGGGGAGGTATCGTTGTCTGTCAGGAAGTTGTCCTGGTACCCTGGTGACAGTGTATAAGGAACTCCACCACCCGTCGGCGCGATGATCTTGTTAAGTGCCGCAACGCATTCAGCATACTTTGGAGTACCGATGTACACTTCAGCGTTCAGGTACAGCTTGGCAAGGATCATGTTGGCCACACCCCTGTCGAAGCGTCCATACTGGTTGGTACGCTGAGGCAACAGGTCTGCCTCAACTGCCATCAATTCAGACTCAACGAAATCGAAGATCTGCTGCGCTGTTGCCTGCGGAGGCTTTCCAGTGCCCGAATTCTCGTCGGTGAAAGGAATGTTCCTGAAGTAGTTCAGTCCATGCCAGTAGCTCAGTGCCCTGAGCGTCCGTGCTTCGGCGCGATACACTTTAGCCGTTACGTTGATAAAATTTGCCGGCATTCCGCGCTCGGCCATTTTAGCATCCGTAATCTCCCGAAGGAACAGGTTTGCCAACGAAATCTGGTAGAAAATCCGATAGTAGAACTGTGTGAGGAAAGCGCTTTGCGAGGTCCAGTTGTGCGCATGGTAATCCTTCAGGTTCGGGTCGCCCCAGAGGGTGACTGCTTCATCTGTCGGCATTTCCTCTGCATTCCACAAGCCGCGGGTATATTGGGAAAATCCTTCATCCCCGGTCTGTATGTCCCGTGTTTCAGGAGTATCGGAAGCAGGTCCCTCCTGCCCGGTATGGGAAAGGCCATTGTAGATTTTGGCCAGGAACTTTGTGTACCCCTCAGGGCTGGAGAAGATCGTACTTGAATCCGCACTTCCTTTCGGAGACACGTTCAGGTCGGTGCAGGCAAACGCCCCCACCAGGAGGAGCAACCATGACTTTTTGAATATAGCTTTCATTTTCATAGTCTTTTAAAATCCAACGTTGATACCAAACACAAACGTACGGGCACGAGGGTACAAGTTGTTGTCAATTCCGTTGACCACCTCAGGATCCAGGCCCCTGTACTTACTCCAAACGAATGCATTCTGCACAGTAGCATACACCCTGATCTTCATCGCGGTAAGCTTCTGAACAGTGTAACCCAGCGTGATGTTATCCATTCTTATGAACGTCGCGTCCTCCAGGTAGTAATTCGAAAAGTACTGCGGGGCGCGGAAATTGACATCCAATGCCTCCGTTACCAGGTTCTGGGGAACCAGTTCAATAATGCGGTTAAGATAACCCTTGCTGGAGAGTACGTTGTTATACACCTGACCTCCGAGGTTCCCCCGCAGGGTGAAAGAAAGATCAAAATTCTTCCACGTTGTAGTCGAAGTTAAGCCGAGGAACCACTTGGGTTGCGGATATGCCAGTGCATTCGCCTGACGATCCAGGTCATTCAGGATACCATCACCGTTCGCGTCCACATACATGTCCAAGTCATTGGCCAGGCCATCACCGTTCCAGTCTACGCCATCCGCGCGTGGCTTCCCGTTCGGTCCGTTGATGTGCTGATATACACGGAAGGTGTTGACGGGGTAACCGACTTTCAGAACCTGAATTCGGTTGCTGAGACCACCAGAAATATCACCCACAGGGTACCCCTGGAAATTTGGATCGTCGTTACCATCCAACTCTGTCACTTCGCTTCGGTTCATGCTGATATTGAAACCAATATCCCAGCGAAGGTCAGCCTTGTCAATGGCCACGCCATTCAGCGTTAGTTCGAAACCATTGTTGTTTACGGAGCCGATGTTGGTCAGCACCTTGTCGCCAGGGAGCGTACCGGCAGGCACGTTAACGGTGAACAACAAATCCTTCGTGTTCTTATTATAGTATTCCATCGATCCCGTCAACCTTCCCTTCAACAGTCCGAAGTCGAGACCAAGGTTAAGTGACGTGGTCTCCTCCCACTTCAGATTCGGGTCCACAGCGTTTGGCTTTACCGGGGAGATGAATGTACTTCCAAACGGATATTCGGCGAATCCGTTGGTGGGCATGAATACGGGCAGGTATTGGTAGTTACCGATTTCCTGGTTACCGTTGATACCCCAGCTTACCCTTACTTTCATATCGGAGAAGATGTTCTGCATGCTCGCGAAGAAGTCCTCGTTGTAGATTCGCCAGCCAAGTGCCGCCGAGGGAAAGAAACCCCAGCGATTAGAAGGTCCAAACCGGGTCGAACCGTCACTACGCATATTCACCGTGAGTAGATACTTATCCTTCATCGAATAGTTGATCCGGCCGAAGAACGATATGAGCCTGTTCTCGTTGAGATTATTGTACGGACGAACCCTGGCCGCGCCAGCGGGACCGTAGAATCCGTAAATGTCAGACAGCAAGCTATCCGCAGTGAAACCGTCCGCACCCTGCGAGAAGTTCTGGTAAGAATAACCACCGGTTACGTCAAATTTTGAATCCAGGCTAGGTAAGGATTTCTCGTACCTCACATAGAACTCAAGAAGTTTGTTGATTCGGTTGGTGTTGTCCGTTTGCGCAATACCAGGGAACCCGGGGTTCGGTCCCGTATACACTCGTGCGTAAGAGGGCTGGAAGAAATTACGGACACCGCTGGTTACATCGACGGCCAAGTTGAGGTCAGCCCTCAATCCCGGTATCAAGTCTTCGAAATTGTAGTCGAAGCGCAAACCTCCAATGCCGCGGTAAACAATACCCTGGCTTTGAGTCAGGTTGTTCGCGGCTACTGGGTTCTTGCTGCCCAGTGCAACATTCGACCACTCCCAATACCCACCCCACAGCGGCGAAGCTGCAGTGTCCAAAACTGGCTGGGAGGGAGCAAAATCATAAGCTTGGCCTATGCTTCCACCACTATAATAGTCTTTCGTCTCGGAACCTTTGATGCTCGCTTCCACTTTCAACTTGTTGTTCATCAGAAACTGATCAACATTCAAAGAGAAGCTGGTGCGTTTGGTGCTCGAGTTCTTAATGATACCCTGTTGGTCGAGATAACCAAAGGAAGCCCTGACTTGAGTACTTTCTGTGCCTGCTGAAAATCCTATATTATGGCTTTGACCAACTGCTGTTTGTAACATTTGGTCTTGCCAGTCTGTGTTAGTCTTCTTCAGCGTTGCGGTCTCAACCAAATTGTAATCATACAAGGAGTCTGTCCGCGAAGGGTAAAACAGTTCAACCGTCTCGCGGAATTGCGGCCCGTCGAGAAGATTCATCTTCTTCACGATTTGCGACTGCGAGTAGAAACCGTCGTACGTAACTTTTGCTTCCCCGGCCTTGCCTCGTTTGGTAGTGATCATCACAACGCCGTTGGCCGCCCTTGCGCCATAGATCGCGGCGGCGGATGCGTCCTTCAGGACGGTGAAGGTTTCAATGTCGTTGGGGTTAATAAAGTTGAGTGGGTTCCTTGCGCCGGCCACACCGGTTATGTCAAGGGGTACTCCGTCAATCACGTACAGCGGGTCGTTGCTAGCGTTGAGCGACGTACCGCCGCGAATGCGCACTTGACCACCCGTTCCAGGTTCACCGCTGTTCGGTGTAATCTGAACACCCGCAATTTTTCCGGCGATCAGCTGATCGGGGGCCACAATGGCACCCTTGTTGAAGAGTGTCGACTTCACTTCAGCGACCACACCGGTCACATCGCGTTTTTCCTGTTGACCATATCCCACAACAACCACCTCGGAGAGCGTCGTGACGTCGCTCTGGAGGCTTACGTTAATGGTGGTTTGGTTGCCAACAGTGACCTCCTGGGACACAAAACCAATGAAAGAGAAGCTCAGAACGGCATCTCCCGAGGTAATATTGATTTTGAAATTACCATCCATATCCGATGTAGTACCGTTGCTGGTGCCTTTTTCAACGACGTTGACACCAGGCACAGCAGAACCATCCTCGGACGAGGTAATCTTTCCACTAACAGTGCGCTCCTGGGCCCATGCCGCGAGGCTAAGCATCAAGAGCACTACTGTCAGATTCCTGCGAACAGACAGATAGAAACTTGTCATACCAAAAGTTGGGTTAGTTTTTGAAATACAGACCTATTCCTGATCCCGATAGCTCTCGGGACTGATTCAATGTTACGCCATTTTGAAAGAGGAATGAAGACGAAAAACCCCATTTTTTCGCAATTCTTGTCGTAAACCTTCCCGCAACCGATTTCGGAGCAAACCCCTGATCTTATAAGTTAAACATTTTTGCGTTGAACTTCATGACTGGTTCACCAAGACATACATTTACGATTATGGCGAAGCGTTTTATACCACTTCAGACGCTATTTCTCGTCGCATTTTCTGCATCGGTCTCTGCTCAGTCTACCTTTTCGCAGGACGCACTTAGCCGTGGGCTCAAGCATGTAACCGTTGCCAGTGATTTCATGGGAGCCGCCGTGGCTATTTTCGACTTTAACAACGATGGATGGCAGGATGTTTACCTCACCGGAGGACTAAGACCAGACAAGCTGTACAAGAATCTGGGAAATGGAATCCTCTCCGATGTCACGGAATCAGCAGGGATCACGGCGTCAATCACCTACAAGACAACATCGGTGGTTACCGCCGACCTAGACAACGACGGTGATCGTGAGATCATTGTTGGAACGGCGCGCAACCACCCACTCTTTGTCTACCGGAACAATGGCGACGAAACTTTTACACACATTACTCCTTCCACGGGGATGTCGACAATCAAGAATACGATGGCTTTGGTGGCCGGCGACTATGACCTCGACGGTAAATTGGACGTCTATGTGATCAACTATGTTCAGGTTCCAAGACCTGTCTTCAACTCGACTTTCGATGTGGTGGGATACAACCACACCTGTTCGCCCAATGAGATGTACCACAACCTGGGCGGCTTGACTTTCACAGACGTTGCCGGTTCGATTGGAGCCAATGACGCCTTTCCTGCGCCAACACCCCCGGGGCCGATCAACTCAGGCTGCGGGCTTGCCGGCCTGTTCACCGATATCAACGGAGATTACTATCCCGATCTGTATGTCGCCAACGACTTCGGCATGTTCACTCATATCGGCAATGCGTACTTCCAGAACAACTATCCGTCCGCTGGCTTTCAGGACCTTCGCGCTACCAGCGGCCTTGATGCCCAGATCTTTGGAATGGGGATTGCGCAGGGCGACTATGACCGCGATGGAAAACTGGATCTCTATGTAACCAACCTGGGTAACAATATCCTTTATCGCCAAGCCACACCCGGTGTCTTTGAAGACAAGACCGAATTTGCCGGAGTGGCCGATGGAAAAGATGCGAACGACTTGAATATCGTCGGTTGGGGAACGGCCTTCTTTGATATTGACAACGATGGCTACGAGGACTTGTACGTGGCCAACGGGTACGTACCGGCTGCCAAAACGTATGAGACCGCACAAAGTGAAACAAACAAGTTGTTCCGCAATCTTGGCAATGGCCGCTTCGAAAATGTGACTGCTTCCTCAAACGTGCTTGACAACAAATCGCACAGAGGGATGGCCGTCGGGGATCTTGATAATGATGGAGACGAAGATATGATCGTTACCAAGCTGGTGCCGACTGGTGTTCCGGTTGAAAACTATGTGTTGTACTATGTCAACCAACAGAATCAGCCGCACCATTGGATCCAGGTGAGTGTGAAGGGAAACGGGACCCTCACTTCGCTGGATGCATACGGAAGTACGATCAAAGTATATTACGCGAACTCACGGGCGGTGAAGGCAGTGGCCGGCGGAAGCAGCCACTCTTCGCAAAACAGCAGCGTCGCGCACTTCGGGTTGGCGACACACACTGCTGTGGATTCGGTCGTGGTGTTCTGGCCAGGCGGATCGAAGAGCAAAGTGATCGGTCCACCGGTTGACAGCCATATCCTCATTGAGCAAGGGATCGCAGGTTTCGGTCGCATCGGTTGCATGAACCCGGCAGCAAGTAACTATGACAACCTTGCCACTGTAAACTCCGGATGTTTTATCCCCGTACCTGGTTGCACCAATGTGACGGCGGCGAATTACAACCCCAACGCCAACCAGGATGATGGCTCTTGCGACTTCGTGATGGGACTGGAGTCACAAGCTGCCCGCGTTGCCGTTTATCCAAACCCGGTGAGCAGTCAACTCAACATCACCAGTCACGATTCGAGGAATTCAACCTTTGAGCTTTTCGACAACCAGGGGAGACTGCTGCAATCTTCGGAGTTTTCAGGTACGCTCAGCACTCCCCTTTCCGTTCGGCCGGGACTCTATTATTATAGAATAACTATACAAGGGACTGTTATGAAAACAGGTAAACTTGTCAAGCAATAGCACCATGCAGGCAAAATCATTCGTGAGTCGGCTCTCCCCTTTCCTGGGCTTATTGCTTGTCATTGCCGCCTGCACAGCCGACGATCCGGTCGCGACACCAGCGAGTACCGATTCGTTCGACGGGAAACTTGTGTCTGACTGGATTGATTTACAACTCAGGTACGCGAAGGAGTCACCTGGCTTCACGCCACCTGTGGTATCCCGTGCCTTTGGCTATTGCGGGCTGGCTTTCTACGAAGCCGTTGCTCCCGGGTCGGACAATAACCAGTCCCTGGTTGGCCAGCTTTCGTCACTCAATTACCTGCCGCTTCCGGAAGATGGCAAGGTGTATCATTGGGCACTTTGCGGAAATTCGGCGGCCGCCCAAATAACCAGAAAGATCTTTGAGAACGCGCCGGAACCCATCTTGCCGTTGATCGACTCGCTGGAGCAGGTGTACCTGCTTGCATATGGCAATGTCCCCACCGATGTGGTGATCCGATCGATCACGTTTGGACGTGTGATGGCGGATTCGGTATACAACTACTCAAGAACTGACGGCGGGCATAAGGCGTTCAATAGGAATTTTCCCGCATCCTATGTTCCACCGGTTGGTCCCGGAAAGTGGTTCCCGACGAACAGCCAGCTTGCCATGCTCCCCACCTGGGGCAACAACCGCTCCTTTATTAAGGACCTCAAGACCAAGATCACGCATGCGGGGTACCCGGCGTTCTCAACCGATCCCGCTTCCGCTTTCTATGCGGAAGCAACCGAAGTCTACACCACTGGGATCAACCTGACTGAAGAGCAAATCACCATCGCTTACTATTGGGCAGATGAGGGTTTTGTGACCTTTACACCTCCAGGTCATTCGCTTTCTATTTACTCTCAGTTGGCACTCGAAGCTGACTTCAATCTTGCGGAGGCGGCGGTGGGCTATGCCAAGATGGGAATTGCTGTATCGGATGCTTTCCTCTACTGCTGGTATTTGAAGTACACGAACAACCTCCTGCGGCCTTCGCAGTTTATTCAACCGAACATCGATGCCACGTGGACGCCGCTTATTCCGAACCCTCCCTTTCCTGAGTACACATCGGGCCACTCCTCCCAGTCTGGCAGCGCGGCTGAAGTCCTTACCAACATCTTTGGCGATAATTTTGCGTTCACCGACCTGACTCACGTGAAGCTGGGTCTTGGGTTGGCACCGCGCTCCTTTACGAGCTTCTACCAGATGGCCGAAGAGGCCAGCACCTCCCGCTTGTATGGGGGCATTCACTACAATTCTGCCAACGTCCAGGGCCGGCTAAGCGGCTTGGCAATTGGCCACGAGGTGGTCTCGCTTTCTTTCACGAAGCCTCCTCTCTAGACCGCTTCTGAAAGCACAACATCGGTTCCTCCCATACGTAAAAGGGTAAGGGATTCCCTAACTTACGCCCTCCTCTTTCATGGACACCCAATGGCGCTCTCCGCTGATGACGCGGATGCTTCTCTTCGCAGGCACCGTGTTGCTCCTGGGTGTCCTGTTCGCCAGCGATACCTCCATGCTGATCCGTGCTGCCGTCGCGATCGCTGCAGGGGTGCAACTTATGCGGTTGGTCAACGCGATGAATGACCCCACCCTCGCCAGCACCACTACCACCGGCTTACCCGATCAACCTTCCGCTCCGGATCTTTCAGCAATTTTCTTCGATGAAGCCAGTCAAACCTTCAAGACGAATTCAAATGATAACGCGGTATTCATACAATGTAAACGACTAAACGAAGTGCTGGCCTTGTCTAGAAATCAACGCAAAGACCGTGACTCCGACTACCAGTTCTTCCGTAACATCGTCCAGCATGTAGGCATCGGGTTGCTCACCTTCAAGAAAGACGGCAACGTACAAATCATCAACAGCGCTGCGCGAAAATTGCTACGTGTCGGTCAAATCAACAACGTGAGCCAGTTGGCGGAGAACAGCCCTACCCTGGTGGAGGCTTTTCAGAAATTGAAGACCGGCGGTCGGGAACTGATCCGCCTGAAAATAGGCGACGATTCAGTACAGCTCTCCGTGTATGCGATTGAACTCACGCTTCGTGGCGAGGAAATCAAGCTCATCTCGATGAGCAACATTCAAAGCGAATTGGAGGAAAAGGAAATGGAGGCCTGGCAAAACCTTGTTCGTGTGCTGACGCACGAAATTATGAACTCCGTGACACCCATTTCTTCCCTGGCCGTGACTGTTGAAGAAGAACTTCACAAGCAGGTCGACTCCCCATCGCCACAACTGAGAAAGGACGAACTCGAAGACATGTACCTCTCGGTGCAGACCATTAGCCGGCGCAGTGAGGGTCTCATTCGCTTTGTCAAGGAGTTTCGCAACCTCACGCAAGTTCCGCAGCCACGTTTGGGGGAGCTGGCCATTCAGCCTTTGCTCGATGAAATGGCCATCCTCCACAAGAAAGAACTCAGCGACCGGGGCATTGTCATCTCAACCCACACGGAACCGGCACAGCTCACTGCGCTTGCCGACAAAAACATGATCGAACAAGTTCTCATCAACTTGATCAAGAACGCGATACAAGCCTTCGACGAGCAAACAGACAAGCGCATCGAGTTGAACGCTTTCACGAGCGACAAGGGTCGACCAGTGATCAGTGTTCGCGACAATGGGCCTGGCATAGATCCCGAGGCGATGGAGAAAATATTCATCCCATTCTTCTCCACAAAGAAGACCGGTTCCGGAATTGGCCTGAGCCTCTCACGTCAAATCATGAGGGTGCACGAAGGGCGCATCACCGTTAACTCCAAACTTGGCGAGGGAACCGAATTCTTGCTCAAGTTTTAGCCCTTCGAGAAACCTCAGGACAGGCTTTTTTCCTACATTTGGCGCCTATGCAGACCATCCAGCAGAAAATCACCACAATACTTACTGAGAAGATCGGCATCCCTGAATCGGAGATCACACCGGACGCAAGTTTTGTGAAGGATTTAGGCATCGACTCGCTGGATTACGCAGAACTGGTGATGGAATTCGAACAGACCTTCGACATCAAGATTCCTGACGACGACGCGGACAAACTCCAAACGATCGGGCAGGCCGTCACCTACATCCAGGAAAAGCTCGGCAAAAACACCGCCTAACCGGGCCGCCACCCGCGGTATCGCATGGCCGAGAAAATATTTTTCATCGTCAACAAATACTCGGGCAAGGGATATCAGTCTGAGGTAGAAGGACAAGTGATCAATGCGTGCGCTGCGGCGGGTGTGGAGGCCCGACTTGAGTACACCCGCGCACGGGGTCACGCCACCGAACTCGCTTATGATGCACACACCGAAGGATACACCCGTGTATTTGCCATGGGTGGTGATGGGACCGTGAACGAAGCAGCTCGTGCTTTGGTCCATACCTCCGTGGCATTGGGCATCATTCCCATGGGCTCTGGGAATGGCCTGGCTCGGCATCTTCACGTTCCTCTATCCATCCACGATGCCCTTCGCCAGTTGACTCAATTCAAAACAATGTCAATAGATACGCTTCGTATAAACGGAAGCCTGTCGGTCAACGTCTCCGGAATCGGGTTCGATGCGCACGTTGCTACACAGTTTGGCAAGGATGGTGTGCGAGGACTTCTTGGTTATTCGAAGCTGGTGCTGGGCGACTTCATGAAGTACGCCGAGTTCGAGGTAACAGGCGTCGTCGATGATTCAGAAGTAAGGCACAACGCATTCATGGTGGCATTGGCCAATGCATCGCAGTTTGGTCACAATGCGCTCGTTGCACCGGATGCCTCAGTGAGCGACGGCATGATGGATGTTTGCTTTATCAAAAGGGTGCCTGTGCTCGAGGCGATCCCTTTCCTTACCAAACTTTTCCGTGGCAAAATCAGCCAATCCCGGTTTGTGACCCTCATCAAGGCTAAGCGACTCGTAGTAAGTCTTTCGACCCCTCAGCCTGTGCACCTGGACGGAGAGCCCCAACCTCCCACCACTCGTGTGGAAGTGGAACTTGTCCCCGATTCCCTCAAGGTAGTTGTGCCTAATACGCCGAATACATAAAACACTCTTTTTCCATCATTCCCACTAGCTAGTTTGAGCTTCATCCCCTACCTATGAAACGACTTCTTTTGCCATTCTTCCTGGCAGGGTTCACCCTCACCTACTCGCAACCCCTTTCTCGCGACGACTATGCCCGGGCCACCAGCTTTCTTTGGGAAAATGTAAACAACAAGAAGGCCTACAACCTTTCATTGGTCCCTAACTGGCTACCAGATAGCACCGGCCTCTGGTTTGTGCACTATATACAAGGAGAGAAAAAGTACGATAAGGTCCTTTTCAAGCCGCAGGCACGGTCTCCGCTGTTCAATCATGCTGCCCTTGCCGGCAAACTCTCGGAGTTGCTGAAAGAAACTGTGGATGCCAAAGCACTTCCCCTAGAGAACATCACCGTAATGAAAGGCGATCACATTCAATTCACAGCCAAGGGAAAGCGCTTCAGCTGGAAAAACGGAGCTGGAGAACTGACACTCAGAACGGACAAGGATCAAGAGGAAAATCAATTTGAATCAAAATCTCCGGATGGGAAGTGGATTGCCTATACCGAGAACTACAACCTCTATGTCAAGTCTACGGCAGACGGTGCGGTCAAACAGCTCAGCACCAAGGGCACCAAGAATTACGAATATGCCAGTTACTACGGATGGAGCGACATCATCGAAGGGGAAAACGGCGAACGGCCCAGGCGGTTCATGGCACGCTGGTCACCGGATTCGAAATATATCCAGACCAACATCTGTGATTTGCGCAGCGCTCGCAAGATGTACCTCCTCGACTGGAGCGTGGACACCCTTTATCGCGCCAAACTCCTTGGGTATTTCAGGGGCTCACCCGGCGACACTACCGTGGTGCACCACCTTCCCGTCGTTTTTGACGTCACCGCGGGAACTGAGCGGCGGCTGCCCATTCTACCCGTGCCCCATGAATTGGGATATGCATTCGAATGGATGAACACCCCGAGTATTGCCTTCATGCAGATCGGAGAAAGAGGTTATCACAAAGTCAGCGCTGTGCTCGTCGATGTAGCGACAGGCAATACGAGCCATTTGTTTACGGAGGCCAGCCCGACAAACATCGACGGGTTCTCCTGGTTTCTCAATGAAAAGAAGACAAGCTTGTTTGTGACATCCGAGATGAAAACAGGGTGGAAGCAAATTTATGGTGTTGATCTGAAGATGCATGGATCGGACCCTCGTGAAAGCGAGATAGCGTACAAAGCGTCCCAAGCCCGCCCTATAACGTCCGGAGATTTCTTTGTCAATTCGATCGTTTACTTCGACGATAAGAGCGCCATGCTCTATTTCCTCGCCTCGGGGAAAGAAGCCGGCCGAAATCCGTATGAACAGTACCTCTACCGCGTTTCCACGAAGAAGCAATCTCCTCCTGTTCTTCTCACACCGGAGCCCGGCAATCATGAAATCTCACTCTCCCCGAATCGGCAGTTTATCACCGATGTTTACTCCACCCCTCAACAACGGACCAAGTCCTGGCTGCGCGATCTCAAAACCGGCAAAGTGCTTGAGGAACTTTCCAAAGCCGACATTTCAGGCTTGATGAACATGAAGTGGTCGGAGCCAGCGGCCTTCACTGCAGTGGGCAAAGACGGCAAGTCTACCATCTACGGGTTGTTGTGGAAACCCACGAACTTCGACGCATCAAAGAAGTATCCCATCATCGACAATAGCTACACGGGGCCGCACGGGCAGATCGTTCCTCGCACGTTTATCCGTGGCATCAATGTGAACAACCAGGCGTTGGCAGAACTTGGCTTTGTAGTGATGATGGTCGACGGACTTGGAACTGCCGGTCGCTCGAAGGCATTTCATGATCACTCCTACAAGCGCATGGGATACAACCTGGAAGATCACGTGCGTGCCATCCGCCAACTCTCCACCCAATACGCATGGATCGATACAACGCGCGTCGGCATCTTCGGGCACTCCGCCGGTGGCTACGATGCCGGTCATGCCATGGTTCAATACCCCGATTTCTACAAAGTGGCTGTGGCCAGCAGCGCCGATCACGATTTCCGCATGGAGAAAGCTTGGTGGCCGGAGATGTACATGGGTTGGCCCGTCGACTCTACCTACCAACTCCAATCCACGATCACCATGGCTTCCCGGTTGAAAGGCAAACTGCTCATCACGCACGGTGGCATCGATGAGAATGTGAATCCTTCCGCAACTTTCAAACTGGCGGAAATGCTCGTGCGCGCCGACAAGCAGTTCGACATGCTGATTTTCCCCAGTCAACGGCACGGGTATGCGGGTCCGCAGCAGTATTATTTCACCAAGCGTCGCTGGAACTACTTTGTGCAGCACTTGCTTGGAAAAGAGCCGATCTGGGATTTCCCCTGGAAATAACCATACATTCTCCGTGTATCTCCGTGCTGCCTCCGTGTACTTCGTGTAAAGACTTTTACACAGAAATACGCGGAGGTTTCACAGAGATGCTCGGAGAGCAGATTCGGTTATATTTGAGTTATGCCCTCGGTTCACCCGGAATACGAATACGACATCTTCGTCAGCTACCGGCAAAACGACAACCGCTCGGGTTGGGTAACGGACTTTGTGAACGCCCTTCGGGAAGAGCTGGCGGCGACAATCAAATACCCCGTCTCCGTTTATTTTGATATCAATCCCTTCGACGGACTCCTGGAGACCCACAATGTGGATAAGAGTCTTGAAGAAAAGCTCCGAAGCGTGATTCTCCTGCCGATCCTTTCGCAGACGTACTGTGATGCAAATTCCTTTGCCTGGCAGCACGAATTCTGTGCTTTCAACCGGTTATCCGGTCAAAGCAAACTGGGTCGTGACATTCGGTTGGGTAATGGGAATGTTTCAAGTCGCATCCTTCCGATCAAGATTCACGACATCGACCTGGAAGATAAAGAAATGATCGAAAGTGAACTTGGCGGAATGGTGCGCGGCATCGACTTCATCTATAGGGAACCGGGGGTGAACAGGCCGCTCAGACCCGGAGACAGCAAGAAAGACAATCAGAACAAGACCGACTTCGGCAACCAGGTCAACAAAGTTGCTAACGCCATCAAGGAATTGCTGACGGCACTGCGAAATCCCGGCGGATCCACAAGCCGGCAACCGACAGCCAAGCCAGAGCAAAAACCAGACATCGCAGAAAACTCACTGGCCGTTCTCCCCTTCACAAATCTTTCAAACGATACCTCGCAGGAATACTTCGCCGACGGCATCATGGAGAATATCCTTGGGCAGTTGGCCACTCTGCCTAGTCTCCGAGTCATCTCACGGACTTCGGTGATGCGCTACAAGAAGACGACCCTCTCAGCCCCCGAAATTGCCATGGAGCTGGGCGTGCAATACTTGTTGGAAGGAAGCGCCCAAATGCACAACCAGAAGGTCCGCATCCAGGCTCAGCTAATCGACGCGGAAAAAGACAGACCCGTGTGGTCAAGAACTTTTTTGGAGAAGTATGACGATCTGTTTGCTATCCAAGACAGCGTCTCCTCTACTGTTGCACAGGAGTTGCTAAGTTCATTGAGCGACCTCAAACAAGTCTCAACCGAAGCACCGACAATTAACCTCGAAGCCTACGACTATTTTCTCAAAGGGCGGCACGCCTTCAATCAATGGGGATTACACGGATACAAGGAGGCTACTGAATTTTTCAAGAAGGCACTTGTCATCGACCCGGAGTTTCAACAAGCCTATTCGTACCTGGCAAGCTCCTACAGTGCGCGAATGTCATGGAACGGAGATCTTACGCCATCCGAAGCCGTTCCACTCATACAACAAAACCTGGATGAGGCCTGGCGACGAGGTCCTACCGACAATGATTTGCTCACCAAGGGATTCCTGGAATTCTTCGTCAACAAAGACATCCCAGCCGCCGTCAAATTCTTCAGCGAGGCGGCAGATCGCAACCCCAACAACGCCCTGGTACTCTATACCTGGTGCTACGCCCTTCAATTGGATAACCAGCTTGAGGAGTCACAAAAACTTCTTGACAAGGCTGTACTCATTGAACCACGTTCCATCGCTTGGTTTAACTATCAGTCCATCCAGCGCTACCTTCGCGGAGATTATGATGGTTCGTTGCAAACCCTGCAAGAGGCACTTGTACTTTTCCCTGATGTTTTGCGACTGTATGATTTCATTGCCCGTGTTTACTTGACGATGGGAAAGTTCAACGAAGCCATTGATACCCTGCAATCCGCATTCAAAACATCACGCATGCGTCCACCTTCTATGGTAGCCTACCAGGCAGCTGCCTATGCAGGGCTTAAGAAAGAAAAGGAGGCCGACGCTTCATTGAAGGAACTTATTGTTCGTAGCGAGAAAGGTGAAAAAGGCGTGAACATTTATGTGGTCCAGGTTCTCGCTGCACAGGGGAGAATCTCCGATGCAGTTGATTGGTATCGAAAGGCCAAATCGACGAACGACGTGGATCTGATATGGTGGAAGACAGATCCGTTGCTGAAGGGTGTCCGGAATTGGTTTCAAAAAAACACTGCTGACTTCGAAAGCGCCGAGAAGGTCATCAATGTCATGCTCGAAAATCAAATGCCTCAGTTGCCTTATCACAACATCGGTCACATACGCGATGTGCTGGACGCCGCCTTACGGATTGCAGCCACGGAGGGTGTTCCTGACGAGGAGGTGAAACTGCTCAGGCTGGCCGCCCTACTTCACGATGCGGGGTTCATCTATGGAGCGAAGGAACATGAACTGCGCAGCGCTCAACTGGCAAGGGAATTGTTGCCCGGGTTTGGAATCGACAACGATCGCGTAGAGCGTATTGCAGACATGATCATGGCAACAAAGCTGCCACAGTCGCCAGCCAACAAATTGGAAAAAATACTCTGCGATGCCGACCTTGACTACCTGGGAAGGGAAGATTTCATCGAGATAGGCCAGAAGTTATTCACAGAACTGTTATCCGCTAAAGTGGTGACCAGCCTGGAGGATTGGAACCGGAGACAGGTGGTCTTTCTTACTAACCACCGCTACCATACTGCTTTCAGCAAGACAAACCGAGAACCCACCAAGCAAGCCTGGTTGAAGAAGATTGCTGCCAGTTAGTCTGCTCGCACCGAAGTATGATTTGAGAAGTGAATCCCTCCTTCTATATTTATAGAAACCTACGTCATGCCTAAATACATCATTGAACGCGAGATTCCCGGAGCAGGTAACCTGTCCTCAGATCAGCTGAAGGCCATCTCGCAGAAATCCAGGGAGGTATTGTGTCAACTGGGCACAGACATTCAATGGATCCACAGCTATGTGGCGGGCAACAAGATTTACTGCATTTACCTCGCACCGAACGAAGAACTTATCCGGGAGCACGCCAAGCGCGGAGGGTTTCCGGCGAATAGCATTACTGAGATAGCGAATATTATAGAGCCGATGACGGCGGAATAATTACACGGAGTCACACAGAGGTGTCACGGAGGGCACGGAGAGAGTTAGGTGTTGATAACTCGTTTGATCCCGTCCTTGAGCAGCTTAACGTGAAAGTTTATTAGCAGACCGAGGGGGTAACAACCCAGCCTTAGATAGGTCAAGATCTGGGCGAAGTGAACGTCTGTAAGAAACTCCACGGTTTTGAGTTCAACCACCACGGTATTCTCAACCAAGAGATCCATCCGGTACCCGTGATCGAGCTGTATTTCTTTGTAGATGATGGGCATCGGCTTCTCCTTGATGACATACAAACCACTCGAGACCATCTCATACTCCAGGCATTCCCGGTAGGCAGACTCAAGTAGTCCCGGCCCCAAGATCCTGTGTACTTCGATAGCACATCTTATAATCTCTGACGTAAGCTCCTCGTGAACCATACTCTCTCTGTGCCTCTCCGTGACACCTCCGCGTTTTCCGTGCAATAACCTTTCTATTATCCTCTGCTTCAAGAAACCCCCTGTACGGCTTTCCTGACAATCTGTTGCCCAACCCCCTCAATTCCGCTACTTTCGGTAACCATGGCCTTAAAGAAGACCCGCGCAAAAGCAAGACCGCAACCATCGTCAAGCAAGCCGCAAGAAGCAGCGCTGATGCGAGTGTATAACGCCTATTGGGACGGGTATATCAAGGGCGATGTGAAGGCAGTGGCCAAGCTGCTTGACGAGCAATACACGCAGGTTGGAAGCGCGGAGAGTGAAGTGTTCTTCAGTAAGAAAGATGCGGTAAAGTTCCTGCACGACACCATTGACCAGGTGGCCGGAAAGGCAGAAATGCGTAACCGCGTCATTCGCGTTGAGCCACATAAAGAATTTGTCCTCATCACCGAGCAGACCGATCTCTTTGTTCTGATCGAGGGCACATGGGCCTTCCATTCCAAATTCAGGGCATCATCACTCATGCGCAAGAGGAAAGATGGATGGAAATTCTACCATCAACATTCCTCCTTCCCGGATATCCGGGCGGGGGAAGGAGAGAACATGTCCATTGAAAAAGTTGCATTGGAGAACCTTCAACTCCGTGACGCGGTAAAGCGACGCACCGTTGAACTGGAGCAAAAGACCCACGACCTGAAGGTGGAGGCGACGCTGGAGCATGTTCGTGCACGCGCCATGGCCATGCGTAATAGCTCAGAGCTGGCGGAGACATCTGCTGTCCTTTTTCATCAAATCAATGAATTGGGCATCAACGTGATCCGAACCAGTGTAGGAATTCTTGACGATCCGAACAATGCCATGGAGCTGTGGGTTACGACGTTTTTGGAGAATAAGGAGACAGTCAAAATACTGGACTATGTAAATCTCCACATTCATCCGGTCTTTGAAAACATAATTCCCGCCCGGAAAGCGAAGGAGCCGTATGCACTTACGGTGTTGAAAGGAAACGAGGTGCGGCAGTACTAC
>CAZJWV010000053.1:18430-20264 GCA_964549855.1 uncultured Ohtaekwangia sp. | reverse complement strand
TTGTTCTGCAAACGTGGTTATTGTCGGTGCTTGTACAACCGCGGGTTCCATGTATGTATTTAACTCGATGAGCGTAATGTCACCTTCAATAATTACATCGGTTTCATTTTTACCCGGAATTCTCTTGACGGTAAACACTTTGGAGCCGCCATGTGGACTCATTGAAAACTTAAGTTCTTTCTGTGGCCGGTTTGAGTTCCAAATCTGGCCATTATTTGTTTTAATGGTGGCATTAATGTCAATGTGATTTGGAACATAGCTGCCGAAAAAATAGACGGCTTTAACCAATATGAACTCCTTGTTTGCCCGTTCAATGACAGCATAAGGCTTAATTCTATCCTGTTGAGCTTCATTACAGATACGCAGGCATTCTGTCCAGGCGGGGTAAGCCAAATCGGCTGTTACACTCTTTACTTGTTTAAGTGAGGAAGTCATGTCCGATTGAAAATTATTCTGCCTAAAAAAGGTGCTGCGCTTTTCATCAAATTCTTCCCAACTGCTATTAGCGTCAGCTCCTACAATTCCTAGTACACTTGCTCCCCCTGACCATGCACCAGCTTTTTTGGATGCCTCAAATGAGCTTCGATCGATTATGTCTAGCGCGTAAAGTCTTTGCTGTAATGTTGAAGCATTCTCTGTGAAGTCTTTCGCTAATGCAATATTGCAATAGGAGCAGTCCTGAGTTCTACCTTCGAGTAATACTGTTAGAAGTAAAATTGTCAGCATCTGTTTCATTGTATTGGGTTTAGGTGTTGAATGTTACGTATCCAGAGTTCACAGTCTCAAATTTTGGGTCGTCTGTTCAGCGGCATTACACACAACGTTTGTGTATGCGCCGTGCCGGGTGAGGAGGGCTTGCTAAATCCGCCACTGCGGATGGCAAGTCCCGACCAGCTGCGCACGCTCACATTAACCGTTGGATAGAAGCGAAGTTAAGTATTTATCTCAAGAGCGAACGCCCGGCATGGCGCATACACCATGTTGTAGGCCGTTCGTTTCCATCGTCACACTCTTGTCGATCGTGCGACGGATGAAGTTTTGGGCAAGAATACCAAATCGTCTGCTTGAGCATTTCCTTCTATTTCACTTCCTCTAACTTGATGATTTCACCCTTCTCGTTTGTCTCAACTTTGTAAGATTTCGTTAGAGTCGGTTTTGTCAATAAAACACTTGCGATAACTAATATCCCAACCCAAATTCCCATTCCCAAGAAATACCTTATCCTCCCTTTTGTTGAGCTACGTTCATCGATTGAAGTGGACACCATTTCTTTGTCAAAGGGTCCTTTGAATCCCTTAAACGACCAAATCGCAAATGCACCTGTCAGTATGAATAGGAATGTCGAGAAGCGCATACTCCTTCAATTCTTGATTTTTATAGCTTGTCAACGAAGCCTTACGAATGGCCTACAACGTCTGTATATACTGCATTAATGCAGTATATATTCTTAATCTACACCTTCCACCCCTCCCGATACATCCTCTTCACGAACTGGTTGGCCTGCTCGAAGTTGGTGACGCGCATGTTGTTACCATCCCAGTTTAGTTTGATTCCACGGCCTGGGTAGTCGAAGCGTTCGGGGTTGTCGGCCCGGGGTACACGGACGTCGTGGCTGCGGATGGCGAGGTTGCCCATGAGTATGGTCTCCGTGAGGAAGCCGGCGGTTTCAAAGGACGAACTGAGCTGAACTTTGCCGTAGCCGGCGATGCAGGCTTCAACCCAATGCGCGTAGTGACCTTCCATGCCGCCGGGCACACGCTTTAGTGTCTGAGGCGTTTTCACGTCGTTCATACGAACGGTGGGAAGCAACTTCGGCTCGAGGCCGTAGCATGCG
>CAZJWV010000053.1:0-18420 GCA_964549855.1 uncultured Ohtaekwangia sp. | reverse complement strand
CTGCCTTTCGTGCCAATGAAGAGTACTCCGTTGCCTACGTCGTCTGAATCGCCAAACGGCTCGTTGGGTCCAAGTTCTTCGGGCCGCTCGGGCTGTATGCCGCCGTCCATCCAATGCAGTTTCACGGATTGTTTTCCTGGCCGCGCAGGGAACGTGAAGATCACATGAGAGGAGGGAGGTCCGCTTTCCGGGAAACACCCGCGGCGGAAAGGCCCGGTGTAGACAGATCCAACGCTGGCCGTTACATCCTGCGGATAGCCAAGTCCCAACACGCTGAAGGCCGGTTCAATGATGTGGCACCCCATGTCGCCGAGTGCGCCGGTGCCGTAGTCCCACCAACCGCGCCAATTGAACGGCACGAGTCCGTTCACGTATTCTTTATAGGGTGCGGTGTTCAGCCAGAGGTTCCAGTCCAGTTCGGCAGGAACACTTGCCGGCTCCTTCGACCAGGCAATCCCTTGCGGCCACACAGGCCGGTTCGTCCAGCAATAAACAGTGTGCACATCGCCGACGATGTCGGCATCGTACCACTCGCGCAACTGGCGAACGCCGTCGCCGGAGCTGCCCTGGTTCCCCATCTGGGTCACCACTTTGTATTTCTTCGCTGCTTCAGTGAGCATCCGCGCTTCGGCCACGTCGTGGGCGAGAGGTTTTTGCACATACACATGCTTGCCCAGCTGCATGGCGGCCATTGCTTGCACCGCATGGCAATGGTCAGGAGTTGATACGCTAACGGCATCAATGTTTTTCTGCTCCTTTTCGAGCATCACACGGTAGTCCTTATAATAGGTGGCCTTCGGGAACCTCTCACGGGATTCTTTCGACTGGCGGTCGTCCACATCGCACAGCGCAACGATATCCGCCTTACCGCTTTCGAAGAATCTCTTCAAGTCGCTGTTGCCTTTGCCTCCGGCACCGATACCGGCCACGCGGAGCCTGTCGCTGGGAGCGACGTAGCCAGGGCCGCCCAAGACGTGGCGTGGCACGATCATGAAGCCGGCAGACACGAGACCGAGCGTCTTTAAGAAATCTCGTCTCTGTATTTGTTTATCCTTTTTCATAGCGTAGTGGTTAATTGCATGGCGAATTCCGATCTACCAGTTCCCACGAGAGGCTTTTGGCGGTTGGCTTTTGGCAATTGGCAGAGTCTGCCAAAAGCCAAAGGCCAACACCCAACAGCTTACCATGTTGAATCGTCGATCCGTTCATTCCCCTTCGAAGCTAATGGACTCCTTAAGTATCTTCTCATCATACTTCACGCCAAACTCATCCAGCACCTCTTTTGGCACTCCGTTCCACTGATTGGGCCGGTTTCCTGCATAGCCAAGATCCTTGATTCCCATCTGGCTCGTGAAAAAGCCAGTCGCCGTTAAGTCGCGCATCTTGTTGAAGAAGGCAACTCCTTGCTCCATTCCTGGCTTCGCCTGCTCGGGGAATGCAATATCATCGACCACCTCGATCTGCTGAGTGGAGGTGCATTCCACGAATGACTTGTCAAAGCGTTTCATGCACTGAAGATCCAGCCACTTCAGTCCACCACGCATTGGAAGCTGATGGCTCGGCATGTCTTTCACGATAAACTCAATGAACTCCGGCACCTTCGCCTCCGTGGCGCTGCCGGAAACTTCGTCTTTGGGAATAATGATGTCCGAAAGCACGGCGATGGTCTTCATCTCGTGTTCGGTGAAGAAGGTCTCGCCCATGAGCTTGCGGTACTTCTCAAGTTCGGCGGGGGAGCGGTCGGGACCAGCAGTCGCATCGATCGCAGCAGTGTCGGTGACTTTCTTTTCCTCAGGCGCACATGAACCGACAAGCACACCGGTTGAGACGGTGCCGAGGGCGAGGGTCTTTAAGTATTTACGTCTGTCCATATTTCGATACCTGATTCCTGATTCCTAATTTCCAAGGTCTACTTTCTTGCTAGTCATGCTTCGACTGCGCTCAGCATGACGCTCGTCAGCCTGAGCGCAGTCGAAGGCTGACGAAAGGGTGCTCCTCATAGATTCTGCTTTTTCATCTCCTCCATAATATACTCCGAAGCCCGCATCGACAGCGCAAGTATCGTCCATGTCGGATTCTTATCAGCTTGCGATACAAACGGACCTCCATCGACGACGAAGAGGTTCTTGCAATCGTGAGCCTGGTTGTTTTTGTTGAGCGCTGACTTCTTAGGATCGTTTCCCATACGCACGGTGCCTACTTCATGAATGATCGCGCCAGGGTTTGCAAGCCCGTAGTTATTCTCCTTGCCTTGTACACCCCAGGTGATGGTGCCGCCAGAACTGGTGATAATTTCTTGAAACGTCTCCTGCATGTGCTTCGCCTGGTTGATTTCTTCGTCGCTCCAGGTGTAATTGAATTTCAACACAGGGATTCCAAACTTGTCCACCGTATTCTTGTCGATCTCACAATAGTTGCTCTCACGGGCTATGCATTCTCCGCGACCCGACATGCCGAAACCGGCTCCGTAGAAGTAGCGATAGTCATCCTTGAGCGTGGCGCCATATCCGCCCGCATGTTTCTTGCCGTCGCGGCCGGCAAATTTTCCATTGGTGCCCTGCATGCCGCCGCCGAAGCCGTAACCTGGCATTGACTGGCCGCCCCAATATTCAATGTGATAACCCCGGGGGAAGTCGAGCTTCTTGTTGTCGAGCCACCAGGGTGTGTAGATGTGTGCACCGCCAACGCCGTCTTCGTTGTATCGCTTGCGGCCGAAAAGCTTGGGAAACACACCGCCCATGTCTACGCCAGTGGAGTCATGTAGATATTTACCAACCACGTTGCTGGAATTAGCCAACCCGTTGGGATGTCTTGATGATTTTGAATTCAGCAGCAGGCGGGCTGACTCGCACGCACTGGCGGCGAGGATAATGGTCTTGCCCGAGATGACATACTCCTGCATGTCTTCCTTGCTGACATATGAAATGCCGATGGCAAGGCCGTCGGCGTTCGTGATCACTTCGCGAGCCATGGCATTGACGATCAAGTCAACGTTACCGGTGAGGAGGGCGGGATTCACAAGGACCGATGATGACGAGAAATCACCGTACACCGTGCAGCCGCGATTGCACTGGGCACAATAGAAGCAGGCTTTGCGGTCGTTGTTGTCGGGCAGGGCTTTGGTGAGAATGGACAACCGGGACGGGATAACGGGTATCCCCATCTTCGTGACGCCCTCCTTAATAAAGAGCTCATGAAGCCGCGGCTTGGGAGGAGGAAGGAAAATGCCATCCGGTTCGTTCGGGATGTTCTCAACAGATCCAAAGAGTCCGATTAGCCGATCAACTCGATCATAGTATGGAGCAATATCATCGTAGCCGATGGGCCAGTCTTCGCCGAGGCCATCGATGCTGCGGCGCTTGAAGTCTTTGGGTCCGAAGCGGAGTGAGATGCGACCCCAGTGGTTGGTTCGCCCGCCGAGCATGCGTGAACGGAACCAGTCGAACCTGGTGCCGGGTGTCCGAGTAAAGGGTTCGCCTTCAAGATTCCAGCCTCCGTAAGCCGCGTCAAAGTCACCGAAGGATCGCTCATTGGTACCAGCGCCACGTCGGGGCGACTCCCAGGGCCATTTTAACTGTGTAACATTCTTCCGCGGGTCGTACATCGGCCCCGCTTCGAGCAGCGCGACTTTCACGCCGGCCTTTGAAAGCATGTATGCTGCCATTCCTCCGCCAGCTCCGGAGCCAACGATCACAACATCATACTTCTTTGGATTCTCCTTAATCTGCAAGCGAATAGTGTTTGGTACCTTGTTTAAATGTAGTGGATATTTTCAAAAGTGAGGATGGAAATTTGGTGAGCGGGGAGGTTCACGTAAACCCGGTAGAGCGGGTGACCACCGCGAAGACGCAAGGGCGCAAGGTTACGCAAAGCCTTTGCGGTCCTTTGCGTCCTTGCGTCCTTGCGGTGGTTACCGAATACTAGTTCGGAGCTATTTCTCCTTCTTTGGAACGGGATCGTACCCACTCGTTCCCCAAGGGTGGCACCTCGAAATACGCTTGGCCCCCAGCCATGTGCCCTTGATAACTCCCCACTCCTGGATAGCCTCGATGGCGTACTGTGAACAACTTGGACTATGCCTGCAATGCGCACCCAAGAGTGGCGAGAGCGTCAGCTGATAAATCCGAATCGGCAGTATGAATAGCTTTTTCAGCACGGAGAGGGCATTGGGTTTTGGGTATTGGGCATTGGGTATTGGGTTTTGGGATTCTCGCCTAACGCCCAACGCCTAACACCCAACGCCCGGGACTATTCAATCGAATACGTGATCTCTCCGTCCTTGCCGTCCTTGAGTTGAACGCCGATTGCCTTCAAATCATCTCTGATCTTGTCGGAAAGCGCAAAGTTCTTGTCAGTGCGTGCTTTCTTACGGAGTTCGATCAAAACGCGGATCGCTCCATCCAGAATTTTATCGTCAGTGCCCGTTTCTTCGCACAGGCCTAGAACCTCTTCCATCATACCGATGTAGGTCTTGCGGAAATCTTCGAACACGGAGAGGTCAACGGCGGCCAGCGGCGCGTTGCCTGATTTCCAGTCGTTGATGCGTGCGGACATTTCGAACAATACCGCGAGCGTTGTCGCGGTGTTGAAGTCGTCGCTCATGTTCTGGTAGGCCTCAGTGATCAGGCGCTGCAACACGTCGTTTGCCTCTTTGTCGGGCGACCCCTTGCCGGGATGCTGCAAAGTCTTTAGGGCCCTGAGCGAGTTGGAAAGCTTCTTGTATCCTTTCTCCGCGGCGGCAAGAGCATCGTTGGAGAAGTCCAGCGTACTTGAATAGTGTGATTGAAGCATGAAGAATCGCACGGTCATCGGCGTGTAGCCGCGATCGAGCATTTTGTGGTTGCCCGCAAAGAGCTCTGAAGGGAGAAAGCTGTTGCCCAACGACTTGCTCATCTTCTGTCCGTTCACTGTGAGCATGTTAGAATGCAGCCAGTAGCGCACGGGTGATTTTCCGTTGGCGCCGGTGGCTTGCGCGATTTCACACTCGTGGTGAGGGAATTTCAAATCCATGCCGCCGCCGTGGATGTCGAACGTTTCGCCGAGATATTTGGTGCTCATCACCGTGCACTCGATGTGCCAGCCGGGGAACCCTTCTCCCCAGGGCGAAGGCCATCGCATGATGTGCGCGGGGGAGGCTTTCTTCCAAAGTGCGAAGTCCACTTTGTCGCGCTTCTCGTCCTGGCTGTCGAGGTCGCGACCGCTTTCCATCAACTCGTCGATGTTGCGGCCGGAGAGAATGCCGTAGTGGTGCGACTGGTTGTATTTCTTCACGTCAAAGTAGACAGAACCGTTCACCTCGTAGGCGAGGCCCATGTCGATCAGCTTCTTTGTGATGTTGATTTGCTCAACGATGTGTCCTGTGGCCGAAGGTTCGATGCTGGGCGGCAGGATGTTGAACACCTGCATGACGTTATGAAAGTCATCGGAGTAGCGCTTGACGATCTCCATGGGCTCGAGCTGCTCGAGACGTGCCTTCTTGCCAATCTTGTCTTCCCCCTCGTCGGCGTCGCTCTCCAGGTGTCCTACGTCGGTGATGTTGCGAACGTAGCGGACCTTATAACCAAGGAAGCGAAGGTACCGGCTGATGATGTCGAACGTGAGAAACGTACGTGTATTCCCTAGATGAACATAATTATATACTGTCGGGCCGCACACGTACATGCCAACGAAGCCGGGAACGATCGACTCAAACTTTTCTTTCTTGCCGCTGAGGGAATTCGAGAGAACGAGGGGGTACTTTTCGTAGAGATTCATGCGTGAGAATACCGCGCGAAGCTACGAAAAAGGTGGGGATGTGTGGACGTTTGGACGTTTGGACGTTGGGATGTTTGGAAGTTGGGATGTTCTTGCGGTTGGGATGCTATGCCGCTGCCCTTAAACGTCTAAACATCCACACGTCTCAACATCCACACGTCTCAACATCCGTACGTCCCAACATCCGTACGTCCCAACATCCGTCGTCCCAACATCCGTACGTCCCAACATCCGTACGTCTCAACGTCCGTACGTCCCATCGTCCGCACCTCTTAGAAATTCACGACAGCTCCTACGTAGACCGTCCTCAGCGAAAACAAGTCAGGTGTAGCCTGGGAGTAGTCACTATTATATGAGTAGCCCCGCACGTTGGTGAAGTTGAGGCTGTTGCCTATCCCTGCGAAGACGACGGCAGAAGATTGGCCGAGAAGGAGCGCCTTGGACACGCTGAGATCGATGATGTCGTAGTTGGGCAGGCGTTCGGGGGCGCCGTAGGTGGGGGCGTAGACATTAAGTGAGGAATCCAGGGTTGCCCCACTCACCGGAATGTAGTAGCTGCCTTGACGAAAGAGAAAGACAGTTGTTACCGTCCAGGTGCCGGCGAACTTGTATTCGAAGTTGCCACGAACGAAATACCCGATGTCGTACGGTGATGGCTTTGAAACGCCCTGCTCGGAGAGGGCGGACTTCAGGCTTGTGATGGAAACCTGCCCCCGGAGGTTTGGACTAAAGCGATGCTTCAGGAACCATTCCAATCCTTGCACCGTCGCTGCCGTTTGGTTGTAGTTGCTCTTCTTGTAGAAAACAGAGAGCGAGTGCTCGGTGCGAGTCTTTGTCCAGCTGAGGTCGAAGGAATATTGGTCGGCTTCGATTGCAAATGGAGCGCTGGTCTCACCTTGCGGCAACTGGTACTTGTTGTAGCGTCCGGCAGCCAGGATGATATTCCATTGCTTCGAAGGCTTGTAATTCAGGTTTACCTGTCCACTGAGGTAATCGCGCTGACCTGCGAGGGAGATGTTTTTTCGAAGACCCGTTCCAAGAGTCACTCGAGGAGCCACGAAGTATTTCAAATACACATAGCCTTCCGGGAGGCGGGTGGACAATTCCGATTCGCTGCTGTCCACCGGGTACTGTTCTCCCATCGCATAGGGGTATACCGGGTATTTTCCCTTGTATTGAGATTGACGTGTGTCGTAACTCACACCAACTTTGACGTCTACGATCTTACCGAAGTGCTGGTAGTTGAGTGACGCAAAGAAGTCGCGCTGGGAAATGTCGGCCGCCAGGGTGCTCATGGCATAGTTGGCCTGCGAGAAACTTAACCCTGAGTTGAAAGTAATTTCACCCTTAGGCACGGTTCTTCGCAGGTTGACGATCGTAAAGTTGCGGTACTTCTTTTGATCGAAGTCCCCGGAGAATGTGGGCATGGACACCGCGTACTGGTATGACTCCCGGATTCCGTAAGTGAACACCTTGAGCAGCGTCTTATTGTCCATGCGAAGCAGGTAGTGAACGCCGAGGTCGATGGAATTGAAGTTACGCACTCTCTTCAACGACTCCGGGTTGAGCGCGCGAATGAGCACCGACGGCTGGTAGTTTGTAAAGACCGTAAGCGACGACCGTTTGTTGAGTCTGCGCTGCATGTACAGGCCCATGCTTGCCAGCGTAAGCGACAGCGTGTGCGTGGTTTTTTCCGGGATCACCTCGTCGGTCTGGAGAGCGATGAGTCCGGAGGTGGTGCTCCCGAATTCCAACGGCGGATTGCCCGGGTACACCTGTACCTGGCTGATGAGTGCTGTGTTGAAAATGCTAAAGGTTCCGATCCCGTTTAGTTGGGAATAGCGCACGGCATCGTTGATGGGAACGTTGTTCAGAAAAATTCCCGTCTCCGCCGGACTGCTGCCCCGAAGACTGATGTTGGCAGATTCGTCGAGCGTTGTTGCTGATGGAGTGGAATTGACGGCGAGGATAGGATCCGCTTTGGCGCTGGGATTCGTGTAGATATCCAGCTTGCGGATTTTCTTCACCGTAAACTCTTCGGCAATCAGGCGTTCCGATTTGATCACCACCTCGTTGAGGTCGCCCTGTGCTTCACGGAGGTACACAACGACTTCGCATTCAGTGAGTGTTAGGAGCTGGGTCATATAGCCTACAAAACTCACAAGTAACGTGTCGGCAGCAGAGAGGGTCAACTCAAATGTTCCTTCCACGGTGGTGCTGGTGCCAACTCCGGGGCGACCTTTCACCGTGATGTTAGCCCCGGGCAAAGCAGTCCCCGAAGTCGCGTCAAAGACAGTTCCCTTGACAGCCGCGCAGGGCTGCTGGGCCACGACACTCATCGACGCCAGGAGCAAGAATATGGTGAGATACCTCGACACTTAGTTTGACGATGGTGCTTTTGCTTTAGGCAGCAGCACGAATTTGACCCAGTTGAATTCCGGTTCTTGGCGCAGTGCCTTCTCATAGGCCGCGATGGCTTTTCCATTCTCTCCGTTCTTGACGTAGGCCTGCCCCATGAAGGCGAGTGCGTCGAGATACATCCAGTTGAACTTGAGATTCTCTGGTTTCGCCTCGTAGTGCTTGATACAGGCTTCATAGCATTCGATCGCCTCGGCGAGGTCGCCACCCCACATTTCCGGCGTGAAGAACATCGCGTTGGCCGCTACCTTCCAAACCAGGGGCGAAGTGGGGCTTAGTTTCTTCGCCTTCTCCACGAGGCTGTTGCTTTTCGAGCCAAGGAAGATGCCCTGCATGGGGCTGTATCCCATCTTCAACCCGTAAACAGCGGAAAGCAATGCCATGGGCTCACCCCATTTCTTGTCCTGATCGGTTATGGACTTGAGGAGGTTTTCCGTTTCATCGTAGTAGGCATCGAATAAATCCTCGTCGCGCTTGCGCATGGTGGATGAGAGGAGGCCGAACTGGGCGAGCGCAACCTGGAACTGGCGCTGGCGATCTTGCGGCGCATTCTTCAGTTCTTCCTTCCTTGCCGCAACGGCCGACTTCCAGACATCGGGCACGGGGTCGTTGCCGAGGTAGGCTTTGTACATGGACTGGTCGATGGCGTCCTGGCCTAAGGCCGAGCTTGCGATCAACAAGACAGCGAACAACATGGATGACATTTTCATTTGATTGTTGGTTTGTGGTTAATTCCTAATTCCTAATTCCTGGTCCCTGGTCCCTGACCCCTGTTCCCTTTGCGTATTATAAACTGGTTTATGTTATAGACTAACATGGCAAATTTTTTTACTTTTTGATGTAATCCTTGAGGCTGGCGACATAATCTTCGAAGGCTTTCATTCCCTTCTTTGTGATCCGGCAGCGGGTGAGGGGTCTTTTGTCGCGGTACGTTTTTTCGATGGTGATGTAGCCCGCTTCGGATAGTTTGTCCAATTGGACGCTGAGGTTTCCTGCTGTAGCATTGGTCTTCTCCTTTAAGAAGTTGAACTCTGCCGATTCGGCGCCCATGAGAAGGGACATGACGCCGAGCCGGAGCTGCGAGTGAAGGAGGGGATCGAGATCCTTAAGCATGCGTTTCCCGCTGTGCTTTGAGCAGATAACCAGGAATCAAATACCCGAGCATGACAGCCACGCCGCCTATGATGTACTGGAGGCTGGGTTCAACGAAGTAGCAAAGTACACCTGACGCCCAGAAGAGGATGCCGCCCATTTTCAGCGGGGTCAAACGGATGATGACTCCCGAGACAAAAGTTGCCATGCCCACCGGCATCAGGATAACCGCATTTACCATCCAGTTGATATGGGATCCTAACGCCCACGCGGGAGCGATCGTGATGGCCATGGCAATCCACAGCCACATGTTGATTCGATCGAGGTGCGAAACGATCCCTCGCGACTTACTTTGCCTGGAGCCGTAAACCATCGTGATGGCCCATGCTGGAAATGTCAGGATCCAGACGGCCGGCGCATACTGCGGGTACTCGGTGTACCTCATGATCGCGAACATGCCGAAGTTGCAGAAGGCAATCACCCATCCCCAAAGGAGGAAGTAAAAGCTGTTGTTGCTCACTGTGCCCTTGGTCTCCCGGATCATCGATTCGATCAGCGAAAGGCTCTCTTGGGCACTCAGAGGTTCATTTTTTGTCTCCATATGCATGTATACGGGTCAAATGTAAATTAGTTTACATTATAAACCAAGACCTTGATTTGAAGGATTTAAGGATTGCCTTGATTAGGATTAGCAGATGTTTGAAACCGTTCACCCTGTGAAACGCTGCCCTTGCTACCAATTCACCGCATGGCAGGGGGCCGAATTCCCTATATTTCCTCCCTAACCCAGATCAAATTGCCATGAAGCGTATTCTTACCATCATTCTTTGTTTCTCATTGTCCGCCCTCCTTGCGCAGACGGAAATGCAGCACGTGGAAAAACTGAAAGCGGACGCCGTCGCGGAAGTGGAAAAGAACGCTGTCCTCGGGCAGCAAATCAATGATATGCTGTTCAGCTTCTCGGAGTTGGGCTTTCAAGAATTCGAAACATTTACCTACCTCACCACGCTGTTGGAAAAGAATGGGTTCAAAATCCAGAAAGGCGTGGCCGGCATCCCCACAGCCTGGATAGCCACGTGGGGGAGCGGCAAGCCAGTGATCGCGCTGGGTTCTGATGTTGACTGCATCCCAAAAGCATCGCAGAAACCCGGAGTTGCTTACCACGACCCGCTGGTGGAAGGCGCGCCCGGCCATGGCGAAGGACACAATTCGGGACAAGCGCTGAACATTATTTCTGCCCTCGCGCTGAAGAAAATCATGGAGCGCGAAAAAATCCAGGGAACCATCATGCTCTGGCCTGGAATTGCCGAGGAACTTGTGGGCGTAAAGGCCTACTATGTTCGCGCCGGGTATTTCAAGGACGTTGATGCATGCATCTTTACCCACGTCGCCAACAACCTGGGAGTAGGTTACGGCGATGCGGGCAACAACGGGCTGGTGAGCGTACGATTCAACTTCGAAGGAGCGGCTGCGCATGCTGCGGGTGCTCCCTGGCGTGGCCGGTCAGCGCTGGATGCCGTTGAACTCATGAACATCGGCTGGAACTTCCGGCGTGAGCACCTCGAGTTAACCCAGCGCTCACACTACGTTATCTCCGATGGCGGCGACCAACCCAATGTCGTTCCCTCCAAAGCCTCCGTGTGGTACTACTTCCGCGAGCGCACTTACCCCGATATCAAAAAGCTTTTCGACGTCGGTGTGAAAATCGCCGAGGGAGCCGCCTTGATGACAGAAACCAAGTTCAACTACGAGGTTCTTGGTTCTGCGTGGCCAGGCCACTTCAACAAGCCCATCGCACTGGCCATGTACGAGAACATGAAGAAGGTGGGGCTTCCGAAATGGTCGGAGGAAGATCAGTTGCTGGCCAAGGCGACTCAGATTGAACTGAAAGCGCCTAGGACAGAAGGCCTCGCTGTCAAGATCGACACTATCGGCTTACCTGCGCCCGTGGGCTCAATCAACGTGATGGGTCGGCAACTGATGGCAATGGGCGGCGGCTCCGACGACATTGCCGACATCAGCTGGTCGCTGCCAACAGTGGTGCTGCGATATCCTTCGAACATCCCCGGCCTCCCCGGACACCATTGGTCGAATGCCATCTCCATGGCCACCCCGATTGCTCACAAGGGCATCGTCTATGGCGCCAAAGCCGAGGTGATGACACTGCTGGACATGCTCTTGAAGCCGGAGATCATAAAGAATGCGTGGGAATACTACCGCACCGAGCAAACCAAAGACCTAAAGTACACGCCGCTTGTCGGCGAGAAAGATCAGCCTGCCATTTACCTCAACCAAAAGATCATGACTGAGTACGTGCCCAAGCTGAAGCCGCTGTACTACAACCCGGCGAAGTATAAGACGTACCTGGAGCAGCTGGGAATTACTTATCCTACAGTTCGCCCGGATCAAAAAGAGGCAGTCTCCAAGCTTAAGCCTGCATCTAAGAATTGAAGGATACTAGCGGGAAATTGCATCAAGCATATCAAGGTGTTCACAGGAATAATTGAGGCACTGGGCAAGGTTGAACGCGTCGAGCAGAAAGGCTCCAACCGCGACTTCCTTATCTCCAGCCGTATCAGTGCGGAATTGCGTGTCGATGAGAGCGTGAACCACGATGGGGTTTGCCTGACCGTGACGAAGCTGGAGCCTGGCGGGTATTGGGTTACAGCAGTTCGCGAAACGCTGGATCGTTCAACGTTGGGATCGCTGAAAGTAGGGAGTGAAGTCAATCTCGAGCGAAGTATGCCTAGCAACGGCCGCTTCGACGGACACATCGTGCAGGGTCATGTCGATGCGATGGCGGTGGTTAAACAAGTTCGTGATGAGCATGGAAGCTGGCGCTTCACGTTTCGTCACGACCCGGGTCCGGGTGCCCTCACCGTAGAGAAGGGTTCGGTCTGCGTGAACGGCGTCAGCCTCACTTGTTTTGAGTGTAAGAAGGATTCATTTGATGTTGCCATCATCCCCCATACGTTTGAAGAAACGGGTTTTCACACCTTGAAACCGGGAGACCAGGTCAACATCGAGTTCGATATCCTGGGGAAGTATATCCAGCGAATCCTCTCCAGCCGGGCCTGAGTCATCTCCGCCCGACCCAGCAAAACGATGTAATAATTGGCCTGAGATTGCAAGAATCGGCAGGTGCCGTTTGCGGTTCTTTGTATTAAACGAAAACGTCTATGTTGGATCAATTAATGAAGGTGGTCGAGCAGAATGCGAAAGCTTCCATCGTGGATAACAAGGTCATCCCCGACCAGTTGAACAATGCGGCGATCAAGGAGGTCACGAACCAGATTTACAATAGCCTGCAGCTCCAGGTGAACAAGGGCCAGATGGACCAGGTGATCGCGCTATTCTTCAATCAAGGCAAAACAGAAAACCCGGTTGTAAACTCTGTGGCAGACGCAGTCACCTCCAGCCTGTCAGCCAAATTCAACATTGCACCTGACAACGCCCGCGCCGTTGCACAGCAAATCGTGCCGGCCGTCATAAACGAAATGATTCAGAAAGCGCGCGATCCCCGCGACATCGACTTTGATGTGCAGCAAATTATGCGCAGGCTCACCGGCAACAACACACTGGACATTTCAGACAAGATTCCCAAGGAAGCGCCCGCGCGGTTTGGTAATCTCGGTGAGATAGTCTCGAAGTTCTTCGGGAAGTAAACCCTCCTTCGCTAGGCTAAAGCTTAAAGCTGAAGGCTCAAGGCTTTCAGCTTTAAGCCTTATGCTTTTAGCCTTCAGCTACCCTCTGTTGGCTTTCCATATTTGAGGACAAGCCATTTATGGAGTCGGAAAGAAGCCCAACCGGCTGCAACTCCAATCAAAGCTCCAACAATGATATCGCCTGGGTAGTGTACACCGAGGTACAGGCGCGTGTAGCTCATGACCGCCGCCCACACGAACACCAGCCAGATCATCCGGTATCGATCGCGAAAGAACAGGAAGACAAACATGGCGACACCCATCGTGTTCGCTGCATGGCTGGAAGCAAATCCGTACCTGCCACCACGGTAGTTGTTTACCAGGTGCAGAATCCCTTCCAGCGACGGTTCATGCGATGGTCGTGGTCGTGCCACAAGCGGTTTCAAGATACCTGAGGTTGCCTGGTCGGTGATGAGCACGCAGACTGCTATGGCGGCGAGCGCCCACCAGGCTTGCTTGCCGTGGGTGCGGAACATCAGATAGATGAGGAAGAGATAGAGCGGAATCCAGAATTCCGTCTGCGTGAGGTAGTAGACCGCGGGGTCCAGCGCATCGGCGTGGAACCCGTTGAAGAAGAGGAGTACCTGTCGATCGACCTGGTCAAGTTCGGACAGCATGACGCAAGATACAGCAGTGGGCCTGCTTCTCCTTATACCAGCCTTCGCCTGACTGAGGTCCCATCCAAATTAGTTTGACCCTTGGTCACGCTGAGCGACTTGTCCTGAGCTGCCTGCCCTGAGCTTGTCGAAGGGAACATGCCGGGTTCTCCTATATTTATATCCCTGTTTACCACCCTGTCTATGAATCGTTACGACCTTATTGTTATCGGTGCGGGCCCCTCTGGCTACGCCGCCGCCATGCGCGGATTGGATTTTAAAAAGAAGACCCTCCTGGTAGAACGCAATCGAGTGGGCGGCGCCGGCATCACCAACGGCGCGCTGTCGTCGAAGACGTGGTGGGAGCTTTCGCGGGAAGCCTCGGCCTTCCGTAAAAGCCTGAAGCGATACAATATCCCCGTACCCTCCATCAACTATAGCGAAATCCAGGGGGAGGTGCGGCGGGCCGTGGCAGAACGAAAGGGCCTTTTGGAAGAACAGATGGGGAAGTTGTCAAACCTCAAGGACACGCTATTCGAATACAAACGGGGAGAGGCGCATCTCCTCGACAAGAACATCGTGAAGATCTCCAATGGCGCGCGCGACGAGACGGTTGCCGGCGACTACATCGTATTGGCCACGGGGAGCCGCCCGCGTTACCTGCCTGAACTTCCCATCGATGAGAAAACCGTGATGACCAGCGAGGGAATTGAGGATATGAAGGACTTCCCGGAGAGCATGGTGATTGTCGGGGCCGGTGTGATTGGTTGCGAATATGCCACCATCTTCAGCGGGTTTGGCAAAACCAAGGTTCACCTCATCGACAAAGGCGACCGCATATTACCGTTTGAGGACGAAGACGTCGTTAAAATCATCGAGCGCAACATGGAGAACAATGGTGTGCTCATTCACAGGAATTCACGCCTGGTGCGGATGCAGATTGTCAACAATCGCGTGGAATACGAACTCGAATACACCGACAGCACCAGGCAGATCTTCAACGTAGAGAAGGCGCTGGTGTCGGTGGGACGGATCCCGAACTTCGAAGATCTTTGGGACGACAAAGTAGGCATCGCGAGTACTAAACGCGGCATTGAAAACAATGACACGCAGACCAATGTGCCGAACATCTTCGCCGTTGGTGATCTCACGGCAGACATTTCCCTGGTGAACGTCGGGGAACTCGAGGGACGCTACGCCGTGGAACGCATTTTTGGAAAGCCGGATCGGAAGCTTGTCTATGAGAACATCAGCACCATCATGTTTCTTAGCCCGGAAGTAGCGGGTGTGGGCATGAATGAAATCCAGGCCCGCGAGAAGGGAATGGAGTATAAGGTCGTGACCCTGGAGTACAGCACCATTCCCCGCGCCATCGCAAAGCGTAATACACAAGGGTTCATCAAGCTCCTCGTCACCAACGACAAGGAAATGAAGATCCTGGGCATGAAGGTTGTTGGTAATCATGCGTCGAGCGCCATCCAGGCGGTGGCTGTGCTGATATCAATGAACCGGGGTATTGAAGAGCTGGCTGAATGTGTGCATCCACATCCAAGCATTACTGAGGGAATCCAGGAGTGCGTGCGGATGCTGATGGGTAAGTCGACCTTGAAACCGGGCGCACTCAGCGGCAGACTTTCATGCCGGAGTTGCGTGAACGGCAAGTACCAGGATATTGTCTTTTGATGTCAACGCGATATTTGGTAAAGATCTCAGCACTGGCACTCCTGCTGGCGGTACCCCTGCTCGTCATAGGGCAGGGCGAAGTCAAACTATTTGGGGAGTCGAACGACGGAACCATCAAACTTTTTGCGAGCAATTCTGCCCTGTGCCCAGCCTCCGTGCACGTCGAGCTTGAGTTAACGAATATGGCTGTGGTGGATTCGCTCCCTGCAATCCTGGTCATTCCGCCGGCAACAGAACGCCTTGCTGTAGCGACTCTGACCGCAGTGGACCGATCTCAGCGAATTTCCTACAAGTCACGGTATCAATTCTGCCTGGGCAATGCAGCCCAGACAGTCTACGATAAGGAGCACGCCTACTCGCTGCCCTTTGCAAAGAATGGGCGCTTTCTTGTATTCCAGGGATACAACGGAACAGCGTCGCACATGAATCAGAACGCGTTGGATTTTACGATGCCGGAGGGAACACCGGTGCTGGCCGTTCGCGATGGAATTGTTGTCAAGGTAGTTGAGCAGAACAATCAATCGTGCCCGGAGCAAAGTTGCCAACAATACAACAACTACGTCCTCATCTATCACAGCGACGGAACTTTTGCAGAGTATCACCACCTGAAGAAGGATGGTGTTCTTGTCGACCTGGGCGCGAAAGTAAAGACCGGTGACCACATAGCTTTCAGCGGCAATACCGGCTGGACCACCGGCCCGCATCTTCATCTTGCTATTTACCTGCCGAGGCTCGATCACAAGACGACTGTGCAGACGGTATTTCTGACAGGGGATGGGAAAACGACGGAATTGTTACAAGAGAAGTCGTGGTACGAAAGGAGGTACTAGGGATTCGTATAGTCTCTCAAGCGCTGGTTCTATTTTTTCTTCTTGTATAACCCATCGAAAGCAACGGTCCATGTCTTCTCGCCATCCACGCTCAATTCCCACAACTGCCTTACCGTGCCATCGGAGTTGGGGGTCCAAGTGATGCGATCGATCTGAATCTGCCCCTGGCGGTTTTTTGTTGGCTTACTTTGAAGTATCATGGCTGAACCATTCCAACCCCCTTCAAGCTGGAGGTTGCCACCCTGGTTGTCGATCCACAGTTGCTGCCATTTCCCGGTGTTTGTGTTGTAGAAGTTATAGCTGGTTCCAGTGTATCCACTCTGCGATGCCGTCCAGTTTTCCTGCATCAAACAACTGCCTTCCATGAGCACAATGCGGTTATTGCCGGCAAGTATGCCTTTCGGGTTGTATGCCTCCCAGTCACCGACCCAGAAGTGAAACTGCGTTGCCTTTTCGTTGCAGCAAGCGCAAGGAGGTGGTGATTGAGCGTTAGCAGTAGCAACAAGGAGGAGGAGTGTAACAGCGTGTAGCAGTTTCATCGCGACAAGTTTAGTTTGACGTGTGTTATCACCGTTAGGTATTCTGAATGGGCAAGTGCTCTTCGACGAACCTTAGATATGCTTTTGTTGCTGGCTAGTTACCCTTAACCGTGTTTACAGGCCAACCCCTGCGCGGGGGATTTGAGAGAAGTTCAGGCACATTGAGGTTTCCTTTTGCGTCCAACTTACCGTAGACATTCGGCCACAACGCACTTATTTGAAATACGCAACTTCCGACAACCCCTTCCGGGTTAACTTGGGAACGTACGTCTCCTCGGCGGGGTAACCTACTGGAATGAGCAAAAATGGCCGCTCGTTCTCAGGCCGCTTGAGGATTTTCGAAAGAAAGTTCATGGGGCTTGGCGTGTGCGTGAGGGCGCAAAGGCCGGCGTGATGTACGGCGGCAAGAAGAAAACCGCAGGCGATCCCCACAGATTCGTTGACGTAGTAGTTGGTTCGTTTGCTTCCATCAGGAAGGATGTCGTAGACTTTCTTGAATACCACGATCAGATACGGTGCAATTTCCAGGAAAGGCTTCCTCCAGTCGGTTTGCAATGGACGGAGATCTTCGAGCCATTCCGGCGACATCCGTCCGTGATAGCTTTCATATTCTTCGTCTTCGGCTCCCTTCCGAATCTCCCTTTTCGCTTGTGGGTCGGACACCACGCAGAACGTCCACGGCTGCTTGTGGGCCCCCGAAGGAGCCGTTGACGCTGCACGAATAATATTTTCGATTAACTTCCTGTCGAAAGGTCGGTCAGAGAAATCCCGCACCGACCGGCGGCGATCGAGGCTTTGATAAAATGCCTCACTCCGTTTCAGCATCTCCACGGCCGGATACTGGTCGGCTTGGTGCGATACAAATTCGAAGCCGTCGATAAGTTTAGTGGACATAAGGGGTGTTTCGTGTTGATTGCAATTCGTTCCTCGTTTCAAGGACATACCTATGGTCAGTCAATCCATTGTCCATGGCATGCTATGCACTATCGACCATGGACTATGGACTTCTCTCCGCTACAAATTTCGGAGATCCTGCAACTTGATCCTATGTTCATAGATCGCCTTCCCAACGATGGCAGCGTGCATATTAATGTAGGCTAGCTCAGCAAGGTCTTCGGTTGAACTGATACCTCCGTTGGCGATGAGTTTCAGGTTGGGGAGGCGCTTCTTCAACTTTTTGTACAGACCGAAGTTTGGTCCCTGCAGCATACCGTCGGAATCGATATCCGTGCACGTTAAGTAAAGAAGGCCGTCCTTTTCAAATTTCGCCGCCAGGTCGTAGATAGTAATCGAAGTAAGCTCCGTCCAGCCGTGGGAGAGGACGATATCTTCCTTCACGTCGGCGCTGAGGATGAAATTTTCTGGACCGTACCGCTGGAGCCACTCGGAGAATCTTTCCGGTTCGCGCGCAGCAAGGCTACCAATATTGATCTGTTCGATGCCCAGGTCGAGGAGGTGCTCTACTTCGGCGTCCGATTTCACCCCGCCGCCAAAGTCAACTTTCAGGGCTGTGTGCTCCTGGATGTCTTCGATCACACTCCAGTTTACCACCTTTCCTTTGCGCGCACCATCCAGATCGACCAAATGCAAGTACTCGAGGTCGGCCTCTTCAAACTCCTGGGCCACCTCCAGGGGATCCTCCCGGTAGACTTTCATCTTGCCGAAATCGCCCTGCGTAAGCCTCACGCACTTGCCCTTGATGATGTCGATGGCGGGGATAATCTTCATGCGTTCACGTTAAGCTCGGAGCTCGGTCCTCGGTGCTCGGTCCTCGGTCCTCGGTCCTCGGTGCTCGGTCCTCGGT
>CAZJWV010000052.1:18845-20457 GCA_964549855.1 uncultured Ohtaekwangia sp. | reverse complement strand
CCGCCGCTAGCCGCCAGTGCATCTGAACAGTCTTCGCAATTGAGGTTGAGCATGGCGATAACTGAATACTCGTCCGCGGGCAACAAAATCTGTTGAAGGAAGGCATCAGCGATTGAATCCTTGATTACCAGTTTGTGTCCCTTGTTGTTGATCACCTGCCAGGGTCCTCCGTCAAGGTCTACCGCGCCAAATTCCCGCTTGGCAAGTTCGTATCCCCAATCCCGGAATCCACCTTCCGTGAACTTCATGATGTTGCCTTTGTGAACGAGGGTAAGGCTCGGCTTTTTGTGGGCGAGCGCAAACTCCAACGCGCTGCGAACCAGGCGCTCCGTGCCTTCGCGGGATACAGGCTTGATTCCGATACCGGAGCTGTCCGGAAACCTGATCTTCTTGTATTGTTTCGGGAATGATTCTTTGAAGGCAGCTATGAATTTTTTGACATCCTCGGATCCCTCCTGGAATTCGATGCCGGCGTAAATATCTTCTGTGTTCTCACGGAAGAGGACCATGTCCGTTTTGTGAGGCTCTTTTACCGGCGAGGGAACACCCTTGAACCAGCGCACCGGCCGCACGCAAGCGTAGAGGTCGAGATCCTGGCGTAGGGCCACGTTGAGGGAGCGGATGCCACCTCCGACAGGCGTTGTCAGCGGGCCTTTGATGCCGACCAGGTACTCCTTGAACGCCGTGAGGGTCTCCTCGGGCATCCAGTTGCCGGTCTTGTTGAATGCTTTTTCGCCCGCCAACACTTCCTTCCACTGGATTTTGCGTTTCCCCTGGTATGCTTTCTCAATGGCTTTGTCTAAGACAAGCTGGGATGCAGGCCAGATATCCACTCCGGTGCCGTCGCCCTCGATGTAGGGGATCACAGGGTTGTTGGGAACGGTCAACTTGCCGTTGGAGATGGTAATCTTTTCGTTACTCATAACAGGAGGTTAGGGTTCGGTCGAATCGAGGCTTCAAAATAGGAAATTAACCTCATATTCAAGGTAATTTTGACACACCCGGTCCGTTGAACGGACATCCGGACCTTCGTCCTGTCGCATGCGTTACCTCATTGGCCTGCTCCTGCTTACTGCACTCCTTCCGGCGACCTTCGCTCAGCCTGACTGCGCCACTACAGAGGAGAAAAAGCTCTACGAACTGATCATGACGTACCGACGCTCCAAGAAATTGGCTGTGATCCCCTACTCTTCCAAACTTTCACGCGTGGCCCAGGTGCACGTGAAGGACCTCGCCGAACACTATGACTTCGAAACGCGGGGCGATTGCAATCCACACAGTTGGTCAGACAAAGGCTCATGGACTCCTTGCTGCTACACTGCCGATCACAAGCAGGCCCCCTGTATGTGGAACAAGCCGAAGGAAATCGCGGGCTACGAAAGTAACGGTTTCGAAATTGCGTTCTACAGTTCCGATGCTGTGGAGGCCGCAGAAGCCCTGGAGGGATGGAAAGGAAGTTCAGGCCACCATGCACTCATCGTAAACTCAGGCACCTGGAGCAAGGTAACGTGGAAGGCCGTCGGCATCGGCGTTTATGGAAACTATGCAGTTGTGTGGTTTGGGGAGTTGGAGGATCCTTCGGTGATCACCGTGTGTCCTTAGAAATCCCAAA
>CAZJWV010000052.1:0-18745 GCA_964549855.1 uncultured Ohtaekwangia sp. | reverse complement strand
TTTGGTGCTTGGGATTTCCCCTCAGTACATTTCCTCGGGCCCGGGGAAAGACGATGACTTCACGTCCTGGATGTATTTCGTTACCGCGGAGCCGACAACACTGTTGAGGTCAGCATACCTCCGAAGAAAGCGCGGATTGAATTCCTGGGTGATGCCCAGCATATCCTGCATCACCAGCACTTGCCCATCTACCGCACCAGCACCGATTCCAATCACCGGGATCTTGAGCTTGGTTGCAACCTTCGTCGCCAGTGAAGCAGGAATCTTTTCCAGCACCAGGCCGAAGCAGCCACATTCCTCCAGCAACAGGGCATCCTCCATCAGTTTGTTCGCTTCGGTCTCCTCCTTGGCGCGCACACTGTATGTGCCGAACTTATAAATCGATTGGGGAGTAAGGCCCAGGTGGCCCATCACCGGCACCCCGGCGCTGAGTATTCGCAGCACTGAGTCTTTCACTTCACTGCCGCCCTCGAGCTTGACCGCGTGGGCACCTGACTCTTTCATTATACGGATCGAAGAACGGAGCGCTTCGCCGGAACTCCCCTGGTAGTGACCGAATGGGATATCCACAACCACGAGCGCCCGCTTCACCGCCCTTACCACACTCGTGGCGTGATAAATCATCTGGTCGAGTGTGATGGGGAGCGTGGTCTCGTTCCCCGCCATCACGTTGGATGCTGAATCGCCAACCAGTAAGATATCGATGCCGGCGGCGTCGATGATCCTGGCCATACTGTAGTCGTAGGCGGTGAGCATGGCGATCTTCTCGCCGTTCTGCTTCATTTCCTGAAGCAAGTGCGTAGTTATTCTCTTTCGTTCCGTCTTCGCCATGGCGGATCAGTGCAGATAAACTACAGATTTCTCACCAAGCACCACCGTGACGTGCTCACTCAGTGTGGTCGACAACTCGTAACCGGTGTACTGGGGCTGAATCGGGAATTTGGGATGGCTTCGGTTGACTAGCACTGCCACCTCGATTTTCTTGACCTGCATGGATAAGAAAGGTTTCATGCCGTAGGCCAAAGTCCTGCCCGAGTTGAGCACATCATCGACCAGCACTACTGTCTTTTTCTTTATTTCGGTCTCCTCAGTGTCCAGCGTGACGTCGTCGGTCTCCGGTGCCTCCTTGTTAATCAAAACTTTGACGAGCACCACCTTGATGGGCGAAATCGATTCGAGTTCGCGCGCGATCTCCCGCGCCAGTGAATGTCCCTGGCCATCGATGCCGGCCATGACGACGGTCTTCTCCGAAAAATTGCTTTCGAAAATCTGGAAAGCCATGCGCCGGATTCTTTGCCGCACCTGGCTGTGGTTCAGTACCTGCGTCTTCGTGGAGGTCATTGTTCCGGGATGGGGATTCGCTTTGTATCCTTGAGGGTCGACAGGATAACCATGGATTGCAAATTATCGACCACTTCGATGTTGGTGACTTTCTCGAGCATAAGGTTTTGATACGAAGGGATGTCTGAGCATACAATTTTCAGAATGAAATCGGCCTGGCCGGTCACGTGGTGACATTCAACGATCTCCTTGATCTCGGCGATGGCGCTCATGAATCTGGCGATGTTCTCCTTGTTGTGACCCTTCAGGGTGGCCATCACAAATGTGCTCACCCCAAGCCCCACGCTGGCCGCGTCAACCACGGCATGATAGCTGCGTATTACACCCGCCGTCTCCAGTTTCTTTACCCTCTCCAGGGTAGGCGCCGCCGACAAGCCAATCTCTTGTGAGAGCTGGGCGTTGGTGATGTTTGAATTCGCCTGCAGTAGTTCCAGGATTTTCCGGTCGATGGGGTCAAGTTTTGCTTTCATGGACCAGGGTTTTGCCAAAGTTAACAAGATGCCCCGATGAACAAGCGCAATTGCCTCACGAAGTGGAATGTGGGCTGCGTGTCAGGGGTTTGCATGGTGATTAATAAACGCCGGCCGTGGCTATTGTCGTCAAGCGATTGCCTCCTTGAGGATTTTTTGTATTCCCTCCTCGAGTGAAACAAGATTGTGATTGAGGATTTTCATCATCTTGGAAGCGTCCGGTTTTCGTCGGGTCATGTCACCTTCTTTGAGAGGTGGCAAGAATTCAATTTTGGATGATGAACCTGTCAACCTTATGATTAAGTCGGCCAGTTCAAGGATGGTGACATCCCTTTCGCTCCCGATGTTGATCACTTCATTCATCATCAATTCCTCCTTGAGGATACTGACAACGCATTCAGTGTTGTCGGTGATGTAGCAAAACGTCCGGGTTTGGCTTCCATCCCCATAAACAGAAATATTCTGATTGGCGCGGGCCAGCCTGATGAACTTGGAAATTACAAAGTCCGTACTCTGCTTCGGACCATAGGTGTTGAAGAACCGGAATATTGTATAGTTCATTCCATACTCTTTATGGAATGACTTAAAGTAGGATTCCCCAACATTCTTGACAACGGCGTAGGGAAGGCGTGAATTAAGCGGAGTCCTTTCTTCATGCTGAGGAAGTTCAACGGGTTCACCATACACCTCCGAAGAACTGGAAAAGAAAACGCGCTTCACCCCCCTGTCCTTGCTCAGGCTGAGGATATTGCGAATGCCATCAATATCACTCAGCACCATCACCGGGTTTTCTATGGTTCTCTTCACCCCCACCACTGCGGCATAGTGGAAGACATAATCAAAAGCCTGCCCCGACATGATGGCGGCGATCTCCTCGTAGCGGTTAACATCACCTCGCACAAACTTGCACCGGGGGTGATTGGGAACCTTCCACATTTCACCAGTAAGCAGGTTATCGACCAACGTTACCTGGTAGCGATCCTCCTGCAAGAGCCGGTCGGCCAGGGAACTGCCAATGAAGCCGGCGCCACCGGTAATCAACACATTAACCATTGCTATGGATCAAAAGAATTGGCAAACTTAGAAAAAACACGTTGCACTCATGACATCCCGGGGTAGCTGCTCGTGTCTCAGTTTTGTCCACGCTTCATTATGGCCGCCCGGGTCTAAATACATTTCCCGCTGATTTTCGCAGATTGAATGCACGCAGATTACCGCAGATCCTGCATTCATCTACGGTAATCTGCGATTCATCAACGAAAGACTCAGTACCGTCTCCAGTTGCGAACGAAGAACCTCAGGTAGGATAGCGTCGTTTTCATGATCTTCATCTTTGACTTGCCAACGCGCTTGTCAGAATTCAGGATCATCGGGACTTCAATGGTCCGTGCATTTAAGCGAATTGACTTTATCAGTAGTTCAAAAGCACAGATGAATCCTGTCTCTTCCACCATCTTCCCATATCGTTCCTTGATCCGCTGAAGAATCGTAGCCGAATAGATCCGGTAGAAAGAACTCAACGTATTCACCTTGATTCCAAAAATGCTTCGAAGTCCCGCGTTCGCCATGAACGAGATAATTATCCTGGGAACCGAGGTTCGGCTGAAACCTCCACCCTCGGCATAAACCGAAGCAAGGACCAGTTCAAACTTCCATTCGGAAACCAGCGCATTCATCACGGGCAGCAGGGACAAGTCGCACGTGTTGTCACCTTCCAGGGTGATCACCCGGTCACCAGGCGAAAGGGGGCCGTTCACAATGTATTCGAATCCAAGACTGAAGCATGCACCGGGTCCCGAATTGATCTGGTTCGACAACGTGGTGAGGCTCTTTGAATCAATAGACTGGCGAATGACTTCAAGTGAGTTGTCCGTGGAACAGTCATCGACAAAAACAAAATGCTTCGTCTCTCCCGGCAGCGCACCCAGCAAGTCATTGCAAAGCTTCCTAAGATTGGGTGCCTCATTATATATGGGGATAAGAAAGAAGATCATGCGGTGAACCGGGCTTTCTGCCATTCTATCGTCTTACGCAGGCCTTCTCTTAAATCGAACCTGGGTGTAAAACCCAATTGACTGACAATTTTGTTAATGGAGGGTACTCGCCGTTTGACATCCTCATACTTGCCAAAAGACTCGTAGCCAATAAACGAAATAGGCACTTCTTCTTTATGCTTGCCAAAAAGTTCGACAATAAGCAAAGCGAGCTCGCGAATGGAGATTTCTTCGGAAGGATCGCCGGCTACATTAAAGATCTGGTTCTTTGCGCCCGGATGCGACAGGCAACGGTAGATTCCCTCAACCGTGTCGTCCACATAGGTGAATGTCCTCGTTTGCGTTCCGTCACCATGAATTTCGATGGCCTTGCCCTCAAGCAAGTTTTGGATAAATACAGACTGTGGACCACCCCACCAGGTAATGTTCTGGTTGGGTCCATACGATCCAAAGAATCTCATGATGGTGTAAGACAGGCCTTGGTCTGCGTGAACGGCCTGAATCCATTGCTCCCCATATATTTTGGAAACGGCGTAGGCCCACCGCTTCACTGAGGTTGGTCCAAGCAAGCTATCGGACTCCTCGTGATAGGGTACATCAGGATTCTTGCCATAGATGTCGGAGGTTGAAGCATACAGCAAATGCATTCCTTTGTCCAGGCACGTCCTTGTTGCCAATTTCAGGAGCACCGAGTTATCATCCAGTGTTCTGAAGGCTGTGCTGTATCGCGGTATTTTCTGCGACGCGAGATGTACAAGAGCCGTTCCTTTGAATTTTTGCCACGTCTTCTCATTCCTGAGGTCGAGTTCATGAAATTCAAACTGGGGATTCCTGAGCAGGGGCGCTATGTTAGCCGCCGAGCCGTAACTGAAATCATCAACACCAACCACTGAGTGCCCTTCAGCCAATAGGCGAGCCGCCAGGTTTGAACCTATAAATCCTGCCACACCGGTAATTGCAACTTTCATTTCAAGACTCAACGAGCATTAAAGTCCGCAAACTACGATCATTAACAGAAACTTCAGGGTGCCATCTCGGCATAAACTGCGTCATAAACTCTTTCTGCCAATTCAAAGCTTCTGTGTTTCTCAGCAATCTCTCTAATACGTGTCTTGAGCGGAGTGCCCTCCTTTAGCAATGAGTCAATCTTCTTTACCGCATTTCGAAGCGACTCACGGTCAAATGAATTCAGCACTGCGCCAATATCATTGCCCTCAATGATTCCGGAATCCTCAGAGATGTTGTTGGTTATTACTACCGGCAGGCCCATGGCCCAGTATTCACCATCCTTGATCGGCGAACAGAATCGTTTGGTTGGAACCGGCTTCACCGGCGTCAGCGCAAAGTCGGCCACGCCCAAGTATCTCGGAACTTCCGAGTGCGGAACAAAGCGGGCAACAACAACTAATCTTGGAAGTCCGGCCTCCGTACAGAAAGCAGAAATCTCATCCTCGCTATGATTGGTGAGCAACAGCGCCCGAAAATCATCACCCCAAAAGGAATGCGCCTCTTTCAGGAAACTGAAAACCTCGTGGTCCAGGTAAATCCCTCCCAACTTGCCGGCATAGACGCCGACAACCTTACCCTCCAGGCCAAGATCCTTCAACAATGCAACATCCTTTGCGGCCACAGGTCGAAACAATTCAAGGTCGACGCAGGCTGGTTTCACCAGCAAACCTGGCAATGGATACCCGTACTTTTCAAGAGCGTACTCACGCATGCCTGCATTCGCCGCAATCAGGTGTACAGCTTGGCGTGTCTGCCGCTTTTCCAGCGCAAAGAGTATCCGATAAGGCATGCTGTTCGGCTTCCAGGTGCCATTCTCTACCATGGCTTCCGCGTGCGGCTCGTAGCTGTCGATGATCAGCTTCGCGCCCGAAAATGCCGATAGAATATACCCGATAGCGCCTGCCGGCGTCGCCCAACAGTGGATGTATCCAATTTTGTTTCGCCGGATTTGTATGAGAAGCCGGAGGAGCACATAAAACCACGCGATCATGGCACGCAGGCCGAACGGATGGTAACTTTCCGGCAGCCAGTCAATCCCCTCGTTCTTCAACCCCAGTTTCACTTTCTCTACTTTTTCGGGGATGCTTTCCTTTTCCAAGGTTAGTAAGTAGATCGAACTTTCCCTGGGAATTCGCTTGCGTATTATTCGCAGATAGGGAAGCGTATAGGTTTGAATGAGTGCATCCGGAAAACTCCAGTAAGTCAGTACAAGAATGTTTGAAGCGGTCTTCATTTGATACCCATCAACATCATTAAAATGACCACGCTTCGCCGCGTAAGCAGGATTCCTGGATAGATCCTGGCCGCCCTCCAGAAGTGATCCCACACGATTCCTCGACCGGAACCAGCCATCCGCAAGTGCAATGCAGCGTACGTATGAGCGCTGGATTCCGCAATGTTTAATCTCTTTCCATAATACTGCCGGTTCTTCGCATCCGCTTTCACGAAGGAGATGAAACGACTCACCTTCGCTTCGATCGCGGTCGGATCGCCGGTAAGTACACTTCGCTCATCATGATGAGTAACCGTTGAGGTGACTTTCCGAACCTGGTGAAAGGTAAATCTCGCACACAAGCGGATCCAAAGTTCCCAATCTTCCAATGAAGAAAGCGCACGGTCTTCATTGAATCTATTCTCCAACAACACTTCCTTCCTTGCAAACACCGGGCTGAGGCCAAGATAATTTCCGAAAACAATTTTGCGATTTATTCCGTCCGCAGGGTCCGGTGCCCGATGCAACCGGCCTTGCAGGTCCCTCACGTCAAATTCAAGACTGAATACTTCCACCGGGTTTCTGCTGAGAAACTCATGAGCGGTCTGCAGGTGATGCGGATAAAAACTATCGTCGGAATCTAGAAAATTTATGTATCGACCCCGTGCCTGGCGTACTCCGAAGTTGCGGGCCGCACCCCGCTCACCATTGTCCTTTTTGAAGTACCGCAATCTCTTGTCGTTTACGGTCGCCACTTCAGATTCCGTGTTATCGGTGCTTCCATCATCGACAACGATTACCTCAAAATCCTGGAATTGCTGATTCAATACCGAACTGATCGACCTTCGGATGAATGCCGAGCGGTTGTAGGTTGGAATGATTACCGAGAAAAAAGGGTCAGACATCGTACAAGCGCTTCAATGAAGATACCATGTCATCGATCCCAAACCTTGATACAACTTCTCTTTGCGCATTGCTGGCCAACTTTCTGCGCAGGTGCTCATCCTTCCAAAGGATCTCCATGGCGGTTTCAATCGCGGCAAAATCCCGGAACGGTACAACGATCGCATTTTCCCCATCCTTCACATACTCCTCAGCGATTCCCGATCGGGTCACAATCATTGGAATGCCGGATGCCATTGCTTCGACATAGACCTGGCCAAAAGCTTCACACCACGGGTCAATCGGCACGTGGACCAGCATATCGAACAACCGGTACATGGCTGGGGCATCCGCCTCAAATGGGATCAAGGTGACGTTCTTCACCGACAACTCATTGAGCAACTTGAGAATGACCTGTTCACCCGGGCCCGATGCGTTGGCCAGGACCAGTTTCGCTGTTGGCCAGGTGTGTTGGAACGCAGCGAAAGCCCGGACAGCAAACTCAACGCCTTTCCATTCGATGAATCTTGAGACTACGCCAACCGTCGGTGAGCCTGGAGCAATCGCCCACTTCTTACGAACGGTGTTGACGCGGTCATCGGGCACGTGGGTAAATGAGTCCATTTGAAGACCGTGAGGAATTCGCACCACCTTTGAAGGGTTGACCTGCTCCAGTTCGACAAGCGCATAATCCGTTGCCTGACTGACGGAGACAATTTCTGTAGCCAACCAATTGCTGAGCTTGTCATACCGCACGCCTGACGGATGATAGTTGTGATGGAAGGTGCTGGTATGGCGCGTGTAGATCCGGCGACGAATCCACGCCAGCCAGGCGGCACCCAAGCCAACCAATTGGGCGTCGAACAGGTGGGCATGAACAACTGCAGGCCTGTTCATCAACAAAAAGAAAAAAGTTCGAAGGAAAGCCAGTGGGAAGTCCCTCTTCGAGCGATACCGGATACGAATTACCCTGATCCCTTTGTCGAGCAGGAATGACTCGAGCGAAGAGCCCGCCGGATTGAGCAATATTACCGTTACCTGGTAATCTGCAGAAAGGCGTGAAAGAACCCATTCGAAGGCAAGCGACTTCTCCAGGAGTGATACTACATATACTATGTGTCTCCTGGTCACGCTATTTTGCCAGTAAATCCAAATGACAATGATCAAATGACATCGCCGACGAGATCACTTCTCCGCTCACTGCGTTTGTAATCGATGCATACCCGCGTTCTTCAAGAAACCGGATCAACTCAACTGCCGAGTCGCCCTGGTCGCGAAGGTTATCATCATCAAGTTCGACAAACAGGATCGGCTTGTGTTTTAACAACAATCCCTCGGCGCCCTTCAATACTTGCAGTTCATATCCCTCGACGTCAATTTTGATGAGGTCGATTTTGTCAAGCTTGTTGACAGGCGGGGATTGATCCATTCTGCATACTTGTACAGATATGGTTCCACCCAAGCCTCCGGGCACAATCCGATTGCCTCCCCGGTTCGACGGTGTTCTCACTTCCATATTTAAAGTCGACTCCTTGCTCCCCAAAGCCACCGAAAGTACTTCCAGGTTGCCCAGGGCATTTCGCTTAACGTTTTCCTGGCAGCGCTTCCAATTGTAGGGGTCGGGCTCAAAACCGTAAACGTTTCCATGGACAGCCCTTCTCGCAAGCTGCAATGCAGTCCATCCGATGTTTGCACCTACATCAATCACATTGGAAGTCTCGGTACACAGTGAGAAAAGTTTCTCCGCGCTACGGTCAAGGAATCCAAAGTACAGATAATGACCAATGTAATCGCTGATATCCACTTCCATCTTGATTCCATCACGGTCAATCGTGCGAAACGAACCTTGACGATACTGGTATGGGTTCGGCACCCATTTGGCAATAAAATGATTGGGGGGCAGGCCTTGTGTTTGTCGCGCAAGGAAAGACTCCATAAACGGAATCATCCATACGCGACGGAAGAGGTTAAGCACCCGGACTTTGAACGAAATCCTCATCGCTTCATCCCAGCCATGTAACCTCTATAAATCTTCGCGGCCTGAAGCGCACCAATAAACCGGAATCCCAGCGAATCCATACCAATGCTGTTGGGTATCATTTTCATCAAGCCCTGGACGAGCGGCTGACATGCGAGAATCAGGGAAAGCAACCTCTTCTTCCCAGGAGCGTAAGGAATGGCCAACTCTGAATAACCCCGATGAACGGCAATCGCCCGTGTCATGGCCCGTCGTTCCTGGTTGTCGAGCCACGGCTTCATGGTCGTGCGGTCAGCCTCGTTGTGATAAACCTGTTGCCGGGTATCGATGAAAAACCGAACGCCTGCTTTCTTCAGGCGAAGCGGGAAGTCAAAATCCTCAAAACCAGCGTGCGGAAACTCTTCATCGTATCCTCCCGACCGCTCAAAGTCCGATTTGCGCAATGAAAGATGAAAACTAGCCACCGACAAAGATTCGAAGAGTTGATTTTCCTTCCAACCGGGATTGGCATACCAACCTTTGAAAGTGGTCATGCTGTGCGCAATCAGAAATCTTCCAAAAGATCTGTGGTGCAAGTCATTTAAAATCTCAGGCGGATAGACCCAGTCCAGGTTGAGGGCAACGTGATCCAGTTGGCGATGGATGGAAAGTAAGTGCCGGACCGATTCTGGAGAAATGAGAATATCGTCGTCCAGGAAAAGGATCACTTCTCCTGTGGCCACTTTTGCACCGCCGTTCCTTGCAGACGCAACCCCCTGCTTGGAATTGTTAATCAGCCGAACCCGTGAATCATTTACCAGGGTTGGTTCCTTGGTCTTGGAATCGTTGACGACAATGATTTCAGCATTCAAACCATCCAGTGCCCCAACGGCTGCCGACAGGGTGGCATCGAAAATTCCACCCCGGTCTTTTGTCGGAATGACAATGCTTAACTCCATCATGTGGATCGAAGGTATCCCATCGAATATCGCCCGAACTGATCTTCCGTAACCGGCTTGAGCGAGAATACATTGCCCTTTTGAGTGGCAAGGTTCTCCAAAAGCCCGGCTCGATAGTCAGGCTTGTGTACATCATCAAATACAACCAGTCCGCCTGGTTTGACCCTGGACAACACTTCGCTTACATGATGAATCCGGACCTCCACAAAATTCAAATCGTGGAGGATGCAATCAAATCCCGTTTCGTTTAGCGATAGAAACTGCTGAAGGTTCATCATGTTGGTTGTGTCAAGACCCTTCTTTGTCAGAAATCCCTTCGTCTTTGAAAGCCAGGCATCATCGTCATCAACAGAAAATACAGAGACACCCGGGGTCTCATTCGCGTAGCATCGGAAAACAAAAGAGCTCAGCCCTGAGCCAAGGTCCAGAAGCCTCGTGTACTTTTTGGCTTTGCACACCGCCAGGAGAAACGAACCGAGCTCAAGGGACGCAGCCATATTGGCGGAGGAAATCTCGGTGGTGTATTGTTCGTAGGTTCCTTTCAGTTTCTCGCGGCAATCAGAGAGGGTACGATGGTCCAACTTGCCGTCAGGGTCAACCCTGGCAAGGAACTGTTTATACGAACCCACCGCGGACTGCCTGGCCAGCGTTTGCAATTTTCGAGCGATCCGCCTGATCATTGCCCCTCCTCATTTGAGTGCATCGACCAGGTAACATCGCGAATAAAAAACCGATTGAGTTGCTTGTCCGGAAGTTCGCCTGTCGATGAAAAAGCGATTGGCTCAACCGTAAATCGGCAGCAATCATGAAGCACCTCGATATCCCGGAAGCCATCACCAAAATGAATGTCTATATCGTAGTTTCCCTCGAACAAGGTCAGGTGTGGGATCAATACAGAGATGTACCCATTGGAAACCGGGCGTTTTGAAATTCCATTGGTATAATGCCTGTTGTTGATTCCCAACAAGGGAGTGTTCTGGCTGTCCTTGATGATGATGCCGAGGACGGGCGATGCAAGCTGACGCTGAGAGGAGAAGTGCACACGGACCTCCATGGCGCATCCCATATAAAGAGTCCCGTTAGGCGCACCGTCGCAAAGAATCTCGACTTTAGTTACCGGTTTGCGTGAATCAGCGGTCTTCAGCATCAAACTTGTTGACGGCTTACCGCTATCGCGGGAGCTGGTGTAATGTTGAATGACCTCCGCAGAAGTACCCATCGCCGCAATGGTGCCGGCCTCGAGGAGAATGGCCCTGGAGCAAAGTTGGGTCACCGCGGCCATATTGTGGCTGACAAACAGTATGGTTCGGCCGCCTTGCGTCACATCCTCCATCTTTCCAAGGCACTTCTTCTGAAACTCGGCATCCCCAACGGCTAACACTTCGTCGATGATCAGAATCTCTGGTTCAAGGAATGCCGCCACTGAGAAGGCCAATCTCAATTGCATGCCGCTTGAATAGTGCTTTAGAGCGGTGTCCAGGAATTTTTCTGTCTGCGCAAAGTCAACGATTGCATCGAACTGTCGGTCGATCTCTCGTTTCTTCATGCCCAGGATTGATCCATTCAAATAAATATTCTCGCGCCCGGTGAGCTCGGGATGAAAGCCGGTTCCGACTTCCAGGAGGCTCGCAATCCTGCCGCGTCCAATTACTTTCCCCGACGTAGGTGGCGTGATCTTCGACAAGATCTTCAACAAGGTTGATTTTCCTGCGCCGTTTCTTCCGATGATTCCCACTGACTCGCCCGGGTTCACCGTAAAATTGATCTCTTTCAAAGCCCAAAAATCCTCACGCGTCACCGTACCGCGTTGAAACAACCCAGACAAGGCATCACGGAGACTCAGGTACGGCTGCGTTTCGTGACTTATCCTGAATTTCTTTGATAAGCCCTGAATCTCAAGTATGGGTTTCATGGAGGGACGATCAGGAGAGGTCTGCAAAGTAAGACTCCGTTTGCCGGAAGTAGACAAGCCCGGCAACCAGCATCATAAGTCCCGATGCGATACTTACGGAAAGAAGAACAGGGTCGGGTGAAATTGAAGTCAGAGGCATCCTGAAAACAGTAATGGCTGCATACATCGGGTTAACGGCGAAAACATACTGCAGCCACGGCGACGGGACGACAGACATTGGATAGATAACCGGGGTGACAAAGAGCAAGGTCTGGACCAGGAATGGAATGACATACCTGAAGTCCCTGTACTTGACATTCAGCGCGGCGAGAAGACAGCCAGGCCCAAACGATGCAATTACAGTGAGGAGTATCCCGGCTGGAAAACAAAGCAGCGCCTCAACCCCGTTCACCGGTTGACGGTAGTAAAACAGCAGCGGGACAAACACGAGGATGGCCATGATGAAGTCAAAGACCGCGACAAGGATTGAGGAAAGAGGAATGATCAACCTCGGAAAATAAATTTTCTTGATGATCTGCGCGTTCGTCACCATGCTGTTGCCTGCGTTGGATATTCCGGAAGAGAACACAAGCCAGAGCATGAGCCCGGAGAAAACGAAGACGGGATACTCAATATCATCGGAAGGAACCCGGAATGACCGGCCGATGAACAGGGTGAAGATCAACATCAGCAAGAAGGGCTGAAGAACTGCCCACAGGATGCCCAGCACAGTTTGCCGGTATTTTACTTTGATGTCGCGCCAGGTGAAAAAGTAAAAGAGCTCCTTGTACTCAATAAGTTCTTTCAGGTTTAGGCTGAAGGTATTTTTTGGCTTTAATTCGAAGTAATATTCCGTGTTTTCAGCCATGCGATTCCCAGATCTCGAGCAGAGTTGTTCCAGCAAAAATGCAGAAAAATAACAGAACAATTCTTCTCCTTTGTCCCTACCCGCTCGGTGTCGCTCCCTCCCAGCGATTCCGTTTTGAGCAATACCTGACCATCCTCAAGCAACACCAATTTACTGTTGACTTTCAACCCTTTCTCACTCCCGGTGGATGGCGAATCTTGTATGCGCCGGGACGGTCACTTCAGAAATTTTTATTCATTGTCGCCGGTTTCATCCGCCGTTTCGCCTTGTTGTTTTGGGCTGCGCCACGGGCTGACTATGTGTTCATACATCGCGAGGCAACTCCTCTTGGTCCACCCGTCATTGAATTCATCATCGCTCGCCTGTTGCGCAAAAAGATCATCTACGACTTCGATGATGCCATATGGTTACCCAATACCAGTGAAGAAAATGCCTTGGTTGGTGGCCTCAAGTGGCACTCCAAAGTGAGACACATCTGTAAGTGGAGTTACCATGCGAGTGTGGGTAATGAATTCCTGGGATCCTATGCCCGCAATTACTGCAAAAGTGTCTCTATTGTCCCGACCACTGTGGATACGGAGCAAACTCACAAACCAGCTGTGGGTGCGCGTGTAATCAATCGACCGACAACTATTGGTTGGACAGGAAGTCACTCCACGTTGAAGTATCTCAACTTAATAAGCGAGGTATTGATGGAACTGGAAAGGGAATCCGGGTCAGCGATCAGATTTGTTGTGATCGCCGACAGGCCGCCAAAGTTAATGTTGAAGAACTATCAGTTCATCCAGTGGACGAAGGAAAAAGAAATTGAAGACCTTAACCAGTTGGATATTGGTGTCATGCCACTTGAAGATGATCAATGGTCCAAAGGGAAATGTGGATTGAAAGCCATTCAGTACATGTCCCTTGGGATACCTGCTGTCGCTTCCAGCGTCGGTGAAACTTCCAGTATAATTGACCACAGTGTTAATGGCTTTCTTTGCACCACTCACGAAGCCTGGCTCACCAGCCTGCGCTTTCTTATTCAAAACCCAAAGGAACGGGTTGAAATGGGAATTAAGGCCCGCGAAAAAATTGTGAAGCAGTATTCTGTTGGCTCAAACACCGGCAACTTCCTTAATCTCTTTCAATGACGGCTGAACTTCCTGCAAAAGGTGCTACTCCCTGGATTGAGCGCAACAGGGATGTTTTGGCAGCAATCTTGTTGATCGCTGTTGGAATTCTAGCCTGGACAAACCTTGAAACTTTTCTTTGGCGCGATGACTGGCTGTATCTCCAGTTCTTTCTGGACGAAGGGCCCTCGACGTTTCTCCACCATTTTGCATCAGATGTGAAACCTCTGTACCAGTATGTCCTCTTCACCCAGTTCTCCATTTTCGGGACATCATTCCATTTATACCAACTGGTGAATGTGGTCTTAATGATCGTTTGCAGCTTCGCCATGTATCACCTGCTTTTGGCGTTTGACATTCCCTGGGCCTACGCACTGCCAGGCTCGCTGATTTACCTGGTTCACCCTACCAACTTTGTAAGCGTATTCTGGATTTCCGGGCAATGCGAACTGATCCATATCGCATTGGTGCTTTTCTCCTTTCTCTTTTATCGAAAATTCACGTTGTCACCCGGCATGGGAACATTGGCGGCCTTTGCCCTTTGTCTCTTCTTACAGAATCTTTTTTTCGCAAATGGTATTTTCTATCCCCTCGCCTTCGTCCTCCTCGAACTATTACGAGGCAGAAATTCAGACAGGCGGTTGACTGCAATTGCCGGCCTCGTCTTTACTGCGCACCTGGCTTTCGCACTCTTCATCAGTAAAGGCATGTCGACCGGAGAGTCGCCCGGGCTGTTTGACAAGCTCCCTGAAAAGATTCTCTTCTTCTTTTCGTTTACCGCCAATTCCATTACCCGGCTCATTGTTCCCAACGCAGTGAATGCACCTCAAACCATAACTCATTGGTTGGCATTCATCGCCCTGATCGGGATTGTCGGATATACAGTTCGTCTCAGGAAGCAGGATGAGTTGCTCTTGCCGGCGTTCGTTGCACTTTTTTCCGCATGCATCATGCTGGCGCTGTTCAGGTCTTCGACTTCGGAAATGCCATACTATTATACGTCCCTGCAGATTCCATTTCTGATCCTTGTCTGTGTATCCTTATTTCGGTCAACGTTCAAGATTTTGGCAACAAGCAGGCTCAACTTGGGTTGGATCGCCATCCTATTCCTGTTCGCATATGGCGATCTGCGGGCAAAGAAAATTTTCGCCAACAGGAACCGGGACAATCGCCTCCGACTCGAGTTGGCCCTGGTATCCGGGAGAGTCTACGAACCGGGAGATGATCCCGCTTTGGCATTGCCGGGATACATCTCAGTCAACGGCAAGTCTTCCGGCGAGTCAGCCGTTATCCTGTATGAGCAGCTAAAATTGAGGGATCATTGAGGTCGGGCGCCTGCTCCCTGCTTCGACTGCCATTCTGCATGAGCACCAGGGCCACGCTGAAAAAAGGAAGCAACGGGATCTTGTATCGAATCAAAGTGCCAAAATTGAACGTAGAAATCCCAACGGCAAACGCCAGAACGATGGAAAAAGTCAGGCAAAAGAGAATATTGTAGTCCATCAAGAGTGTAAAAAGATATCGCTTGCTCTGCCAGAGCACCACCAGCGAGAAGATTAGGAAGGCCAGGCTCTCCAGGGCCGACATGAACATCAGGGGATTGTGCACCTCCCACAGGTATGGCCTGTACAGGGAAACATTGATTGCCTGGGGCGCCAGTCGCACCATCGATTCAAACGTTCCGTCAAGGTCACCCAGCGAGTAACCCGAACCCGCAAAACGTCCTGACCAATACCGGATATCATATGCGGTTATTCTTGCCGTGTTGGCAAGCTTGGACACTTCATACCGATCATCATCCTCACCAATTTTTACAACCGTGAAGTATCCCGACACGATCAGGAAGGTCGCCACGAACGGGACGAGCATAACGCGGAGAATGACCGACCGAAGCCGGTGAATTTGGGATACGCCCAACCACAAAATGACCATGGGGAGGTAGGCCTGCAGGATAAATTTCTTGATGCTGAAAATCAGGTAGAGGGAGAGCAACAACAGGAGGACATTCGACAACTTAATGCTCCGTTCGAAAAAGATCTTGTAGACTTGATAGGTAGCAATGCCCAGACACGCCAGCGTTATTGAATCCTTCAGGACGCCGCTTCCCCAGAAGAAAACAGACGGGATGAAAAAGGCTGCAATGGCCAGTTGTCCATGCAGGTGAGGGAATTGCTTGTAGAAGGTAAGGTAGAATTGCCACGAACCAATGAAGCTGATGACTGCGAAAAGGCATGCCGTTGCCGAATACGTAGAGAACGTAAGGAGATCTAGCAGAAAGGCGATCCGAACCACCATGTAAGAATTCGGGTCACGAAAAAAATAGATTTGGGATGCGTAGCGGTAGATGTCACCGGGATTGCTATTGTCGGCAAACAACAGTTTGAGCCCTGTTGCCGGAGACTCGACGAACGCATCCCAGATGATACGGCTGCCGTAGTTGTGATAAACGTAGGTATCACCACTTTCATAATAGAACTGGTAGACGACGCCCAAGGCAATAGCGCCCGCCAACTTCACCGCCAGGGCAGGCAGGAAATACCGGTAATTATTCTCATCGGTTACATAAGGGCGAATCAAGTAGGCTACAAGAAAAATGATCAGGAGCACCAGGGGAGTGACGATAAGATCGCGGAGCTCCATATCTTCTATGGCTTGATGAACAAAACCTTCAATGAATCGCCTGTCGAGCTGATGTTCAGTACGAAGTTCGCCAGATTCTTCAAACTTGAAATGGCCACGTTGCTTTCCATTTGTTGACGGAACGATTCATCCATGCCGGGGTTGGCCGTTTGCCGTGACAATCCAGCCCTTGCCCGATCAAGGGAGAACCCGGTGGAAGAGCCCTTCATGTATTTGAAGCCACAATCCACAAACAATCGCTTCAGGGTGGACCGTGTGAAGTATCCAAGGTGCTCCGGGTATTCAATCACATTCCATCGCGGTCCCATAAGCCTTCGGGAAACAGAGTTGAAGTTAGGCGTTGTAAGGTAGCACGCACCCCCGGGGCGTAGCAACATAAACATTGCTCTCGCTTCTTGCAGCGGATTCTGAACATGTTCAATCACTTCAAAAGAAGTAACGACATCAAATTCGGCCATGTCAAAAGGACCGGTTGGCAAGGACCCCTGAAACATCTTTATACCCTTCGCTTCGCAAATGTTTACGGCCTCGGCTGTGTATTCCGTACCATACACATTCCAACCTCGATTCTTTGCAACGTCGAGGAAGTGTCCATCACCGCATCCCACATCAAGTAGGTTGGCAGTTTTTCTGAATGACTCCAGCCGGTCAAGGAGTTCGTTGTAGCGTTTGACAGTAATCCCTGAGATGGCGTTGGCCCGTGGATACTTTCCGTAGTGATCTTGTAATTCCGAATCCGTTGGCCTTCTTCCCGAGAACACGAAACTACACCTGACGCATCGGGTCAGGAACGCCGATGAATAACCATCCAACTTCTTCAACTCAACCGAGGCACACAACGGGCAACTGCCCACCTGTTCATACCCTGGTTCGGCCTTCATCGGAATGGTAGCCACCTTTTGCTTCAGCCAGCCCGGCGGACAATTCTCTTAACCCTCGTTCCAGCTCAATAGTGTGCCTCCACCCCATCTTGTTGATTCTTCCCACGTCCATCAATTTGCGCGGCGTCCCGTCTGGCTTTGTCTTGTCAAACACAATTCTTCCAGCAAACCCGGTGATGCGGGCAATGAGTTCGGCCAGCGCCCGGATGGACAACTCAACCCCGGTCCCGACATTGATGAACCCCGGCTCATCAAAACGCTCCATCAGGAACAAGGATGCAGCGGCCAGGTCATCCACGTGCATGAATTCTCTCAAGGGAGTCCCCGTCCCCCACACCACAACTTCGGGAGACCCTTTTTGTTTGGCCTCATGGAATTTTCTCAGCAGTGCCGGTATCACATGGCTGGTCTGAAGATCATAATTGTCGTGGGGGCCGTAAAGATTGGTCGGCATGGCTGATATAAAATGGCAACCATACTGACTCCGGTATGCATCGCACATTTTGATGCCGGCGATTTTCGCAATGGCATAAGGCTCGTTGGTGGGTTCCAGCAAGCCGGTGAGTAGGAACTCCTCCTTCAGCGGCTGGGGTGCCAGTTTGGGATAAATGCATGAGCTGCCCAAGAACAGCAGCTTCTTGACCCCTGCCTGGTGTGATTCATGAATCACATTGGTCTGAATCATCAGGTTGTCGTAGAGGAACTCTCCGCGGTAAGTATTGTTGGCGACGATTCCACCCACTTTGGCCGCGGCCATGAAAACATATTCCGGTTTTGTCTCCTGGAAGAATTCCCTCACCGCATGAGTTTGGCGCAGATCCAATTGAGAAGAAGATCGCGTCACCAGGTTTGAGAAACCGGCAGCCTGGAGTTTTCGCACGATGGCTGAGCCCACCATTCCCCCGTGACCGGCGATAAAGATCTTCGATCCGGAATTCATGCCTTTCTTTTGCGTTGAACAGGCATCCTGATCAGTTTCTCCTTTCTAAAGACCTCCAGATCCGCCTTCACCACCTCGTCGGCCATGGATTCCAGCGTATAGGCGGGCCTCCAGCCAAGGCGCTTTCTAGCCTTCGAAGCGTCACCGATAAGTAAATCCACTTCTGTCGGCCGAAAGTACCCTTTGTCAATCTGCACAACGACGGTGCCGGGCTTTGCCTTGAATTCCGGGTTTGAGGTTTTCACGACAACACCTGTTTCTTTCTGACCCTTCCCCTGGAAACGGATCGTGATCCCTGCCGCAGCAAATGCCATTGTGCAAAAGTCTCTTACGGTGGTAGTCCTTCCTGTTGCGATCACATAGTCGTCCGGCTCGGGCTGCTGCAAAATCTTCCACATCGCCCACACATAATCCTTTGCATGGCCCCAGTCGCGCCGTGCATCCAGGTTGCCAAGGAATATTTTGTCGGCCAGTCCATGGACAATCTGTGCCACACCGCGCGTGATCTTGCGCGTTACAAATGTTTCACCCCGTCTCGGGCTCTCATGGTTGAAGAGAATGCCATTGCACGCGTAGAGTTGCAAATCTT
>CAZJWV010000051.1:0-20581 GCA_964549855.1 uncultured Ohtaekwangia sp. | reverse complement strand
ACTACCTCATTGCCGGGGGCGCAACTACTGGTGACATCACTAACAACTATATTGAATTGTACGACTTGAGGAATCCCAGTCAACCAGCGAAGAAAATCTACGGATTCACTGGCGTTGAAACCGTTGAATTCGCGCGTCACGAGACCGGCGCTTTCGTCCGCGATCAATCTGGATTCAGCATCAAGTTCACCGATTTCAACACCGTGCGCGAGGTGGTTAAGCCCAAAGAAAAGATCGCTACCATAGCCCTTAGCCCAGACGGCAAGCGCCTTGCTGGTGTGGTTGGCGGTGGATCCCTCTACATCTGGGACATAGCCAACAACTACGCGGAGAAGGTCGCTTACAAGCAAAACGCACCGCTCACAGGTGTTACCTGGGCAGTTGACGGCAGCCGGCGTATCATCATCGGCGACAACACGGGTGCGGTCCGTATTATCACGGAAGATTCCAACCTGGCACCCCGCGTGCTTTCTGGCCATACCGCACACATCGAGCAGATTGTATTCAACAACGCCGGAACGTTCCTGGCCACTACTAGCCGCGACGGTAAGGTCCGCCTATGGGAATGGGGCAAACTCCAGAACAACCCGATTGTGTTGACCGATACGAACCTCGGCGATTGGATCTGGAGCGCAGCTTTCTCGCCAGATGACGAGCAGCTTATGGTAGGTATCCACAGCAACAGCAAGAATGCGAAGGAGACCATTCACGTGTGGCCCACGAGAGCTTCAACGATGGCCACCCAGCTGTGTACCTATGTGGATCGCAACATGACGAAGGAAGAGTGGGACAACTTTGCCACGGGCCTTGACTACGAGCGTACGTGTGACAATTACCCGAGCAATAACAAATAGAAGAACTGTAAGCAATTAATTGAGCGACATGAAGAGACTCTATTTTTTGGCAATTGGCTGGGTGGTAGGCTTATCCGCGGCAAACGCACAGACGACGAACTGTACTCAGGTATTGCGTCTGATCCGGACCACGTATGAGCAAGGCCGCCTGCATGAATTGCCCAACATGGCCGATGGCTGCTTGAAGGGTATAGGAGCCCAGGGGTTCAGCAAGGAAGAGCGGAAGGAAGCGTATCGCTACCTGACCCTCTCCTATATCTACCTGGAAGAACCGGAGAAGGCCGACGAGTCGATGATTAACCTGCTTAATACCGACCACTTCTATCAGCCCAACAAGGAAGTGGATCCCGCAGAGTTCATTGCGCTTTACAACAAGTTCCGTCACGATCCGCTCTACCGCGTGGGATTCAAGGTGGGTATCCCAAACCTGACCCAGCCCGTGGTGACTGCCTACTATAACATTGGCAGCGCGGGTGCCGGGAATGGCGGCTACTCCATGTCGCCCAGTTTCCAGATTACGGCGGTCTTTGAAAAGGACTTCTTCCACAAAAAGCCCTGGAGTTCGATTGTTCTGGCTGCCGAATTGGGTTACGTCTCGCGCGCTTACGCGTATTCAAATGATAGACTCGCAACCGCAGACGAAGACCCGACAGCAGCCATCAGTAACCAGAAATTCGAATTCAGCCAGCAATTCATCGACTTTGACGTGGTCGCTCAGTACAAATTCAAGAACACAATGAATCTACAGACCTATTTAGGGGGCGGACCGGGCGTAAGCTATTTGCTGAGCTCCTCAAACCAGGCCACCACCCTCTTGGGCAACGGCTTCACTGTAACCGGGTCTGCTGTAGAGGACACTGAATCGTACAACAAGATTCTTTATTCGCTCCACCTGGTGGCTGGTGTCAAGTACAAGTTTGGTGAGGTCTATCTCACCGCCGAAGCACGCTACGTGATGGGTTTTACCAACATGGTGGATCCGACAAAGAGAACGAACCCCGAAATCGCTTTTGACTACCAAGGCCGGTATAATGACTACCGGATCAATACAGCTTCAATTGCGATTGGCGTGATTATCCCGTATTTCAGACCCTTGAAATTGATTCGATAGCATGAGAAGATTTTTACCGATTAGCCTAGCCGCGCTCCTTCTATCCTGTCTGAGCGAGACCAGTGTCGACCCAGGTTCTTCTGCCACCTTCATTCGATATTATAATGGAGGAAATAACGACGAAGCGAAGGGGCTGGAATTGGCCCCCGGGGGCTACATGGTGATGGGAACCACCCGGATTCAAAAGTCCGAGGCTGAAATTCCGCGTACAAAAATAAAGCTTATCAAGACGGATGCTTCCGGGAATCCGCTCTGGCAGCGTCTATACCCCGGATTTGCCGATACTGACCGCGATTACCTCGCCTCCGCCATCAAGGCCATTGTCGACGTGAACGGCACCATTACCGGTTACATTATTATAGGTGACGTAATTAAAAAAAGCGGCCCGTTTGCCGGGGTGAGCCAGTCGTTTGTATTGAAAGTGGATACGGACGGGAACGGATTAGATTCCCTTGACTTTGCGTTCAACCCAGGTATTGCGGAGAAGGGAAGAGCGGTGAATATCGAGCCGAACGGAATTATTCTGGCCCTGAGCACACAAGGAACAGACAACATGATCCTTACCGAGATCGATCCGACCACCTTTGACCGCGTGAACACCCCCAGGGAATTCGCCTCCGGAGAAACCACATTGTCAAACAGACTCGTCATCGATGCGGCCGGAAAAGCCGTGTTCTCCGGCGAACGCACCGTGGCAGGAGAAACTGGCGTTCGATTCATCCGATCGATCCCTGACAGTCCGACCACTGACTTCGACCATTTCATCTCCGAGCCAGGTTATAGCTACGCCGGTGCTGACTTTTGTCCATTTGGGACAGGGTATGCAATCCTTGGCGCCACGAATAAGAAACCGGATGGAAGCCTTGGCCAGGATACGGACATATTGTTCTTCAAACTGAAATCAGACGGGAGTCGTGACACACTAAACACGTTCCCTTTTGATGATCCATTAACGCCCATCAATGAGGATAACCAAATCGACGCGGGGAGCGCAATAGCAACTACCATTGACGGTGGTTTGGTGTTTCTCTCCTCGGTCAACTCTACAGCCATCGATGGCCGTGGTGACTCGGACTTTTACATGATCAAGATTGATGCTTTCGGCACAAAAATCTGGACGAGTCAATTCGGCAGCCGATTCAAGGATGAGGGCATTGCCATTCGTGCGCTGAGCGACGGCTCCTTCCTCGCATTGGGGACGACTACCCAGGGTGCCCTCAAGATTCTTACCCTCTTCAGGACGAATAGCAATGGAAGAATTGACTAACACAAGAAGACAACTGACTACCTAGAGCTGATGTTATGAAGCGATCTTTACAAAGCCTTTTCACTGCTGGATTTCTTTTTGCCGCGCTCCTGGCTAATGCGCAGGTGCCGACCTTCAGCAGTGCTGCGACCACCACCACCACCAATATTCGCGTCACGTTTGCCGGTGGCAACCTCACCGCAATACCGGGCACTTTCACGGGATTCACCATTACTGGCGCCACGATATCCGCTGCCGCTATTGTCGGCGGTGCCGGCAACTCGGCCCAAGTTGACCTTACAGTCAGCGCTTTAGCGCCCAATTTTACTTGCTCCGCCTGCGTAGCTGTTGCCGCCAACACGGTGACCAATGCTTCGGGAAACAATGCTGTAATTGCTGCCACCGGAAACAATGTGACAGATGGCGTTGCTCCGGTTATTACCTCGGTGAGCATTCCCAACGCAGCCATGAACGTGGGCGACGTGGTAACCGCGACCATAATTGTAAATAGTGATGGGGATGTCTACACGCTGCAAACCTCAAACGTTGGCGGTTTTTCGCTGGGTGGCATAAGCAAGACCAACAACACAACCTACACAGCAACATTCACCATTACCAATGGTGGCACGGACGTCATTGCGGCCAACAACATTCCGTTGAGTGTCGTAGTTCAGGACGCTGGTGGCAACAATAGCACCGCTTTCACAACGGCCATCGCGCAAGGTGGAGACCCCATCGACGCCAACAACCCGGTAATCACAGCGGTAAGTATCCCCAACGCTGCTATGAACGTCGGCGATGTGGTTACAGCGACTATCACCGTCAACAGTGATCCGGATGTTTATACACTTCCAGGAGGTTCTACAATCGGTGGTTTCGCACTGGGTGGCTTATCGAAGACAAACAACACCACCTACACGGCAACTTTTACGATCACGGAAGGCGGTACGGATGTAGCTGCCGGATCCAACATTCCGATCAGTGTTATACTTAACGACGGCGCCACCAACGTCAGCAATACATTTACTACCGCCATAGCACAGGCAGGCGACCCCATCGACGCCAACTCACCCGTCATTACAGCCGTGACCATTCCGAATGCTGCGATGAATGTCGGTGATGTCGTTACTGCAACCATCACAGTGGTCAGCGATGTGGCCGTTTACACTTTGCCCGGCGGTTCTACCATCGGTGGTTTCGCTTTGGGCGGTTTGTCGAAGACCAACAACACAACCTACACCGCAACGTTCACGATTACCAATGGCGGAACCGATGTGGCTGCCGGCTCAAACATTCCGATCAGTGTGGTTCTCCAGGATCCTGCAACCAACCTCAGCAATACGTTTACTACCGCCATTGCACAGGGTGGTGACCCGATCGACGCAAACAACCCAGTAATCACAGCTGTTTCGATACCCGATGTCGCCATGATTGTCGGTAACGTGGTTACGGCAACGATTACTGTAGTCAGTGACGCGGACGTTTACACGCTCGGTGCTTCCAACATCAACGGATTTGCGTTAGGTGGGATCAGCAAGACTAACAATACTACTTACACGGCGACTTTCACTGTAACTAACGGCGGGACTGACCGTACGGCCGGCGCGAATATTCCGATCAGCGTGATCGTGATTGATGGCGCGACCAACAGCAGTGCCGCATTTACCACGGCGATCGTACAGGCAAACGACCCCATCGATGCCAACAATCCATCATTCACGTCCGTCCTTCCCTCACCAAGCAGTGGTACAGCCAACATTGGTGACGCGGTGCAAGTAAATCTTACCGCAACTGGAGCAGAGGCCACGCTGGTGGCCGGGCCAGCCATGACGGTCAATGGAGTCGATGTCATAGGAACATTTACAAACCTGGGTGGCGGTAACTACCGGGTAATCTATACAGTAGCATCCGGGAACACCGACCGTGCGGCCGGCACCATGCCGATCAGCCTTCAGTTTAACGACGCGTCAGGAAATTTGGCAACCATTGTGGCCTTTACAGCGGCAAACACGCTTGCCATCGATGCCAATGCACCGGTCATCACAGCGGTTTCAGTTCCGGATGTCCTGATGAATGTAGGTGCCGTGGTTACCGCGACAATCACCGTAGTGAGTGATGCCGCAGTCTATACACTGCCAGGGGGCTCAACCATTGGAGGTTTCACCCTGGGTGGTCTCTCGAAAATTAACAACACTACTTATACGGCGACTTTTACCATCACCAACGGCGGAACCGATGTTCCTGCTGCGTCTGATATCCCGGTGAGTATTACCCTTCAAGATCCGGCTACGAACCCCAGCAACAACTTCACAACAGCCATTTCACAGGCAAACGACCGCATTGACGCCAACAGGCCTGTGATCACGGCCGTGTCGATACCCAACGTGAACATGAAAGTAGGAGATGTTGTCACGGCTACGATTACGGTCAACAGTGATGTCGATGTGTACACGTTGCCTGGTGGATCTACCATCGGCGGCTTCGCCTTGGGTGGTTTGAGCAAGACCAACAACACCACCTATACAGCAACCTTCACTATCACCAACGGTGGCACCGATGTGGCGGCTGCCGCAAATATCCCTGTGAACGTCACGTTGCAAGATACGGGTGGAAATAATAACAGCCCTGCCTTTACGACAGCCATTGCTCAGGCGGGAGACCGCATCGATGCCAATAACCCTTCGACACAAACGGTGGGATCTGTGCTCACCACCGGTGGAACGGTTCGCGCGGGATTCTGGAACTCAACCAATTCGGGAGTAAACGTTCAGGTACCCATTCTCAACGATGCTTCACTCTTCCCTACGGGCACCATTCAACTCGAAGGTAAAATCAGTACGGACGTGACTTGGACCCCGGTGGGTACCGCGCTCGTCCTTGCCGCGTTTAGCTCACCAAAAACCATCGCACTGACGGCGGTACAATTTGAAGGCATACCCAACTTCGCGGAGGGTGTAACTGTTCAAATACGAGCGGTTACAACGGATGTAGCCGGCAACTTTGCTATTCAAAACCAAAGCCTCACAACATTATTTGTTGACCAGGTGGCACCGACCATTTTGGGCTCCCCGTTCATTTATTACAACGGCACTGAATCCAGTGGATACACCGGAGGCACAAATGACCGTGAGGTAATCATCTTCTCAACCACGGAAACCCTGGATCGCCAGGCGGCGGCTGCCACTGGAACTATCACTGCAGCAACGAATAGCGCCAACGTTACGGGTGTTGGAACACTGTTTACCACAGAACTCGCCGTGGGCCAGGCTTTATATGCGGCAAATGCCGACAGGGCTTTTATCGGGATTATCCAAAGCATAGGCACCAACCTTGCACTCACTTTAACCGCTAACGCCAGGTCTCCCATTACGGCCGGCAATTTCACCCGTGCGTTGGTTGTTAACGACTACGATAATAATAGTAGTGTTGGCATCCGTGTGGAGGATGGTGATAACGATGTGACCATAACCAGCCGATTGACACACTACTTCCCGGCTTTTGCACCAACCTACACCTCCTCAGCCACCTTCACCAACGCCATCCGCATAATAGCTAGTAATGCGAACAGCAACTGGAGCCACTCGGATCCAAGCGGAATATCCCAGGTGAGCTACGTGGCGGGTGGCAGCCTGCGAGACCTTGCCGGTAACGAGTTTACCCTGGCCGGAACCAACGTGCTAAGTGGAAGCACCACACCGCCTGCTGTGACGCTAAATACAATGACGCTGTTCCCCAGATCTACTAATCCGGAAAAAATTGTATTCGGACTTGACGCGGAATTAAACCATCCAGGTATCGTTACAGGCACGGGAACCATAGTGGCCTCTACAGGCTCTACTACGGTTACTGGAACCGGGACGGACTTCGTTACTGAGCTTACTGTCGGGCAACAACTGTGGACTGCCGACGGCTATCACTACCTCGGCCAGATTGCCTCGATCGGCTCAGTTACCTCGCTGACTCTTGCCGCTAACTCCGCTTATACAGCAACAAATCGGGCGTTCGCTTCAAGTACTGTGACCGGAACAATAACCACATCAACCTTGAGCCCGACGGTGACAGGAATCGGGACCCTCTTTACCGCCCAACTTGCTGTCGGCCAGGAACTGTGGGATGTGACCGGGACTACCAAGATTGGTACGATCTCTTCAATTACCAACAACACTACAATAGTTCTCAGCGCCAATGCAGGGGCAACCCTCGTTGCTCAACCGTATACGGTTTCTGTAACAGGTTTCACCACCAGCGCGGCTGTACCCTTCTCAGCGATTTATACAGACAAGGGCGGTGCGAATACAATTACCCTTCTGGCACCCGCCCATGCCACGTGGACTGGCGCGACGACCGTGAGCTATACGGGTGCATCAGGAAATGCCGTAGGAACCAACAGTGTAGAGTTGCTTGATATCACAAACCACGCAATCGTCATGGAAACCGTGGCACCGGTAATCACCTCGGTAACCGTGCCTGACGTGACAATGAAGGTTGGCGATGTCGTTATTGCGACGATCACTACCCAGGATGATGATGGTGATAATGTCACCCTCACATCAGGCGCGATCAATGGTTTTGCGCTCGGCGGTTTGACCAATGTCAACGGAACTACTAAGACGGCCACCTTTACCGTGGTCGAAGGGGGAACAGATGTGGCTGGTGCGAGCAATATTACATTCTCCACGAACCTCGTTATCACCGATTCATCCTTCCCCACTGCAAGCGCGCCGTATAACACAGCAATCGTGCAGGCAAACGACATCATCGACGCCAACTCACCCCGCGTCTTGTCGATTAACCGGCAGACGACGGCCAACAACGGCGCACCGAGTTTCGGAACTAGCTCAGCCACGGCAGTATTCCGTGTAACATTCAATGAGAACGTTGCCCCGGGTTCCATTTCGGCTGCCGACTTTATTGCGCGCATGAAAGGCCTCGGCCAGGGTTCTATTACTACATCAACCGCCTCACCCAACGTCACGGGTGTCGGGACTTCCTTTGGAACTCAACTTACCGCAGGTGACGAAATATGGGACCGCACAGGCACGATTCTGATCGGTACAGTAAACTCCATTATTACCAATACTTCCCTAATTCTAAATGCGAACGCCGGCGCCACCCTGGTCGCGCAGCCATGGTCTTCGCCAGCGATCCTCAACCTGACGGGAGCTGTTGTAGGCGCCCCGGTAGCCATCACAGGCACGTCGGTCTATGACATTACCGTGAGTTCGTACTCGGGCCTGGGGATACTAGGCTTGGACTATGACGACAACAACGATGTCAATTCAGTGACCGACATTGCGGGCAACGGAACAATCACTTCCATTGGTGTTCCCGATGGCGACTTCCGCGGCCAGACTTACCAGATCGTTTTGCCTGAGCCCAGTACGCATGTTACTGCGCTGACGGCTACTGCGACTGCCCTTGACAACTATTCTCTCAAACTGGATTGGACAGGTACATCAACGGGCGCTACCAATTACCTGATCATCGCCAGAGGTCTCACCGACCTTGATGCCGCCGGAGCTTATCCGGCTGTCGGCGACAAAGTAGCTGTCCCCGACGACACTGACTTTACGGATGGCCAGGGCGCTATCAACATATCCTCGGCGTTGAATACGTATACATTCACTACGCTGCTGTCAGGAAAGACATACGACTTTACCGTGATACCGTATGCCTTATCGCCGAACAACACAGCCGACAACATCGACTTCTTCATCGCAGCCGCACCTGCGGTGAACGGGACTTTCACCAATCGGGCCTCTGCAAGTACATTGACGGCCGGCACAACAGCAGCGCCTACCACCATCTCTTCCCTTTCTACAGCATTTGGTGCCAAGAATTTTACTTTCACAATTAGCGACGATCCAGGAGCATTGGCCGCCATCGACAACGCGAGGACACGATTCACCCAACTGGTCATTTCTGCCGGAACCGGAAATACGGTTACCAACTGGAGTGATGTGATCCAGGAGGCTGAACTCAGGACCGTTACCGAAACCACAACCGTCCTCGTTTCGGGTGGAGCCATCGGCGCCAGCACGATCACCTTCCCGACCAGCACTGCGGATAACGCGGAAGGTGAAGTGGATGACAATGAGGTCAAAGAATATGAGTTAAGAATCAGGTTGAAGAACCCCATGACCGGGACGGCTCCACAGAACGTGGACGGCCAGGTATTCGTCTTCCAGGTGGCAACCGGAGGGTTCACCATGCTCAACGCACCATCACGGTCATCCTTGTTTGGAGCTACCGAAACAGAAGACAGTGGAGCTGGTACAACGGTTAACGTGGTGGCTACTACACTGAGCTTCACCGCAGCCGGTGCTGTTCAGCCACCCGCAACGGCATTTGTACTTACCAACCTTACCGCAACACCTATTGCCCGCGCTATTGACGCCAACGGCAATACAGACAGAGGATACAACTCGGTAGTTAATATCACAAATACAGGTGGCCTGCCGATGACGTCAACCTCGCTCACGGCTGCCCTGGGTATTATTACATTCCCTGCCGGATTTCAGTACACCGATGATCTTGTGTTTGCTGCCGGTAACGGTACACTCACGTTAAGTGACGGTGTGATCACGAATGCCACAAGTACTTCGGTAACAGTTTCCTACAGCAATACGTCGACCATCACCGCCGGCGCGCTGAGCGAACCTTCCACAGTTTCCTCTTTGACGAATGCCAGCCCAGGTACTGCGGTCTTTGACTTTGCAATCAACGAAGACTTTGGAGCGGCCGGCGACGGTTCTCCCACACGCATATCCAGTATCGTAATTACACAAGGTACAGGGAATGATATCGGGACCTGGACCGATGTGCTGGCCGTAGGCGGCGCAACCCTCACTGATGGAACGACTACCATCTCCGGTACGGTGAACGCAGGCAACATCACGTTCTCCGGAATCAACGTGGCGACCCTTGGCCTCGTCAATGATGGCACAACCAAGACATATACCCTGAACGTCTGGTTGAGGTCAACCCTCGCTCCAGGCCTCCCCGCTACTGTAGACAATTTGAACCTGGTCTTTGAAGTTCTTCAAGCCAACGTGGGGGTGACATCCCTCAGCAGTACGATTGCTCCAGGAGAAAATGAGAACTCCGGGGCAGGTAACAACGCCGTAAACGTAATAGCTACCCAGTTGGTGTTTACCACCAGCCCTGCAGCGACCCTTTTACCGAACGTCCCTGTAAGCGGACAATTGCCGATACCTGTAGTTGAAGCATTGGATGCTAACAATAACCGTGACCTGAACTACAACTCAACGACCATTGCGGTTTCGAATGCCGGCTCATTGCCAATGCAGAACGTACCGGCAACCAATTCAATGAACCTTGGGTTACTCACGTTCCCTGCCTCCTTCCAGTACAACAACGTTGGGAATGGAACGCTGACAGTTTCAACAACTACCCTGAATGCCGCTGCGGGAATTCCCACCAGCGCGGTCAGCGCAGGGGTAACCGTCCAGGCTGGTACTGCAACAACCATCACTGCCGGTGGCTCACCTTCTCTTACCATCGCATCAACTGTTAACACGGTTGGAGCGGCTGTCGGGGCCTTCAACTTCACGGTCAACGATGACCCGGTTGGTAGCACTCAGAATGACGGTAACCCCACGCTCATTACGCAATTGGTAATCAACCAGACGGCACCCAATGGGATCACAGACTGGACCCAAGCTATTGCTGGGGCTGTGTTGACAGACGGAACAAACTCCACGCCAACCAGTGGTACAGTCACCATCAACCCTACAAACATTACGATTAGCGGTATCACCACGCATTTGGCCCGCACGGGAACCATCAACATTACAGCCGGCACAACGGCAGTTACCGGATCCGGCACACTCTTCACGACGCAACTAGCCGTTGGTCAAGTGCTTTATGATGCGGCCGGGACGACACGCATCGGTGCCATTGCATCTATTGGTTCCAATACCGCGCTCACACTTTCTGCCAACTCGCCTGTAACGCTGTCGGGGGCGAATTTCAGCACCGCAAATCTCGGTCTCGTGGCTGATGATGGAAGCAAGACTTACACCCTGCGCATCTTCCTGAATAGCACTTTGGGTGGAACGTTGCCGATCACCATCGACGGACTTGCATTTGGATTCCGTGTTACCACTTCTGACGTAACGACGAACCTGTCTGGTACAGCACTCCTTGCGTTGCAAGATCAGAACTCAGGCGCCCTTAACAACGTTGTCACTGTCACAGCCACCAAGCTGACATTTGTGCAATTGGATGGTTTGGACAACTTCGCCTTCCCGGCGAACCCTTTCCCGGGTGCCGCCTTCATCAATACCCCATTCAATCCACGCCTGGGTATGGAGGCCCGCGATGTTAACAATAACCGTGACCTCGGATTTACCGGTGCCATCACTGCGTTTACTGTAAACAACAGCTTGGGTACTTCCAACAACCCCGCTGGATCATTCGCGGCTGGTACGTTCAAGTTCCCGTCGACGACTCCTGCTTTGAGCTTCATTTACACCTCCGGTGACAACCAGGACGGTGCGTTGACGGTTACGGCCGGTGGTGTTACCAGCACCTCCCCGCCCATCAACGTAAGTTCTTCACAGGACGTTTACGTTTACTTTGATGATACCGGGTATACACCGCTTATCAATTCTGCCACGCAGCAGTCAGCCAGTATGCCGGGTACAGCCGATGCCACGATTGCTACACTTGCCAGACTGATCCTGAGTGACGGTGGCGCTGCTAATTTTGAATCGACAGGTGTACATGCGGCGGTTAGCGATGCGGACGGTGCATTCACCCGCATTTCTCAGATCTCATTCGCCTTGACCAACAGCGCTGACCTGAGAACCCTCGCCTTGTATAACAACGCGGGAACGAAGATCAGTTCGGATGTTGCTGCAGGCCCGACGGTCAATTTCACCGGGCTGAACATTCAGGCTGCTGATAACTCCACCATCGACTTCACGTTGCGCACAACCTTCGCGTCGACAATCGGCGCAGACCACGATCAGGTGAACATCACCATTACCGGTGTTACCCAAAGTGCAGGTTCCTTGCTATACCAGGGTCCCACCCCTCCAAGCGCGCTCTACAAGGGTGGTGTGTTAAATGGAGACGTGAGCGATCCGACAGCGAACCGAATCGATGTTGTAGCCACGCAACTCGTCTTTACGCAACAGCCTCCACCCTTTGCGGGTATCCTGGAGCCCGTTCCGTACATCGGCACACCGGTGACTGAGGTAAGGTCTGTTGATGCCAACAATAACCTCGACGTGGACTTCAATGCTTCAACTACGGCAACCATAGCATCAGGCGCCGGACTTCAGTCCAGCAGCTTCGCATTCGGTAGCGGTGTCAATGCAGGTATTCTCAACTTGGGTAGCTTGCAATACACTTCGGTTGGCAACGGAACACTTACTGTTACCATATCATCCGGTCTCCCGGGCATAATAGAAGGAGTCCCATTCCCTCAGATTGCCGCCCCTACCGCCGCGATATCCAACAACGTTGAGGTTCTTGATGTGACTGCCGCCCTTGCTACGGGCGGAGTGACGACAAGCCGAAACCTGGCTGGAGGCTCACTGGACAAGGTCATTTTTGGTGTCACGTTTAATGCAACCTATCAGACAGGCGCACCCGAACCCAAACTCAGCTCTTTTGTCATCGGCTTCGGCCTGACAGGTCCCACCGACCAGATTACGGACATTCTAACCAATGTTCGGATTTTTGAGAACACGAGTGCCTCCTTCGGAGGTCCCAACATTACTACGCTTACAGGAACCATTGTCCCCTGGAATGGTAACAAGGAATACAAGATTACGTTTTCATCACCTCGCGACCTGACTGTCGCCAGATCCTACTTCCTGCAAGTAGACGTTCAATCAACGGCGAATGGTTCATCAACTCCGAAGATTCAACCCATGGTTAAAGACTTGGGCTTCACCGATCCTGCTACAGAAAACAATATTGGTACCACCCGTGGAAGCGCGCGAGCCCAGGTAAACTCAGGGCCGCCCCTTACTTCGATTGTGTATGGCTTCTCGTCGATCTTCCCTCCTACGCTTGCTGGTTCATACCCTGCGTCAGGACAGATTAATGTGGCCAAAAACCAGCCCAAACTCTCCCTCAATTTCAGCGTTCCGGTCTGGACAATGAACAACAAAATTTATCTCTACGACCAAACGGCAGGCGGACCCCCGGTGGTATTGTTGGCCGACACCACGTCCCAGGTCGTTGACCCCGCATGTCAAGTACAAGGTGGCGGTACCGTCCCATGCAAGAAAAACGGTTCATACTTCCAAAGCGCAGGAGGCACAATTAATAACCGGGCAAACCCGGTACTTTTCCACCTGCCTCCAGGCCTCGCTACTCCTGTTAACCTGATTGAGAATCACGTCTATTATGTCACTGTCGATCCCGGCTTCTTCGGCGGCGCCACTGCCACCAACAACAAGGGTTTCATGGACGAGGCAGGAAACCTGTTTGCGGGCATTTCCTATTCGGGTACCCTGTACTTCAAGACTGCCGATCCCAACCCGCCCAACATGCTGCACAAACCGACTGCGGGTAATGACCCGGCCGCTACGGGTACCATTGTAAGCGGAACTATCTCTGCTACTTTTGACAAGGCGGGTAAAGCGCATTATATCGTGTTACCCGTAGCTGCAGGCACTCCCACACCGGATCAAATTACTGGCTTGGTAGCTGGACCACCCGGTACCATCGCCCAGGGGAATTTCCCGATTACCCTGATTAACCCCAATGCCCAATTCGGAGTATTTACTCCTCAGGTAGCCTTAACTGCAGGTACGTTGTACAACGTCTGGATGTCATCCACCAGTGAGTCCGAGTTCTCGGCGACGGGTCTGGCAGTAAACGCGGTCAAGAGCCAGGTACCTGCTACCTCCCCCGCCCACTTCGGAAAGCGAGGAAAGGTTGCCAAAGCTGGAACACTAAGTGTGACGCTAGGGTCTACCATTGTAACAGGTTCAGGAACCTCTTTCAGTTCATTGGTTCCGGGAAGAACGTTGTTTACCGCAGCTGACACCACTATTGTTATTGGTACCATTGCCACCATTACCGACAACTTTAATCTTACCCTCGCTTCACCCGCCTCGGTTACCTATTCGAACATTGGATTCTTTGCCTCAGGGTTCGAGGTTGGCGATGTGGGTCCGTCCCTGAAGTTTAGGCCTACGGCTGTGTCCGGCTCTGTTGTCCTCAACAATCCGGCTATAAGCCTCTGTACGGACGCCTTCCAGATCCTTACTGACCCGATTACGATTTCTGAATCCAGCGGCGGCGCAGACTTTAGCGGGGCTGGACCGCAAACGTTCAACCTTGTTCTTCCCGCTGGATTCGAATTTGACAATAGCATGGCGAGCGTCAACAAGCCTAACTACGGCCTGCTGACCCTGGTTGGTAATGACTTTACGCCTGGTTCGGTATTGCCTGGTACAATCACTACCTCAATCGCTTCACCGGTAGTCACCGGAACCGGGACCGCATTCTTAAGTCAATTCACTGCTGGCGATGTTATTTACAATGGGGCTGGAACCATCCTTGTGGGAACCGTTGCAAGTGTTTCGTCCAACACGGTCATTAACCTAACGGCCAACGCAAACATAGCCCTGGCAGGAGCGACTTATTTTGGGCCCTATGTCACACGGGGTAATCCAAAACTGAAGTTCGTGGGTAACGCGATTCTGACTGTGAGCTACCTGAACAACGGCAGTGCTTCAACCGACAAAATCATAATCTCCGGTCTGCGCGTGAAGTCCACGACAGCTACGAGCGGACCCATCCAGCGATTTGGCGGGAACGCCTTACTGGGCCCAATCCCTGACCTGCAAGCAGTGGCGGGGCTGAGTTCTGCCCAAGCTGCCGGTATACCGTTCTACAACAGCTATTCTGTCCAGCAATTTGGGAATTTCGCGGTCACGACGATTCCCAACAACTTCAATGATTCCACCATTGTCCAACCCTTTGTGGCTCAACTTGTCCCGAATCCGCCATTTGGTGATTTCGGCCCAAGTAGTTTCAGCGGACCCGGTGTAAACGTCAACTTGCTGAACCTTAATGCTGTTACACTTGGCGCACCGTTCAATATCACCATCAACCACAAGGACAACAACGGGTGCCCGTCCACCAGCTTTGAACAATATACGGTGTATGATTCGGCAACGGCCATTGCTGACCTGAGCACACAATACCTGAGCATCAACTCAAACTTCACCATCAGCAATCCCACGGCGCCGGCAACGAGTTTGCTGGCAGGGAACAAGGTTAGAGTTACGTTCAACAGGCTCCAGTCGTATTACCTGGATGCGCTCACTGCAGATGTCGATCCTGAGGCCAATCCTAGCCAGGTTATTTTCGGTACTGGATGGCAAAACGTGCTGAAAAACATGCTGATCTCTAAAGACCTTCCAAGCATACAAACCGGGATCACTCTTGGGGTCGGTGGCGGATATGACCCTGCCAACAACCCGAACCCAGGACACGAATACTTCGACTACAAGTTTGATGAGGCAACCATCCTGAATGCGAAGGTTCTTGATCCTACCATAGCGTCCAATCCTTACGAATTCCCGCCCTTTGTACAGTTCAGCCCGAATAACAATGTCTACTACACGGGTGGCTCATTGGGCCGTGTGAGCTTTACAGGCTCATTCCAGAGTATTGCCAACGCCAACCTGCCTCCTATCCCGCTGATTCAGAAAGTCGAATTCTTTGTCCCGGCTGTGCCGATCATCGAAACGTCGCCTGCCTCGTATACAGATCTTACAGATTTACAGAACCCTCCTGGTGCCGGCAATCCGGGTGGTCCTGTTATCCCCACTTTCGGACGGACGGGAACCATAACTGCGACAGGTGGGTCAACGAATGTGACTGGCGTCGGGACATTCTTTAGAGGTGAGCTTGCCCCCGGACGTGTTATCTACGATGGAGGGGGTGCAATTATTGGAACAGTAGCCCAAATCGTTGACGACACTAACCTCAGGTTGACCGTGAACGCCCCGGTTTCAGTTTCATCGGGTTATAGTTCTTCAGGTTCCAAGTCGAGCAACCCAGGAACACTGGTATTCTGTCAATTGGGCGGCGATATACAGATCAGCGCTTACCCTGCAGCTTCACCAGGTGCATCCTTAGGTCGATTCCGCGTAGTTGACCACCTCGATTCGACGAAGGTTCTGTATGATGCGCAAGCTGGCATTACCAACGATGGATTTACCGACAACACGAACGGTACTGCCAAGATCGACCCTACACTTTTCGAGAGCAGTACCTTTGGGACTGCCAATGGGTTCCGGTCCATCAGGATCATCTACATTTACAAGGACAACCGATCACCTAATCCTCCGAGCCGGGCCATCCAGGTGATCCGCATTACACCCAACCCAGTGGCTTCCTTTGCGATGACAAGCACGACGAATCCGTACCCATTTGGGCACGTAGTGAGTACTGCCGCGAAATGTGCCGGCGAACCGATCACGTTCACTTCCGGTGCAACCTGTGCTGACCCGAAAAACAGTACGCTTATCAGCTATGATTGGAATTTTGGAGATCCGACGTCTTCTCAGAACATAGCAACAGGTCCTGCGTCCAATATTCTGCCTCACACCTTTGCAACGGCAAGCCCTCCAGGCGTACCCTACGTTGTTACCCACTTTGTGACTTCATTCTGGAACTGCCCGTCGGTTGTTCCGGGCGTAGTCCCGGCCGTGACCGCCAATGCCCATGTTGGGCAGATTCCTGACGTTAAGTTCAGCGTGATCGGTGTGGCCAAGGGCGATGTCTTTACTTTTAGAAGCACCGACCCAGCCCAGACAACTGTTGCTGCCAACGACACGATAAACAATTATCTCTGGAAATTCGGTGAAGGTACGCCGGGCACGGACATTCCAGTTACCGGTCTTGCCGATAACGCAGCTTACAATAGTAACCTGGTGAACTTCACATATACGGGGGTTGGTCCCAAGTCCATTGACTTGGTCGTCGAGACCAACAAGGGCTGCAGCAACAGTCTTAGCCAGCAAGGGACCTATCGCGACATCGTGGTCCTCGACCGGTTCGTGTTCGCCAATTCAAGCACGGTGTATGCTGCCGATTTTGAAGGAACGACGGCTAACTGGCAGCCATGGGGGACCAGCGATAACAACATCCCTGATATGGTAGCCGGTATCGCCAGTAGTTCGTGGGGACACGGTGCTCCGGCATTCCCTCTTGATCCTGCGGATCCTTTGTATGGCGCCCGACTAACTCTGTATAACCAGATACTACAAGGACCTAGCCTGGGAGTAGGTCAATGCTGGAAGACTAATCCCACCGGTACCTACAATGTAGGCGAGCAATCAGCCTTGTATTCGCTCAGTTTCGATCTGAGTAAACTGGAACGGCCGATGATTTCGTTTAACAGCATGGCCTTAACATCGACCAGCGATGGTGTGGTGCTGCAATTCTCTACGGACAGCCTGAATATTGCCGATCCAAAGAAGAAATGGAGAACCCTCGGTCAGATCGGTGACGGCCAGGATTGGTTCGACGTAAATGCCATCGCCGGCAAACCCGGTCAGCAGCCCCAGGACGACTTTGGCTGGAGTACCGCCAACGATTCTATGTGGGTAGAACCCAAGCACACATTGGACACGGTTAACAGTTTGGCCATAAACTTTAGCTCTACGGCTGTCTTCCGGTTCGCCCTGGGAGCCTCCACAGGTACAACCCCACAAGAGGGCTTCTGGATGGACAACTTCCGCATCGGAGACCGGACGCGAACCATCCTCCTGGAGAGCTTCTGGAACTTGTCGCAAGCCAACCAATTGGGAGAAGCTAACGCGGTTGCTGATTTCAAGGATGACAATATTGGCACTGAAGTGGTGAAGCTGAACTACCACGTCAATTTCCCCGGCAAGGATCCATTCAACGAAGACAACCCGGCGGATCCAAGTTCGAGAGCACTTTTCTACAACATCACTCAGACGCCATCTTCGATTTTGGATGGATACAGTGTATTGCGGAATGATCCCTTCTCGACCTGGGGCCTGGCTCAATACGACAAGCGCACGCTTGACCTCGCCCAGGCAGATATTGAAATCGTTCCTACCGTAAACACGGATGGGACGATCAGCATCGACATCGAGGTCACCTCTACGGCACTGACTGGGATTCCGGCCAACACGATTATGCATGTGGCCATAACGGAGATGGCGGTACCTGTCGCAAAACTTCCAGCTAACAAGCAAGGCATGATTGCCAGCGCGTTGGATACCGTTGAATTCGTGGTAAAGAAGATGCTGCCCTCTGCTGCAGGAACGGTATTTGGAACGGTAACCACGGGAGCAGACCTTGCATTCAAGGATTCTATCTCATTCCCGACCATTACCTACCTGCCGGATGCCTCCAGGCTGTATGACGATCCAAACGACATCGCGATCGCCGTATTTTTGCAGCAGTCGACGCCTCCCTACGAGGTGTACCAGGTCGAGTTGATGGATTCAATCGCAGACCCGACAGCCGTAACGGGATTGGAGCCTTTGGCCGCGGAACAGGTAAAAGTTTATCCGAACCCGGCGCATCGCGAAATGACCGTGCAACTGCCCGGCCCGCTCAGCAAGCCTGCCGCCCTGACCATGATCGACCAAACAGGACGTCAGGTGGTGAGATCGAGCATGACCGAAGGAAGTGACCGTCAAACGATCAATGTGACCGACCTGTCCTCCGGTGTGTACATCCTCACCGTCGACATGGGTTCCGGCGTACTGACACGTAAGAAGGTGATGGTCGTGCACCAGGATTAAGAGACAGCGCATCGTATGGAAAAGCCGCTTTTTGACCTCAAGAAGCGGCTTTTCTTTGCCCTGGCCGGTTTTGATTCTTAGGTTGAATGAGTAACTTCAAAACGCGATAACCACCCCTCTCCCCGTCGCATATGGAAATTTTTCTGAACGCAGATGCCTGGCTGGCGCTACTAACGCTCTGCTTTCTGGAAATTGTCCTGGGTATTGACAACATCATTTTCATTTCGATTGTCTCCAACAAGCTGCCAGAAGAGCATCGGCGGCGGGCCCGTAACCTTGGCCTCACTTTCGCCATGGGTGTACGCATCATCTTCCTTCTCGGCATCACCTGGATCATCGGCTTCACAGAGCCACTGTTCACTGTACCCCAGTTCTGGGCGATGAAGGAAGACCTCGCCGTCAGCGGCCGCGACCTCATCCTCGGCTTCGGCGGGCTCTTTCTCATCGCAAAAAGCACGATGGAAATCAACCACGAGATGGAGGGAGAAGACGACGACGACGAGTCCATATTGGAGAAGAAAAAGGGAGGAATCTCGATCACGGGAACCATCGTTCAAATAGTTCTGCTGGACATTATATTTTCGTTCGACTCCATCCTCACTGCCGTAGGGATTGTTGACCGCGATAAAGTGTTGATCATGATCATCGCTGTCATTGTCTCCATTATTGTCATGATGTTTTTCAGCGGCGCCATCAGCCGCTTTATCCAGCAGCACCCCTCCATGGAGGTGCTTGCACTGGGATTCCTGATTCTCATCGGGTTCATGCTCTTCCTGGAAGCCCTGCACTACGTTATTCCCAAGGGATACATTTATTTCGCCGTGGCTTTCTCGATGCTTATTGAGCTGACCAATATCCGGGTCCGAAAGAAACGAAAGACAAAGCCGGTCAAGCTAAACAAGCCCTTCACCGACGAAGAGATGCAGGAAGCGATCAATCACAACAACTAGCCTGACCGGCTCCCAGCCCACTCTCTTCGCTCCCGATGGAAATGACCCAAGACCTTCGCTATCCTATTGGCAAGTTCACCTCGCGTGAAGTCTACACTCCAGGTGAATGCAGCGAGCTCATCGGGCGCATTGAAACCTTACCCGCGAGGCTAGAAGCTGCCGTCCGCGGCCTCACCGACGCACAACTCGACACTCCCTATCGGGAAGGTGGTTGGACCGTAAGGCAGGTCCTTCACCACATACCCGACAGCCACCTCAACGCCTACATCCGCACCAAGTGGGCATTGACTGAAGCCTCCCCGATCATCAAGGCCTATGACGAAAAAGCTTGGGCTACAACCCCTGAGACGAGTGGTGATCCAGCCGTCTCATTGGCCTTCCTGAAAACTTTACATGCGAAGTGGGTAATCCTACTTCGCGCATTAGATGAGGATGAGCGTGCCCGCACATTCACCCACCCTGCCACGGGAAAGTCCGTTCGCCTCGACCAGTTGATGGGCACCTACGGCTGGCATGGTGATCATCACCTCGCCCATATCAACGGGTTGAAAAATCGAATGAACTGGTAGGTCCAATGGCCACAACTCCGGCTTACAGTCCTCCGGGTCTGCTTTTCAACAATCACCTGGAGACCA
>CAZJWV010000050.1:0-20776 GCA_964549855.1 uncultured Ohtaekwangia sp. | reverse complement strand
GTTGGGCGTCTCCGATAGCCAGAATGTACCAGATTCATTCATCTCGAACCTCTCCAAGCGGAAGAAGACAGTTACGGATTCTCCAGATCCATTCTCATCACGGCCGATCCCAGCCTTACCATACCCTTTCAGCGCCGCTGCGAGCCAGTCCACTTGCGCAGGCAGACTCTCCTGGACACCAAGAATGTCGGGGTCCGTCGTGCGAACTTGTTCGGCCAGAAATTCTTTGCGATTGGGCCAGGCATTCGGTCCATCCGCCGGGTTGTCGTAGCGGATGTTGTAGGACATTACGCGCAGGGGCTGGGCAGACACTTCCATCAAAAACAAGGTAGCAGTGAAAAGAGCCAACACGCGCATTGATATCAAAATCAGATTAACGGTCATCTTCTCATTTTCAAATCTTCAAATCTTCATCCCGATAGCTATCGGGATCAAATTACTCAGTTGCCCTTCTTCTCTTGTTGCCGGATGTGTTCCTCCAGGTCCCATTTCATTTCGAAAACCTCCAGGTACTTAGCCATGGGCGGCAGACCTACTTCGGCTCTTCTTTTATCGACGTTTGCCGCATCTTCTATTGGATGAACTTTCATAATTCCATCGGGACCGCTCGTAATCTGGCTACCATAGATCTGTTTCTTCCCGTGTCGCATGAGGATCCGATCTTCCAGCAGGGCGAGGTCCTGAGGCCTGGCCTTCTTAACCTTCACCGCCTCCTTCATCATCGGAAAATATTTGTCCTGGGTTGGCAATTCTGCGTGCTGAATGACGAGGAAGATTGCCGAACTGCCGTCCTTGCCAACCTCCTCCGGGCCTAACCAGCCCTTCGTGTCCAGTATCTTCGCCACCTCGATGAGGTTCAAAGAGTCCTGCTTATGCATCATCTTCCAGTCTGAGTTGTTGCGGTATTTTTGGTCCAGCTCGAGGATTACCTTGAGTTTATCGGCGAGTTCTTTGTATTTCGGGGCTGGCGCCTGGCCAAGGCAACAGCCCGTGGTAAGACAGAAGCAGATGACCAGTAAGTACCTCATCAGTTAGTTGGATTCTTAGTCAATCAAAGTTGCAAAAAAGCAACCATCCAGGCACACCCCATTGAGCCCGATATGACTAATGCCTCTTTGCCTTATATTTGCACGCCGGAAAACGTCATTCCACTGCCTGGTCCCGTATTTCAATGGATAGAATTTCACCCCGACATTCGAAGTGAAGCTTCAGGGCGGGAAATGGCGAGTGTTTTGGTCCCGTATTTCAATGGATAGAATTTCAGATTCCGATTCTGAAGATGTAGGTTCGATTCCTACCGGGACTACGATTTCAAGGGTGGCAGCTTGTCGGGGCGATTCTGAGGATGTAGGTTCCCAGCCCGACTGCGTCGCGCAGGCGGGGATTCCTACCGGGACTACTCCTGTTCTTTGATTTGGTGGAAACCTACCCCACAACCCCCCTCATGTTCTTCCACCTCGCCACGGTGCTGCCGTGCGTGGTGATGGGAGCCGCCCTCTTCGCCATGAAGAAAGGCACGCCGGTTCACAAGGCCACCGGCAAAGTCTACATGATCCTTATGCTGATCACTGCCATCGTCACGCTGCTCATGCCGGCGCAGGTGGGACCACAGTTGTTTAACCACTTCGGATTTATCCACCTCTTTAGCCTCCTGGCCCTTCAGTCCGTCCCCAAAGCCTACTTCGCCATCCGCCGCGGTGACGTGAAGAGCCACAAGTTTAGCATGATCGGCCTCTACGTCGGAGGCATTGTCATCGCAGGCAGTCTCACACTATTGCCCGGGCGGTATCTACATAGTCTCCTCTTCAATTGAGTACACTCCTGTATTTAATCCGTGTAAATCTGTGCAATCCGTGGCATTAGTTCACGTCCTGCCCTTTCTCCAGCTTCTCAATCATCGTTGTGATATTCGCCTTCGCCGCAGCATCAGTGCCTACTTTGGCCAAGCCTGACTTCATCATATTCAAAGCTTTCTTGTAGTCGCCCATAGCTGAGTAAGCACGACCTAGCCCTACATGCGTGTAGTAGTCGTCCGGGTGCTTTGTGTTGTTCATCTTGAAGACTTCGAACGCCTCTTTCGTAAGTTTCTGGTTAAGCAGTTGGCGTCCGTAAGAATGAACTTCACGCGCGGTGCCCATCGGCAGCGCCTCGCTCATGATTTTCCTGGCCTCCTCCCCGCGGTTCATCTTGTTCAGCACCGCGGCCTTTGCCTCCAGCGTGCGGAAGTTCTTCTCCCCCATCACCCTCATGGAGACAGCCCGGTCGGCCCAGGCGAGCGCCTGGTCAAGCTCATAGTTGTTCTCTACACACCAGTAGACGCCTACCAGTAAATCGTAATAGATGCGCGTTGTTTTGTAGCTGTTGCGGAATTCCTCCATCTGCAATGCCTTCGTATCGGCCTCTACCTTGAAAGGGAAGCGCCGCTTCTCCCAACTCATGGCGATGGTCACGGAATTTTCCGTCTCACCGGAAAAGTCATACTTTAACCATTCTACTGATTCGGCCAGTGTCTCGTGCTTTACTGTGACCCGCAGGGCATCCTGTGTTTCGTCGTAGTAAAAACTTCCCCAGGAGTTGTTCACTTTGGAGAAAATCAGGGTGCTCTCCGTTTCGCCCAAGGCGATGAAGAAGCCGTACTTCCCGGCTGGAAGGGGTTTGCCTTCAATAGTAACCGGATGTGAGAATGACATCGTCGTGTTCTCGTTGGCGCCGGCCCGCCAGGGTGCGGCGTTGGTAGTTCCGTGGCCGAGATCCACAAAACCATAGTGGGCCACGCCGGTGCCGTAGATTTTTCCTTCGCGGCCTTTCACGCCGGGGCGGTTGTAGCTGATCTCGATTTTAACAACGCCCAGTTGCTCGCCGATCCAGGCGCGCTTGTTGCCGCTATAAGGTTCGCGGGAGACGGGCATGATTTGGGCAAGGGTGGTGGTAAGCGTGAGGGCGAGAATGGTACAGAGTAGAAATTGTTTCATGGAAGTGGGATTTTGAAAGTTTTAACGTCCTTGAACTCACTGGGTTTACAATCTCCCATTACCGGACACCCCGCAGTCTATTTACCCGTAAAACGGGGGAGGGTATCAGTAACCATCCTCCTCTCCAAAAATGACTGGTTCTACTTCTTCTCCAGCCCGGCCTTCTCCTTCTCCAACTTGGCAATTAATTCATGCACGTGCTTCAAGATTTCTTCACGAGCTTTATTGTAGTCCTTACCCACAGGTGCAATGTTGGCCCAATTCTCCTTTGGCTTCTTAGACTCGATAGGCACTGCGCAGTCGAAAGTGACTATCCGCGAGGCCAGTTGCTCATCAGTTGCCGAAACGGGAATGGGTTGCTGATCCGGAACGACTAGTCCATCCTTTGCCAAGCCCTGCACCACAAAAGGATTCAGCACAGAATCAGGCAGCGTACCTCGAAAAATGGAAGTGTAATCCAGACCCTTCTCTGCCGCCAGTTTGTTGAAATAAGTCGAGGCGAGAAGGCTTCGGGCTGCCCCATGCTCGCACACAAAGAGCACCACCTTCTTGTCTTTTCCAGGTTCCTGCCCATAACACACATATGAGCTCAGGAATAAAAGAATCGCAATCATTTTCATAGTGCAAGGTTGGGAAGAAGGCTATCCAGAAATAGAACAGAAGTTACCATTTGTATACATTTTACTATTCCGTTGCAAGAGGGAGTTGGGGGGCCTCAAGGGGATGTGGTCTCCGGTTCTGAAGCGAGACAGGGTGACCACCGCTCCGGTACTGAGTCTCCCGCTTTCACCGGGTCAAAAAAACCTTACTTTTACTTTCATGAGAAGTCTAGCCTTGCTTTGGTGCACCTGCATTGTAACTATTATCCTTCCGGGCTGCTCTCGCGTGGTGGCCCCCGCCCCTCCCCGGACGACAATTGACTCCACACTCACGATACCCTTATCCACCCTAAATGTCCCCGTGTACTACGTCATCGCTGACATCGAGGCGTTGGCCAATGAGAAAATCGGAAGTGCACCCAGGGAAGCGAAGGTGGCCATCAACCCAAAGGGCGACAGTCTTTTTCTCACCATCACCCGATACGAGCCAGTGAGCATCAAGTACGATGGCAAACGAAGTCTCACTTGCCGCGTGCCAATAGATATCAGCGGGTTGTTCCGTGCAAGGAAGTTGGGGATCACCGTGAAGAACAGAACTCCTGTTCACGCCCGGCTGGCACTCACGGTGACCACGAAAGTGTGGCTGGACAAGACGTGGAACCTGAAAACAGAGACCCGCCTCGACAGGATCGAATGGATTGAAGAACCCCGGCTGAATATCGCGGGGGTAAAGGTCAATCTACGACCACCGATGGAGAATGCCCTGGAGAAGCACCAGGCGGACATCATCGCCAAGCTGGACGGCTCGGTGGGCGGACTAGTGAAACTCGGGCCCTCGATCGAGAAAGTCTGGCTCGACCTTCAAAAGCCCATCTCCATCAACCGCAAAGTCGTGCCTGTTTGGCTAAAGACGGAGGGTAAGAACATGAGCGGACGATTGATTCAGTCATCGAAGGACACCATTGCCGCTGAGATCAGCCTGGAGACCAGCATTGAAAGTGTTTTAGATTCCGCCAGCGCAATCGGCAGAACACCACTGCCCCCTTTCCAACGCACCGACAGTTTGAATCCCGGAGTACACGCCTTCGTCAAGGCAACCATTCCTTTTGATGTGATCAACAAGGTGATTCACCAGGTGACGGATACCATGAAGTTCAGGTATGGAAGCCACACAGTACGGATCAAGTCCAGCGAGGTGTATGGGACGGCGGAGGGCATTGCTGTGGGTCTATCCCTGGCGGGCGACTTGCGGGCCGACATCTACCTGCGCGGCGACATCGGGTTTGACTCGGTCACCAACCAACTGAAGATTACCAACTTCATATTCGATATTAATTCGGAGCAGTCCCTGGTGAGCGCCGCCGACTGGTTCACCCATGGAACAATCATCGAACGAATCCAGCCGTACCTGACCCTGCCGATGGACAACACTTTCCGGGTGGTGCCCACGCTTATGACCAATGGCATTGAAAAAGGAAAGTTGGGCCGGAAAATTGATGTGACCTGGTCGGAGTTCAACGTGCGGATCCACAGGCATCTCGTCACGGTCCGCGACATCCAGGTGATTCTGCAGGTGGATGGCAAGGCCGAAGTGAAATTGGAAAAAGGGCTGCTGGACAAGAAGAAAAAGCCTGTATGACATCGCCTCGCGAATGAGATATTGAATCTGGAAAAAAATGAAACAACTGGCTCTACTGCTTTTACTAATCCCGGCCATTTCATTTGGCCAGCAGAAACGCGACAGCATCTGGGCGCCCGTGAATTACTTTGTTGGTGAATGGAAAGGCGAAGGCGGAGGAGACCCGGGAATGGGCGTATACCAACGCAGCTACAAATCCGTCCTCAATGCCACGGCCATCGAAGTGCGCAACATGTCCAAGTACCCACCGACGGAGAAACATCCAAAGGGTGAAGTGCATGAGGATTATGGAAACATCATCTACGACAAGGCCAGGAAGACCTTTCTGCTCCGACAACTTCATGCGGAGGGGTTTGCCAACGACTATGTCCTTGAATCGATTTCTCCGGACAAGAAGACTTTGATTTTTACAAGCGAGGCGATCATTAACATTCCTAAAGGCTGGAAAGCGCGCGAGACTTATCGAATTCTTGGCGTGAATGAATTTGAAGAGACCTTCGAACTCGCTGCCCCCGATAAGGAGTTTGCCGTCTATACCAAGGTCAAATTCAAACGGCAATAACTTTGAGAAGGATCAGCATCCTGATTATTAGAAATCAGGAATCCCTCCTTCGCGAGGCGCTACGGCGGGCAGGCAGGAATTCATCCTATAACCTGTCCGAGTACCCTCTGCATGTTTTTCCCCATTACTTTCGCCACGTCGTCTTTGCTTAACCCCTTGGCCCGGAGGGCCGAGGCAAAGTCGGGCAACTGCATGTAAGAACTGAATACCGGCTTGAAATTGCCGTCCATGTCTGTGCCCAGGCCCACATGATCCACGCCCGCTACATCAATCAGGCGCTTCGTATTGTCAATAAAATCTTCCCACGACGTGTTGAACCCACTGGGCCATGCACCAATTACTCCCTTGGTCTTGGCCACCAGCTTCGCATGATCTTCCGTGATAGCCCGTGCAGAAAGTGGGCGATCGTTGCCCGTTTTGAGAATGCTGTGCGACAGGATGATCGGCGCGGTAGTCAGGTCGACAACCGCTTTCACCGTGTCGTACGAAGCGTGGGCCACATCTACGATCATCCCCACCCGGTTCATTTCTTTGACGATGGCCTTCCCTGCGGCAGATAGCCCATTGTGCTGTGGAGGAGCTGTTTGAATATCGCCAAGCACATTCTGTGCGTAATGCACCAGTTGAATGCACCTGAATCCCTGGACATACAGCGCCTCGACAGGTTCCACTTTACCCTCCAGGAATTCACCGCCCTCGCAAGCCAGGAAGGCCGTTGCCTTGTTCTCTTTGTAGGCCTGGTCCAGGTCTTCAGATTTGGTGGCCAGGGTCAAAGCCGAATTCTTGAGAAGGTCTTTCAGGATTGTCAATTGCCGCATATACTCCTTGAACCCGTCTCCCGGAGCGTAAGCGCCTTTTGTTTTTATTCCTGTCGGAGTGACCTCAAGCAGTGGAGCATCTGCTACCAGGCTGACAAACGATCCTGTCAAACCGCCCGATACCATGGCGGAGACTGTTTTAGTAAATCCTTCGTCGCCCGGATAAATAGGCGAACCCTTTGCGTAAAAGGCACCCGGATGAGAATGTAAGTCAAAAGAGAGGTACCTGGCTTCCTGAGGTGAAGACAGTAGCTCGGACCCTGTGAAGGCGACACCGGCGGAAACGGCTGCGGCACGCTGGATAAATGCTCGTCGACTGATCATACTATTTCTTGATGGCAACGGCTTCAATCTCGATCATATAATCTGGGCCGGCGAGTGCCTGCACCCCGATGAGCGTACTGGCAGGGGGATGCTCTTTGTTCAGGTAAGTCGACCGCACCTCACGGATGATGGCGAGGTCATCGGGCTTGAGGTTCACCACGTACGTGTTCATCTTCACCACATCGCTGAAAGAAACCCCGGCCGACTTAAGGCATGTGGCCAGGTTCTCATACACCCTGGCAACCTGCGCCTTCAGGTCGCCCTTCCCAACCACCTCCCCCTTCTCATTGTTAGATACCTGTCCAGAGAGGTACACGGTTTTGCCAACGACAACTACATGAGTGTAGCTAGTTGGCTTTGACAATCCTTCCGGCTGAATGAACTGCTGCGCTTGAGTCGATAGTGCAGCGAGTGCCAAGATGAACGAGAGGTATTTCATAGTTTTTGGGAATTAGGTGTTGGGCGTTGGGTCTTGGGCGACAAGGGTACCCTTGTATCAATCTGTGTAAATCCGTGTAATCCGTGGCATTTATTCATGATAGACATCCACATGATTCACCGGAATCAAGTTCACCTTAAATTTATTTACAATCATGTTCATGATCGGGTCATTCTTGATTTTCATCATGATCCTGTTGGTTTGGTCCTTGTCGTAGCCCATGACAATCTCGTCGGTCAACCCGAGGTGTTTCACTGCGTAAAAGAACCCACCGATCACGTACGGGCCAAACGGCGTGCTGGGAATGTCGAAAGAACTTCCTGTCATATTAAAGACCGTATTGGGCATGTATTGCCCGGAGCTTTTTATCCCCTTCAATTTCATATAGTATGCGGCAGCATGCAATCGGGACGATTGGCGTGGATCGGTCATACAGAGCAGGCCCGCCAGCGGTTTCTGTTTCTGTGACTGACTGATAAGGAGTTCCTTCTTGGTACGTTCATTCTCAGAATGCTCCCGGACGTACTTTTGCACCTCATCCCAGAAGGGAACCTCCGGTTCACCGTCATCAATCCGGATGAGTGAATGGATGGAGTAATCCATGATGCCGCATGTGATCTTCAGGTCAAGGACTTTGAGTTCCGCGTCGCCCGCGATGGCTTTCTCGAGCAATGTTCGCTGGTGCCGGGGGTGTGTGCGGAGGAGGTCGATGCTGAAGAGCCAGTCTCCTGCCAGGTAGCCGTCGTAGGCATAGTGGTAGTGAAGCAATTCCTTGATGCGGGAGTCGTTGTTGATGGTCACTCGTCGTCCACCCAGTTCCATCACCGGCTTCTCCTCCACAATCATTTGCTCAATTTCTACACCCACGGTGGAAGCGTGAAGCATACCGCAATTCAGCGGTGAATTGGGTTCGACGTGAAGGTCATGCACATGACTGATGTAGCTGTCGTTGGAATCTTCGGTCAGGTGGGCGTGCGTCTGGATATGGACGAAATACTTCAAGGGAGTCAGGTCCAAAACGTTGCGCTCGGCCTGTTCGATGGTGCGCTTAACATCCATAACGACATCCGGGGTGACGAATGACCCAGCGGTACGAACGACGTGGTACTCGATGTCGATGCCCCTTTGCTTGTACTGATCGCTGACGATGCGAACGGCGTCGAGTTGAACCTGGCTGAGGTCGCGGGCGTCGGCGCAACCGATGAGAATGTGAACTTGTTTTTCTTTGGGCATGGATTGGAGGGTATGGTTGAAGAGTACTTGCTGTCTTCGTTTGAAAGTGCGAGAAACTGGAAATTAGAAATTGGAAATTAGGTCCAATTGCTATCGGGATGAAATTAGACAAACCAGCCAGAATTTCTAATTTCTGATTTCCAATTTCCATTTTCCCTCCCTCATGCACCCCCTGCATAAAGCCCTTCTGAACGACCTTCAGCACAAAGCTGGCAAATCCGCACAAGATCCGGTGCTGGACAAGTACCTGGGCAACACGCACCCCAAATTCAGGCTCCGCGGACCGCAACTTCGCGCCATGAGCCGGGCTTGGCTGAGGAGCCACCAGGACCTCACACCGGACGAGTTTGCTGCCGTCCTTACCAGTTTGATCCGCGGGAAATCATCCACCGAAAAATGTCTTGCAGGCCTGCTCCTCGACATGTGCCGGGCACCCTATCGCGGTTTCGACCCAGCAAAATTCTCGGGGTGGCTCGATCACCTTGTTGGTTGGGCGGAGGTAGATACTTTGTGTACGGGACGTTACCCCGAGAAGGAAATCCCATCGCAGTGGACCAAATGGAAAAAGCTCCTTGATAAGTTCGTTCGAAGTCCAAACATCCAAAAGCGACGAGCATCGATCGTGTTGCTTTGTTCCCCTCTCCGACGCAACCCAGACCCGCGGCTGCTGAAGCAGGCGTTACAATCCGTGAACAAACTCAAACACGAACGAGAAATCCTCATCACCAAAGCAGTTTCCTGGGTGCTGCGGAGTGCGTCCGTTCATTTCAAGGGTGAGGTAAAAAAGTATGTAACTTCGAATCGAGACTCCCTTCCCCCTATTGCTGTGCGTGAGACGATGACAAAAATCCTTACCGGAACGAAAACCAAAAGAACAAAATGAGAACAGCAGTCGTGCTTTTGTCCGGCCTCCTGGCATTTGCCTGTTCACCCAAGAAACAGGAAAAAGCCACCTCTCCTATTGATACAGTGGCGGTCGACACCGTGCTGGCCACTACACCCGCCGCACCTCTGCTAGCATTCGACGCGTTGAGTGGCTTCACCGTCAAGAAAGGTTTAGAGACTCCCGATTCCGTGAATTACCAATTAATCTCAAGCCAGGAAGCTCTTGATCTTGTTATCACGCTGGACAAGAACGCTCCTGCGCCCGATTACATAATCAATTACGTACTCGCAGTAGCCTGCAAGCCTACTCCGCGCTCAACGACCATCACGCTCGAGAAAGTCGAAACCGGAGAGAGCAGTATCAATGTGTTCCTGAACATCACCCGGGGTGCAACTGGTTCTGTAACCACACCGGCCGCAATTTTTGCCATCGAACGGAGAGAAGGGTATCCGGTGATGCAGTTCTATGTCAATGGGAAGAAAGACAAATCTCTAGTACTGGTGATGTAGGAGGATTGGAAATTGAAGATTGAAAATTGGGATTTGGGATTTGGGATTTTCAGATGAAACGTTGCTTAATTCCTATCATCCTCCTCGTCTGCGGAACAGCCGGCGCACAACCGGTTGAACCCCTTCGTGAAGCCTTAAGGATTGAAAAATGGCTGAGTTCCAAACGTCAGGTTCGGGAGGACGGAGTGGTTTGGCCGGTGGCACCACCCGACACCACGGTAACACTTGATCTATACTCTGGAACTCCGGGCGTTATTCTGTTTTACCTTGAATTGTATCGGGCAACAAAGAATGAATCTTTCCTCGCCGAAGCCCGCAGCGGCGCCGACTACCTCATGGCCGCCGCCGACCGGCGAAAGATTGGATTCGACGAGGTTGGGCTGTACACCGGTGAAGCAGGGGTTTGGTATACACTCAATAAGGTCTTTGAGGTTTGCTATCATCGCAAATACCGCGAAGGGGCCAGCCGTTCCCTGCAACGCCTGACGGCGGCCGCGAAAGTCAGCCGCGAAGTAGCTGACTGGAGGTACAACGACATCGTCTACGGAGGAGCCGGCATTGGACTCACTCTGCTTTCCGTGGATGACAAGCAAGGCTTGCCATTGGCGATTCAAACCGGAAACGGACTTCTCTCCCACGCCCTGCCAACAGCAGCAGGAAAGAAGTGGTATATGGACACATCCATGGTTCGACAGAAGTACTACATGCCTAACTTCTCTCATGGTACCGCCGGCGTTGGTTACTTTCTCGCAAGGCTGTTTCAGGAGACCAGCATGAAGAAGTTTTTGGACGGAGCCATGGCAGCAGCGGAAGAACTTGCTTCGCTCGAAAACGTCAACGCTTGGGTACCCCATCACGACAACGAGGAAGGGAAGAACCTCTACTACCTCAGCTGGTGTCACGGCCCGGCAGGAACGGCACGATTCTACTACCAACTCTTTCAGGTTACGAAAGATCCTGTTTGGAAAGAGCGTATCCGCAAGTCGGCCCAAGCCATGATGGCGTGTGGTATTCCGGCAAAGCGGTTGCCAGGCTATTGGAACAACGTGTCAGTCTGCTGCGGCACAGCGAGCATCGCTTCATTTTACCTCGACTTGTACCAACTCTTTGGCGACAGGCAGTACCTGGATTTTTCCTATGCCATGACCAACGACTTGCTCGCACGTGCTACCGTGGAGAACGACGGCCTCAAGTGGACACAGGCAGAACACCGTCGGAGGCCTGAACTGTTGCAGGCGCAAACCGGTCTCATGCAGGGCGCCGCAGGCATTGGACTTTGGTTGCTTCGAATTGATGCATTTGAAAAGAAGACGAAGCGGCTGGTGCGGTTGCCGGATGATCCGTTTTAAGCGGAACCATTTTTCGCGTATTTTTGTCTCCCATTTTAGCAGGTTAATGCCTGAACGATCCATTCAATACTGGGGCTGACCGGTTTTGACAGGATGTGTGAAGGTGTATGCCAGCATGCAAGCTCATGAGGGTAGAGCTTTGAACACTGCTCTCGAACCATACGTGGCGAGAATACCTACGCCATGGCTGCTTAATCTGACCTAAGGTTGGATTTCGCTTATCCGGGGATAAGATCCCTGGAGGCCATCATCGCCCGGTCCTTCTGTTTTGCGGGGGCCGGAACGCGGTGTCGTTCAGCAGAACTGGGCCCCGGCGTGTCGCGCGTCGGTGTCGAGAAACAGCGGCTACGGACGGGTTAAGGCTGCCTCCTGCCTTGCCAGCCCCGACAATCAAAAGAGGATAAGCATGTAGAACGTACACGTTCATCTTCTCTGGACCAGGGTTCGATTCCCTGCAGCTCCACCTTCGCCCGCAGTAGTCCCCCGTTTCGGGGGTGCGGGTTTTTCTCCACAGAATAATTTCCCTAAGTTTCTATTCTCAAAGTACCACCATGGACAACAAATGCCTCATCATCATGCCTGAAAAGGACCCGGAAGGATACCCCAAAGGGCATTGCGACCGGGTTTATCAGTATATCCTCGTACCGGCATGCGGGTATTCCGGCCTCACCCCCGCCAGGGCCACCGACTTCGCCGGCGACGGCCCGATGGATATCCTTCGGAGTATCATAGAGAGCGACATGGTCATCTGCGACTTGAGCGCTAAAACCCCCAACTCTCTCTATGGCTTCGCTATAAGACAATCCATGAGCTTACCGGTGGTGATGATCAAAGACGTCAAGACCCGCGTCTCAGCGGAACTCCAGGTGTTTGAGCCCATGGAGTACGATGATTCGCTGCGAATTGATACGGTGCAAAAGGAAATTGAATCGCTTTCAGAGCTGTTGAAGAAGGCCCGTGCATCAAAATCGGAACGGAACCCCCTGATCAGCCGCTTCGACTTCGGATCAGTCCGGCAAGCAGGATCGGATTCAAGCGAAGAGGTGCACAAGGAGGAAAGTCACCTGCCCATCATCAGCCCGGTGCCGTCATACGTGGGAAGCCCGATAACTCAACAAGAGGAACTGGATAAGCTGAAGGCCGGCGATTTCGTCTGGCACATCAACTACGGCAGGGGTGAAGTGAAAAGTCTAAGCAAAATGGGCCGGGACAAGATGGCGAAGATTCAGTTCGAGTCCGGAACGAAGTTGCTCGTGCTCATCCCGTCCGGAATCTTTAGAAAAATCAACGACTAGTAGTCAGGGGCCAGGGGCCAGCAACAAGCAGCCAGTTTTCAAACCGTCTGGCGCTCCTGTTTCATTCCCACCTGTTCGATCACCAGGTATTCCTTCTTGGCGCTGGATTGCCTCGCCATCAACTCCGCCAGGAATCCTGTCAGGAACAATTGCGTGCCCAACACAACTGCCACCAGGGCGAGGTAAAAGGCCGGCTGTTGCGTAACATCGCGCTTCAGGGGGATGTGGGAAATGTATACCGAATCAATCTTGTCCCACAGGATCTTGGCGGTAAGGAAAAAACCCACGAGGAACGATACCAACCCCCAGGCGCCGAAGAAGTGCATCGGCCTCCGAGCAAAGCGACCGACAAAAGTGATGGTCAACAAATCAAGGAAGCCGCGGACGAAGCGCTCAAAGCCGAACTTCGTCTTCCCGTACTTGCGTTCACGGTGTTCTACCACTTTTTCTCCAATGCGCGTGAAGCCCGCCCACTTGGCAATTACCGGGATGTAGCGGTGCATTTCCCCGTAAACGGAAACACTCTTCACTACCACCCGTGAATAGGCTTTCAGTCCGCAATTGAAATCGTGAATCCTGATGCCTGAAATCATCCGCGTCACCGCGTTGAAGAATCGAGACGGAACCGTCTTGGTAATCGGATCGTGTCGCTTCTTCTTCCAACCCGACACGAGTTGATAGCCATCCTCCCTCACCATTTTGTAAAGGGCCGGAATCTCATCAGGACTGTCCTGGAGGTCGGCGTCCATGGTGATCACCACCTCGCCCGAGGCCGCGCGAAACCCTGTGGCCAACGCGGCCGACTTGCCGAAATTGCGGTTGAAACGAATGGCCTTGAACGACGGATTGATGCTGTTCAGCGCCACCATCTGATCCCAGGTGCCGTCGCTGCTTCCGTCGTCAATAAAGATGACCTCGTAGTCGTAGCCCCCGGCCTTCATGACACGGTCGATCCACGCACCCAGCTCGGGGATGGACTGCTCCTCGTCTTTGGCCGGGATGACGACCGATATATCCAGGATTTCTTTCAAATAGCTTCAGGCCTCTTCTTCTGCGTGAAAATGGAAACGATCAGGCCGCACAACACCGAGAAAAAGCCGATTCCAATGATGTAAAACACCCAGAAAAGTTTCTTGGTCCATTCCATCCCCATGGCAATGGCATCCTCGTTTTGGCCTGACTCCCGCATTTTTTCCTCCTGGAGCGTGTAAAAGGCATCCATGATCCCGGTGTCAATAAAGTTGACATACAGCAGGGTGAAGAGCAGACCAATGGCCCCACCAATCAACATCGACAGGGTGCCAATGCCGAATCCCTGCCCGTAGGTCATGTACCCATCGCCGCCATCCTTGAAGGCATTGTGTGCCAATACGATAACAACAATATCTATTACCACGCCGATCCAACTGGTCCAATCACTGTCGAATGGATTTGTTCCCATCGCTATACGGACAACAAAAATTGCTATCCCAACGGCCGCCATGATGGCGCCGTACTTCATGCTGACAGACATTACTGTCGGGGCTGCGGATTGATTCTCTTCCATGATATTGGGTTTAGGTGTAGTTAGGTTAGACTTAGTGGATAAGTGCGGGATTCCATCCTAAAATTACAAGACTTTCGGCAATTCCACGTACAAAAAGCGCTCGTGCAGAGCCGCAAAGACGCAAAAAAGTCGCAAAGAAGGCGCTACCCTATACCAATCTCCAGTTTCTAATTTCCAGTTTCCACGCCGAAGCGCTGCGCGGATGCGGTCACCCCTCGTTCGTCCTCCGCACCACCACCGTCACGATTACACTGACAAAGAAACTGATGATGAACGTCTGCACGAAATACCTCCGGGCCATGAAGAACTTGTCGGCCTTCTGCAATTCACGCAAACTTTGATCAAACGCCTCCTTGCCAATGCGCTGAATGTCCTCCGGGGTGAACGCGCGGGTCTGTTCGGTGGCCTGCGTGATAAATTCGGAAACAAACCGCGTGTCAAACGTCGCGAAGACCAGTAAGCCCGCCCAGCAAAGCACTGCACAAACGAAAGTAAGGAGGAAGCTAGTGCCCATTCCCTGGGCGAAATACAGGGTGCCACCCAGGTGGTAGTCCCTAAGCTCCCTGAGGCCTACAAAAATCATAACGCCCAGGACGGGGAATCTCGGATCGAGGAACAGGTTAATGAGAAATGGGTGTCGCCCCGTGTAAAACATCGTTATCAGAAAAATCAGGAGGAGGAATGCACTTACGGCGCCATAGCGAACAGCCACGCGCACCAGCGGCGAGGATAGGATTTTACCCAACATCCGAAACGAAGTGCCCGTTGTGGAAGGTGGCCACGGCCTTTCCCTTCACGACCTGGCCCCACCAGGGCGAGTTAACGGCTTTCGAGCGGTTCGACTTCTCATCGAGTACCCACTCGCGGGAAGGGTCGAGCAACGTAATGTCAGCGTCCTCTCCCACATCGATGCGCGGCACAGGAAGTCCCAGGAGCTGCCGCGGAGCCGTCGTTACTTTATCCAGGAGTTTGTCCATGGCAACCCGGTCTGACAAACTCACCAGGTTGGCCGCGAACGTCTGAAGATTGATCATGCCAAAGTCGGCCTGGTCAAACTCAAGGTTCTTCGACTCGGCATCTTGCGGGACATGGCCCGAACAAATGATATCGACCGTGCCATCGTTCAACCCTTTGATAAGCGCCGCATTGTCCGCTTTTTCTCTGAACGGAGGATTCACTTTGTAATTCGTATCAAAATCAGCCAGCGCACTGTCGTCAAAAAGCGGTTGATAAGATGCAATATCGCAGGACACGGCTAGTCCCTTGTTGCGGGCAGCACGAACCAAGTCGATGCTCTTCGCCGTCGACAACCGCGAGGCGTGAAGTCTCCCGCCGGCATAGCGAAGCAAGTCGATGTTGCGGTTGAGCGAAATGCTCTCTGCGATGCCAGGCATCCCTTTGAGTCCGAGCATCGTGCTGTTCACACCTTCGTGCATCTGCCCGAAGAGGTTCAGCCACGTATCTTCCGGGTGATCGATGAGTAGTCCATTGAATTTTTGAGTGTACTGGAGAGCCTTGAGCAAAATATCCGTGTGCCACACCGGTTTGAGGCCATCGGTGAACCCTACGGCTCCCGCTTCATGCAGGTCGATCATCTCGGTGAGTTCTTCTCCTTTATTCTGACGAGTGACCGAAGCCAAGGGGTAGATCTGTACCAGCCTGCTGGCGTTTCCACTGCGGAGATAGCTTACTTCGTTTTTGGATTGGACCGTCGGCTGCGTATTGGGGAGCACGGCGAGGCCTGTAAATCCTCCCGCTTCAGCCGATCGTGTCACGGAGGCAAGGTCCTCTTTGTGCTCGTAACCGGGATCACCTACGAATGTGCCCAGATCAAACCAACCCGTCGACAGCATCATCCCGGATGCATCAATGACCTTGTCGGCGCTGAATTTCTTTTCGCCAATGTCGGCGATTCGCCCGTTGTGAATAAGTATGTTCCTGGTCTTTTTATGAAAGGGAGAGCCCGCATTGAGAATCTTGGCGGACTGTATCAGAAGCTTCATTCAGGCGGCAATTACTTCATAAACCGGATGAGGAGCACTTCGGCCAGTAGAAACAACAGGGCAGCAATCAAGGCGTACCTCCATAATGGGCGTCCCAAATATCTCTCTTTTATTTCGTTACTGAAAGAACCTTCGGCGGCGGGCTGGAAGATGGATATGTTCGCTCCCCCGCCCAGCTTGGATTTGACCTCTTCACCCGACCACTGCTCAAGCAATGACTCGCGCTTGTCCATGTCGAAAGCGATGAGACCCAGCGTATCGGCCTGGATGCGGGCAAGGTAGAAACCGGGGTCAACGGAAAATCGTGGAATCTCGAGGATAACACGGTCGCCATTTCTCCGTTGTGAGGGCACGATCTCCTGCTTACCCGAAAGGGTTACCGGCGCCTCGCCAGCCAGGCTGTCCATCTGAAGCGTGGCAAGTCGTTCACTCAATAAATAATAAGGCTTTTGGCTGATGCGGTGGCCTGATGCCGCCATCCGGTACATGACGGGGACAAAGAGCGCATGGTTTTGAAAGTCCGACCAGGCGGGATCAAGCGGAGCCGACAGGACATAGGTGTTTCCGTTGCGTGACAGGAATGGCGTTCCGTCCTTGAAGTTGAGTAACGCAGAGCGGTCGGTGCCCCAGGACCAAACTGATTTCGCGCGCGGCATGGCTAACGCAGCGGACTGCTCCTCAAACACGTTTTCGAAAAATGGATTCTGGAAGTCGGGCTTCTCTACCTCTTGCATTGCTTGGTTTTCAACCCGCGACAAATGCATACCGGGAGCAAGAGCCCTCAGGCCGATACCCGTGCTCGCCGGGGAAGGTAGTATAAGAAGTGTACCGGGTCCATTTTGATAATCGCGAAGGGTCGCCATAAGTCCGGCATCAGGATTATCGATACCGTTGAGAATAACCAGGTCGGCCTGCGAAACAATGCCGAGATCGACATTCCCCGGTGCAAATGCGCGATAAGCGAATAGCGACGTGTTGCCAAATACTTTTTCGACGAAACTCCCGCCTGTTCGTACCTCCACAACGCGAATCTTGTTGGAGAAATTCAGCGTCAGGTAAAAAAAGTTGTCGAAGCTCACCGGGAAGTCGGTGAAACTCAACACGAGCCTGTTCATACCCTTCAAGCCCTGTGCCAGATCGAATTTGATTACCGATACCGCGTTCGGATCAAGGTCAACCGACGCTGTGCCAGATTGGATGTCGTTGATGGTGAGCTTCACCACCAGGCCTTCACGCGTCTTTGTGCCGGTGTTCCTTACCCGCACATGCAGGGTATTTCGTTGCCCGCCGACGATGAAGGGATCTTCCAGGAAGACCGAATCGATGAAGACGTTGGAGGCCCGCTCAAGCGGTATGGCAACGAGGTGGATCGCCCGGGCCGTATCGACGCCGGCACGTTCCAGGTCCAGTGTCGATTTCTGAAAATCGGAAATCCAGAACCACTCATCCGTGCCGGTCATTCCGCGCTCCCGGATTTCGGCGTAGGTGCGCGATACCGGTGATAACCTCACCGTGGTTAACAAATCCAGTAGCTCTGTTTTTGTTTTGTAGGAATTCGAAAAGGGTGCAAAATCGTTCGTTAATAGCCGATAACGGGTATCTGGTGGAAACAACGAAGCCACCTCGCGCGTGAAGTTCAGTCCAGCGTCGAGTGCCCGCAGCTGCTCGCCGGCCGATGATGACATGCTGTAGGAATTGTCGACGTATAATGTAATGTCGCGGCTGGCAGTTATTTGTTCAGTGGCAGGCAGAAAAGGCTGCGCAAAGGCAAGGACGAGGAACAATAAAAATAGCAGGCGGGATGCGAGAATGAGGTATTGCTTTAGTTTTCGCTTCTGCGTCGTCTCTTGCTTGATCTGATGCAACAACCGCGTATTGGAGAAAAGAATACGAATGGTCTTGCGGAAGTTGAAGAGGTGGATGATGACCGGGATGGCCAACACGAAAAGTGCCCAAAGGAAGGCCGGGTACGCAAAACTCATGAGAGGCGAAAGTAATTTGAAAATTTGAGAATTTGATAATTTGAGAATGGGTGGTGCCCACGCTGGTTAAACGGCCCCCTCATCCTTCGAGATATCCTCGGTACCAGCGGGAGAGTCATCAATCGCCCAACAATCCTCATTTTCAAATTCTCAAATTTTCAAATTTTCAAATTGAGCTCTGGCTTCCGAGCTGATCCATACTCAAAAAATTTTCACCTTTCAGGCAACGCCAGCCACCTTTGGCGCATTTCATCATAAACAGTCTCTTCTGACACACGGGGGACTCGTCAAACGTTGCAAAGCAGGTGACCGAAAGGCGCAGAGGCAGCTCTTCGACCTGTTCGCATCGACCATGTACCGGGTCTCCTACCGCTATCTCAGGGATGAGGCTGACAGCGAGGATGTATTGATGATGGCCTTCAGTCGTGTATTTGCCAACCTGGTCAGTTTCGACGACCGCGGAGAAGGTAGTCTGCAGGCGTGGATTAGGAGAATCGTTGTAAACGAGTCGCTGATGTGGCTCAGGCGGCGGAACAATTTCTCGCTGGTAGAGAGCAGTGAGACGGTCGAAGCGGTGGAACTCAATGAGCTGGGTGCGCTACCCGCAGAAGATATTGTTCGGTTTATCAAGGCGTTGCCGGATGGGTACCGCACGGTGTTCAACCTGGCCGTCATTGAAGGATATGATCATGATGAGATTGCCCAAATGCTGGGGATAACGGCGGGCACCTCAAGGAGCCAGTTGTCCAAAGCAAGAGTAGCCTTAATGAAAATGCTTACCCGGGAGGGGTATCACTATGGAACCTAAAGATGATGCAACAATCCGTCGCAAGGTACACGGACTTGAATCAGAGCCGGTCGTACTGGATAAAGAACGGCTTTGGTCGTCCATTGCCTTCCCGGCGGCACGTCGGGAACCACGCTACCTCATTTATTATGCAGCAGCCTCCGTGGCACTGGCTTGGGCCCTGGTTTTTCTTTTTCAAGAACTCTCGCGCCGGGACGAACTCCAGGTAAGGTTGCGTGAGCTAGAATTGCAAATACAAACGCAGAGCACCCTGGTTTCTTTCACAGCATCAGTCGCGCCCGCAGAGGTTCCCTGTGAATTGACGACCACGGAAGAACCTGTCGCGTCCACAAAGCAGGACATTCCTCGCCAACCCAAGGCAATCCAAAGGTCCAGGGTTCCAGGTTCCAGGCTCCAGGTTTCAAGTGTCACGACGCCTGTGGTGGCTGAAGTACAAGAGCCAACTAATTCTGCAAGCAGCGAGACGCCAATCATTGAAGAGTCAGCACAAAAACCTGAATTGGTTGTCGCCTCCACACAGCCAGAAGCAAGGCCCCGCGTCGTCCTGGGGACAGTCTTGCCGAATAGAGTTTCAAGTACCCAGGGACAACGCCTTCGCTTTGGACTGTTCCGCGAAGAGGAGCGTCCAACGTCCCCCGGAACTCCATTGATCAGCCTTGCCGGAGCTAACAACCAATGAAACACAACTTCATGAAACGAATTCTTCTTCCCACACTTCTTCTACTTTCTATTGCCGGTTTTGCACAACCAAAGTTCAAGCCTTTCCCCGATTCCATCCGGGTGGAATTTCCTGAGGCAGCGGCACTCGTTGTCTTCGAGCTCAAGGAGTTTTCAAAATCTGAGGCAGTGGTCCTCACTTTTCCGGGAATGCTTCAGGCGCTTCTTGACAACGTGAGGAAAGCAGAACCGAGCACCCTGGGTACTGAGTCTATGAGCATTGAGGTCCGAACCGGCCCGGAGGGCACTAAGGAAGTTGGCTTGGGAATGAAGCCTTATGGAGAAAGGCAGGAAATCACCATCAAACCGACTGCGGAGAAGCGAACTACGATGACTCTTATTAAAGACCGCGGCATCGTCGAGATGCTTCCTCCTGGATGGGAGATTACTTTCCACGCCCGCGAGTACCGCATATATGTCTACGGCTCGACGCTTGTAGCACTCGACAGTGTTTCCCGGCAGAACTTTGATATCGTCGCCAATACGATTCGTACGGAGGCTGCAATAAAAAATAGACGGAGTAGTAGGAGTAATACTGAAGCGCGTCTCGTCGTTCGTGGCCAGAAAGTCGAGTCTTCATCGATCAACCACGTGTTTCCGGGCGACCTGATCGGACTCGGGATCCAGGCGGGTGTTGGCGTGCTACAGAATATAATCTACCCGGAACTTTCGGCGAAACTTGTCCTGACTTTCCGCGATCGGATGCGCAGACCCAATTTCCGTCCTTCGCTGGTGATCAATCAACTTTACTTTACCGAGCAGACGACGGAAGGATTCGTACTACAGCCAAATACGTTCTTGTCAGGTGTCTTTGAGGTAAACTTCAACAAAAAGTCGGGCAATGCATCCTGGAGCGGCTTAGGGATCGGGTATCTTCTCCAAGGAAGGGGCAACTATTTCCAGGGCAACACCATGAAATTCTTTATCACACACACCGTTCCCGGCAGCCGGTTCAGTATGGTGCCAGAGTTCTACTTAACAGACAACTTCAAGAAGTTTACGTTTGGGATGACGCTGAAGTACTCGTTCTAATTTGAAAATTTGAGAATTTGAAAATTTGAAAATGAGATCGTTCCGAGTCTGTGAGCTGTCCTC
>CAZJWV010000049.1:0-21046 GCA_964549855.1 uncultured Ohtaekwangia sp. | reverse complement strand
CACGCCGCAAGAAATCTCGGCCATGATTCTGCAGAAAATGAAGTCGACGGCAGAGGACTATCTCGGCACCACGGTAACCGACGCAGTGGTCACCGTGCCTGCATACTTCAACGACGCCGAACGCCAGGCCACGAAAGAAGCGGGCCAGATTGCCGGCCTCGACGTGAAGCGAATCATTAACGAGCCAACGGCTGCTGCACTGGCCTACGGTCTCGACAAGAAGAACAAAGACATGAAGATTGCCGTCTACGACCTTGGCGGTGGTACATTCGATATTTCCATCCTCGAACTCGGCGACGGCGTGTTCGAAGTAAAATCCACCAACGGCGATGTACACCTCGGTGGCGACGACTTCGATGCGCGCATCATGAACTGGCTCGCCGACGAATTCAAGGCCGACAAGAACATCGACCTGCGCAAAGACCCGATGGCCCTCCAGCGTCTAAAAGAAGCTTCGGAGAAAGCCAAGATAGAGTTGTCTAGCTCCAACGAAACGGAAATCAACCTCCCCTACATCACTTCGGTAGACGGCGTACCCGAACACCTGGTGAAAAAACTGAGCCGTGCCAAGTTTGAACAACTTTGCGACGACCTGATCAAGCGCACGCTGGAGCCATGCCGCAAGGCCGTGGCCGATGCAGGTGTTTCCACCTCTCAAATCGACGAAGTGATTCTCGTCGGCGGGTCGACACGCATTCCACGCATCGTTGACGAAGTGGAGAAATTCTTCGGCCGTAAGCCGTCGAAAGGCGTGAATCCCGACGAGGTAGTCGCCGTGGGCGCTGCCATCCAGGGTGGTGTACTCACAGGCGAAGTGAAAGACGTCCTCCTCCTCGACGTGACGCCACTTTCTCTCGGCATCGAAACCATGGGCGGCGTAATGACGCACCTCATCGAGTCCAATACGACGATCCCGTCGAAGAAGTCTGAAACGTTCTCTACGGCGTCCGACAGCCAGCCCTCCGTGGAAATCCACGTCTTGCAGGGTGAGCGGCCGATGGCAAAAGACAACCGCACGATTGGTCGGTTCCACCTCGACGGCATTCCGCCAGCCCCACGTGGAGTCCCGCAGATCGAAGTAACCTTCGACATCGACGCCAACGGCATCCTGCATGTGTCGGCGAAAGACAAGGGTACCGGTAAAGAGCAGAAGATACGTATCGAAGCGTCCTCCGGTCTCACCGACGCAGAAATCCAGAAGATGAAAGCCGAGGCCCAGGCAAACGCTGAATCGGATAAGAAAGAAAAAGAACGCGTGGACAAGATCAACCAGGCCGATTCGATGATCTTCCAAACGGAGAAACAGCTGAAAGAATACGGCGACAAACTCTCTGAAGGCAACAAGACGGCCATCCAGGGAGCACTGGACAAGCTCAAGGAGGTCCACAAGAGCGGCGACCTTGCGGCGATTGACAGTGCCGTGTCGGCGCTGAATGCAGCCTGGCAAACAGCCTCGCAAGAAATGTACGCTGCATCCGGTGCAGCCGGTGGTGCGCAGGCAGGTGCTAATCCTGGCGCCGGTGCTGCCAACGGCCCGGGCAGCGGAGGCCCCGGCAATGGCGGCGGCGATGCCACTGATGTGGAGTATGAAGAAGTGAAGAAGTGACTGGGATACTTGGGATGACTATGATAAACATGATGGAACTGGCGGAATAACTCAGCTAGCTTCAACGGTATAAAAAACCTGGCCTAAACAGCCGGGTTTTTTTGTCTAACCATCACTAGCAGGGTCATCGTATTCATCTTAGGTCCATCAAGTCATGTTCATCAAATTCATCCCACCCATCCTGGTTATATTTGCTCCCCGTTTAATTCCCAGGAATGATCGTCCTCAAGTTTGGTGGAACCTCCGTCGGAAAGCCTGACCGTCTTCGCAAGGTGGGCGACCTCGTTTTGCGGACGCCTGGGCGCAAGATCGTCGTGCTCTCCGCGCTGAGCGGGAGCACCAACACGCTGGTTGCTATCGGTGAACACCTGCTTGCCGGGCGCAAAACGGAAGCCGATACGGAGGTATCGCGGCTAGAGGCGCACTACCAGGCTTATGCCCACGAGTTGTTTTCATCGACGGAATATCAGGCAATCGGCCAGGATATCGTTAGCCGCTATTTCAGCCTGATCCGACTCCTGTCTGCGGGAAAGTTTGACGACCGGAGTTTTCGCGAACTGCTGGCGCAGGGCGAACTGGCTTCGACAGAGTTCTTCTATTATCATCTTCGTGAGCGGAAAGTCGATTGCCGTTTACTCCCGGCACTTCACTTCATGTCGATAGACGAGAACCAGGAGCCGGAGCTCGACAAGATCGGCGAACGGCTCCAGGCCTTGCTTCCATCGATGAACCAGCAGGATGTTCTTATCACACAAGGCTACATCTGCCGCAACCACCGCAATGAGATTGACAATCTCAAGCGAGGCGGAAGTGATTACACGGCTTCTCTCATTGGGGCTGCCATCGCGGCCAAGGAGGTGCAGATCTGGACCGACATCGACGGGATGCACAACAATGATCCACGTGTCGTGAAACACACTGTGCCCATCGCCGAGCTTACGTTCGACGAGGCATCGGAGCTTGCCTACTTTGGCGCAAAGATTCTTCATCCCTCCACGATCGTGCCGGCGCAGAAACGCGGTGTGCCTGTCAGGCTCAAAAACACGCTTGACGAGCTGGCACCCGGCACACTGATCAGCGACAAGGGTTCCTCGGCTGTGATCAAGGCGATCGCAGCCAAAGACGGCATCCTGGCCATCAACATCAGATCCTCGCGAATGCTCCTCGCCTATGGATTTCTTCGCGAAGTGTTTGAAGTCTTCGAGAGGCACAAGACACCGATTGACATGATCTCCACCTCCGAAGTGGCCGTATCACTGACAATCGATGACGATAAGAACCTGGCAGACATTCTTCATGAACTGGAGCCATTCGGAACTATCACGGTTGACCGGAACCAGACGATTGTTTGCGTGGTTGGCAACCGCTTGGCCGAGCGTAAGGGGGTGCTGCAAGAGGTATTTCGATCACTAGGGGCTGTGCCCGTACGCATGGTATCATTCGGCGGCAGCCAGAACAATATTTCCATACTTGTAGACACCACACAAAAGGAACACTGCCTCAAGTTACTGAACCAGGGGTTGTTCAACCTGGGCGAGTAAAACTCCCGTCACCGTCTATCCGAATTGTCCTTGTTCAGTGAGGATTCGAATTCGTTTTTTCGCCTATCTTTATAAAGACCCTAACCCTCCAACTAATGGAAGTAGTGATCATTCTCGTCTTCGTGGTAGGCTATCTTGCCATCGCGCTTGAACATCCGATTAAGATCAACAAGACCGCCTCCGCCCTACTTACCGGCGTGTTGTGCTGGACGTTGTATGCGCTTTACGCACCCAACGTCGAGGAGGTCAGCCACCATCTCGACAAAAACCTGAGCCAGACCTCGCAGATCCTTTTCTTCCTTCTTGGCGCCATGACCATCGTCGAATTGGTGGACGCCTACCAGGGATTTCGACTAATCACTGACCGCATTCAAACCAAAAACCCCGTAAAGTTGCTGTGGCTGGTATGCTGGGTCACTTTCTTTCTTTCCTCCATCCTGGACAACCTGACAACGTCCATCGTCATGGTCTCTCTTATCCGCAAACTCATTCCCGACAAAGACATGCGCATGTTCTTCGCAGGAATGATTGTGATCGCTGCCAATGCCGGCGGCGCATGGACACCGATAGGCGATGTGACCACCACCATGCTTTGGATTGGTGGACAAATTTCCACAGCTAACATCATGATGGTACTCTTCATCCCCAGCGTGCTCTGCATGCTGGTGCCGCTCATCTACCTGACGTTCACTCTAAAGGGTACACTGGGCGAAGCGGCAAACCCACATGGAGGATACACCGCAGAAAAAGTGCGTGGCGGTGGAGTCATGCTTACCCTGGGCATAGGGGCTCTCATATTCGTTCCTATATTCAAAACAATTACCCACATGCCGCCTTACATCGGCATGCTCCTTGGGCTGGGTGTCCTTTGGATCGTTTCCGAGATGATCAACCCGCACGCCGATGAAGCGCTCCGCAAGCCTTATACCGCTGCCGGTGCGCTTCAGCGGATCGATACCTCCAGTGTACTTTTCTTCCTGGGAATTTTGCTCGCCGTAGGCGCCCTGGAATCGATGGAGATTCTCCAGCATTTCGCTGCTTGGCTAGACCAGACCGTGGGAAGCCAATCGATGATCATTACCCTCATCGGCCTGCTGTCCGCCGTGATTGACAACGTTCCCCTCGTGGCCGCAAGTATGGGGATGTACAGCCTCGAGACTTATCCCATGGATCATTTTATCTGGGAATACCTGGCATATTGCGCGGGTACAGGAGGAAGCATTTTGATTATCGGTTCCGCGGCCGGTGTGGCTGTGATGGGGATGGAGAAGATCGACTTCATCTGGTACCTCAAACGAGTGAGCCTCATTGCGATGCTTGGATACTTCGCCGGGTGTGGATCGTATCTGTTAATCTACCAATTCCTGCACTGAACGCCGCGGTGCAAGAACCAGAAACTGGAAATTCGAAATCAGAAACTGGGGGCATCATCAAACTTGCAATTTCCAGTTTCTAATTTCTGATTTCACTCTATGTACAGAGGAGGGTGTACCCCGACTATTTAGACCTCAGTAGCCGATTACGACACCGCTGCACGAGTCTCTTCGGGCCCGGGTGACGGAGCGGAGAACATTGATCTCGTTGCGAATGCGAAGGACCCCGAGGAGCGCGAACACAATCGCCTCCTTGAAGTCAACGATCTCACGTGCCGGGAGGGCGACAACTCCTTTTCCGAGAATCCGGTTCCTGATGACCTCCACCAGGAAGCGGTTCAATGCTCCCCCGCCGGTTGTGAGAATCTGAAGGTTGCGGGAATCCCCTGGCAAGGCCTCTTCCACTTCGAGGGCAACGGACTCGCACACGGTGCGCAGTCGGTCGGCGAGGCGAATGTCGCGGTTTGCCAGCAGCGGCCTGATGGATTTTTCAAACAATTCCCTCCCGATTGATTTACGCTTCTTGCGAATGGAGGCATACACGCCGCCAAGCGCTTCCAACAAATCGCCATCGACTGCTCCTTTAGACGCTTTCTTACCATGACGGTCGTATGATTTACCAGCCTCCCTAGCCAGGAAGTTGAGTGCCATGTTGCAAAAGCACAAATCGAAAGCACGCCGCTCACCGCCCAATTCCATCGACAAGTTGGCGATGCCTCCGAGATTAAGGCACACATCGGCTGCGGCAAAAAGAAGACGGTCGCCCATTGGCACCAGTGGTGCCCCTTCGCCTCCCAGCTGAACATCGAGCGAGCGGAAGTCACAAACGACCGGAAGCCCGGTGGTTGCGTACAAAGCCGCGCCGTCGCCCAGTTGAAACGTGAAGCCCCTCGATGGCTGGTGAAAGATCGTATGACCGTGAGACGCTACCAGGTCGACGCGACGAATGGAATGATGGTCCATGAACTCCCTGCATTGTTCGCCCAGGTAACGGCCATATTGACCGTGCAACTCGGCGAGGTCTTCTGATGAAATCGTGTGGGCTGAAGAAAGCCTCTTTTCCCATTTCTTGGAATATCCTACGGTCTCAGAAGCCAACAACTTAAAATACCAGCGCTTGGCATACGTAAACTCCACATAGGCAATATCGAGTCCGTCGACGGACGTGCCTGACATGAGGCCGAGAACACGGTAGGTTGGAAGTTTAGTCATCGCATCAGGATTGACGGGTTAGCCTAAGTCTTTCTAGCTTCGCTGCATGAACCTCGTCATCGACGCCGGCAACACCCGAACGAAAATAGCCATTTTCGAAGGAGACCACTTGCTCGAAAAGCACGTATTTGTTGAGGCAGACGCAGCGCGGGCATTTCTATCTGCCAATCACGCATCCCACTTGCTTGTCAGTGCTGCAACCGATGCCGGGGTTCAGCTGGGTCAATTGCCCAATGTGTCAGGCAAGCGCTGCGTCCTTACTGCAGCGCTGCCATTGCCGATTCGCAACCGGTATGCCACTCCCGAAACCCTCGGTGCCGACAGGTTGGCTGCAGCATCCGGAGCCTGGCATAGGTTCCCTGGACAACCTTCTCTCGTGATTGACTGCGGCACGTGCATCAATTATGAGTTTGTCAATAGCCATGGTGAGTACATGGGTGGAGCCATCTCCCCCGGATTGACCATGCGGTTCAGGGCAATGCATGAAGGCACCGATAAACTTCCCCTTGCGGCACCGATGCCCGCAGAGGCGGTTCCACTGACCGGAGACGCGACAGGTGCGTGCCTCGTTTCAGGCGTGATGAACGGAATGCTCGAGGAAATAAAAGGCATCATGGCTCGTTATGCCGGCAAGTACCCCGATGTCCGGGTGATTTTGACGGGAGGGGATGCGGGCTTTTTTGAAAAACCTCTGAAACCATCCATCTTTGTGGCCCCCGAATTGGTCCTTGACGGCCTGAACAGCATCCTGCTCCACAATGTCCACCTCTAGATTCACCGCACTATTGTTTGTCCTGGCGGTTTTCCCGGCGTGCCACGTCCTGGGGCAGGCGGCACGCAGCCCGTTCTCATCATACGGGCTAGGCGAGCAATACGGCACCGCGCTGGCCCAAGCCCAGGGGATGGGTGGGGTGGGTTTTAGCAATCCCCAGTTTCTCTACATCAACAACCAGAACCCCGCATTGCTTGTCTATAACCGTTTGACCACGTTTCAAGCCGGTATTATCGGCGAGCAACGATGGCAAAAGTCCGATTCCGTATCGGAGAAAAGCGGCAGTGGGAACCTGAATTACCTGGCCCTCGCTCTTCCCGTGATTAACGGATGGTGGACCACCTCGTTTTGCCTGATGCCCTACACGCGACTCAACTACATTCTGACTTACACGGAACCGATTGCCGGAACAAACGACTATGCCAGCATTGTCGAGGAAGGCTCCGGCGGAGTCAACCAGTTTTCCTGGTCCAATGGTGTTTCGCTGAATTCAAAGATCTCCCTGGGATTGAGGATGACCTATTTATTCAGTTCGACTGAAAACTATTACGGGAACCTGATTGTTGGGGCCCAAGTACCCGTGTCAGCGCGAATCAACGACCGAACTTTTATCTCTGACTTCACATTTACTCCGGCTCTCTCCATTCATCTCGATTCCATTGGCAAGAAGAATGCCCGCCTGAATTTTGGCCTTGTCTATGACATACAAGCCGACCTCGGCGCCAAGTTTAACCGCCGCATCGAGCGTTGGAATTTGTCAGGGCTCCTGGATTCCACCACCGTGATCTCCAACCAGCCAGGCAGCATTACCATGCCGGGCAAATTAATGGTCGGCATGTCGTACAGTCCGGCGCCATTCAAGTGGCAGGCAGCCATCGACGCCTTTTACGCCGACTATTCCACCTACCGTGATTTGGAGGGTAAGAACCGCTACCAGTCAAACAGCTGGCGCGTGGCCGGGGGGTTTGAAATCACCCCAGACCGCACTTCTCTCAGCAACTACCTCAAACGGGTGACGTACCGAACAGGCGTTAGCTATGAGAATTACCCTTTTTTGGCCAATGGAAACGCAGTTAGAGATTTTGGCATTACTTTTGGCCTCTCTTTACCGGTTAACCGCATTTCCAGTCTTGACCTGGCCGTGAAGTGGGGTAAAAAAGGAGACGCAACCCTTAATGCCATTGAAGAGAACTACTTCAAGATTTACTTTGGAATAACATTTAATGACCAGTGGTTCATTAAACGTCGATTTGACTAGACCGAAAGCAAAAAACCGAAACCAACTATGAGAGTCAGAAGTTTGATAGTCGTGTTGCCGCTCTTACTTTTTGCCTCCACCCTGGGGTGGTCGCAGTGCAAAGAACTCAAATGGCCCGAAGACAAGAAAAAGGCAGAAGAGTGTGTGGCCGTTTGGGGTGATGCCATGAAAGCAGGTGGCAATCTCAAGAGCGCCGTTCCCGCCATTCAATGGATGCTTACCAACGCACCCCAGTGGAATACCAAACTCTATATCGACGGCATTACCATCTACGACAGGCTGGCAGACGCCGAGGCGGATCCAGGCAAAAAGAAAGTGCTGGTTGATTCCCTGCTCATGCTCTTTGACCTTCGCGTAAAGAATTGCAATGACGAAGTGAACGTTCTGAATCGCAAGGCTTATGCTTCCTTCAAATTTAATCAAAAGAGCAAGGAGGCGCTTCCAAGTTTGCTGTCCTTGTACGATCGAGTATTTGAAATCAGTGGCACAAATGTGACGGATGGGAACTTAGTGGCCTACATGACCACAATTAAGAATAACCAAACTTTACACAAGAACCTGACAGAGGAGCAAATCCTACAGCGTTACGACAAGGTTTCTGCAGTGCTTGATGCAAAGATAGCGGCTGCTAAAGCTATAGCAGCCAAAGATCCCAACAAGGCTGGAGATGTCGATAAATTGAAAGGGATCAGCGATGCTGTGAACTCAATTCTGGCCGGCCTCGTAAATTTCACATGTGACAGGGTGAAGAGCACCCTGGCTCCAAAATTCAAGCAAAACCCCAATGACCTCGCACTAGCAAAGAAGATCTTTAAATTCATGCTGGAGGGTAAATGCGCTGATGATCCTCTTGCCCTGGATGCTGGCGAAGCTATTCACACACTGAGCCCTGAAAACGAGAGGGACTTTGGATTGCTAAAATTCCTTATCGCTTCTTACATTTCAAAAGGTCAGTACGACCGTGCAGAGGCCCTGCTCAAAGAGGCAATGACAATGCCCCTAAAAGCTACGGAAAAAGGTGAGGCCCAATTCTATATGGGCAGCATCGAAGCAAAGAAAAAGAACTACTCGGCAGCCCGCGAAATGTTCCGGCAGGCAGCTACTGCAGACGCCAGCAACAAGGAGGCATGGGAAAAGATCGGCGACCTCTACTACAACAGTTTTGATGATTGCTCGAAGAAATCAAGTCTTGCCGAAGACCGCCTCGTGTATATCGCCGCCTATGAAATGTATCAGAAGGCTGGCAACACAGCAGGCATGGCCCGCGCCAGAGCACAGTTCCCGTCCAAGGAAGAGATATTCTTGCTGAACTGGCAAAAAGGCTCGACGCAACGTGTGGGGTGCTGGATCCAGGAATCGGTGGTGTTGAATACCCGGGACTAGAACCAATAAGAACTCAAGAAGGCCCCGCAAGGGGCCTTTTCTTTTCTATGAACCGACTTTGCTTCGCTTTACTACTCCTACTTCCGGCTTGCACTACCAAGCAAACCGGCGAACCCGTTGAGTATCGCGGGCCCTTGCGGGAAGCGTCAAATGTCGACATGCTCTATGCCGAAAAAGACCGCATCAAAACTAAACTGATCGCCAAACGAATCCTCGAATTCAAGAATGGCGACCAGGAGTTCCCTGAGGGACTCTACCTGGAGTTTTATGATGAGAACGGCAACCTGACGTCGACACTGAAAGCCAATCATGCCTATCGGTTCAAGAAAGACAATTTGTGGCGGGGAAGAGGCAAGGTGGAGGTGAAAAACCTCGAGAAGAAACAGGAACTCAACACTGAAGAGCTTTTCTGGAACCCCGTGAGCAAAAAAATCTATACAGACAAATTCGTAACCATCCGGCTGGAATCAGAGGTGATTTACGGCACCGGCCTCGATGCATTGCAAGATCTTTCCTCCTACACGATCCGCAAGCCGGAAGGAGATTTCGAGATTAAGGATTGACCGCCTGCGTGCTTGAGGGGAAGCGCCGTCCGCTGATTTTTCCGTATTTTTGATGTTCCCTCCTCTCCGGATGCCACGGTCGTGAAGCTTTTTGACACCTTATTGCTCTCCCTCGGCGTAGCACTCGTGATCATGGGGATTTACGAGATGATGACAGCAGGGCCCTTGTATGCTTACAGTTTTATAATGCCCTCGATAGTCGCATTTCTTTGGTTCGTTTACCGGAAACGCAGCAAGGCTTGATGGAAGCGCAGCAAGGTCTTTTCGAAACGCAGCTACCCTGGATACTCACTTCGCTGGTCTTCTCATTCTTCTTTTCAGGAATTGAAATCGCCTTTCTCTCGGCGAACCGCCTGCAGGTGGAGCTCAAGAGCAAGCAAGACTCATGGTCGGGGCGCCTCGTCGCCTACTTTCTCAACGTACCATCACGATTCATCGGAACGTGCCTGGTAGGGAACACACTCGCGCTGGTCATTTTCGGAAACAGTATGGCCTTGGTCTTCGAGCCAGTGATTATCACCAGCCTTCCTCCTTCCCTGCTAAGCGAGCCGTCTGTGATGCTCGCTCAAATAACGGTGTCCACACTTGTCATCCTTGCCACCGCCGAGTTTCTGCCGAAAAGCCTTTTTCTCATCAACCCCAACTTAATGCTGTCGGCGCTTGCACTACCGTTCGCCGCCACGTATATCATCCTCAAGCCGGTGACCTGGGCAATCCTCAGTCTCTCAACGCTTCTCCTCAAGAAGGTGTTTCACTTTGATTATTCAGAAGAGAAGCCTGTGTACGGGTTGACCGACCTTAACCACTTTCTGCGCAACATGCAGAAGGTGAGCCACGAGGATGAAGAGATCAGCCTCGACAAGAAAATTCTTCACAACGCGCTCGAGTTTGGTACGGTTCAGGTGCGCGAATGCATGGTGCCCCGCACGGAGATTGTGGGTATTTCGGTCGATGAAGGCATTGAACGACTACGGTCGGCCTTTGTGGAAAGCGGGCACTCCAAAATTGTTATTTACCGCGAATCGATCGACGACCCAGTCGGCTATTGCCACTCTGCTGCGCTCTTCAAGAATCCACAAACCCTGGAAGAGATTATCACGCCGATCAGCATGGTGACGGAAACGGCGATGGCCAACGACCTGATGGTGCAACTGATCCGGGAGCGGCGCAGCCTGGCTATTGTGGTTGATGAATTCGGAGGCACGGCTGGGCTGATCAGCATGGAAGACGTGATTGAAAAGATCTTCGGCGAGATCGAAGACGAGCACGATGCCGACGATCTTGTAGAACAGGCACTGGACAAGCGCACATTTATGTTAAGCGCCCGTCTTGAAGTGGATTACCTCAACGAAAAATACCATTGGCATCTTCCTGTTGGGGAGTACGAAACCCTGGGCGGCCTGATCCTCGCCTACACGGAGGATTTCCCCAAGAAAGGGGAAACACTCATCGTACCCCCCTATACCTTCCAAATTCAGACCACAAAAGGCAACCGGATTGATACCATCAAGGTAGAGGTGGACGATACGGTGCGGGACTGAAAGCGGGCCTCTGGACAGAAAAAGGGGTAGGTCAGGCTGGGCGCAGACCCCCTTTGGTGAATAGTTCAAAGGGGTTAAATTTGCGGCTCTTTTATTATCAGCAGAAAATCATTCTTCGGTTTCTATGGCACTAATTAATACACTGCGCGAAAAGATGACCAAGTGGGTCGTGGGAGCTATTGCTCTCTCTATGGGCGCCTTCATTGTGGGTAGTGATCTATTCGGAAACGGTCCGAATTCCGTGTTCGGAGGACAGGATACCGAAGTGGGTGAGATCGCCGGCAATTCAATCTCCCTCGAGGATTACCAGTTCGCCATCCAGGAACGCAAGAACAGCTACATACTCAATTTTGGCCGCAGCCCCGGTGAGCGCGAGAATGCGACACTGGAATCACAGGCTTGGGAGGTGCTGATCAACCGCAACGCGATCGAACCCGAGTATGAAAAAGTGGGCATCCGCGTCACTGCTGATGAAGTGTGGGATATGCTACAGGGCAAAAACATAGATGAGGGGATCAGGACGGCACCTGCCTTTACCGACAGCTCGGGACGATTTGATCGCACCAAACTCATTTCCTACCTGAAGCAAGTGGATGCGATGGCCCCGACATCTGAGATGCGCATTCGGTGGGATATGTTCAAGAATGACCTTCAACCATCGCGGGAGAGACTCAAGTACGAGAACCTGCTCCTCAAGACAGCCTACATCACCGATGCAGAAGGGGAGCGGGACTATCACAACCAGAACGACCGGGTCGAAATGAAGTACCTCTACGTACCCTATTTCGCCGACACCACTACGGCTGTGCCGGATGCCGAACTGCGCGACTATTATGATAAGAACAAAAAGAAATACAAGGCCGAGAACACACGGAGCATGAGCTATGTAGCCATTGACGTGAATCCCTCCTCCGACGATACGGTGGCCATCCGCGAAGAGGTGACCCGTATGAGCATTGACTTGAAGAGCATGACCGACGATTCGCTTTTCGCTGTCACCAACTCCGATGCCAGCTCCCCGTACGGCAAATATTCCATTGCCACGCTTCCACCGACCCTCCTCAGCCAACGCGAAAGCCTGACGACCGGCAAAATCATCGGACCGCTTCTCGAAGACGGACGTTACCGCATTTACAAAGTCAGCCAAATCTCGAAGGACACGATTTACAATTTCAAAGCCAGTCATATCCTGATTCGCTGGGAATCGGATACCCCTGAAGGAAAAAAGGCCGCCAAAGAGAAGGCTCAAAAGATCCTGAAAGACATTCGCAACGGCGCAAGTTTTGCCGCCAAAGCGCGTGAGTTCGGCACCGATGGAACGGCCTCCACTGGCGGCGACCTCGGTTGGTTTGTGAGTGGGGAGATGGTGAAGGAATTTGAGAAGCCCATCTTCGATGCAAAGAAAACGGGACTGCTTCCGGAGCCCGTTTTGACCGAGCACGGTTATCATATCGTTGATGTCACCAACCTGAAAGACAATACCGCCTATAAGGTGGCCATCGTCGAGCGTGAAATCACTCCCAGCGACGAGACCCTGAACATGATGCTTCGCAAGGCCGACGCATTTGCAGCCGACCTGTCGGGCGTCGATGCATTCAAAGAAAAAGCCAAGCAGGAGAACCTCTCTGTCTTCGATGCCAACGACATTGGCACCGCTGAGCGAAGGATCAACAACCTTGGCGAAGCGCGCCAAGTGGTTACCTGGCTGTTTCGCGAGGCGACCATCGGCAAGGTCTCTACCGTGTTTGATCTTTCGGACACCTACGTGGTGGCGGTAATGACCGGTGAGACGGAAAAAGGCTTCAAATCCTTTGACAAAGTCAAGGAGGAAATAACTCCAATGGTCCGCAACAAGGTTCGTGGAAGAAACATCATTGCAAAGCTCACAGGCAAGACCGAACCCCTGGATGAGCTGGCCAAGCTATTCCCCCGCGATGCTGTCGTCAGCTCGTCGAGCGACCTTCGCTTGAACGCCACCTCGTTGCCGTCGGTCGGGTTTGATCCTGTGATCATCGGCGCTGCTTTCTCAATTGAGGGCGGCAAGCGTTCCACTCCGCTGGCTGGCGAGAACGGTGTGGTGGTTATAGATGTGGTGAATAAAACCGATGCGGTTGCCATGGAGGACTACACCATGTTCAAGACCCAATTGATGAACACCAACGTGAGCAGTCGGGGCGGCTATTACATTACTGAAGCCCTCAAAGAGGCTGCCAAGGTAGAAGACAAGCGGTACAAGTTTTTTTAAACTGCCCATTCCCTTCCCATAGTCGCGATGGCTATCAAGGAGGGACAGTCCTTATTTAGTGCATGGATCCCCAGGCCTACGAGTCATTGCGCAAGAAACTCGACCAGCACTACGCCTGGCCGGCGCTGTACATTTTCAAGTTCATCGTTCCGGCGCACAAGCATGCGGAGCTTCGCGAAATGTTTCCCCGTCACGTCACTTCGACAGAGAAGCAGTCGGAGAAGGGTAAATACATAAGTCTCACCTACCAGATGATGATGCCATCAAGCGAGTCGGTGATCGAAGTGTACAAGAAAGTGTCGGTGATAGAGGGCATTGTAGCGCTCTAACCCTTCCACTTCGCTCAGGGCAGGTCCTCCGACTCCACTGCCTTTTGGTAGGACTGGTTGAAGGCTCCTAGGTCATGCTTCGACTCACCTCAGGATGACGGGCCGAGCGAAGCCGAGGCACTCATTGTCGAATGAGATCAGGTAACGTCATGCCGAGCGAAGTCGAGGCACCCCTCAACAGGCTCATCCGTGAAAATCCGTGAAATCCGTGGCAAAAAATGTGTAACATTATCTTCGAAATCATCGCTTATGTGGAAGGAATCAGACAATAAACTGAAAAAGTCGTTTCAGTTTGCCGACTTCAGCGAAGCCTTTGCCTTTATGACCCGAGTGGCGTTCCTGGCGGAGTCGATGAATCATCACCCGACGTGGACCAACACCTGGAACCGTGTTGATATTGAACTGACTACCCACGACGCCGGGAACAAAGTTACCGACAAGGATCGCAAACTGGCTGCAGCCATCGACAAACTCACCGGGTGAACCGCAACGTTTCGCTCTACCTGGTACCCACTCCCATCGGCAACCTGCGCGACATCACCTTGCGCGCGCTGGATGTCCTGAACAATGTTGACCTCATCCTGGCTGAGGACACCCGCACGTCGGGTGTGCTCTTGGCCCACCATGGCATCCGTAAGCCCCTCCAATCCTACCATATTCACAACGAACACCAGGCGATAGAAAGGTTTACCCGTCGTATGGAAGCCGGCGAGTCGTTTGCGCTCATCAGCGATGCGGGCACACCCGGGATTTCGGATCCTGGATTTTTATTGGTGCGCGCATGCCTTGCTGCCGGACTCAAGGTTGAATGTCTGCCGGGTCCCACTGCGCTTGTGCCTGCATTGGTACAGTCAGGGTTTCCGTGCGATCGCTTCGCCTTTGAAGGCTTTCTGCCACACAAGAAAGGCAGGCTTACAGCGCTCAAACGGCTTTCGGAAGAAGAACGCACTGTTGTTTTTTATGAATCACCTCACCGGCTGATCAAGACATTGGAAAGCCTTGCTGATTTGCTTGACGCCAACCGGCGAATTTCCGTATCCCGGGAACTAACCAAGATTCACGAGGAGACTGTCACGGGTACCGTTGCCGAGGTCCTCGCCCATTTCAACAAGCAGGACGTAAAAGGTGAAATTGTCATTGTCGTCGATGGCAAAAAATCCTAGCCTCCCTCATTACGCGCTGGCCGCAGCCTCAGTAGGTCTCCTCACCTGTGGGTGGCTAATGGCCCCGTTTCCCCTCCTTATTTTTTTTGGCCTCGCTCCACTGCTGACGTTCGCTGAAACTCCTGACAAAGGCATCCTTGAAAAAATGGAGTGGGTACTGCTCGCCCTTACGCTACCTCTTGCGTTACGTGCGTTCATACGCCACGAGTCACTGGTTATTGCGCTGGTGATGGGAATTGCATGGACACTTGTCTTCGTCGCGCACGCATGGGTGAGGCAGGTCTTGGGCATTCGTACGGGAAAGATCACCCTCTTGCTCTTATGGCTTGCCCTGGATTACGTTTGTCTCAAGTTGGCTCCAGGGAAGACCATTTTCCTCGCAGATTCGTTGGAAAGTCAGGGAACCTGGACACGATGGACAGTGCACACCGGGTACCTCGGTTCCGGGGCATGGATATTGATGGTTAACTGGGCGGTGTATAAGGCGTTCCTTGAGCAGAAGGGATTGTCGTGGTTGTGGTTACTAGCAGGAATTCTGGTATTAGCCGGACCTGCCATTTTCTCACAAATGATTGCCGATTCCCCTGTGACGCGGGAGGCGATGATCAATTTATACAGCGGCCACATCATCGATGGAACAGATTCTTATCTTGCGCGCGGCGAATGGATGGTGCGTACCGCGGCGTGGATTTCCCTGCTGATCCTGATGTTCACTGCTGTCAAAAGTCAAACACGGAAAAAATGATCGACTTGATCGCGATAGAAACCCAGGTGAGGGAACTTTGCCTGGAAGTGGGCGATTTCATTCGTGTGGAAAGCCTTTCCTTTGACCGCTCACAGATCCATCTTAAGCAAGGATTCAACAACCTCGTTTCTTATGTAGACCGCGAATCAGAGCGTCGCTTGGTGGATGCACTCTTACGCCTTGTTCCCGGCGCGGGCATTATTGGTGAGGAAGGTGCTTCTGTGCCCAGTCAAAATGGTTATCAATGGATCATCGACCCCCTGGATGGAACTACAAACTTTACCCATGGATTGCCGCCGTTCGCCATAAGCATCGGCCTTACCCATTTAAATACAACTGTGCTCGGTGTCGTTTACGAAGTGACCCGGCAGGAGATGTTCCATGCTGTCGGCGATGGTCCTGCGTTTTGCAACGGCCGTGAGATTCGCGTTTCAAAGATTGCCACCCTGAACGAGAGTCTCTTTGCGACCGGGTTCCCGTACTACGACTTTCCTAAAATGGAGGCTTATTTGTCTATCATCCGCAAATTCCTCAAGCAATCACATGGCGTGCGGCGATTGGGCAGCGCTGCCACCGACCTTGCCTACGTGGCCGCCGGTCGCTTTGAGGGGTTCTTTGAGTATAATCTGAATCCCTGGGATGTTGCCGCGGGCGCTTTCATCGTACAGCGCGCCGGCGGAACGGTCTCCGATTTCAAGGGAGGTAATGACTTCCTCTTTGGCCGGGAAATCTGCGCCGCAGGAAGCGTCCATCCGGATATGCAGCGCTTGATCGCCACTGAATGGGGCTATTGATTTAATCAACAATGACAACAATGCAATTCTTCCGAAACCTTACCCGCCAGATCCTCCTCCTGTTGTTGGTCGTCGGCAGCGTCACCGCTCAGGACTTGGGTGAAAAACTCCCGGTAGCCCCTGAAATCATCAAGGGAAAGCTGGCCAATGGCCTCACCTATTATATCCGGAAAAACAACAAGCCGGAGCAAAAGGTGGAGCTTCGGTTGGCCATCAAGGCCGGGAGCATCCTGGAGGATGACGACCAGCAAGGGCTTGCTCACTTTACCGAGCACATGGCCTTCAACGGCTCCCGCCATTTCAAAAAGAATGACCTCGTTTCCTACTTGCAATCCATTGGTGTGGAGTTCGGCGCCGACCTGAACGCGTACACGAATTTCGATGAGACCGTGTACATCCTTCCCATTCCCACCGACAAGCCGGAGAACCTTGATCGTGGGTTTCTTGTGCTGGAGGACTGGGCCTCGGGGGTGTTGTTTGAATCCAGTGAGATCGATAAGGAACGTGGGGTTGTGTTGGAAGAAGAGCGCCTGGGTAAAGGAGCTGAAGAAAGAATGAGCCTAAAGGCCCTGCCGTATATTTTGCAGGGGTCTAAATATGCAAACCGACTGACTATCGGTAAAACAGAAATCCTTCGCTCGTTCAAGCCAGAAACCATCAAAAGATTCTACCACGACTGGTACAGGCCAGACCTGATGGCCGTGGTGGTAGTCGGCGACATTGATCCGGCGAAGGCAGAAGCACTCATCCGCAAACATTTTGAAAAACTGAAGAGCCCGGATAAGCCAAGGGTTCGGGAATATGCCTCGGTGCCTGTACGTCAGAAATCGGAGGGCCTGGTGATCACTGATCCCGAGGCCACCAATCACATCCTTCAGATCCTATATCCCGTCAGGGCGTCGAAGGCCTCGGTTACCGTGGGCGACTACCGTCAGGATATCCTCGAATCCGTTGCCGGCCAGTTGCTGAGTGTCCGCATGCAAGAGCTGACACAAAAAGCAGACCCACCATTTCTGTTTGGCGGAAGCGGCGAAAGTGAGTTTGTTCATGGATACGAATCCTATTTTGGGTTCGCTGTGGTTGGCAAAGCGGGTGTAGCGCCCGCCGTGGAGGCCGTGATCGTAGAAAATGAACGCGCGCGCAAATTCGGCTTTACAGCCCCCGAGCTTGAGCGCGTAAAGAAATCATTTCACCGACGAATGGAGCAGGCGTTCAACGAACGCGAAAAAACCGAATCGATGGAGCATGCCGAAGAGTACCTCCGCAATTTCCTGACGGATGAGCCCATTCCCGGAATTGCCAACGAATTCAAATATTATCAACAGTTCCTGGAAGGGATTACCCTGGAGGAAGTGAATGGCTACGTGACTTCCACGATACCTACCACAGGTTCCAAAAAGCTGGTTCTTCTCCAGGGGCCCGACAAGGCGGACTTCACACTTCCCTCCAATGAAGAACTGCTGGCGATGGTGGAGCAGGCCGAGTTGTTACCGGTAAAGCCTTATGAAGAGAAAGGGCTGGCGAGCACGCTGATGACCTCAATCCCTGCGAGTGGCAAGATTGCTTCCGAAAAAACGCTGCCGGATTTGCAAGTGACTCAATTGACTTTTGAAAATGGAGTGACGGTCTTGCTTAAGCCCACAGACTTCAAGAACGACGAGATCCTCTTGACGGGTTTCCGGTTTGGCGGCAGTTCGCTCTACAGCGACGCAGACGCCCTTAATGCCCAGTATGCAGCCATGGTCGCCTCACAAATGGGTGTAGGCAGTTTCTCTCCCACCGACCTGCGGAAGTTGCTCGCAGGAAAAACGGTTACTGCTTCGCCGCGGATGTCCTCACTTAGCGAAGGTATCGGCGGTCAATCCGGAACTGCTGACGCCGAAACCATGCTGCAGCTCGTAAACCTGTACTTTACCAACCCGCGCACCGACAAGGACCTCTTTGCTTCCTTTCGAACACGGCAGCAAGGGATGGTTCAAAACATGATGAGTGATCCTCGCACGGTGTTCCAGGATTCGGTGGGGCGAATGCTTTACAACTTTCACCCCCGCGCGCCGAGATTCCCCCGCACTGCCGACTTTGACAGACTTTCACTTGACCGACTCATGGCCATCTACCGCGAGCGGTTTGGCAATGCACGAGGTTGGTCGTTTGTTGTGGTCGGAAGTTTCGAATTGCAAGCCATGAAGGCGCTGGTGAGTACCTACCTGGGAAGCCTGCCGTCGCAACCGGGGCCGGCGCCCGCATACAAAGACCTGGGGATTCGACCAGTGAAAGGTGTGGTGAAAAAGGAAATCCGCAAGGGCCAGGAGCCGCAGAGCCTCATCGCCATGACATTCACCGGTGAAACTGCCTACGACGCGGAAGAATCGCTCAAACTTCAGGCGCTTCTCGATTTACTCGATATCAAGCTCACGGAAACGTTGCGCGAACAGCTGGCTGGAGCGTATACTTCACAGATCGGCGGCAGCCTGAACAAAACGCCGTATGGGCACTTTGCCATCAACCTCTATATTCCATGCGGCCCTGAAAATGTTGACAAACTCATCAAGGCGGCGCTTGGCGAAATACAAAAGGTCAAGGATAGCGGGCCAAAGCCCGAGGACCTGGCCAAAGTGAAAGAAGCCTATTCAAAGAAGTACCAGGAGAGTTTAAGAGATAACAGCTATTGGCTCAACGCTCTCCAGCGCAGTGTTGAATTGGGCAGCAATACGGGCAACATCCTCACGGGCGAAAAACGAATGAATGCCCTGACTCCAAAGGATCTCCAGGAGCGCGCGAAAAAATACTTTTCGATGACCAATTTCTTCCAGGCGGTGTTATACCCCGAGAAATGACCTTGATTAAAAGGATTGAAGGATTACCTTGATTTAATACAGCACTGTGATGTGTCGAAAATGAGTTCCCGGCATTGCTTTCTAGCTATGAAGTACACCAGTTTCCTCGGGATCCTCTTGATTGCAGCCGCCTGCGGAAACGATCCAAAGAACATGCCGTTGGCCAAGGGAGTGGTTGGAGACTTGTATGTGATTATCGACTCGGCTCAGCGCAAGGGCCCAGTAGGCAAAGTGCTCGACTCCCTGCTGTCGGCTGAAATGCCCGGCCTTCCCAGGGAGGAGCCCATCTTCAAGGTTCATTGGGTAGACGCGCGAAAGCTGAATTACATCCTGAAGGAGCGGCGCAACATGATTTACGTGATGACCCTCGATCGCACATCGCAAGGGGCCGCGATCGTCAGGGGCATGTTCACTCCGGAATCCGTCACCATGATTCGCGACGATGAGAGCCTGTTTATGCACACGGCGTCGAACGTGTCGGCACGCGGACAGGAGGTGGCGTTTGTCTATAACAAAACTGAAGCGGTGCTGGTGGACCACCTTCGCAAAGAAGGAGGTCGCCTGGTGGCTTTCTTCAATCAGAAGGAGCGCGAGCGCCTTAGCCAGGCGCTTTTCAAGTCCGGCCAGGTGAAGGGAATTTCAGAAGTCCTGGTACGTGAATTCGGGTGCTCGCTCAACGTTCCGTTCGGGTATAAACTGGCCGACAAGTCCCCAGATTTCCTTTGGATTCGGCAAGTCAATCCAAAGGATGACAAAGACATTTTCATTTCGCGAAAACCCTACACCTCACAGCAAGACTTTGGACGCGAGAAATTGATTGATTTCCGCAACGAGGTGTGCCGCAAGTACCTCTTTGCAGATCCTGACGATTCAGAATCTTACCTCTTAACGGAAACCACAGTCCCTTACATCCCGGTTACAGCTGACACCGTGAACTTCAACGGGCGTTTTGCTATCCAACTGCGCGGGCTGTTTCGTTCGCACACACCTGGGCTTGGAGGCCCCTTCACTGGCTATGCCTTGGTGGATGAAACTACGCAGCAGTTCTATTACATCGAAGGGTTTACGATAAGTCCCGGCGTGAATCAGCGCGAGATCATGCGTGAATTGGAGACGATCCTTTACACCTTCCAGGTCGGGAAGCAGCCAGACTCATCAGCCACTCCCACCAAGTAATTTACTACCGGCGCAACCCGCCAACGCACGCTCCGAACGCATTGGGATTGAGGCGAATCTGCTAACTTAGCTCGCTTTAAGCCCCACGTCCATGTCCATCAAGATTCGAAAACAAGACGCCCTGAACTATCACATGAATGGGCGCCCCGGAAAGATTGAAGTTGTTCCGACCAAGGTACTCTCATCGCAATTGGATCTTGCCCTTGCCTACTCACCCGGCGTTGCGGAGCCGTGTAAAGAGATCGCCTTGAACAAGGAGGATGTGTACAAGTACACGTCGAAAGGCAACCTGGTTGCAGTCATCACCAACGGCACAGCCGTCCTGGGATTGGGCAACATCGGCCCTGACGCTGCCAAGCCTGTTATGGAAGGGAAAGCGGTGTTGTTCAAGAAATACGCGGGCATCGACAGTTTTGACATTGAGATTGATTGCACGGATCCGGATGAATTCATTCGCATTGTGCGCTCGCTGGAACCAACCTTCGGGGGCATCAACCTGGAAGACATC
>CAZJWV010000048.1:0-21381 GCA_964549855.1 uncultured Ohtaekwangia sp. | reverse complement strand
GTATCGACCGCTGTATGATGGTAATTGAAGTATCGCTGTGAATCCGGCACAAAACCAATAAGGTTGCAACCCTGAGGTCCCAATGGCCCGATATCTGCGCCACCACCACCTTTGGTGAGCTCTGCCAATCCGTAGGGTTCAAGCAGAGGCTTCCAACTCAATAGCATGTCCAGTCCCGGGAGCCGGGGGGACTGCCCTTTCTTCAGGTTGGTTGAATCCGGTACGGCGGTAATGCCAAACCCGCGTGGCGTAAATCCACCGCGATCAGACTCGATGGCAGCCAAATGTTTCTCCTTATTCTGCTTCGCCAGTTCTGCGTATTTCAGGCCGCCGCGCAAACCGTTCTCCTCGTTCATGAACATCACGGCGCGCAAGGTGCGCTTGGGCTTGTATCCCATCGACTTGAAAATCCTTAGCGCTTCAATGGATTGTACACAGCCGGCCCCGTCATCATGGGCTCCCTGGCCGAGGTCCCAGGAATCCAGGTGGCCACCCACTACGATGATCTCATTTTTGTACTCTCCGCCTTTCAATTCGCCAACGACATTAAACGAAGGTGAATCTTCCAGCGTCTGGCAATGCATCTCCATATAGAATGAGAAACCCTTGTCGTCTTTGAGGAGTCGGCTCAGGAGATCCGCATGCTTCGTACTCACGGCCATGGCGGGAATCTGTGTCACGGCTTTGTCATAACGCATTCCCCCCGTGTGAGGGTAATCTTCCGGGTTAATGCCCATCGACCGCACAATGACGGCAACGGCGCCAAGCTTCGCGGCTTCCACCGCACCACCTCCGCGCTGATTCACCGCGCCGCCATACGACGAAAACGTTTGTAACAATTTGGGGTCCATGGGCCGGTTGAAGAAAACTATCTTCCCTTGCACCTGGTTCTTGCCCAGGCCGGTGAGTTCCTCGAAGGTCTTGACTTCGATCACGTTGGCGGTAAGTCCCTCGGGGCCGGTTCCAATCGAACCACCGAGCGCACAAACCGACAGCTCGACCGTGCCCATTTTTTTGGAATTGACAATGCGGCCGATTTCCTTTTGCCCGCGCACCCAATGCGGCACCATCACGGGTTGAAGCCATACAGAATCAAATCCATACTCTTCCATCATATGCCGGCTCCATTCGACAGCAGCGGCTGCACCCGGTGACCCGCTCAGCCTTGACCCTATTTTGTTGCAGAGGTAGTCGAGCATGGCGTATGACTGCCCTTCAGCAAGTGCCTTGTCGTAAATTTTCCGGATGGTGAATTCGTCGCTGGACTGCCCGAAGGCAAATTGTACACTGAAGACTGCCAGCATGACCAGGGACACATATTTCAAAGAGCCATGGCTTGACTTCTGCCTTTTAATCATGGTAATCATAGGAATCATTCGAAAAATGGTATGTAAAGAAATGGAATCCTTCTAATCCTTGTGTAATCGTTGCGTAAGATAGAACTTTATCATAGTCCAAACGGTTAACTTCGTTAGTCCCAAGCACATGGCATTCCTATTTGATTCATTCAGCGGCTGGAAACAGTACAGCGTCGATCACAAGATGTCACTTGTGGATGTGGTGCTTGAATATGAACAGGACCAAAAAGGCCGAACCGAAGAGACAATTTGGCAAGGGCTGGGAACTGCCTGGTCAGTAATGAAGGATGCTGTGCACACAGGCCTCGAAGAAGACATGACGTCACGCTCAGGTATGGTGAACAACGGCGCGAAGAAAGTATACCGGTATCCCAAAGCCGTACTGTCCAAGGAATTCCAACAACTCATTTCACGGGCTCTTGCCGCCAAGGAAGTCAACTCATGCATGGGCCGTATCGTCGCTGCACCTACAGCCGGAGCAAGCGGCATCATGCCGGGTGTTCTTTACACGTTGCAAGAGATTCACAAAGTACCGGACCGGAAGATCCTGGAAGCGATGTTGCTGGCAGCCGGCATTGCGCTCATCATGGAGCAAAAAGCCTCCATTGCCGGAGCGGTGGGAGGATGCCAGGCAGAGACAGGCACAGCAGCTGCCATGGGTTCAGGTGCGATCGTCTATTGCCTTGGAGGCAACACGGACCAGATTTTTAATGCAGTGGCCATTACGGTGCAATGCATGTTGGGGTTGGTATGCGACCCTGTGGCCGGCTTGGTGGAAGTGCCTTGCATTGTGCGCAACGCGAGTGCAGCGGCCATCGCCAACAGTTCGGCACAGATCGGACTAGCCGACGTTAGCAGCGTGATTCCTGTGGATGAAGTCATTGAAGCCATGGGTGAAATTGGCGCCAGCATGGAAACGCGCTATAAGGAAACTGCTCTTGGCGGACTCGCTGCGACTGCAACCGCGCAAAGGATTGCCAAAAAAGTGCTCATTAGGGATATCGAAATGCTGCCCGACGAGCCCGAGAAGTAGACCACCACATCCTGTTTATCACACAAAATCACATCCATCACAGTCAGATGTTGCCGGATGAGGGGGCGGGTACCTAAGTCAGCGAGTTGCTGAGACTCATAGATAAGGAGTCACACAGGCCCTAAGCGTCCCAATCAGTTCCTCGTCCATGTATTGATAATTGTCCTCGATGTCCAGGATGACTATCTTCTTTCCATCCAGGAGTGGATCGAACTCTTCATGAAGTCTTTCCCTGTGTCGTTTTTCCATTACAAATATCAGGTCGGCCCACTTCACAAGCTTTTCGTTGATTTTGATCCTGGCATCATTCTCCGTTCCCGCGGATCTGAATTCGTGACCCTCATAACCTTTGAAAATCGTCTCTGCCGTCCGACTTCGCCATTTGTTTCTGCTGCAGACAAAGAGTATCTTCATTAACTACTGAGAGCTCCTGTTTCCTAAGTTCATTTATCCTCCTTAAGCTCAATTATCTCTCCCTTTTCGTTTGTCTTTACTTCAAATGTTCTGGGTTGAGTCTGCTTTGCCATTATGCTACCTGCTGCAATAAGAAGAGCTATCCAAATCCCCATTCCTAAGTAGTATCGTGTCGCACCTTTGATTGAGTGCCTTTCATCAGGTGAGATCATTTCCTTGTTAATAGATCCCTTAAATCCTCTTATCATCCAGATTGCAAATGCCCCTGTGGCTGTAAATAAGAATGTGGATAAAGAAAGTATCATGAAGCTACTGCAATAGGCGCGCGTCTCCGAAACGTTGCCTGCCGCGAACGTGAAATCGAAGGTACGAATGACATCAAATAAAATCGATAGCCAGGTAACCTTTCTGCTTGGTGTAATAGTCCCTCGCAGAACTATATAGATAATGTTCGGGCTCACCAACAATCTCAGCTGCAACCGGATTATTGTGGATGTAGTCCATTGACCGGTCCAACGATTGTGGGCTGGTCAAAGCAAGCGGATGATTGCCGTCTTGCCAAACTTTGTAATTCTTCATCCTTTTCAGGTGGTCCGCTACCTCGCTGAACAATTCAAGTACCCAACCCCTCCTGCTTTCAACGGGGCTATTTATCGTGCTGATGATTTCCCTCGAGGTGAATTTCTTGAAATCCCGCATGATGCACTCCAAAGGTTCACCAACAGTACTCCCAATCATATGAAGGTGGCTTTCCATAAGACACCAGGCGTGGATGAGAAGTCCTTTTTCACGCTGACAATACCTCAATGATTCGATTACAATATGCTTGAGTTCTGGCCGGGTGAACAAGTCAACCCAGCCAACTACTGTGGATGTAACAAAGTAAATACCGTTAGGGTCTCTGAATTTGTACTTTTCAGACATGGATCAAATATCCACCGAACTTGGAGAATGACCTCAAGGGGGTGGTGTACGGAAGTCATGATGATTTTTCGGAGTTAATTCGAAATTCATCCCCCTTCGAATGCAGATTCGGGAGAATCTCCACCAATTCAATCGGCAGAAGGTACGCGACGGAGTCGCGCACCATTTTCTACAAATCCGGCGGCGCGTTCCTGAAGATCCATTGCATGAATTCCGGGAAACTACCCAGGAAATACATCACGGCAGTAAACACAATCGACCAAGACACCGCACTGATCAGCATCGCGAAGAGTATCCTTCCTTTGGACTTAGTCGCGCTGACCGCGAGAAGGGTGCCACCGATCGGAGTCAGGAACAATGGGGTGAGTGCGGCAATGGCGGTCAATCCGTACTTTCTCCACCTCGCAAGGCGTCGGTTCCGCGGAGTGAATTTCTTCGCGTTGCGGTAGAAACGGGCAACCACCTTGGCCCGCAGCCACTCCCCGAAGTACGTGAAGATCACCACCGACAACATCATACCACCGATGGTTGCCAAAGCGGTTGTGATGTAGTGCAGCCCCACGGCATACCCCGTCATCGGACCGAGGATAAATTTCAAAGTGCTCAACAACAAGACCGGGATGGCCTTCAATAATTCTTCCAGCATATCATTTCTCCCCGTAACTCAAGTCTCCGGCATCACCCAATCCCGGCACGATGTACCAATCGTCATTCAGTTTTTCATCGATGGCAAATGTCCACAGCGACGCCGGCTGTTTCACGGAATCCATCAGAAACTTTACTCCCTCCGGTGCAGCGATCACCGATGCCATGAACAAATGCTTCGGTTTCCCTTTACCCTCGATCAGGCGGAGGACTTCAGTGATTGATTTCCCTGTGGCCAACATGGTATCCAGCAGGATGACGTGCTTGCCTTCAAGGTTGGGCACAGCCACGTAGCCTGCCTGTATGCGCAACTCAGCCGCGCCTTCAACCCGGAAAGCCCCGATGAACCCGGTATCTGCATTCTCAAATACCTGTTGAAATCCTTCAAGGAAAGGGACGCCGGCCCGGAGCACGGTGAGCAACACGATGTTGTCCTCCGGGAGTTGCATGGTCTTCTTGCCCAAGGGAGTTGGAATAACCTGGGGTTTGTAAGTCAGTTCTTTCGAAATCTCATAGGCCATGATCTGGCCCAGCCGCGCGAGGTTGCGCCGGAACAAGAACCGGTCGCGCTGATGGGCCGGGTCGCGCAATTCCGCCAGGTAGCGGTTTGCGATCGTTTGCGATTCGCTGAGGTTGTGAAGGATCATAGGAGAGTAACCAAGCGACACTTATTCAGAAAGCAAATATTGAATACCGAATATCCAATCTTGAATGTTGGAAGTATTTAGAAAATCAAAACTCACAATTGCCAAATAAATCAAACTTCAAGATTCAATATTCGGTATTCAATATTCTTCACCCCGATCAATTCACATCTGCTTGACCGCCATGTCATACGCCTGCTGGTAGTTGCGGATAAGGTTCTTCCAATCAAATGCCGAGGCATAGTTCTCAACGTTGTTGCGTTGCATGATGCGCTCGCGACGCGTTAGCGTGAGAAACCGGTACAAAGTGCCGGCGAGCTGCCGGGCACTCCAATCGAAAGTCCGGCGACCGCGCTCGATCACGTACATGCCGTTTTTTTCATAGTCCGGAAAATTGCGAGTAAGGTAGTCCCCAAAACCCGACAGGTCGCTCGTCACGGAAGGGACCCCGCTCGCCATGCACTCCAGGGGGGTGTAGCCCCACGGTTCGTAGTAGCTGGGGAAAACTCCCAGGTGGCAGCCCCGCACAAACTGGCCATAGTCCATGCCGAACAGCGGACTCGTCGAGGTGATGAAGTCAGGATGGTATACAATTTTTACCCTGTCGTCGGGGCGGTTCAGGAAGTTGCGCTTGACGAGGTATTGAAGAACCTCGTCGCCCTCTTCGTTCACGAGCTTGTGGGTGATCACCATGGGCAGCTTGTTGCTTTTCCAGCTTTGCACAGTGCGCCGATACCGGAGCTTCCAATAGTCGCTCACAAAATCGTTGAGGTTGGGGAGACGATTGTCCTGGCGAATCGTAGAAGCGTTGAACAGTCCCTTCCCCACTTCTTTTTCAATGGTCTCGCAAGTTTGCCTGATTTCTTCCCTCATGGCCTGCGACTGGAGTACTTCCGGTTTAATGCTGTAGTACTCCCGCTTCGTAACGAAGAACATAACCACGGTGACGTCGGCCTGTTCCGCTTTCAGTTTTTCGTTCAGTCGCCACAAAGCCTCCAGCGTAAGATCGAAGCCTTTGTTCCTGTATTCATACCGTCCAGAGGTGAAGAAATAGATGGTCTTGTCCAGATCGAACGTGTAGGCGGGGAAGAAGTGCCCCATGACAAACTCATGGATCTCCCGCTTGTATTCCGCATGCAGGTTCTGAAACTCATGCAAGGCTTCAAATCGCTCCACATTCAACCCGTTCGGCACAATCACGTCAGGCTTGCGCTTCAACAAATGCCGGCACTCCCGGGCCGTGACGTCGCTCACCGTAGTGAATACGTCGCAATGCTGGGCGCATTTGAATTCGATCGCCTCCTCCGTCACTATGCCGAACTTCTTTCCTTCTACTTCATGATTGAAAAACGGCAGGTGGGCGTAAAAAAGTGGTGAATTGATGGCGAGGTGCCGCCCCAACTGGGTGGCGTGCGTGGTGAAGACTGTCTTCACCGGCATCTTCTCGCGCTTAATGTCCAGGATGGGTAGCCCTGCCATCCATTCATGAAAATGAGCGATGACAGGTTCTCCTTTGGCCGTGAGTTTTACCAATTCATCGATGAAGAGTTTAGTCAGGTAGCCGAAACCAACGACCTGGTTGATCAGTGCATGGTTATCCGGCGTGGCCACCCCGTGGTTTTTCCACAGCAAGTATTTGATCACACTGAGTGCCTTGTCCTCGATCGCGTTCGGATTGAGGAGCACGACGCGGGGTTTGCCTGTGATGAGCCACTCGGCGTAGTGAACATCATAGCCCCGCTTCCGCAAGTTGGCGGCCGCCAAGCCGAAGATGTCCTGGATGTCGTCGAGGGATTCGAGCTCGGGCTGGATATTCTTGCTCACATAGGGGCCGATCATGCAGAACGGTCCGTTGACGTTCTCCGCCATGGCCGGAGCCTTCGAGCGGATCACGGTATAGATGCCGCCCACCTGGTTGCAAACTTCCCAGGCCACCTCGACGAGCACTGACTTTGGAAAACCGGAGGATGCCTTGGCTTTGGTCATATTCTCTAAAAGCTACAGCCTATTTGGTAAGAATCAAATATGGACAATTGGGGTAATGGAGAGGCCAAAATGACCGGAACTCTGGCTTTGCGTGTGAAAGACAGGACAAAATTTCCTGAAACGGGAGGCGGAAATGCTTGGCTGATGATTTGAGGAGCACCGCCCGGAGGGAGAGAACCATGAACTTCGAGAAATTCACTATAAAGTCACAAGAGGCACTGCAGAAGGCGGCGGAGTTGGCGCAAGCGGCTCAGCAACAGGCCATCGAACCAGCGCACCTCTTAAAGGCGCTTTTTGAAACGGATGAGAACGTCATCGGCTACCTGACCGCGAAGTTGAACGTGAGCCGCCCGATGCTTGATTCCCGGCTCGATGAAGTGCTGGGTTCATATGCAAAAGTCTCAGGGACTCAACCCTATCTCTCTGCGGCAGCCAATGCAGTTCTCCAAGGCGCAGAAAAAGAGCTCCGCGAATTCAAGGACGAGTTCATTTCTGTTGAGCATTTGCTGTTGGCCTTGCTCGCCTCGAAAGATAAAGTCGCTGCAATACTTAAAGATTCAGGCTTCACCCGACAAGCGCTCATCAAAGCCATACAGAGCCTGCGGGGCGAATCGCGTGTCACCGATCCCCATGCGGAAGGGAAATACAAATCATTGGAGCGGTACTCCAAGAATCTCAACCAGATGGCCAAAGGCGGGAAGATCGATCCGGTCATCGGTCGTGACGAAGAAATCCGTCGGGTGCTTCAGATTCTCGCTCGTCGGACCAAAAACAATCCCATCCTCCTCGGTGAACCCGGTGTTGGAAAGACAGCCATCGTAGAAGGCATGGCCCAGCGCATCGTGAATGGCGACGTGCCGGAGAACTTGAAGGACAAGACGCTCATTTCACTGGATATGGGGTTGCTCGTCGCGGGCGCCAAATACAAGGGCGAATTTGAGGAACGTCTCAAGTCTGTCATCAAAGAGGTGACCGACTCACAAGGGCAGATTATTCTATTCATTGACGAGATCCACACCCTCATTGGCGCCGGCGGCGGCGAAGGTGCGATGGACGCCGCCAATTTGTTGAAACCGGCGCTCGCCCGCGGTGAGCTCCATGCCATTGGCGCCACTACGCTCAAAGAGTATCAGAAATACGTAGAGAAAGACAAGGCCCTGGAACGCAGGTTCCAAAGCGTAATGGTCGATGAGCCCTCGATCGAGGACAGCATTTCCATCCTTCGCGGAATCAAAGACAAGTACGAGCTGCACCACGGCGTACGCATCAAGGACGACGCTGTGATCGCGGCTGTTGAACTTTCGCACCGCTACATTTCTGATCGCTTTCTTCCGGACAAAGCCATCGACCTCATGGACGAGGCGGCGGCGAAGCTGCGTATAGAAATGAACTCCATGCCTGAAGAACTCGATGAGCTCAATCGCAAGATCATGCAGCTGGAAATCGAGCGAGAAGCCATCCGGCGAGAAAAAGACCGTGAGAAAGAAGCGGGACTCAGCAAGGAGATTGCCGAATTATCTGTAACCCGCACTGAACTGAAAGCAAGGTGGGAGAGTGAAAAAGAAATCGTCCACGGGATTCAAAAGGAGAAGGAAGCCATCGACAAGCTTAAGTCGGAAGCCGACCAGGCGGAGAAGGCGGGCGATTATGGCAAGGTAGCCGAGATTCGATACGGCAAGATTGCGGAATCAGAAAAACGACTTGTGACATTGCAGTCAAAGATGAAGACGATGGCTGAGGGCTCCCTTTTGAAAGAGGAAGTGGACAGCGACGACATCGCCGAGGTTGTGGCAAAATGGACAGGCATCCCCGTGTCGCGCATGCTGCAATCCGAGCGTGAGAAATTGCTCACCCTCGAGCAGGAGCTTTCGAGGCGTGTAGCGGGCCAGGAGGAAGCCATCCGCTTGCTCTCCGATGCGGTTCGCCGTAGTCGTGCCGGCCTTCAAGACCCCAAGCGGCCGATCGGTTCATTTATTTTCATGGGCACCACAGGCGTGGGTAAAACGGAATTGTCAAAAGCACTTGCCGAATATCTTTTCAACGATGAGAACTCCATGGTGCGGATCGACATGAGCGAATACCAGGAGCGGCACAGTGTGAGCCGCCTCATCGGCGCCCCGCCCGGGTATGTGGGTTACGAAGAGGGCGGGCAGCTCACGGAAGCCGTGCGCCGCAAGCCCTACTCAGTCATCTTACTTGACGAGATCGAGAAAGCGCACCCTGACGTTTTCAATATCCTCCTCCAGGTACTTGACGATGGTCGCCTTACCGACAACAAAGGACGAGTTGCCAACTTCAAGAACACGATTGTGATCATGACAACCAACATGGGCTCCTCGCTCATCCAGGAGCGTTTTGAAACAATTCGGGATGACAATTACTTCGAGGTGATGGAGCAAACCAAGGAGGAAGTGCTTGACTTGCTGAAGAAGACCGTGCGGCCCGAGTTCATCAACCGGATCGACGAGATTGTCATGTTCCGGCCGTTGGGTCGCGATGATGTGCGCAAAATTGTTACCCTCCAGGTCGACCTTATTCGCAAGCGATTGCTCGAGACCGGGATCCAGCTCGAGGTTACCGATGACGCCCAGGAGCGGCTCGCCCAACTGGGCTTTGACCCTCAATTCGGTGCCCGACCCCTCAAACGCGTACTTCAGCGCGAACTGCTCAACGAGTTGTCGAAGCAGATTCTTGCTGGCACCCTCACGCGTGACGCGGTGATCCAGGTAGACCTCAAGAACGACGTGGAATTTGACTTTCAGAACATTCAGGCCGCTGATGTAGTGGCATAAGAATGCTCAGTTGTCATCGACGTAAAATTTGAAGATCGTGCGTGAAGGGCTTGCATACGCCATTTTTGACGATGCTTCCGGGTCGGCCAGCACGAACCGATCCGATGTGAAGCCTTTGCCAGTAAGGTAGTTCATCATCGCCTCGTTCCGCCTCCGGTAGATTTCCGACAACCGGCGTTGCAAATGTTCGGGGCCACTCAGCCGTCGCGATTTCTCATAGACAGAAACCATCTCCCCGTTGGTATTCACCTGCTTGTTCAAATACGCATTGAATAGTGAGTCGTTGTGGTGTACCTCCTCGACCTTGGCCATTTCATCGGGCTGGATTACTTCTTCCGAGCCGATGCGCCGATGGAAAAAAAGGAATTTCTTCTTGCCCTCGTGAACTGCTAACTCGTCAGTTTCCTGTGGGGAGTTGTAGAGCTTGATCAATTCCGCTTTCATCTCAGGTGTTGTCTCCAGGGATTTCGCAAGCGCATCAAGTGATTGGGTTTGGGCCTCGGTCAGTTCTGTTTGGAGCGGCTTCCAATCAAATCCTTCCAGGAGTTTTTCCTCCACCCCGGCCTTCCCCGCAAGTAATTTGCCTGGAGAAGCCACTGCCTTTGAAATAAGATTGCGGAAAACCTGCCAGATCACCTTTCCGATCTTGTATTTCGGGTCGTTCAGGTTTCCTTCAATAGGAAGTTCGAGGTGAATGTCACCGTTCTTGTCGCGCAGTAAGGCCACGGCAAGCTTCACCGGTATCTTGTAGGCTGTGTTGTTCTTCACCTTCTTGCCCACCTTGATCGATTCTATGTCGAGAACGTGGCTGCTCTTGAGGTGTTGATTGAGCACGTCACTCTTGCTCACATAGTTGCACACTCCGTCAGTGAACGGGTGCGCCACGTAGTAGTTGGAATACGGATTAAAGTCAGAAACGCGAAGGCCGGTGATGGAGTAGTCGATCGACAGGTTGTTGAAGCCGTGCGGATCGACCCGCAGTTGTCCCTTCAACCGGCCGGAGGTGTTGAGTACAGATGCTGCCTCGACCGTGATGTGGTCGTCGGCAGAGCTTACTTTGTCGGCCTTCACATTCAATTCCTCCAACAAATAGTTGAATCGGTTGTGAAGCGTAAAATCATTGAACACAAGAGTGCCTCGCCGAATGACCAGACTGTCAGCATTGTATTCGCTGAAGGCATACAGTTTCGACATTTCCCTGACGTACGCAGCCAGGAGGGCAAACACGTTGCCATAGGCTGCGGCCCGGGCCAGGGAATCCGATGAAATCCCGGTTGAATCCGGCGGAGGTTCAATCATCAACCTCGAGTAATTGTTTCCCTCTTCAAAGAGCTCAACCCGGAGGTAGGGTTGATTCACCCTGGCATACTGAAGATCATAGATCGACCGGCCAAGATTTATGGAGTCTATGACCACTCTCGCCTCTCCGAACCCGACCAGCTTCTCCTCACGGGGATCCATCAAAGAGAAGTCATCCAACTGTAGGAAGCCCGAGGTCGCGATGTCGGTGGGGGTATTCAGATTGCCGGCGACGGACTGGTGACTGGTAAACAAGCCGTTGAGCGCTCCCGCCCGCAAAAAGGCTGTCACGTATGGGAGAAAGATGCCAATGTTGAGGGAGTCAAGCTGATACTGGCTTTGATAAGCCATAGACTTCATATCCAGCTGAAGGTTCCCATCGGCCGTACCACCCTTGTCGAAACGAAAGTCGAACGTGGTGCTTATACGGGGATCCTCCGAACTTAGCCGTGGGCATTCAGCGTGGATTCGGATCAGCTTGATTTCTGCCGCCAGGTCCAGATTTGAATAAATGACTGTCCCGTCACCAAGAAGCATTCTCTCGACCTCGAACCAAACTGGCTCAGCAGGCTCCGCAGATGTTGAATCCGTCGCGAGGAACCGTTTCAGGAGATCATCGAAATTGAAGCCAGCTCCATGTTGAGAAACTGTTATGGACGGTTGCAGCACACGTACTTCCGCCAGCGCCGCCGTACCAAAAAGAATTCGCCACAGCTCCAGGTTGACGTACGCTTCCTCTACATGCAGGAAAATGTCCTGGTCGTTGACCTCGTAAATGTCGAGCTTTTCAACAGTGACACCACCGGTGAGCAGCGTGAAGTCAAGGTCGTCGAGGAGAATTTTCCTCCCCACCAACTCCTTGCTGTTCGATTCGATGTAGTATTCAACAGCCCACGGAACTATTATCGTAGTGATCAGCCAAAGGCTGGCGATGCCAATGAGTAAACCCCTTGTCCATCGCTTCTTAAGCATCGGTTACACCCCCTCTTCAATCATGAAGGTGCGGCGGAGTCGCTCAAGCCCCTTTTGATCCATCAACATGACCACGTAGTCACCCTCCTGAATCACAATGTTGGTTTCGGGGTTCTTGTGCAATACCCGCTTGCCCTCGCTGGTTCTCACCAATCCAAACAGAATCACATTGGATTGCTTTTTCAAATCAAAGAAGGCCTTCTCGTAGGCCATTCCCACCAGGGGGTTATTGCCCTTGATGAGAAACTCTTTCATGTCGTACTCGTGCCCTTCGTGCGCATAAGCGATCAGCTCCTCACTCAGAATGGCCACATCTGGCTCATAGATATAGCTGGCCAGAAGCTTGGATGAGATTTCGTTCTTCGAAATCGTGTACGTGCAGCCCGCGTTCATGAAGGTTCCTTTCAGATTGCCGTTGTCGAGGGTAACGACATAGTTAAGGTGCGGGTAATGCTTGCGAATGTCGATGATGTAAACCAGTTTTTCTGTGTCGTCGTTAAGGTTGATGAATACGATGCTGGCTTCCTTCACGTTGGCCCTTTCAAGCAGCTCGAAATTGTTGTAGTCTGAGTAAAGCGTAAACACTCCCTTGTCCTCGTAATACTCGTGGATGGTTCCAATGCTTCCACGGTCTTTGGTGACGATGGCCACCTGTCTGCCCGCGGCCACGAGGGTGCTCACCACGGAATGGCCGAATTCATTCCAGCCAATGATGACCACGTGGCCCTGGAAGGTTGTACCCCCCAGGCCCAGTTCTTTTTGTTCCTTAAGTGTCGTCATAAAATTTGCGATCTGTCCGATGATGAAACCATACACACCAAAACTGGAAAACAAGAATATGAAACCGATCATGCGCCCCCAGTACGTGAGCGGCAGCGCGTCACCGTATCCCACGGTGGTGAGTGTCTCCGTCAGGTACCACAATGCATCCTGAAGGGTATTGATTTTGCTATCCGGGTGCCCCCTTTCAAGGTCAAGCAACAGCATGAGCAAACTGCCGTATACAGTCACGACGATGAGGATCGTTAGGACGACTCGTCGCAGGTTGGGGCCCTTCATTTATACCGGGTTGGGGTGCGGGGTACTATGCAAGAAACAGAAAAAAACCGGAAAGTTATTACCGCGTCATCGGCGCGCCGGACGACTGCAGGAATCCAACATGGGGTCAATAACATTTGCGTCGATGAGTCCGCGATCCTCACCCCAGGTGTTGTAGATAAATGTGGCAATTTCTGCGAGTTCAAGCGAAGTCAAGGTGATATCCCCTGGCATTTCCTGCTGAAACGAAACACCATTGACTGTAATCTCGCCATCCATTCCATATTTCATCCCGCATATCACTCGCTCCAGATTGTCTTTGAGGAAGTCCGAACCTGCCACCGGTGGATAAACCTTCCGCAGCCCCCGGCCATCGGCTTGATGGCAATTGCTGCACTTCTTCAGATACAACTGCTCGCCCTCGGCATAGTATTGTTTGAACCTGGCATCCCCCGGGTTGCAGCTTACTACCCACATCGCTGCGAGTCCTGCCAAGATTAAAATTCCCCTACTCCTCACGACGGAGACGCTTGATGTCGCTCACCAACTGGTTAACTTCTTCTTCCTTCGTCCCATCGTACTTGCCTCGTATCCTTCCCTTCCGGTCTATTAATAAGAATGCACCGCTGTGAACAAAACCATCGGGTTCGCTGCGGTCTTCCATCGCGGTGGCATAGTAGCTTGTCTGAGCGATTTTGTAAATGGAATCTTTGACTCCAGTCACAAAATGCCAACGCCTGCTTTCGACGCCCAACCGTTCAGCATAATCGTGCAGCAGCGCCACGGTGTCCCATTCAGGGTCGATGGTATGCGAGATCAACAACACGTCGGGCATATCCGCCGTAGCCTCATACACGCGCAACATTTGCGTTTTCATGATGGGGCATATGGTCCGGCACGACGTGAAGAAAAAATCGGCTACATAAATCTTGCCGGCGACCGTCTCATTTGTCACGAGGGCGCTATCCTGGTCCACAAACTGGAAAGGAGCGATGACGTGATACACAGAATCTGTACCAACGACTTCCCTTGTGCCCAGGATCGGCAGCTTGCTTTCCGGGGACATGCAAGCCTGCACGAACAGGAGAATGGTGAAACTAATCAACCACAATCTCATCACCTTCGCGAATTTGTCCACGGTCAAGGGGAATAACGTTTTGTCCAAACAGAATCCTGTCCTTCTCTCTCCGATAACGGGAAAGGGTAAGCAACGGTTCTCTACCCATCACACCCGTCTCTTGGTCAACCGTTGTCGTCACGCAGCGTGCGCATGGCTTCACACCTTGAAAGCGATGGTCTCCTACAGAAAAACCTTTCCATGCGTCTTCCTCAAATGGGCTTCCCCCGGTAAACACCAGGTTGGGTCTGAACCGGTTCATGGGCACGGGGGTCGCAAGTCGGCCGTTCAAATCGTCAAGGGATGCTTGTCCGATCACCAGCAACGGGTAACCATCGGCCAGGCTCACATTCTCTTGAGCCAGCCGGTACTCGGGGTCGATGGGGCGTGCGTTCTCTTCCGGGAATGCAACCAGCCGGCAGTTGACTCCAAGGTATTTTGAAAACCAGGCATGAACCTCCGCGGGAGCTTCCAGCACTTCCACAATATCGTCCCATATAATCACCCTCCGGGATGCACCCGCCGTGGGGTGTTCCGGCATTGCCAGAGACTCACCATCGTGGTAGATGACGAAGTTCCCGTTTTGAGGCCGTAGTTTGAAGAGGGCCAACCGGTGGAAATCCCGCTGCGTCATAAACACTCCTTCTTCATCGACCAGCATCCATCGCCGATCGTGTTCCAATCCCTTCTCCATCACCTTGGCGGAAGTCACCCGCACACCGCCTAACGATTTGATAGGGTAAATCCAGATCTCAGAAAGGGTGCGGACGGTGCTCATGCAGAATCAGGCAGAAGCACAAAGATGGGGATTACTGATGAAACGGCGTCACGCGTACATCACCTCATAATACTCCTGCGCCATCCGGTTGGAGTCGTAGGTCTCGCGAACGTCTGCCCATGACTGAGTCATGATCTTGAACCACTTTTCAGGTTTTTCATAGTAGGTAGGGAGTACCTCCTGCTCCAGGATATCGTAGATGCGCGAAGATTCGATCCGGTTCTTCTCCTTCTCATCAAGATCCACGTCGGCAGCAGCTATCGAGAAACAGTTCTTGCCATGTTGGGCGAATTCAGGAACCCATCCATCAGGGATGGACACGTTAATGCTGCCATTCATGGCGGCCGTCATCCCTGAAGTCCCTGAAGCTTCGCGGTAGATCTTGGGGTTGTTCAGCCAAAGGTCAGAGCCGCGCTTAAGCTGTGAAGAAAGCTGAAGCTCATAGCCGGTAAGAATCGCACAGTTAGGCATCGCCTTGATGGCAGCGGTGATGTCGTTGAACATCTGGATGGAGCCGGTATCCTCGGGATACGGTTTCCCGGCCCAAATTACTTGTAGTGGCATCCCGGCGCGATTCACAAGCCTGAAAAACCGCGCCAGGTCGGTGAGTAGCAGGTTGGCGCGCTTGTACCCGGCAAAGCGCCGGGCCCACACCAGGGTGAGAACGTTTTCGTCGAACAGCTTTCCAGCCTGGTCGGCGACCACCCGGAAGAGTTCGCGCTTCATCGATTTCTTTCTATCGAACGCGAGCTTCATATTCCCTTTCTCGAACGCTTTTTCAAGCTCCTCATCGCGCCAATAGGTATGATTCTGCGCGTTGGTGACTGATTTGATTTCGCAGATGCCGGAGTAGCCCTTCCACATGTCGTTGGATACCTTCCCGTGAAGTTTCGACACACCGTTGGCCACCTTGGCCATGCGTAATGCGGCCAGGGTGTAGTTGAGTTTCTTGCTGCCGGGCTCGATCAACTGCTGGTAGTCAGCCTTAGCGACGCCGTCGAAAAAACTCATGACGTCCAGGCGTGTCGCGTCGTGCTCTTCGTTTCCGGCAACTTCCGGGGTGTGGGTGGTAAACACAACGCGCTTTTTTACTTCGTCGATGCTTTTGTATTTGTCCCAGAGATAAAAGCAAAGCGGAAGGGCATGGCCCTCGTTCAAGTGATAGATTTCCGTCTCACGGTTGAGGATATCCATCAATTTGGCCCCGCCATACCCAAGAAGAGAAGATTGGGCAATTCGTGCGCTTTCGTGCGAATCATAAAGACGGTGGGAAATGGTCTGCGCGAGGTGATCATTCTCCGGCAAGTCCGTTGTGAGCAAAAACAACGGCGCTGTTTGAAACACCTCTGGTTTCAGCAGCATTGCTTTTACTCTAACCTCGTGATTATGAATCTTGATGGGAAACACGATGCCTGTGTCCGTGAGAAAAGAATAATTCTTCTCAACGTAACTGGCTTTCATCGTGCCATCCATGTTACGGCCCTGGTCATAGTATCCGTATTTCCAGAGAATCCCAACGCCAACAAAATTCTGCTTCAGTTCATACGCACTGCGAAGGTGTGATCCGGCCAGGAAGCCCAATCCACCACTGTAGATTTTCAACGACTGGTCGATGGCAAACTCCATCGAGAAATAAGTAACAGGCTTCGCGAACTTCTTGTCGAACCGATAAGGGAATAATTCTTTCAGGTCAATCATACGGCGGAGTTTGGCCGTGCGAAACTAAGAAAAGCCTAGTGAATCAGGAACGATCGAAACGAAAGGTCTTGTTCTTGATAGACCGCAATCGTTTGAACATGCGAGAAGTCGATAGTCCATGGTCCATAGTCCATAGCCGTGCCTGCCATCGACTATGGACCATCGACTATGGACTATTTCGGCAGGTTGGTGCAAACCGTTTCACAGAGACGGTTCGTCATGATGTGAAGAATGGCATCGTCCGGGGTTAGTTGAGACGCTGCAGCCGGGGCTACGCCCTCGCGACCCACCAGGTTGATAGATCGGTCGTTGACCTTGACCAGGTTGGTGATGTAGGCAGGTTTGGCCGATGCAATGGGAACAATGCGCTCAATATCACCGCGGTCATTCCATTTTACAACATAAGGGAGAGACTCACCGGCTTTCGCTGTGTACTCCTTCCCGGAGAGGTCGCGCAGTACGGTGAAATTGCCGGACAACAAATGGCCATCCATGAGATTCACCAACCCGGTAATGTCTCCGGCCATTGAAATCTGCCGCCTCCACTGTTTATCACCGAGAGCGTTGACACTCAAAATGGTGAGGTTCTCTGAGCTAGTCAGGGATCCTGCTTCAGCCTGACCCTTGAAAAGCAACACAAATGAATTGGTCCGCTCATTGAATGTGACCTTCCGCGCTACTGACCGCTCTGCGAGGCGAACATGAAACTTCGTCTCTCCTTTTTCATTAAGGTAAATGAAAACATTGCGGACCTGTGGTTGCGTTGAATGGGTGGCTCGAATCACCGCAACGCACCCATCTTGTGTGAGTTCAACCGGACCTGGCTGATTGTGGGCATCTACTGCGGGCGCAAGGCTATCCACCTTGTCGGTGATACTTTGCAGCCATCCTGCCTTTCCATCGGGCAGCACCCGGGCAATAAATGCAGCGGTGAGGTTGGTCTTTTTATCCGGCTTATGAATTCCAATCAGGTAAACACTTCCATCGGCGCCGCGCAGCCTTTGTTGCGTGATGGGATCGCCCTTGGCCAACATTTCCGGTGTAGAGGTCTGCACTGCTGTGGATACGTTCCACTTATTACTGAAGCGAACCACTTTACCCGCTGTTGCTTTGGTGCCACTGGTGACCATGTTGAGGAGGGCCGAACGAAGGCCGCCCGTGTATTGTTCGAACGTTACCCGGATGTTCTCTGCTTCCGCTTCAGTGTACTTATGCAGTCCATCGGGTCCGCCATAGTGCTTATCGATGAACTCGGAGTGTTTCCGGATTTTCTCCTTGGTGGAACGCGTGCGCACCGTATTCAGCAGCGTGTCGGCCCGACGGTTCGAGTAGATGAGGGCACTGTACAGCAATGCGTTCCGCTCGCCATTTGTGGTGTCCGGCGAATACGTCTTCGTTTTGAGCAACCAATCTTGCTTAAAGTGCTTGTATTCCAGGAGTGCGAGGACGAGCGAACTTTTCTCGTAGTTATTGAGGTTGAAAACGACTTGCTTGTCCAGGCCCACCATGGGCAAATCGGCGCTGGAAGAGGCGGTGATCTTGGCGAGGTTGTCCGTCAGTCGGACCTCGTTTTGGCTAAGGCGTGTGCGCAGTGAAACGATTTCATCAGAAACCGACTTACGTACATGATCAACCCAGGTGCTGTAGTCCCAGAATTCCACATCGGACGTAAGGAAGTTCATATGGGTGATCAATCCGTCCAGCCGGTACGTGACGATCGGCTTCACATGATGCCGCTGCTTGTGGTGGGCAATAGGATAAGCCTTGGTCAGCAGGAGGTATTGATCAAAATAGTAGCGGGCGGAATCGTAGTGTTGCTTGAGCTGGGTGAGCCGCTTGTCGAAGGCCGGGTCGAACGTAAGGTAGATGTCGTCCAGACTCAGGAACTCACTGTTGATATGACCAAAATTCTTTACGGCATTGTCATAGTGATTCACACTCTTCGTGAAATTCTTGTAGATCGCGGGCACACGAGCAAGAAAAAGAACGGAAGAGTCAAGACCGCGCGTTATCTTCTCAGCGACTACAGGATAATCCACGAAGGGTCTGCCTTTAGCATCGACAGCACCAAACGACGTAGCATACCACTCGTTGTTGCGCGACACTTCGCGTTCATCCACCAACTGCTTCGCCTTGGTGTACCGCAGCCGCGCCTGCTCCGCGTTGGCAATAGAGTATTCGTAGTGGGTAAGCACATCTCCCTTGCGGTAGTTCGACTCATACATTAATGCCAGCCGGAAATTCGCATTCGGGTGGTCAAGGTCGTCCTGGAGGTACTCCTTGAGCGCGTACTTTGCCTCCTCATGGCCCATGTCCTCCAGAATAAGAACAAGGTCCTTATACTTGATCTGTGCATGCGCCGCAGAGCACATGAGCAACAGCGACACGATAAGGAATGAGTTGCGCATGATCAGATGCTCAGGATTTTAAGTTCGACGCGCCGGTTAATGGCCCGGTTTGCTTCGGTGTCGTTGGCGACCTTTGCCTGCGACTCTCCATATCCTTTCGCCTCGAAACGTACGGGATCGATCTTGTTTTCCATCAGAAAGTCTACAACACTCTTCGCGCGCTTTTGAGAGAGTACCTGGTTATAGTTCTCGGAACCATGGTCGTCGGTATGAGCGGCCACCTCTACCCGCAGGGTCGGATTTTCTTTCATCAATTGAATGACGCGGCGCAATTCCGTGAAAGAAATATCAGAGAGCTGTGTGGAGTTAGACTCGAAGTTGATGTCCCTCAGGGTAAGCTTGGCATCTTTCTCGAGTTTCATCAGGCGAATATCGATCGGCGCCGCTGCGCCGCCACCGGAAAGATCCAGCACCGTTGAGTTGAATGCATAGCCCTGGTCGCTGGTCACCTCCACTTCATAGCGGTCGCCGGTGCGCAGCGAGACCAGTTGGTTCCCCGTGACCTCGATGATTTCGTCTCGGTTCTTGTTCTTCAACACCACCTTTGCTTTCACCTTGCTATTGTTTACGAGATCGGAAACATTCACCATCACCTCCGACTTCTCGGGCACCAACTCCACGAACTTCTCGAAGTTCCGGTAGATCACCAGGCCGGAGACATTGAAGTCCAAGATCTCGCTCTTGAAATGATTGGCGCTCAGGATGATCTCATAGTCTTTCCCCACCGCAAGGTCCACGGTGGCGCGCCCGTCTTTCGGGTTGTTTTTCGTGTCGACCAGGAATGCGTTCTGTCCTTTCTCACGGATCTTTACTTCGGCAGGAATGGGCTCATAGATCTCGTGGTCGCTCACGTTGAGGCTCAACTTCACGGTCTTGAAAAGGCTGACATCAATCAGCTTTTCCTGGTACTTGTGAACCTGGCGAAGGTCAAGCGCCTGTGCGTACGAAGAGTACCCCGGCTTCCGGAATTCCAGGTTGAAACTCTTGCCCACAGGCAACACGATGGTATATCGGCCGTCCGCCGCGTTGCTCTCAACTCTCATCACCACCTCTGAAGTCAAGGCGTCCGTGACCTCCACATGTGCTTCTATTCCCGCCTTGGTATCTTCGTCGCGCACGTACCCCTGCACAATGTTGTTCATGAACTGGCGCAGCTTGGGCGGAATGACGACGGAATAAATGTCCTCGTTGTTATACGTATAGTACATCAGGTCACCCTCGGCTGAGATGCACGGCAACTGGTCATCCTTATCGGTGTTCACAAAGTTCAGGGGCACGGGCATGCTCCATTCGTCGAGCAAGTTGAGTGTGGATTGATACATGTCATAACCTCCCTTTCCGCCAGGCCGGTTGGAGGAAAATATAAGCGTGCGGCCGTCGGCCATGATGCGCGGCGCCTTTTCACAATCCTGGTTAATGGGCCACGGCAGCTTCTCAGGTTTTGCCCATTTGCCATCCTTGTCACGGATAGCCTTATATATGGATAGACAAAAGAGATTGTCCTTGTCTTTGCGCAAATCTTTGTCCTGCGGGCCGAAATCATTCTTTCGCACGAAGTAAAGTGTCGACCCATCAGCGCTCACGGAGGGAAATGCTTCGTAACCCCCAACCATTTGACCGTCCTTGTCGGGAAGCGGTCGTGAGTTGATCGGCGGGCCGAGGTTCTTGGGTTCACTCCAGCCGTCGCGAGTACGCTCCGAATAGAAGATCTCATGATCACCAGCCATCCCGTAAGACTGAAAGAAGTACAATGTATTACCATCAAAACTCAGGCTCGGGCCCCCGACGAGGTCAGTGGAATCACCGAAATGATTGACGCGGTCGATGGGTACCGGCTTTCCCCAAACACCATTCTCTAGCCGACTTTCGGCCAGTGAATATTTCTTCCCCTTTGAGGCACTTTCGAGGATGATGGTTTTTCCGTCGGCCTGAATCGTCGGCGCATACTCGGTCACTTTTCCATCGCTGATGGCCGGCTTCTTGGTGTTGTTGTAATACGCCATCGAATCAATGGCCTGCGCCCCTGCAGGGTCAGTAGGCTGAGTCTGGGCTTTTACAAGCGATATCACGCCCAGGGCCAGTATGCTCAGGATCAATCGCATGTTGGATGTCAAAAGAAGATTCAGTTTCCGATGAGTACGAAGGCCCCCCAAAAATAGGGTATTTGATACTTTTCCTTCATCTGAAGCTGAGCTTTGCGAAAGGCCTCGTGCTTTTCCGTTCCAGTGAGCCAGAAGCCATAAAAGGAATGCATCAACTGCTGTGTAGCCACATC
>CAZJWV010000047.1:18352-21807 GCA_964549855.1 uncultured Ohtaekwangia sp. | reverse complement strand
GTGAGTCGGTGTGTATACCACTTACCGATCTACTGATTCCACCGACTTACCGATGGGCCATTCGGTCATTTTGTCTCAAACAAGACAGTACAACCCCCACCTTCAAGCCATTATGTCTTAAAACCTACTGGTTTCCCGTGTCGGCATGGAATTCAATGATGGGTACATCAGGAACAAAAACACATCAACAACTCTAAAACACATTACTATGAACCTGATACGTTATAACAGCGCAGACTACGTGCCTGCCACCTTCAGCAGCCTGTTCGACCGGTTTTTCAATGACTCGCTCACCCGCTCCGGCGGCAGCCAGTTTCAACCCCGCGTCGACATCGTCGAAAACGAGAAAGCCTACGAAATCCACGTGGCCGTGCCCGGGATGAACAAGGAAGACATCCAGCTCGAAATCAAGGACAACTTCCTTACCGTAAGCGGCGAGCGGAAATTCGAGACGGAAAAGAAAGAAGCGAACTGGCATTCTATCGAAACCCAGTTTGGATCTTTTTCACGCTCATTCTCCCTGCCTGAAAACATCGACGGCGCAAAAATCAACGCCAAGTACAACAACGGCATCCTGGAAGTGACCCTTCCCAAGGACGAGAAGAAAGCACTGAAGACTTCGATCAAAGTAAACTAGATCGGTTAGCACGAACCACTGTTTACTGTTACTTATTTTTTGGTTGAGGGGTTGGTTAGGGGCTCCATCGCAAGGTGGGGCCTCTTTTGCTTTTTGCGATTGTGGTTATGTGCTAAAGTAGGCCTTGAAGCCGGTGAAGTCGGTGGATCGGTGGGATCAGTAGATCGGTGAGATCGGTAGGTTAGTAAGAACCTTGCGGTCCTTTGCGCCTTTGCGCCCTTGCGGTGGTTACCGGATCTTACGGGTTGCCGTGCTGGTGAGTCAGTGAGTGCGCGTTTTTGCGTCGACGGAGCACTGCTAAAAAAACTTCCAGTTCTTGAGATTGGTCAAGTACTCATCGCTCATCATGGTTTCCGCACAAGCGGCTGCATGAGGAAGTTCATATCGAAAGTAGAACTTCATCGCGTGGACCTTCCCTTCATAAAAGTCTTTCGTTTGTTTTGAGAAATCGCCGGCATCGAGGTGGCGCGCGGCAAGCACTCCCATCTTCAGCCATTGCCAGCCGATCACAACGTAGCTTAATTGCTCCATGAAGACGGTCGCATCGGAGAGGAAACGGTCCACGTCGGTGACTCCGAATTGAGACAAGTGCTTGAGTACAGCCTGGATGCGCTTCAGTTCTGCTTCGAGTTTGGTGCCATAAGCCTTGAGCGCAGCCGACTTTTGAGCATCGGCTATGGTGGATTGAATTTCTTCCGTCAGGATCGCCAGCGCGCGTCCCTTCTCCATCGTTACTTTCCTGCCTAGCAAGTCGAGCGACTGTATCCCAGTGGTTCCCTCGTAGATCGACATGATCTTCAGGTCGCGGTAATGCTGCTGAACGGGAAAGTCAATGGTGAACCCGTAGCCACCGAGTACCTGGATGGCCAACGCGGCGGAACGGCTTCCCTGTTCGGAAGAGTAAGTCTTCACGATCGGCGTCAGGATTTCCAGGAGCAGCCAGTGACGCTTCTGCTCCTCACCTTCGGTGGCATGTGAGAGGTCGTACAACTTGTTGCACGCCATCGCCAGTGATAGCGATCCTTCAGCGATAACCTTCTGGGTAAGCAACATCCGCTGCACATCGGGATGCCGGATGATCGTTGCCGGAGGTCGCGCGGGATCTTTTTCACTGGCGAGGCGCCCTTGTGATCTTTCGCCTGCATATTGAAGTGAGGCCTGGTAAGCAGCCATGGCCACGGAAGCGGCGGTCTGACCTACGCCGATGCGCGCCTCGTTCATCATCTGGAACATGTAGGCAAGGCCTTTGTGTGGTTCACCAACAAGCCAGCCAACACAGTCTTCGTTGTCGCCGAAGACGAGGTGCGTGGTCACGTAGCCGCGTTGTCCCATCTTCTGAAAATCCCCGGCGCAGAAGACGTCGTTGTAGGCCAGGGTGCCGTCGGCAGCCGGCCTGAATTTCGGGATGATAAAAAGAGAGATTCCCTTCGTGCCGGCCGGCGCACCCTCGATCCGGGCCAGCGTGAGATGAACAAAGTTGTCGCAGGCCTCATGTTGACCACCTGAGATGAAGATTTTCTGACCTTTGATGTAGTAGCGATCACCCTCAATGGGTTTCGCAGAACTCGTAATGTCCGTTAGTGCACTGCCTGCCTGCGGTTCGGTGAGGGCCATGGTTCCCTGCCAGCGCCCTTCGAACATAGGAGGCACGAAGGTTTCAATCTGCTTCCTCGAACCAAAGCTGGTGATAAGAGCCGCCGCGCCGCTGGTGAGACTGAAATAACCCTGGCATCCATTGTTCGCAGCCTGGAAGATGTGTTGGCCGGCGTTGAAGACCATGAGGGGAAGCTGTAACCCGCCGACCTCAAACGATGCGGCGCCATTGATCCATCCTTGCTCAGCCGCCTGCGTGATGATCGTCTTCAGCTGAGGGTGCGACCGCACGCCTCCTTTGCCATCGTACTGCACCCCTTGCTCGTCCATTTCGCGGAGGTAGGGCGCCATGTGCCGGTCCGCCAAAGCTTTGGCCGACTCTACCATCATCCAGCACTGCTCCCAATTGAGATGCGAAAAGCGAGGCAATGCGAAAAGCGACTCCAGGGAATGAACCTCCTCTAGAATGAACTTTTGATTTTCAAGGCTGGTGTACGGGGTCATGTAATGCTGACTCAAGCTTCAAATTAACAACTTTCTTGCCGTGACAAAGCTTCGTGAACCATATCCAAGGTTTCGCAAAGGCGATGGCCTGCTCGCAAAGTGCACCTCGTGACCGGCATTGCGCCTGGCTAGATTTGGTTAGCGGCAAAATTGAGTCGAAACCAAACCCAATCAACACCAAAATGAAAGCACTATCAATCAGATTCATCACCATTCTCGTTGGGATAATTCTGTTGTCAGTCTCCTGTAAGAAGGATGATCCGGCACCAGCTGCGACGCTCCAAACGAAGATTCAGGGCAACTGGGCGATCGCTACTTCGGAAGGGACGGAATGGCAGGAAGGGGTTGGTATCATTACCCCCCGCGCCCCGGAACCGTCGCTGGTTGGTTCCAAGCTCATGATCGAAGACAACATGTTCACCGTGAAAGACATTTCGGGAACGACCCTTCTTGGCCCCATCGCCTTTACATTGGATGAGACCGAGAGCGAAATAACTATCCCGGGCCTTGGCACTTTCGATATCGAGGACCTCGTAGTGAACACTTCTATGAATTGGGAACAGCATGAACCCAAGAGCCCTTCCGACTACGAACCCCAGGCAGGTTGCGGCTGCAACCTGTTCTTCCAGAAGTTCTGGTCTCTGGCTAAAATGCCGTAATCAAGACTTGAAATTGATTTGGTCGCCTGCCGGATTCACCTCCTGGCAGGCGACTTCCATTA
>CAZJWV010000047.1:0-18342 GCA_964549855.1 uncultured Ohtaekwangia sp. | reverse complement strand
ATGGGTACGTGCGTACCTTGATCTTCATGCGTTCTCTCCCTCGCGTGTTTTTATTCTTGATTCTCGGCCTTGGCGCCACCATCGTGTCACACGCACAATGTGACACTGTACAACTGGCGAAGGAAATGAAGGCGATGGAGACTTTGATATGGTCAGATTATCCCAAGGCCATTTCTCAAGCCCACGCGTTGGTCAAAAAGTATGAACCTTCTGCCGGACTGTGCGCGGGTCAAGCCCAGCTGGCGTTAGGAAGGACTCAATGGGTGAATGGAGACTATGACTCGTCGCTAACTACCCTCGCCCAGGGTCTGAAGATTGCCGTTCGTGCCAATGATCATGAGTTGACGGGCCGCATCTACCTTGTGACGGGTAACAATTACTATTACCAGGGATACTACGATTCCGCAGAGGCAAATTTTCTCAAAGCCCACAAGCTTTTCGTTGGGCTGGAGCACCAGACGGCACTGATTGAAGTTGTTCACGACATGGCTCTGATGTACCACCGGCGGGGAGACTTCGCCCGCTCCCTGCAGTATCTACTGGAGTTGGAATCGTTGAAGGAGGCCCAACCAGACTTTGTTCACTATGTCGGTGATTTCACGGGGATGAATAACTATTTCATTGACACCCTTTACTACCGTGGGGTGATTGCCGACGAAAGGAAACTGTTCTCCAAGTTCACCGGAGAAAACAACAGTTTAGGAAGGTATCAGAGCCTGATAAACCTTGCTGTGGCATACCGGGAGATGGGAGATCACCGGCGTGCTGGCTTTTATGCGGCACGTGGTTCTGAAATCATGTCCGAAGCCGGGTACTATCCCTTTTGGTATCTCGCAGCCCAGGAGTACGGAACGGCAGGCATGGAAGATTCCTGCTTCTACTATCACCGATTGTCGGTAAAGGAGCTCCCAAAGGCCACCCGAATCAAGGTGGTGATCACTTACGACCACATAGCCCAGTCGCACTTAATTTTTCATCGACCGGACTCTGCTTTGAAATATATGGAGTTGGCCTTTGCCCTAAACCTGGGCATGAATAACCGGCTCGCGGTTGCCGCGATGCATGCCGACCTTGCCAAGATCTATTCGGCATTGGATCAGCCGGAGCGCGCGGAGCAGCATCTCATAAAGGGATTAGCCCTGGCCAAGCAGGTTTCTGTCAGGCACACGTCAACGCTCTATGTCTTCGGGCGTGATTTTTATGCGGCACGCAATGAACCGGCCCGAGCTCTTTCCTACTCGCTGCTGCACCAAAAGCTAGCCGACAGCATCAATCGCAACGAAAATGCCGTAGAATTGTTACGGTTCCAGGCCCAGCTTGAAACATCGAGGAAAGAACGGGAACTGGAAGCCACGCGGTTGAAGCTTCGAAGCCGAACAATCACTACTGTTTCGCTGGCGGCCATCACCCTTCTTTCCGTTTCATTTGTGGTCACCCTCTTCTTGCAGCGACAGCGTATCAAATTGCAGAACGTGCAACTTAACGAACGCAACCAGGAGCAACGCACGTTGGTGCAGGAGATTCACCACCGCGTCAAGAACAACTTCCAATACATCGTCAGCTTGCTCAACTTGCAGGCGCAGGCAGCCGAGAAAGAGGAGCTCGTTTCCCAAATCGAGGAGATCAAAAACCGGATCATGACGATGGCGGTGATTCATCAACGGCTTTACCAGGTGCAAGGTGTTCAACGGGTCGAAGTCGGTCCTTTGTAGATGAATTGGTGACCAATGTATTGAACGCGCTGCCGTCGCGCACACCCATTGCCCGCAGACTCCAGGTGGAACCCATGCAGGTGGATGTGGACACCGCTATTTCATTGGGTTTGTTGATCAATGAACTTATGACTAACGCGGTGAAGCACGCATTTGTGAATCATCCCGCTCCAGAGGCCTTTCTTTCAATCGTTCGCTACGGTTCGGGGTTGAAGCTTCGAATGCATGACAATGGACCCGGCTACCGTTTTCCCGGTAACGGCAATGGCTTCGGGATGAAACTAATCGACCTGCTCATTCGGAAGCTGAAAGGCCAATTGCACCAACCTGACCCAAACACGCTGGAGATCCAGATGGCCGGCCCGATCAGCTAACTACAGCGTATTGAGTACACTGAGAAAGTCGGCGCGGTAGGACTTGCTCAGGGGAATCGGAACTTTCCCGATGTACACATAGGCCTCGTCGAAGGAGTCGACGCGGTTGATGTTGATGAGGAAACTCCGGTGAACCCTAAGCAGGCAGTTCAGTTTCACTTTTCTCTGAAAGGCACTGAGGTTTTGAGAAATGATGTGCGTACCCTCTTCGCTGATCACCTTTGCATAACTTCCGTCCGCTTCTACATACAGAAGTTCGTCTGACTTGATTTTCCGGTGCCGCCCAGCTACTCTTATGAAAAAGCCTTCGTCGTTAAGGTAGGCCGTCGGCTTGCGGTCGGAGGGGCCCGGGTCGAGCATGCCATCGGCCTCTTGGTTTTCGGAGAAGTTGTAGAACGCCAGGTCAACGGCGGCAAGCATGGTGCGCGCGTTAAACGGCTTTACCAGGAAGGCCTGTGGCTTGGTTTTTCGCGCCAGCTGGTACGTCTCTTCGTCTGAATTCGCAGTAATGTAAACAACCGGTATAGGTCTCACCGCTCTTATCTTTTCGGTCAACTCAATTCCGGTCATAGCTCCCCGAAGCCGGATATCCACCATGGCCATATCCGGTGCAACTTCCACGATGTGAGTAAGGGCGTCCTCGGCAGCGTCAAAACAACCGGTCACCTGGTAGCCTTCGCCCTCGAGGGTTTGGCGCAGGTCTTCTGAAACAATCAGTTCGTCTTCAACGATCGTTATTCGCGGAGCATCCACAACCCAATTTAACGCTCTTCACTACCGCGTTCTCATCGCCTGCAAACAAATATGGGCCTGCCGCAAAGAAAAATACTGGTGTAGCTTGGTTCGGATTCTAGTTTCTGGCTACTGGCTTCTGGTTTCTGGCTACTGGCTTCTGGCTTCTGGCTACTGAGTACTTACCAGCTACCTTCATTTTCAAATTTTCAAATTCTCACCCCGATAGCTATCGGGGTCAAATTACCTCGCAGCGCCACCATCGATCGTCAGGCATATCCCACTTACAAACCGCGCTTCGTCTGAGGCGAGATACACGTATCCCATGGCAATATCATGAGGCTCACCCCAGTACCCTATCGGGATGTGAGCGAGCGACGCTTTCCTTATCTCTTCCGGCATGGCATCAGTCATCGCGGTTTTGATGAAGCCCGGTGCAATGCAATTGACGGTGATGCCGAAACGGCCCAACTCCATGGCCCACACTTTCGTCATACCAATGATGGCGGTCTTGGTGGCGACATAGTTCGTTTGCCCGTAGTTGCCCCGGATGGCCACGTTGGATGAAGCCGATACAATCCTGCCATAGTTTCTCTCCTTCATGTGGGTGGCGATGGCCTGCGTACAATTGAACACTCCCGTGAGGTTCACAGCAATCACATCGTTCCACTCTTCACGCGACATTTTCAATAGCGTCCGGTCTTTGGTGATGCCGGCATTGTTGATGAGGATGTCGATCCTGCCGAATTCTTTTACCGTAGCCGCGGTAGCCTTTTGCACGGCATCGTTGTCGGTGACAGACACGCGGGTGAAGTGAACCCGGTGCCCGGCGCGGGTGAGTTCATCGGCAACAGCCTTGCCTTTGTCGGTAATGTCCCAGAGGGCAACGCTGGCGCCCTCGCGAGCGAAAGCTTCCACCGTAGCTTGCCCGATGCCGGCAGCACCACCCGTGATGACGGCAACTTTGTCTTTTAATCTCATGACCTTGATAGAGGGATTGAAGGATTACTTGATGAATTACCATGAATTGTTGCCGACCGTGTCCGACATCTTAAGGCGTAGGACGAGACCCGGAAACCTGACAAGGGTGCTATCCCAGAACTGTGAGTTGTCCGACACCTTAAGGTGTCGGACAGGACCCCGGAAACCTGCCAGGGTGCTATCCCAGAACCGTGAGTTGTCCGACACCTTAAGGTGTCGGACAGGGTCCCGGAAACCTGATAGAGTACTGTACCCGAACCGTGATTTGTCATACCATCTTGAGTAGCGTGTTTTGCCTCTCTGCTATTTAGAATAAGGCGGTGATTAGTTCGCCAAAATAGGCAGGTTTTTCCTCGCCATCGGCCTCGATGATGCACTCGAGGAATAGTTTTACACCACCTCCCGCCATGTCTTCAACACCTTTAATCGTCCCGCTCATGCGGATCCGGTTGCCCGATTTGACGGCGACAGGGAACCGCGCCTTGTTCAGGCCGTAGTTGATGGATGTGGTCACCCCTTCGATTTTCAGAAGCTCGAAAAAGAACTTCGACGCCAGCGACATGGTGAGGTAGCCGTGCGCGATGGTCTTCCCCTCCGGCATCTGGGTTTTCGCCCGCTCCGTGTCAACGTGCACCCACTGGTAGTCGTGGGTGGCTCGCGCAAAATCATTGATCATCTCCTGAGTCACTGTGAACCATTCGCTCACGCCGAGTGCCGTTCCCACTTTCGACTTTAGGGCGGAGAGATGAACGACTAACGGCTCGGTCTTCGTCGGTGGGGCAGAAGCCTCCGGATCCTTCGCGACTTCTGCCTCCACCACGGGCTTGTCTTCCCATTCACCAATTTTCACCACGGCCTTGCCAATCACCTTCCGATTCAACAAGTCGGAAAGCGAAGTCGCCGCCTCCTCCAAAGAATATATTTTATAGAGCTGCTGCCGGATCAGGCCACCGCGAATGAATCCCAGCAAATCACCGAAGTTCTGCAGGCTGAGTTGGGGCTCCCGTTCAGCGAAGCTTCCCCAGAAGACGCCGACAATGGCGCACCCCTTGAGCAAAGCGAGGTTGGCAGGGAATTGTGGTATTGTGCCGGAAGCAAAGCCTACGACTAAGTACCGTCCACGCCAGGCCATGGAGCGAAGTGCTTCGGTCGCCAATGGACCACCCACTGGGTCGTAAACCACGTCCACGCCTTTGTCAGAAGTAATCTCCTTGATTCGGCCCCGAAGGTCTTCCTTGGAGTAATTAATCAGGTCTTCCGCACCCTTCTGTGCGCACAGGGCAAGTTTTTCGTCGCTCGACGCCGCAGCGATCACGCGGGCGCCCATCAGTTCAGCCAATTCTACCGCCGCAAGCCCCACGCCACCACCGGCACCCAGGACGAGAACGGTTTCACCCTTTTTCAACTGCGCACGGTCTTTTAACGCGTGGTAGGAAGTGCCGTAAGTGTACAAAGTGCTCGCCCCGGTGACAAAATCCATTTCCGGGGGCATGGGAAACACACGGGCCCCCTGCACAACTACTTGTTCGGCAAAGCCACCCCAACCACACAGCGCGATCACCCGGTCGCCGGCCTTTACATGCTTTACGTTTTCACCTGCACTGATGACTTCACCCGACACCTCGCCTCCGGGGGAGAAAGGGAGTGGAGGTTTGAATTGATATTTATCCTGGATAATGAGAACGTCGGGGAAGTTGACGCCACAAGCTTTCACGCGGATGAGTACGTCACCGGGACCCGGCACCGGGTCGGGCACAGTCATGAACTTGAGCGTGTCCGGGAGACCGTGGGTGAGACAAACGAGGGCCTGCATGGGATGAGATTCTTCCGAAGATAGGCACGCGTGAGGAGATGTGAAAGGAGCCTGTGGAATAGGTGGATCAGTTGATCGGTGGGTCGGTGGAATCAGTGACTTGGTTTGGTACTCTCGCGCAACAAGCCCCGATCTAGGGGGAACCAAGAATTCCTGAAAGGCTACTTCATTCCCCTTTAGGGGCAAGGGGCCCACGGCGAATGTGGATGCGCACCACTTATCCCGATCTACCGATCACACCGATTCACTTTATCGCCTTACTCAACACCACGCTGTGCTCGCCCTTATTTAGTTCCTTGTTAATGTCGTAAGTCACCGAGTTTGAAAAATCAGCCTCGTAAAACACTTCCACAGTCATGTTGGTCAGGTCAAATAACGTACTATACACACTCAACTTGCCCTGGGTAGTTTGTTCAAGGGCAGTCTTTGCCGCAATCATAGGGTCGGTATCGGCCGGTGCAAGGATTCGCGTTGCTGCGGCAAACCTTGGGCAAGGTTGTTCACCTCCGTATTCCGGGTCCACAATATTGAAGTTGGTGAGTACCTGGAAAGGTTGGGTCTTCCAGGTGTACGTCAATTTACCGTCGTAGGCGCCGACGATCACAGACTGCCCGCTGCGGTCGGCAAGCAGAATATGAACCTTCTCCAGTTCAGGGACCTGGTACTTTCCGATCCAATCCAATGCCTCCTGGATATTCTTGCAGCGCTGCAGCAGGTCTAGCCAAAAGTCTTTGCCTTCGTATTTGGCTTTGCCGGCAAATTCAAGAGGTACAAATGGCGTAGCGGTGCCATCGAAGAAGAGTCCGGCAGAGTTCACTCCTCCCTGGATGAGCCCTTCACTTTCGAAGTCGAAGACAATGGCGCCGAGTTTGTCGCCCGCCGCCGGAAGGAAACGAACACGGGCATCGCGCGCAGGCCAGTCCTCGTGGTTGCCAACGATCACCCGGTTGCCCTTTGTGATTACAAAAACTGTGCAGGCATCTGCGGGAACCATAGATAAAAGAGCGGCAATGATTAACAAGGTTCTCATGGGTCGAGGCGAGTTATCAGAAATCCGTGAGAATGGATCAACAGATTTGGATGTCGATTAGGCGCGTTTCCCGGGATGTAGGCATAGCCGGCAATACCCGCCTGTAAATTCGTCGGCAAGTCTTTTCGAGTTACCTCTCGGATAAGCTTCCAATCCCCGTTTTCAGACTCCTTAATATAGAGGGAGAAAAGAGCCCCTTTGCGTCGAATCCTCATGGTCATTTGATGTCGATCTGTCTTTGTCACATAGGTCGCGGAGTTCCCGTTGATGGTGTTCTGACAGACCACTTTCAGGTTTGGATTGCCCATGCACCCCAGGGCGAAGAACAGGTGATTTTCAAGATCGCCATCCGCCCGAAGCATGATGCCACCGATTTGGAACCCGGCGTCAGGCGTGGCCGTCGTGTCAAGTGCTTGGGTCACCGAGATCCGCGCCACCAGGTCGACGTCCCCGTTGACTGGTTTCCACAAAAAAGGTCCGCGCTCCTCGTCTTTCCAGCGCGATTCAACGTAGGGTTTCAAAATTATGGAGCCGCCTCGCTCGTATACCTTCGCTTCTTGTGAGTTGAGGAGACTGAACCCTTCAGGCGCACCCGTAGGAAGTGTCTTCGCTTTCAATACGTCCATGGTTGCCACGGCCTCCGTCAGCGACTTCTCAGGACGAATAATGTTCTCGGTGCCCCAAAACTGTTCATCAAATTCACCCGGAAGATTTTTTACCAACTGGTTGTTACGCCAGACGTCATTCTTTCCAAAAGGCACAAGCGGCCCTGGTTGTTGAAGAAGGGACAACATCTCAGCGTGCAGGGTGAAGCGCTCATCGATGTGCTTGCGCCCTTGCTTGAAGTCGATGTCCATGGTGAGCTGGGCATGGTGCAACTGCCATAGGTTGTTCATCTTGCTATAGCTGTATCGTGTCGCCTTGCGCAAAACACGGTAGTCGATACCGAGCAAGTCGGCCATCACTTTGTCGGTACCCGTCAGGTGCTTCCGGTATTCAGTTCCTTTTTCGCTCAACGCGTACTCAATTTCCAAAAATGCCAGGGAGGAGGCGATGAGGTAGATCGTGCCGGTGTAGAGATTCTTTTTGATATTGTCGCGCTGGTCGAAGTGAATCTGGTACACATCCTCTCCGTCGTAGGTTGTGATGGAATCGATCCGGTAGTCATAGTCCGGAAAGCTTTGCTCCTGGAGAAATTCCGGCGTGCTGTTTTCAAGGACATGGCTCATTAAATAATTGGGGCCGCCGCCCGGATGGTAGTCCTCGAAGATGCGCGTGCTCTTGACGGTCTCGCTCCGACGTCCCTGGATAAGTTTGAGCAAGGCGCGTTCATCCTCCTGTGCACTTATGATCTGCGATTCAAAGATTGCCTCTGCCACCGAGTAGTAGGCACTGTCGCTGCGGATCGTTTCGCGATAGAACCCTCGCACCTGGAAGGGCGGGAGGGCGCAGTTCCTTGGGATGGCACGCACGGCGTCGCGAAGGAGTTGTGTTGGCGACGGAGGCCGAACCACGATTCGCTGAAGCGCTGTAACGGAGGGCGCCAGTGCGACCTCGAGGGGTGAATGCAGCCGGGATGCCGGCAGTGTAAGGGAGTGATAGCCAATGCAGGAGAACCGAACGGAATCCAGCTTATCACTGGCATGGAGGGTGAAAGCGCCTTCGACGTTGGTGGCCGTGCCGACCTGGCCCCGGAAAAAGCCGATAACGTGGACTCCAACCAGGGCTTCATGGCTTTCGGTGTCGCGCACTATGCCCTGGAGCACGCTTTGCCCCCTGAGGAGGAGCGGGGCCAGGAGCAGGGCGGCAGTCAGAAGCAATCGCATCATGGCATTGAAGATGTGCAAACGGGGTACCGGGTTGCGCGGAAGCATTAATCTTTTGACGACCGGTGGTAAATCTACTACCGCTACGTCATTCCTTTTCTTTTGCGACCTTTGTGGCAATGAAAATACGTACTGCAGTATTGGTGGCCGTTGCCCTGGTTGGCGCGTCCTGTGGGAGCGACCCTGCGCCGACTTCGGCCTTTAAGAACTCACCCGATGCGAAAGCTTCAGAGGACACGAAAAGCGGTGGCATATATAAAGGTGTAATCGTTGGTTCCTCCGGCTTTTTTAGCGTGGTGCTCCAAAATGGGCTTAAGCAAATTGTTCTAACCCTCGATGGCGAGAAGCGTACCCTCACGACCACAGCTTTGGACACTTGGACTTCCGGGGAGCCAATCAAGAACGTGGTATTCGCCGCAGATGACTGGTCAGCCACTTTTTCGGTCGGTGGCACTGGCATCGTGCCGAGCATTGCCCTTGATCTCGCCGGGCATCCCGGCGCCCAGGCAGTGATCTTGAAGGAACTGTCAACATCTGTGATTAGGGCTTACGAAGGAATTTATTCCGGCTCGGAGTCCGGAACGTGGAACTTTGTACTGCAAGGTCCCGTATTAAGCGGGGTGAGCCGGACAACCTCCGGCTCTGGCAGCTCGACGTTCTACGGGCTTGTCTACGGAAACGACCTTGAGCTCCAAGCCCCAATTACGGGTACGGGCAAGATTTCCGGAGACTCGGTCAACGGAACCTGGCAAACAGACACTTCCACCTCGGGGACGTGGTCAGGAAAACGCGTGCTGTAAGTTTCGTTACACCCAAAACGTTACGCGGATATGAGCACGGAAAAGAAAATCGTCTTCGTCGTAGAAGACAACCCCCATGAACAGAAAGTCCTCCGGGTGCACTTCGAGGAGATCCTCGGTGCCTACCAGGTTCGCACATTCACATCGCCAGATGAGATGATGTTGCACATTGGCGAAAAACCCTACGCCATCGTTCTGGACCACTTTTTCGAAGGCCAAACCAAAACCGGCCTGGATTACCTAACCGAATTGCGCAAGAAGCACAAGCAGGTCCCTATCATCTATCACACTAGCCTGGATGACGAGAAGCTGAAGAAGCAAGTGCTCGCCCTCGGCGCAGAAGCCTACATCGTGAAGAACTCAGCCTCGATGGTTTACCTCCGCACCGCCCTGGACAACGTTGCACAGAAACTTGGAAAGCGTGGGATTTTCAAAAGACTCATTGCTATGATTTGACGTGCGGACCTTTTTCCCGCAGATTTAGCATCTGATCTGCGATGATCTGCGTGCATTCAATCTGCGAGATCTGCGGGAAAAATACCCACACTTGGCTCTAACTCGAATGTTCTTAGGACCGAGAGCCCTTCCTGACACCGCATTCAAATTTTCAGAGCATCCAGTTTCTTTCGTAGCAACTTTTTCACGGCGGCGGCCTGGGTGAGGGACGCGGCTTTTTCGTAACAAGCACGCGCCTCCTCAATACTTCCAACATCGGCAAAGAAGTCGCCTTTCGTAGCGAAGTACAGGTGGTGATTGAAAAGCCCGGAAATCTTGTTGAGTGCTTCCAGTCCCGCTGCGGCAGACTCGGCATAGCGAATGGCGATGGCGTGGTTCAGCTGCACGATTGGCCCTGGTTTTAGTTTTTCCAGCAGCGCATAAATCTTTTCGATGGTGCCCCAATCTGTGTCGGCGAAAGTGAGGGCGTTGGCGTGACAGCCGGCGATGGCAGCTTCGAGGTGATAGGCGGCTACCTCGTCGGTCTCTGCACTTTCGAGGTAGTATTTCCCTTTGTCAATCAGCGGTTGGCTCCATTTCGTCCGGTCCTGGTCGCTGAGGAGGATGATGCTCCCTTCGGCATCCAGCCTGGCCTCGTGACGCGATACTTGAAAACACATCAACGCCATCAACGCACGCGCAGAGGGAGTGTTGGTAACCGGGTGGCGCGTGAGGAGGTGACACAAAGCCATGGCATCTTCACACAAGTCGGCGCGGATAAGTTGCTCGGGGTGCGAGGAATTGTAGCCTTCGCTGAACAGGAGGTAGAGTGTGTGAAGTACCGCCTCCAGTCGGCCGGGGAGATGCGCGGGGGCCGGCACGTCGAGGGTTATTTTTTCCTCACGCAATTTCTCACGCGCGCGGTAGATTCGTTTGGTGATGGTTTCTTCCGTCGTAAGAAAGTGAGGAGCGATCTCAGCTGCGCTCAGCCCGCACAAGGTCTTCAGCGTAAGTGCCAATTGTGATTCGTAGGGAACGGCCGGATGGCAACAAGCGAAGATCATCCGCAGCTGGCTGTCTTCGATCTCAGGTTCTTTGAAAAACTGATTCACCGTCGGAGTCAGCGTCCACTCGGATTTCAGCAGCCGGTTGATTTCTGCATGGTGGTTCTCCCGGGCCTGCACCTGTCGTAGATGGTCTACTGCCTTTCGCTTCGCCACTGTGTACAGCCACGCAGAAGGGTTCTCCGGGACGCCATCGGCTTTCCACGCCGACAGGGCTTTCACCAGCGTATCTTGAACAATGTCGCCTGCCACATCCATGGACTGGATGCCCAGCAGGCGCGTCAACACAGCGGCCATCTTCCCCGACTCCTGCCGGAAAAGATGGCCAACCAGTTGATGGACGTCCGCCTCAGCCATTCATAAAAGTAGGGATTACCGGGTATCGTAGTAGGTGGCGTCTTTCGCAATCCTTCCCTCACGGAACGTAAGTACCGCAACGATCGGGAGCCTGAGCGAGAGACTGTCCCCCGACGTGCCCGTGGAGACGAACTCGACAATCACTTTGTCACCGGAGGGGTATATCCCTGTGATCTCGTCATGGATGTTGGGGAAAACCTGCTCGAAGCCCTGGTATTTCACGATGGTTTCACTCCGCGTCTTTGTCACATAGTCCTTTCCGAATGAGGGGTCAAGGAACTGTGCATTTTCATCGTAATAGGAGGCCATCTCTGCCCAATCGTGCCGGTTGAACGCGTCGAACATCTTCCGGGCCACCGCGATGTTCCCGTTGTCCGGTGCAGAGCAGGCCACAGACACGAGAAGCAAAGTCCAAGTGAGCTTTCTCATGATTACATGTTGTCGAACTTCACCACAGGGCGCACTTCGACGATTCCGCCCAGGTCGTAATCGGGGCATTCTTTCGCCATTTCGGTGGCCTCGTTGATATCCTTCGCCAACACTACGAAGTAGCCGCCCACCAGTTCTTTACTTTCGGCAAAGGGACCATCGGTCACCACTTTGCGGGGACCCGTGATGGTTTTGCCCCCTGGCTGCAGCGCTTCGCCAGATGCATAGCGACTAGCCTTGGTGAGCTTTTCTACCCATGTGAACCACTTACCCATGTGGGCTTGCTGTGCTTCCGCAGACAAATGGCTGGGATCACCGCCAATGAAAATGAACATGAACTTTTCCATAGAAAGAGGGTTTTGTTGAGTTTGTTTCCCCTATGACGGGCGGGCCAGCCAGAATCGGACATCGCATGGAATTTTTTTTGAGATTGTTTATGGGTTAATGGGCGCCAGTCATTCTCCGTGTCCATTTACCACTTACTACTTACCACCTACTGCTTACCGCTCCCGCCTGTTCTAACCGACTAAAAAAAGCTATTTTTAGATACAATGCCCTTATAATGATCTTTCTCCAACTCGCCGTTCTCCTTGCCTGCATCTTCATCGGTGCCCGCATGTCAGGCATCGGGTTGGGTGTGATGGGCATGATCGGACTCCTTATTCTCCTGTTTGCCTTCGGCATGAAGCCTTCCGATCCCCCGCTGGAGGTGATGCTCATCATTCTCAGTGTAGTGACAGCAGCGGCGGCCCTCCAGGCAGCAGGCGGGATGGATTATTTGGTGAATGTGGCCGGTAAACTCCTGCGCAGCCGCCCCGGGCAAATCACTTTGCTCGGACCCGTAGTCACGTACTTCTTTACGCTCTTCGCCGGCACAGCACACATTTCCTATTCCATCATGCCCATCATCGCCGAAGTGGCGATCAAGAAAAAGATACGACCGGAACGGGCGATGAGCATGAGTGTGACCGCGTCGCACATGGGGATCACGGCAAGCCCGGTCTCCGCCGCATCCGCCGCGCTGCTCACCGTGCTTGGTCCCGCAGGGGTGAAACTTGCGGATATCCTCATGGTCTGCATTCCAGCTACCCTGATCGGCGTATTCGTCGGGGTGCTTTTCGTTTTGAAACGCGGAAAGGAGCTTGACCAGGATGAGGAATTTTTGGAACGAATGAAGGACCCCGCCTTTGCGAAGAACCTCGAAGGCTCCGGTGACACCGGTGAACTCGCGCTGAAGCCGGGAGCCATTCTTTCGGTAGTCCTATTCGGACTTTCTGTTCTTGGCGTCGTGGTGCTCGGTTCGTTTCCTTCCCTGCTTCCGCATTTCAACGCCGGGGAGGGCTTTCAACCCTCGTTTGCCGTGAACGCTTCAGGCCAGGTGCAGATGCCGTCGATGATCATGATGATTATGTTGGCTGCCGCCGGCCTCATCATCCTGTTTTGCAAAACCTCGGCGGCGCAAGTGACCAAGGCAAGTCTTTTCATGTCGGCGGGACAAGCGACGATCGCCGTATTCGGTGTCGTGTGGATGAGTGCCACGTTCATGGATCACAACTATGCCTTGATCCAATCTACGCTGGGCGACCTCGTAACTACTTATCCATGGACATTCGCGCTGGCGTTGTTCGCCTTGAGTATCCTGCTGTTCAGCCAGGCGGCTACCACGAAGAACGAAAGTCGGCATAGCCGGGCCGTTCGACTGCGCTCAGGGTGATAGCGGCCCTGTCCTGGTCCCGATTGCTATCGGGAGCAGCCAGCACCAGGGTCATCAAAGCCAACAACGACCCGAACTTCATTTTATAAAGATGAGGGATTTAGCCAAATTCACTTCTCCGGGGCGTCCCGGCGCGACCCACAAAAAAGTGATGGGGTCACTTTGGCATCGAAAAAAGTATTTACCTTAGAATTCTCAACCAACATCAAATCCATTTTCATCATGAAGAAAATACTGTATTCACTGCTGGCTGGCCTCTTGCTTCTGGGGCCAATGTCGTGCAAGAAGGACGAACCGGCAGCTCCTGCCCTTGCTTCCGCCCCCGAAGCCACTGCCGCCGATGACAACAAGAGTGGCGGTGTTTACAAGGGCGCAATTATTGGCTCTTCAGGAACGATCAAGATCGTTCTCCAGGGAGGCAAGAAGGAAGTCATCATCAAAATTGACGGTGTAACAAGGACTCTTACTACCGATGACCTGGCTGACTGGGAATCCGGTGAAGAGATCCTGGACGCTGAGTTCTCTTCCGGCGATTGGTCAATAATGCTGTCCCTTGGTGCAGATGGAGTCGGTGGCGGCATTTCATTCTCCATTGCTGGCCATCCTAATATTGCTGTCGCCCTCCTGAAGGAGAAATCGGACGCGATGGTTATGGCTTACGAGGGAACTTATGCCGGTCCGAGCACGGGTACCTTCAATTTCATTGTTCAGGGCCAGGCGGTTTTTGGAGTTAGCCGTGACTCTGGTGGTGATACGGCAACTTTCACAGGTGAGAAGGCTGGTAATTCAATTTCCGTATCGATTTATGGAACCAACACCGTAGCTGTAGGCACCATCAACGGCAATAGCGTGAGCGGTACCTGGGCTGAATCTGTCGATGTGAACGGCACGTGGACTGGCACAAGGACACTTTAGCCGGTGCCTTCGAGTGCCTCAGGCACCTGGATAGTATCTAACGTTTGAGTTTACTGAGAAAGGTCCTTCGGGGCCTTTCTTTATTTTATGCAGGTGAAAGTTTAGCGTACTATCCCGGCACGAGGGTGGGACCAAATCCCATTGCTTCGCTTCGCTCGCAATGACATCCAGCGCCCAGCATCCAGCATTGTGGTATGCCTCTTCTTTGCTACTTTTCCGCATGATCACTTGCAAGAACTGCGGTCACGAATTCCAGGGCAAATTTTGCCCGCAGTGCCGCCAGCCTGCACACACGCAGCGGATCACGTGGCATGAAGTTCTTCATCATTTGCAACATGCCCTCATTCACGCCGATCGCGGACTTATATACACCATCAAGGAGTTACTCTTGCGGCCGGGTAGGATGCTGCGCGAGTACCTCGCAGGGAAGCGGGTCAACCATTTCAACCCATTCCTTTTTTTATTGATTGTCAGCGGACTATGCTCCCTGCTTTTCTTCTACTTCCACCTTGCCTTGCCAGTGAGGGAAATCTCCCTCGAGCACGTGGAAACCTTCAGCGCGACGATGGCGCACAAATACTTTGCCATGGTCGGGTTGCTGTTTGTTTTCTTGTTGACGTTTAGCGACTACATCCTTTACCGCAAGTACGGCTACCTCATGCCCGAGTTGGTGGTGTCCAATACCTATCAGGCATCGCAGGTGATTGTCTTCACCCTGGCCATGATCCCCCTTCTTTTGCTCCAGGAAAAGTTCTGGGATGGCAGAGATCCTTTGTTGGACCTGCGGACCCTGTTCAAGGCCCTAATAATTGCTTACCTTTTCATCGTCAGGTACCAGTTCTACGAAGCTCGTGGAAAAGGTGGCCTGATAGTCAAAATCATCCTACAGTTAGTATTGCTCGTGGTAGCTTATCAATTTCTCATCTCAAGGGCAATCCGCTGGCTTGTCGATTAAGCTTATTCAACTCAAAATCATTTTCACCATGAAACGTTTCTTCACCCTCGCCGGCATTCTGTTCATTTGGTCGGCTTGCCAGGCGCCTGTCCCTTCGTCTGGCCCGGTCGCTGCCGACGGCCTGGATCGGACAAGCTTGCCCCTGCGTGAGCCTGTCTACCCGAACGATACGACACTCGACGCGCGCAATGCCAAGGCGCCGGCACGGTTTGAAGTGAAAGCCCCCGACAAGGCGCCAAACGTTGTCGTTGTACTCATCGACGACATGGGCTTCGGCGCCTCAACTACGTTTGGCGGGCCCTGCAACATGCCCAATGTCCAGCGACTGGCACAAACGGGAGTGAAGTACAATCGTTTTCACACCACGGCGCTTTGTTCACCTACTCGGGTGGCCTTGCTGACGGGTCGCAATCACCATGTGAATAATGCGGGGGCCATTATGGAGTTGGCCACGGGTTTCCCTGGCAACAGCGGCATCCGACCCAAGAGCGTTGCGCCCCTGGCAGAAATGCTCCGCCTCAACGGGTACAGCACGGCGGCCTTTGGCAAGTACCACGAGACACCACCCTGGGAAGTCTCCACGTCAGGGCCCTACGACCGCTGGCCCACGGGGTCGGGCTTCGACAAGTTTTATGGATTCATCGGCGGAGAGACCAACCAGTGGGCACCGGCCGTATTCGACGGTGTCACCCGTGTGGAGATCGAGGAAAGTGAAGACTATCATTTTACAACCGACATGACCAACCATGCATTGAACTGGATGCAGGCGCAGCAGTCGCTCACGCCGGATAAACCATTCTATGTATACTTCGCCACCGGCGCAACGCACGCGCCACATCATGCGCCGAAAGAATACATTGAGAAATACAAGGGCAAGTTCGACCAGGGCTGGGACAAACTACGCGAGGAGACATTCAACCGCCAAAAGGCACTGGGCGTGATTCCCGCAGACGCGCAACTCACGCCTCGACCTGCAGAAATCGAAGCTTGGGACAACCTCTCTGCTGATCAGAAGAAACTTTTTGCCCGGCAGATGGAAGTTTATGCCGGCTTTGCCGAACACACCGATCACGAAGTGGGGCGACTTATGGATGCACTTGAAGAAATGGGAGAAATGGACAACACCCTCTTTTTCTACATCATTGGCGACAACGGAGCCAGCGCCGAAGGCGGGCCTGAAGGAAGCTACAACGAGATGATGGCACTCAACGGCATCATCGGGAAGGCATCGGAGATGATGCCTCACTACGAGGATTGGGGAGGCCCTACCACATTCCCTCACTATGCGGTGGGTTGGGCCCATGCGATGAACACGCCCTTCCAGTGGGCCAAGCAAGTTGCCTCTCACTTCGGCGGAACGCGCAATGGGATGGTGGTCAATTGGCCGAATGGAATCAAGTCCCGGGGCGAGATGCGTTCACAATTTTCTCACGTTACTGACATTGCGCCCACCGTGCTCGAGGCAGCCGGGTTACCCTTTCCAAAAAGCGTGAACGGGACGGAACAACTACCGTTCAACGGCACCTCGCTCGTTTACTCGTTCGACAATGCGGCGGCGCCCGAAACTCACACTACGCAGTATTTTGAAATGTTTGGCAATCGCGGCATCTACCACGAAGGCTGGGTGGCCGCCACGCGCCATTCCATTCCATGGATGCTTTCGAAGGCTCCTCCGCTCTCCGGAGATGTTTGGGAGTTGTACAACGTGCAGGAGGACTTCACCGAGGCTAACAACCTCGCGGCCTCGAACCCGGAAAAGCTCGCCGAGATGAAGAGGAAGTTCAACGAAGTGGCAGCAGCAAACCACGTGTTCCCAATCGATGACCGCCGTTCCGAACGCTTCAATGCGGAAATTGCCGGCCGACCCGACCTGATGGGTAAACGTACCAGCCTCACCCTGTACGATGGAATGACCGGCGTAACCGAGAGCGCCTTCATCAACATTAAGATGATGAGTTACTCGATCACAGCCGATGTAGAAGTGCCTGCAGGTGCGAATGGAGTCGTCATCGCCCAGGCAGGTCGCTTTGGAGGTTGGACCCTTTATGCGCGCAACGGCGTGTTCCACCACGAGTATAACTTCTTCGGACTGGAGCGCACGAACATAGCCGCACCTTCGGCTCTCAAGCCGGGCAGGCACACGATTACCTACGATTTTATCGTTGACGAGGTGAAACCAGGGGCGGGGGGCAAGTGTGCCCTTTCAATCGACGGAGTAAAAGTTGCAGAAGGCCGTATTCCCAAGACGCAACCGTTTGCCTACTCTGCCGATGAAGGCGTCGATGTGGGCGTGGATGGGGAAACCAATGTGTCAAACGACTACAAAGAACGAAACAACCGGTTTACCGGGAAGATCATTAAGGTGGTTGTTGAACAGAAGCGATAAATTCAGATCCTATTAAATACTCTTTGCGGCGCTTCGAGGGGGGATAAATATTGAATACTGAATACTGAATCTTGAATGTTTAAGTATTTACCAAATACTAATTGTCAAATAGATCAAACTTCTATATTCAAAATTCAGTATTCAATATTTCCCGTGGATAGTTGTGAGTGGACAAAACGATAAACTCAAAGTAATGAAAGCAGTGGTTTCTCTCCTGATGGTGCTCACAATCGTGGGCCCATCCGCGTTCGCTCAATCGAGCAATGAAAAACTCGCCCTGGCCATCAGCAATGCCGACGAGGCCAATTTGCAGCAACTGAAAGCCTACGTCTGGAAGCGCAAGTCGGACGTCTCCGTGGGTGGACAGGTGAAGCTGACGACGCTTACCGAATTCAGTTTCGACGCCCAGGGCAAAATGCAGGCAAAGATGGTGGATGCAGAAAGCTCCGTAGAACAAAAGCGCGGACTTCGTGGCAGGGCACAAAAGAGTGCCATCCAGGATAAGGCAGAATACGTGCAGAAGGCGTTGGAACTTTCCATCGCTTATACTTTCATGACAAAGGGCCAGCTGATGGATTTCTTCAGCAAGGCCACGGTCACCGAAAGCAACGGCGTGGTCGAGGCCACTGGCACTGACATCTATGTGAAAGGCGACCAACTCACCATCCGGGTGGACAAGGCTACCAATCTTTATCTAGGGAAGAAATTTTCAAGCCTCCTGGGCAAGGATGCTGTGGCCGGCGAGATCAACTACGCGAAGTTTGAGTCGGGGGTAAACCATGTGTCGACCACGGTGCTCAACCTGCCGGCGCAGAAGAT
>CAZJWV010000046.1:0-21835 GCA_964549855.1 uncultured Ohtaekwangia sp. | reverse complement strand
AGAGGCGGCGATTTGAGTTGTTGCATCCTCCGGTGTCACGGCTTTGCCCTGGTGAGTCGGTTCCTTCGGACGGTCGGCGGCGTTCACAAACTCATAACCAAACCTCCCGCGGTCGCACAGGAAGTAGCCGTTGATTTCTCCGTGATACCGGTTGGCAACCATCCGAAGTCCACCATAACGTTCCCCAGCGATGATGTTGCAGCCCAGGCTGCAATGCTGGCAGACCGAAGGTGCCATCGTGAGATCCCATTTCCGTGTGTAGTGCTGCTTGAGGGTCTTGTCTGTAAATACTCCCGTAGGGCATACCTCCGACAAGTTGCCACTGAATTCACTTTCCAATGTGCCCGGCTCGTGCCGGCCGAAATACACGTGGCTCTTTGAAGCAAACACATCAAGGTCTTCGCCGCCGGCGTAGTCTTTGTAGAAGCGAGTGCACCGATAGCATTGGATGCACCGGTTCATTTCATGGTTCAGGAATGGACCCAAGTCCTGGTTGGTATGTGTTCTCTTCTTGAAGGCAAAGCGACGATAGTTATGACCCGACATCACGGTCATATCTTGTAAGTGGCAGGAGCCGCCCTCATCACACACTGCGCAATCGTGCGGGTGGTTGGTCATGAGCCATTCGATTACACCAGACCGGAAAGCAACGGCTTCCGGATCCACGATAGAGATTCTTTGATTTTCTGCAACCGGTTCCATGCATGACATGATCAACCGGCCTTTCTTGTCATTCTCATCTTTGAACACCTTGATGGCGCACTGGCGGCAAGCGCCGACCGATCCTAACGCGGGATGCCAGCAGAAATAAGGCAAGTCGAAACCAAGTGTGAGGCAAGTTTCCAGCAGGTTTTTCCCTGGCTTAACCTGGTGCTCTTTATTCTCTATGAAGATCTTTGCCATAGGTTAATAGGGGCAGCGGTGTTCTTGGATGTGACGTTCAAAATCTTCACGGAAGTATTTCATCGCACTCTGTAAGGGTTCCATGGCTCCGGGAGCGAAGGCACAGAAAGTGTTTCCGGGGCCAAGGTATTTCGTGTGATATTCCAACAGGCCCATGTCTTCCGGTTTCCCTCCTCCGGATTCAATCGAGTTGAGGATTTTCTCCACCCACGGGAGTCCTTCACGACAAGGCGTGCAGAAACCGCATGATTCCTGCGCGAAGAAATGCTCCAGGTTTTCCACAAACCCGACAGGGCAAGTCTTGTCGTCGAGAATCACCAGCGTACCTGTGCCAAGCCGGCTTCCGGCGGCGGCAACTGCGGTGTAGTCGAGTGGGATGTCGAGGTGTTCGCTCACGAGGAAATCAGTGGAGGCGCCACCCGGCAGTGCGCCGCGAAATTTTAAACCATCCTGCATCCCGCCGGCGTGCACTTCGATCAACTCACGCATGGTGGTGCCCATTGGGAGTTCCCACGCACCAGGCTTCTTCACTTTCCCGCTTACCCCGTACAGTTTTGAGCCTGCATCGCCCGTCTTGCTTAGTTTCTCAAACCAGGCAGCACCCTTGTTCACGATATGAGGAATATTGCAAAGGGTCTCCACGTTGTTGACAATGGTCGGACGACCGAACAAGCCGCTGACCTGTGGGAAGGGAGGCTTGGCACGCGGAGTGGCGCGCTTGCCTTCCAGTGAGTTCAACAGGGCTGTTTCTTCGCCGCACATGTACCGGCCCACGCCGGTGTGAAGATGCATCTCCAGGTTGAATCCTGAACCCAGGATGTTTTTTCCTAGATAGCCCGCCTGGTACGCTTCGGCCATAGCTTTGGTGATCGCTGCCGCCGCGGTCTTATACGCCCATCTTAGAAACACTACGGATTCATCCGCTTGAATGGCAAATGCCGAGATGATCATTCCTTCGATTAGCTGATGCGGCGTGCTCTCCAACAGTATCCTGTCCTTGAAGGTCCCGGGTTCCATCTCGTCGGCATTGGCGATGAGGTATTTGGGATGCGAACCGTCCATCGGAACGAAACTCCACTTCAGTCCTGTAGAAAAGCCTGCACCTCCGCGCCCCCGCAGCTTGGAGTCCTTGACCAATTGAGTCACCGCTTGCGGCGTCATGCCTTTCAACACCTTCGCAAGGGCCGTGTAACCGCCCGCCTTTTCGTACTCTTTCAGCGAAAGGGGCTGACCATCGGGTCGGAAATGCTCAGTTAATGGCCTTTCGTTCATGGGTACTTGCTGAGTATGCCGTCCAGTTGGTCCACAGTAGCATCGCGGTACAATTCGTTGTCGATCATCAAGGCCGGGGCGCGGTCACAGCAACCCAGGCAACAGTTGGGGAGCATGGTGAAGCGGCCGTCGGCGGTTGTCTCGCCCAATTTAATTCCAAGTTTCTGTGTCAGTTGTTCGCGAAGCCCCTCGTAACCCATTACCCAGCAACTGATGCTGTCGCAAATAAGGATGATGTGTCTGCCTACCGGCTTGCGGAAGAGGAGGTTGTAGAAAGTTGAAACTGAATCGAGAGCCTCAGGAGACATGCGCAGATAGTCTGCCACTTCGTGCAGCGTGTCGTCGGAAATCCAGCGGCGATGCTGCTGAACGATCTTCAACGCCTCGATGCACGCGGCCTTCCGCGTTGGAACCATGGCGATGGCATGGTCGATTTCTTTTTTTTCTTCCGTTGACAGCATCTCTTAATACAATTCAATCATTGGTTGTTCATTCAATTACCGGTCAATATCAGCCAACACATAGTCCATTGCACCGAGGATGCTGAGCATGTCAGCCACAGTGTATCCCCGGCTGATGTATGGGAGCATCTGCATGTGCGCAAACGATGGCGTTCTGATCCGCATTCGATAAGGTGAGGTGTTCCCATCGCTCACCGCGTAGTAGCTGTTGGCACCCTTAGTCGCTTCGATGCAACTCATCGATTCGCCGGGCGGGATCACAGGTCCCCAGCTTACGCCCAGGAAGTGCGTAATGAGCGTTTCGATGTCCTTCATTGTATGCTTCTTGATGGGCGGCGTGGCCAACGGGTGGTCTGCCTTGTAAAGGCCTTCGGGCATATTCTTCATGCACTGCTCGATGATGCGAAGACTCTGCCGCATTTCTTCCACGCGAACGACGGCACGGTCGAAGCAATCTCCATTCTGGGCCGTTGGAATGTCGAAGTCAAAATGCTCGTAGCCGGAGTAAGGTCTTTTTTTCCGAAAGTCCCACTCCATTCCACACGCGCGCAAACCTGCCCCGGTCTGTCCCCATTCGATGGCTTCCGCTTTCGTGAAAATTCCAATTCCCACCGTCCGCGCTTTGAAGAGAGTATTTCGCATCACCATGGCGTCGTACTCCTTGAGCCTGGCTGGGAAATAGTCGATGAATTTCTTTACCAATGTTTCCCAACCTGTTGGCAAGTCCTGGGCTACGCCACCGATTCGGAACCAGTTAGGGTGCATGCGGCCGCCGCATACAGCCTCGACCACATCAAAGACCCGTTCGCGATCGGTGAACATGTAGAATACCGGCGACAATTGGCCGACGTCTTGTGAGAAGGTGCCAAACCATACTAGGTGACTGGCGATGCGAAAGAACTCGCACATCATCACGCGGATTACCTGTGCACGATCGGGGACAGTGATGCCCGCCAGGTTTTCCACGGCGAGCAAATAAGCGAGGTTGTTGTTCGTTCCGCCGAGGTAGTCGATGCGGTCGGTGTAGGGGATGTAGGTGTGCCACGACTGCCGTTCGGCCATTTTTTCCGCACCGCGGTGGTGAAAACCGATATCAGGTACTGCGTCAACGATATCTTCTCCGTCGAGCTGAAGAATAATACGGAGGACGCCGTGAGTTCCCGGGTGCTGCGGACCGATATTGAGAAACATGAAGTCGGAGTCCTCGCTTTGCCTCTTCAGTCCCCACTCTTCAGGTTTGAACTGCAGGGCAGCTTGTTCCTTATCCACTTTTTCATCCCAAAGCCGGAATGGACCCATTTCCGTAGCCCGGGCCGGATGTTCCTTCCTCAAGGGATGGCCTTCCCATGTTTGAGGCATGAGTATCCGGCGGAGGTTCGGATGACCCTCGAAGCGGATACCGAACATGTCGTACACTTCGCGCTCATACCAATTGGCGTTGGCCCACAGGTTGCTGATGGAAACAGCAACCGGGAACTCGCCCGAGAGGGAGATCTTGAACCGAATAAACTCGTTGCGGTCGAAGGAGAAGAGATGATAGACTAGGGTGAACCCGGCGGAGGGATAGGCCGGGTCTTTTTTACGGCTTCTCTCGTCGATTGCCGTGAGATCGTAAAAGAGAAGGAAGGGCTGTGGTAACTCGTTCTTCGCGAAGTAGAAAACCTCTTTCAACTTCGCCAGGGGCAGCCATATCGTCGCAATATTGTCCTTCGTGTGCGGTTCGCTGACGATGTCGTCACCGAACCGCGACCTCAACTGTACGATCGTACTATTGTTGGTATCCACGGCGACTGGTTTTCTGCTTCCTGGCGGTTATCTCATTTGTTCACGTTTTCAGTAGTTTAAAAAATTTAGATTTCGTCCGGCGACCGGAAGCTGACCATGCCGCTCCGTGTCTCAGCTCGACGCTCTTTTACGGCAATCTTATTAGGACGTATTACGCCCTGTTCACCAATTGTCCAAGTTAACGGACGCTTCTCTTTTCCAACAGACTGAGCCAAGAGGACCAGTCCCTCCATGAAGGCATCCGGGCGCGGCGGGCACCCGGGAACGTAAACATCCACGGGGAGGAACTTGTCTACACCCTGCACCACACTGTAGATATCGTACATGCCTCCTGAATTGGCGCATGATCCCATCGAGATCACCCATCTCGGTTCCATCATCTGTTCGTGGAGGCGCTTGATGATTGGTGCCATCTTGATAAACACTGTTCCGGCAATGATCATGACATCCGCTTGCCGCGGTGTGCCGCGGATCACTTCCGCTCCGAAGCGGGCCACGTCGTACTTGGGAGTCATGCTCGTGGCCATTTCCACAAAGCAGCAGGACAAACCAAAGTGGAAGGGCCACATGGAGTTTCTCCTTCCCCAAGCGAGCAAACTTTGGACACTGGTCAGCATGATGTTCTGCTTGACCATCTCTTCGAATGACCCCGTTCCTGCGTCAGGGGCGGTTTCTCCCGGCTTGTTTGTCCACCATTTCATGATTTGCCGGGTTCAGGTTGAGGTTTTTTCGATGCCTTGAGGATTTTCTGGCCGTCGGGGCCGAAGTCGAGGGCGCCCATTCGCCACTCATAGATGAGCACGACCACGAGGAGAATGATGAAGACCATGACGCCGATGTAGCCATACCAGCCGAGTTCTTCGAATGCGATGGCCCACGAAAAGATGAACATGGTCTCCACGTCAAAAATGACGAAGAGCATGGCGATGAGGTAGAATTGAGAAGAGAAACGCAGGCTGGCAGATCCCGTGCTGAGGATTCCACCTTCATAAGGTTGTTCAGTCGCATGTTCCTTGTGACGCTGTCCCAGGAAATAGGACAGCCCTAGCATGGCTCCCACCAAGCTTAGCACGATTGCTCCGTAGACCACAACCGGCCAGAATTGACTTATGCTTTCCGTTGACTCGTTCATTCAGTGACTACAGAAAACTGCTCACGCGAAAACGAACTCCCTCCGGAAACAAGAAAGGGTTGCCCCTTTATTGTTTGTGAGTAAAGTAGTTTTTTTCCTGAGATTGAGAAACGGATTGCCGGGGAATATTTTAAACGGTCGGGTCTCACCCCCAGCCCCTCACCAGAGGAGAGGGGAGTTGAACGACTTTGCTTCGGTAAGCAAGTGACCCTCCGGTCGTTACTCTATATTGTAGTAGCCGGGATTCATCTTCCCTTTTTCCCTTCTCCCAAGAGTTCCATCATGGCGCGGAAGGCAGGATGCATCTGCGAGGTGAGAAACTCCGTAACCGTGAACTCAGCAAGTCCTTGACGGACAAATGGATCGGTTTTCATTAGGGCCTCAATGGCCTCTTTACTTTTACCACAGGCCAGGATGATTCCCCCGGTTCGTGGCACCTGCCGGCCAGAGGCGATAAACGTGCTCTCCTTATAATGCTTCTGGAGGAACTTGACGTGGTCGGTCATACTGGCATCCAGTTTGGCCAGGGGCGCTGTGTAGCGAAGGGCAACTACAAACATAAGCGATCATTTTCTTTGTTAAACCTAAGCTATCGGTCGACGAGTTCCCGCGCGAGGCCATTGGCGGTTGGCTCTTGGCTATTAGCAGACTCCACTAAAAACTGCTAAGAGCTTCCCGTGGGAACTCGTTGATCGGCACCAACCTAAGAGCCTTATACTCGCTTATTCCAGCTATCAATGTTGACGCCCCTGGTAAGCAACCTGAGCGTGAGAGAAGTCTCACCCACAACACCCGGTAAGAGGATATATGGCATCAGCATTCTTGCAAACTCAGGTGCCAACAGGCTGCTCAACCCCAGGGTGAGCCAACCTAGTCCACCAATCGCCAACAGCGCGCCCACCCAAGTTGGGATGTAGTCTGATCGGACGATCAGGTATCCCAGCACGAGCAATTGCGATCCAAAGAAAAGAAACGGTGTGTTTCTTGGGACGGGGAGGAGGTGGAGAAATGCCTGATCAAGAGAAATTATCGAACCGATTACACCAAGAACTCCAGACAGGATGGCCAGGTTACGATCGACAGGCTTCATAAGACCGGACGCATAAACGGATGCGCCGAGGTACGTTAATGCGGCTATTGCATTTACATAAAGGCCGGCGGTGCCGCGAACGGCCAGCGTGACGAAGCCAGCGATAATAGTGAGCGCCCAGAAAATTCCGGTCATCCGGGCAAGGTAGCGGGGGTCGTTGCTCATGCAAGGGTGTTTTTGATCTCAAACGGCAATGGCGCGGCAACCGTTGCAGAAATGTGCCTTAGTGTCGTAGTGTCTTGGTGTCGTAGTCTTGGTGCCGGCTTCAAACGCTGGAAACCACGACACAACGAAGAGGTGGAAATGGGTTGATAACGTTGGACGTTATTCGGGAACCCACTAAGTTTCAGTACAGAACCGCATGCTGTTTGTCCTTGTCCTCCTTCCTGTTTCGTGGCTGATCGTTTACCTGATTGGAAAACGAAGCATCCTGCGACAGTGGGTGCTGCCACTTGGCACAAGACTGCGCGAAGTTGCCATTGGTATTGCAGTCGCGGCGATCGCAGCGGTGAGCACCAACTTCATCCTGGCCACTTCATCAGGCCTTTCCTTTGAGCTAAACCCGGAGTCTTCGTTTATGCGGCTTGTGCGGATGCTGCGCTGGGACTTGGCGAGTGTTCTAGTAGAAGAGTTCATCTTCCGGGGTGTCGCTTTGTACTTACTGATAAAATACATCCGGTGGCGACCGGCACTGCTTTTAAGCGCGGCCTCCTTTGGAATCTACCATTGGTTCACTTTTGGAGTGCTCGGCAGCCCTCCTGCCATGGTGGTGGTATTCGTGGTTACGGGATTCATGGGCTACGTTTTTGCGCTGGCCTATCATCGTACGAACTCGCCAATACTTCCCATCGGAATTCACCTTGGTTGGAACTGGGTAGTCAATACGCTTCTCCCAATAAACTCCAGGGACGGGTCATTGTTCGTCATGAGCGGCACACGCGATATGGCAGGCTGGGGAGGTTTGCTGTCGCTTGGAATGCACTTGCTTGTGGCCGGCGCTCTTCTCTATTTTGTCCACAAGCGATTTCCTCTCCAGCGCGCAGCCTGAAGACTGGCGAGCAAGTGATCGGTGATCGGTGATCGGTAATCGGTGGATTCAGTTTGAAGCTGAGGTAATCCACTGATCACTGATTACCGATCACCGATTACCGATCACCGACTGTTTGAGTATATTGACCATCATTCAAATAGAATTTGATTCATGAAACGATTGCTGATAATATTCCTCCTCGCAAGTTTGCCCGCGCTGGCCCAAAACCCCCGCCTTGCCCGAATTGATTCGGTCCTCACTTATCTGCATGAGCGGGAATTGTACAACGGCACGGTGCTCATTGCGGAGAAAGGCAAAGTTCTTTACAAAAAGGCTTTCGGGATCAGCGACCCGCGTTCCGGCGCGAAACTTTCCACAACCTCCTCGTTCAACCTTGCCTCGGTGTCGAAGCAATTCTACGCCATGATGATCATGATGCTCAAAGAGCGGGGCAAGCTGGCTTATGATGATCCGGTTCAGAAATACTTACCCACCTTTCCTTACCCGAGCATTACCATCCGTCACCTGCTCAACCAGACCTCCGGGCTCCCGGAGTACTTCGACATCGCTATGGGACGCATGACCCTGTTGGACACGCTGACCAATGCATCCATGCTGGCCATCCTGGCGGAACGAAAGCCGCCATTGGTATTTACGCCCGGCACGCGATGGGAGTACTGCAATACCAATTATACAACGCTTGGCTCCTTGCTAGAGACGGTTGCGGGCCAGTCTGCGAATGAATTTTTACAAATCAACATTGCTAAGCCGCTTCGGATGAACGACACCTACATCTACCACCTCAAGATGAAGGGCTATCCCGCGTCGAGGGTATTTGGGTTTAAGATCGATGGTGGCAAGCGGGTACTTGATGATCTCATCCGGTTTGACGGAATCGTTGGAGACGGTAACGTCTACTCTTCGGTGGAAGACCTCTTGAAATGGGACCAGGCACTTTACACGGAGAAACTGGTGAAGCGATCAACACTTGCGGAGGCTTTTACGCCTGGCAAACTTGCCGACGGTTCATCAACGCAGTATGGTTTCGGCTGGTTTATTGAAGAACCCGGAAGAAAGATCTCTCACTCAGGTGGTTGGGTTGGGTTTCGAACAGTGATCGTTCGGTACGTCGACAAGAATCAGACTTTAATTGCATTGGACAACTCGGGAAATTTCCAGGTGAGGACTCCCATGGTTGCTGCGTGGGAAGGAAAACCCTTGACTCTTCCGGTGACGCACCTGATTACCAATGTTAGTCTGGTCGACGGTACTGGGAGTCCGGCCGTGAACGAAAGTGTGAGAATTCTCAACGACCGAATTCGTGATCAGGGCAACCTGAAGGCCTTCCCCGGGGAAAGTGTCACTGACGGTAAGGGAATGGTGCTCGCCCCTGGCTTCATCGACAGTCACAGCCACCATGATTGGGGACTTACCGAGAATCCATCAGCTGTGGCGGCCACCAACCAGGGCATTACCACCATCGTTGTTGGGCAGGACGGCGGATCGAGTCCGATCGACACCATCAAGGCACGAATGCAGCGCGCGCCAACCAGTATAAATGTGGCGACATACACCGGGCACGCGTCGCTTCGAAGAAAGGCGATGAAGGACCTTGGCCGCACGGCAACAGAAATTGAGATTGACAGCATGTCACTGATGCTGGCCCGCGAAATGGAAAAGGGCTCGCTCGGACTTTCTACCGGACTGGAGTACGAGGCAGGGTTCTATGCGAGCCGCGACGAAGTGATTGCTCTCGCGAAAATTGCAGCTGCGAAGGGCGGACGGTACATCAGTCATTTGCGCAGCGAAGACCAGAACCTGGAAACGGCGTTGGATGAGATTGTTACCATCGGCCGCGTAGCAAAGATCCCAGTGCAAGTTTCGCACTTCAAGATCGCCATGCGCAGCAAGTGGGGCACAGCGCCTGCGATCATCCGACAGCTGGATCAGGCACGGCTCTCCGGCGTGAACATCACGGCTGATGTGTATCCTTATCCAATGTGGCATTCCACGCCACGCGTGCTTTTTCCGGACAAGAACTTTACCAGTCTAGCGGCGGCAGAATTTGCCGTAAGTGAACTCATAGATCCGGCAGCTTCAGTGATGACCGAGTATACAGCCAACAAAACCTATGAAGGCAAGACAGTTTCTGCCATTGGCGCATTAAACCATGAGACACCCGCGCAAGCCTTGCTGAGGATTGTTCGCGAGTCAGCAGCGCCGGGACAGGATGCCGCTATTGTTGGAACTTCTATGGGCGAACCCGACATCCGGGCATTCATGAATTGGAGTCATACCGTCATTTGCTCTGATGGCGCAATAGATGGACATCCCCGTGGATATGGTGCTTTCACCCGGGTGTTGGGTCGTTATGTGCGAGAACAAAAGCTCATGAGTTTGGAAACAGCGATCCACAAGATGACGGGCTTGACTGCCGAACACCTTGGGATTGCCGGGCGTGGGATTATCGAGCCTGGTAATTTTGCCGACCTGGTGCTTTTTGATCCAGCGACCGTGTTGGACAATGCCACCATCGAAAACATGAAGGCCCTTTCCTCTGGAGTAACGGCTGTTTGGGTGAATGGCAAACTGGTTTATAAGGATCAGAAGGCCATGACCAACTTTCCCGGAAGATTTGTTGCGAGACAATAGCTGGAATCTCCACACCCCCTGCCCCCTGAAGGGGGAAGATGAGACTATGAAAAGTCAGTCAAAATGAAAATCAACCGCGAACGCCTCCTTGGGCGAATTGAGGAGATGAACCGGATTGGCGCACTCCCTGGCGGCGGCAACCGGCGACTTGCCCTAAGTGTAGAAGACAAGTCTGCCCGTGACCTGCTGGGCCGGTGGATGCGTGAGGAGGGGTTGGAGGTCCGCGTCGATGAGGTTGGAAATCAATTCGGGTTGCGGAAGGGATCCTCCGGACTCAAAGCGGTTGCACTGGGTTCCCACCTTGACACCGTGTCGACCGGGGGACGATACGATGGTACCTATGGGGTATTGGCGGCGCTGGAAGTCTTCAGTGTCTTGAATGAGAACAATGTGATCACGCAGAGACCAATGGCCTTGATCAACTTCACCAACGAAGAGGGGGATCGTTTTTCACCGGACATGATGGGAAGCCTGGTGTTTTCCAAACCGGGCTTGCGCAATGATGTCTGGAAGTCCATTGATCTCAAAGGAAGTTCGTCCGTCCGTGAAGAACTCTCCCGAATCGGGTACCTCGGTGATCTTCCCGTAGGGTCAGTTCCCGTCGAGTACTATGTTGAACTTCATATCGAACAAGGGCCTATCCTCGAGCACGAGCAGATCCCCATCGGAGTCGTGGAAAAGGTACAGGGTATCTATTGGACAGAGTATATTTTGACTGGCCAGTCAGCGCATGCAGGAACCACACCCATCGCCCGGCGGAAAGATCCGGGTCTCCTGGCGGCGCGGATCATCACCTTCTTGCGAGACTTGTCTCTCAATCACCCCGGCCAACTTGGAACGGTTGGTCTACTGGAGTTTTATCCCAACGTGATCAACGTGGTGCCTGAACGAGTCAGGATGATAACAGACCTTCGGAATCCCAATGACGACCTGCTACGTTCAGGGCAGCAACAGTTGGATGATTTCATTGCCCGCGAAGCTGCCAGAGAAAAGATCGCGGTAGCCCGTGTGGAAAAAGTGAGGCTGTCGCCAGTGGACTTCGACCCTTCAGTTGCCTCGCAAATCGAAGCCTCAGCCACGAAGCTCGGATTGCGCTCCAAAAGAATGGTTAGCGGCGCCGGTCATGACGCGCAAATGATGGCCGCTGTGGCGAAAGCCGCGATGATATTCGTGCCCAGCGTGGACGGGATCAGTCACAATGAAAAAGAGTTCACTGAGCCGGTGGACCTTGTGAACGGTGCGAGTGTACTCCTTGATGTTGCGCTTACGCTATCAGCATGAAAGGTGATCAGTGATCGGTGGGTCGGTAAATCGGTAGGTCGGTGGTGTCGGGAACAGTTGAGATTGGGGAACTCCACCCCAACTTCAAAACGTCCCAACATCCCAACGTCCAAACATCCCAACATCATTTGAATACATACCTCACGTTAAACCCGAAACTGTTCACAAAGTCAGTTTTCTCAACGATCACGAACGTGGGGCGATAGTCGAGACCAATGGCAATGGGAGCGTCCTTGAAGCGGTACTCCAAACCAATTTCCCCTGAAGCGCCCAGGGCGAAGGGATCGGACAGGTACAATGAAGGTCCAACACCGACATACCAATTAATGGGAGAGTCGGAGACTGGGCGGTACAGAAAATCCCACAATGCCTCCAGGGCCACGCCGTTACCGAAGGAAACATCGGCGTGAATGCGGCTGAATTTACCCAGGGCAAAAACTCCGTCGATCGCCACACTGTTTTTGTTGCCCAGGGCGTTGCCGAAGCGGATACCCAGTTCCTGGGCTTTGCCCAGGTTGACGGATGCTGCGCAGACCACGGCGACAGCGAGGATTTTAACAATAGATCTCATGGTGTGTTCCTTTTGTTGGTTGAGTATTTAGATTCCTACTTTTTCCCGGGGTGTCCATATTTCGTAGAGAGGTTCTCCCTTACTGCTCTTTCCCTTGTGATGCCATTCACCGTCGGTGAGGTTGAAGTCAAAACTCAAGCTGGCACCGACGCGCGAACCGTCGCGGGAGAAGAACTCTATACTTTCCGTGTACTTGCCATCAACCGTCGTGTAGGAACCTCCACCCGTGCCGAAGAATTCCTTCGTGTCAACATTGTAGGCGATCCACTGGAAGCGGGAACCCGACAATATTTTCATCGTGCGTCTTGCGCCAGGGGTGGAGCGGCGTGTCTCTCCTTTGTCATTTATCCTCCCGGTGATGAGCCAAGCTCCCGACAACTTCCCCGGCGTGCCATCATCCACCCGCGTCAACGTCAAGTCATCCAATGTTAAGGACTTTCCATTCTTGGCAACGGAAAGCGTGTGCGTTATGTCTGTTCCGATTCGATCGGGTTTTTGGGTATCGAATTCGATGGTCTCAATCACTGTACCCTCTTTGAAACTGTACTTGCCTCCATACGTGCCAGCGAATGTCTTCGCCGTTTGGTCATACAGGGCCACAGAGAAAAAATTACCGGCGTAAATGCGCGATTCCGAAGTGGAACCATCAGCGCGTTGCCAGGCACCCGTAAGGGATTGGCACAGCCCGGACAGGCAAATGCAGGAAAGTAGTACAACAATACAAGTCTTCATATGAAGCGAGTTAATATAGAAATCTACGAATTGCCAGCCGTAGCACGAAGCGAAAGTCCACAGGTGGACAGAGCCATCTATCGAACTACCTGAGAATCCACTTTCTCGTCCCTTGCGCTGTACGAATGAGGTAGAGCCCCGGGGCGGAACGGTCGGGCAGGATGGCCTCATATTTATTTGTCTCGACTTCCCTAAGCTGCACGGCGATTTCTTTCCCTGATGAATGATAGACCACCACGCCGGGGTCGCCGGTGGTGGTAAAGTAAAACAAAGGGGCTGTAGCAGGATTCGGGTAGATATCAAGGGGAATGTCCTTTTCATCCAGGCTTGTTACGATTCCCGGCATTTGCTCCCTGGCGTATTTTGTCCGCGCATCCAGGTACGGCTTCAATCCGTATTCGACATGGTTGAGCATTTTCTGATTAAAGGAGTTTCGGAAATCATTGTACGTGAACCCGAACGCACGACCGAAGTACGTATCCTCGTAAACCGGGATTTGGAGCATTGACAAATAGGCAATGATCCAAGGATCGACAAACGAATGGTTAAATGTTGTTTCTGTCAGCTCGCGTATGTATCCCTTGTAGGCTTCCAGGTATGCAGGCACGGCAAGGATCCGCGTAGTAAGGGGTCGCGGCTGATTTGGCATAACCCAGTGATTCAAGTCATATGACCCCCAGTCCTGTCCCACCCAGTCTATGCCCCAGGTGTTATCAACATCATAGGGCAAGAACTCCACTTTCCCGGTTTGGCCATTGTAGAACAAGTAGAAGTTGTTTTGGTTGTAACTGTACCCGTCCCAGTGACCCATGAGGGCCTCCACGGCCAACTGGCGGAGGTACCGATCGACTTCAAAAACACTTTCGATCTCAGTCGCAAATTCTTCATCGGTCGATGTGGTCAACACCTGGACAAAGTGACCAAGCTCGGCGCGGGTGTCTGATGACTTATTGATTTCTGATTCGAACAACGCAACATCGGCTACCTGGCTGGTGTTGCTCAGGTTTGCTCCCCAACTGCACTTGTAGAGGAAGCCTTCGGAGTGCCCGTAACGCATTTCCAGAAAAACATCGTCCAATTGCTCAACGTCCAGGTACACACCCATGTACTCTCCGTTGATGTACAGTTTTGTATGGTGTGTTCTTGCTGCCGGTACCCCGAGCTCCCGGTACTGTTGAAGTGTGAGTGCCTCCCGGATGGCGGAGGGATCGTTTACGTTGGCTTTGAGGTTAATCTTCTTGTAGTCAAAAAACTTCTTGCCGCCGAATTCCCTGAAATCAATCTTGAAAGACTTCTTCTCTGCATACCGGGATGTGTTTCCACGCAGGCGCACGCCAACTGGCTTTGTCAGCGTGGTGTCCATTTGAGAATTCTTGAAGCGAAGGGTGGTGGATTTGTAAACCTCACTCGATGCGTTCGCCGGGTCCTGGAAGAAAGCCTTGTCCGCCGGCGCCATCGTCATGTAAATCGAGGTCACTTCCCCCGGTCGAAAGACTTTATCCTCCGACGGGTTGACCGGCTGGGCATAGCCGTAGCAGGCGCAAAGAAATAATATGATCCCCAGCAGAATCCCCCTCATCACCCCGCAAAAGTAAGTCTATTTCTTATAGAACTTCCAGTTGGTCTTGAAATCGCGTGTCAACGCCTGGTTGGTGAGAATAGCGCGAACCATTTCTACGGGCATGGCATTCTCCTGCATTACCGCATCGTGGAATTGTTTGGCTGTCATCTTGCCCGAATCCACCAACTCCTTTCTCAACGCGTAGAACTGAAACGCTCCCACCATGTAAGCCAGTTGGTACAAAGGCCCGTAGTTGGCGGTGAATGAACGCCGCACTTCGCCTTCAGCGTTGGCGCGCTCATGGCCAACACGATCAACAAGAAAATCAATGCACTGCTGTGGGGTCCACTTACCAAGATGATAGTTGAGGGAGAAGATGATGCGTGCGCAACGGTGCATTCGCCAAAACAACATTCCGATTTTGTCTTCCGGCCCGCGCGGGAAGTTCATGTCCCAAAGAACGAACTCCCAGTACAAGGCCCATCCCTCGGTCCAGAATGGATTGCGGTAATGCCGGTAGGGTTTGTTGCGGTTGTTCATGAATCCCTGTAGATGATGGCCTGCGATGAGTTCGTGGTGTACCGTGGCGCGGGAGAAATGAGGGTTATTGCCACGCATGCTCATGAGCTTGTCTTCGTGATTCATGGCGTCCGTGGGGTAGGAAATAGACAATACCTCTCCACCGAGGAAGAAAGGACTCACCAGTTGTTGGCGGGGAGGGATCATTCGCATTCGCCAGGTCTCTTCGGCGATCGGAGGGATGGTAATGAGGTCGTTCTTCTTCAGAAAATCAACGGACTCGTTATAAAGCGCCAGCATCGCTTCAGGTTGCTGCCCTTCAGGCACGAAGCTCATTTTTACTTTCTCTTGTGCCTGCTTCCAGTTGTCTCCGAATCCCATTTCACGGGAAGCCTTGAGCAACTCTGCGTCACACCAGGCGAACTCCTTGTTGGCAATCTCGATCAGTTCTTCAGGTGTATAGGGAATCATTTCCACCGTGAGCAGCCGGATCAATTCGTCCCTGCCGATCGGGTTGCCGATGATGCCGCTACCGTCATCCTTTGGCTGGGAGGCCGGATCAATTTTCTTTTTCAACGCGGCGGAATACTTCATCAGCGCCGTGTCCAGTTGCTGCGAAGGACGCGTTACCCACCAGGTAAACTGTGGATCGTAGTCTTTGTAGAAATCGTAGACGCTCTTTACCGCCGCCTGCTGTCCGCTAACAATCTGGCTGGCCCGGGCGGCCAGGACAGGGGTAAGATTCGGTTCCTGCGGAAGTTTTTTCGTAGCCGCTTGAACGCCCTTGACCATGGCATTGAACTGGGCGGCAATTTCATTGCTCTTGAGGTGAAGACCCCGGCGACGTTGCTTCTCGATGGGATAAATGCCTTCCCCAGGTGCGGTGAGGCGTACTACAAGTGCAGCTTCTTTTTCTTCCTGCCCCAGCAGGAAGAGCTCGGTCTGAATGTCCCGCCGTTTCAAAAGGAAGTCCGCTTTCCCGCCCGTTGAGAAAGATTCGAAAGGAAGGGCATCCAGCTTCTTCAGCTGGGCTTCGTAGAATTCAGTAAAGCGTTTGCGGCGCTCCGGCGAACCGGGTATGATGTAAAACCGCTCGAGACTTCCTTCGTCGGCTTCCAGCTGGACGATGAAGGAGTACATTTCTGTGACTGCACTGCCGGTCTGGCCATTCACATTCAGTGAAGTGATCAGAAGAGCAAAGAAGAGAAGACGGATACGCATAGGTCTAGATTAAAGTCAGGAAGCTAGGCGATTTGGCCCGCTTTCTATACGTGAATTCCTTGACTGGCGTTTGAAGCAGCGCCAGAACATAACTCAACTTGCAACCTGAAACCTTGAACCTTGAACCTTGAACCTGGAACTCTACAATCCGAACCGGTACTGCAAGCCGGCGATCACCTGTGTGCGTGAACCAAGGAACCCATATTCAACCCGCACCATCCAGTGTTTGTTGTGCTGATATTGTGTGCCGATGATGAAATTCCACATATCCTTGGGCCGCTTGTCGAGAGAGTATTGTACCGTTGCGAATTGGTCATCCTTAATCGCATTGTCAAGACTTCCGAGGAATGCACCCGCGGTATCCAGTGCCCTCGTCGCCGTTTCATAGCGCACCTTGTTTGCCGGGTTTGCCTGTTCGAGTGGTGTAAGGCCGTTCCACCAGTTGTTCACGTTGGTGTAACCCTGGTCAACTTTCTGGAGACCGTTGTCGACTTTGGTTTGGAGGCCGTCAATGGGAAGCACATCCCTGACCATGAGCGAGCCTGAGGTGCCTGTGTTTAGTTTGAGGCGGAACCCACCAGTCCAGAAGGCTATGTTGCGCTCCGGTTTCCGCATCTTGAATGTTTTCCCCAGCCTCGGACCGAAAACAAATGCAAACGCCGGATCTGCCAATTGAGGGATGTCACTCCAGGTGAAGTTCATATCCAGCGCGAACCAACCACCGGCGATACCGATCGTCGGAGTCACGCCGAAGCCGTACGTGGTCGCACTGAATTCCGCTTTGGAGGTGAGCCGAATCATCTCATTCCACGTACCTGTCTCATCAGGTGCGTAGATACTGTAATCCACGTTCGTGGATGGGCTTGCTTTTGCGAGAATACCATACACATTCAGGAAAGGGAATAGCCAGATATCAGGACGGAAATTCAAACCGGAGGCCTTGGAGGTTGCGCTGTTGAATCGAACCACCTGGTCGAGCGGGATCAAGTCACCATAGTTGAACCCGATCTTGAGGTTTTCGATGACGAGGTCCGACTCCTGGGAGAGGTAGTTGATACCGAGGCCGGCGGAGTAGGGTAGGTTGAATCCAAGTTTGGCTGCCTTCTTGCCCCAGATGGGAAGGGCATAGGGATACTCGCTTCGCTTGATGCTATCGGCAAGGGCTTCATTCTTCTTTCCCACCTCCTTGTTGGAATAGACCTGGCCGATGGCTGCGGAGGTTGTGAGGATAAGCAGGAAGAATGTGAATAGCTGTCTCATCGTTGCTTAAGTTAGAGTAAGAAATTAGAAAATGGAAATAGGAAATTAGAGGAGTCTTCTAGTTTCTGATTTCCAGTTTCCAATTTCCGATTCTGTGTGCACTACTTTTCTTCCTTCTCCCTGGCCGCCTCCCGTTCCCGTGCTTTACCCGCTCCGATAGGTATTCCAACAGTGAAGTAGAGGGCCTGGTTGGTGACCGAAGGACCCGGATTGGTCTCCAACACGTTCACAAAACCCTGGTAACCGCGAACACCGAGATTCATCCCGTTGCCACCCATTAATCGATACCCCAGGCCAAAGCCGATGCCTGCATCCAGCGTCCTGTACTTACCACCAACGTCTACGGTGTAGGTAAGTTCCTGTCCATTGACTGTTGCCGTGAATCGGTCTTCGCCGTTGTACTTCAGCCCGAACACAGGGCCAGCCTCCACATAAAGACTATTGCTGAGTTTGCGCTTGGCGAAAAACGGAACCGAAAAATATCCCAGTGTGCGTGCAACGGTCCCGGAAGCGAAGAGGTTATCCAGGTCCGGATTGTTCAGGGAGTAGGCAGGAAGGCCTGCGGCTCCCATCGATCCTTTCACGATCACACCCGTGTGGATAAGCCACTTCGGGTTTTTGGTTTTGATGTCGAAATAGAAACCGAGGTTGAATGTGGGCAACGCCTTGCCGTAGGGAACGGCCGTTTGCCACGAGTAGGTGATGCCGCCGTCGAGACCGAATTCGACCTGCCCTGAATTCAGTTTGTCGCCGAGAAGCAACGAGATAATTACCTGGGCTGAAGCAGGCGCCGCAGCCATGGCCAGAAGGGAGGCAAATGCAAGGGCTTTTAGTCGCATTGTCTTTCGACAAAGCTAGCCCATCCGCTTACTTCTTGGCTACCTGGTAGGCTTTTTGACCTTCGAGTTCCGTTTCCCGGATCACGCCGAGTTGTTTCATTTCGGCCAGCATGGGTTTCAAGGCTTGCTCGTGTTGGGCACCCAGGTGATCTACCAACTGCTGGTACGTCTTTACCTGGTTGGGAGTCTTTCGGAAATCAGTGATGAAATTGAGGATATCGATCTTTTTCATGGGCAGGAAAAGGTTCGGTCGAAATACGGATGTTGGGGCCAGAAGGTTACACGAGCCTGCCCTGAGAATTCCTTATGAAATCTTTATGCCCCTCTGTCATTGTTTTGCGATTCCTTTATAAGGGTGCCATTACCTTTATGGACAGAGGCAGCCATGTTACGTTCACTCCAAAGCCTTAGAAAAAGCCCTTTTTGGGTCAGCACCTTGCTGATCGGCAGTGTGACCCTTGTCTGCCTGGGGCTACATGACCTCATCGGCTATCGCGTTGTTGCATTTCTGCTGCTGGTGTCCGTTTCACTCCTCGCCTTGCTCTTTGATATACGGACGGTCATTTCAACAGCCGTCGTGAGCGCCTTGATTTGGGATTTCTTTTTCATCCCACCGCGGTTTACACTTACGATCGGTTCAACCGAAGACCAACTCCTCTTACTAACGTACTTCGTGGTGGTCGTTGTTCATGCCGTGCTCACCCGCCGCGTGCGTATGGTGGAGGAACAGGCGAGACAGAAGGAGGTTCGTGTCAGCCAAATCAAGTTCTACAACACCCTGCTGAATTCGTTGTCGCACGAGCTGAGAACGCCCATTACCACCATCCTGGGTGTAACGGATACCCTCTCCGCCGACAAGGGTGAGTTGAGCGAAAAGGACCGCAAGGAACTTTTACAAGAACTTTCGTTTGCCTGCCTCAGGCTGAATCAACAAGTAGAGAACCTGTTGGGCATGTCGCGGTTGGAGTCGGGAGTCTTTGCACTCAAGCCTGACTGGGTTGACGTGAATGAGTTGGTTTATGGCACCCTGCGGTTGTTGGAACCAGGTATCGCGAAGTACCGGGTGAGCGTATTCATCGAGGATTCAATGCCTTTGGTGAAGCTGGACATTAACCTCATGAGGCAAGTGCTGTACAACCTGATCAACAACATTGTTCAGCACACACCGGAAGGAACGGATGTTATTGTCAGGACAGAATACCAGGACGATCGATTCAGACTTATGGTTAGTGACACTGGTCCAGGGTTCCCCACCGATGAGATCGCGCACGTGTTCGATAAATTCTACCGACTGCAGCGTTCGCGACCGGGTGGGACGGGTCTTGGGCTTAGTATCGTGAAAGGATTTGTAGAAGCCCATGGGGGCACAGTGACGCTTCGCAACCTGCCACTGAGTGGTGCGGAGTTTACCATCGACATCCCAGCGGAGGCAACTTATTTAAACAGCCTTAAGAATGAGTAAGCCAACGGTGTTGATTATTGACGACGAACCTCAAATCCGGAGGCTGCTTTCCATCGCCTTGCAGCACGATTTTTCGGTGGTCGAATCAGAGAATGCCAGAGACGGGATTCAGCGCGTGGCAAACCATCCGCCAGATCTCGTTTTACTTGACCTCGGGCTTCCCGATGAGCATGGTCACGAAGTACTTCGACACCTTCGCGAGTGGTACACCAATCCAGTGATTATTCTTTCCGTCCAGAGCCAGGAAGATGACATCGTCAAGGCGCTCGACAATGGCGCCGACGACTACCTGGTGAAGCCCTTCAGAACCGGTGAGTTGCTGGCGCGGATGCGCTCTGCACTCAGGAAGAAATCGATGGAAGACGGAGGAGCCCAGGTGGAATACGGCCCGCTCAGTATTGACTTTGCTGCCCGACGGGTTTTGAAGAATGGTGCCCTGATTAAACTGACCGCTACGGAGTACGCACTCCTGGCGCTCCTGGTGAGAAATGAAGGAAAGGTGCTCACACACCGGCACCTGCTCCAGGAAGTGTGGGGCCCTTCGTTTACTGGTGAATCACAATACCTGCGTGTGTTTGTTGCACAGTTAAGAAAGAAAATTGAAGATGACCCCAATCGACCAACCTGTCTGCTCACCGAATCAGGTGTGGGATACAGGTTTGTTGGAACTTAAGTAAACACAACTTTTCCGCTCTCATGAAAAACTCGAATTCACATTCGAACAGGATTTCTATTGCCTCTTTGTTGGTGGCCCTGGGCATCATCTACGGCGACATAGGCACCAGCCCACTGTACGTATTGAAGTCCATTGTGGGAGACAAGGAGATTGATGAGGTACTGATCCTGGGCGGAGTGTCCTGTGTGTTTTGGACGCTCACGCTGCAAACATCCATCAAGTATGTGGTCTTCACCTTGATGGCCGACAACGATGGGGAGGGGGGTGTCTTCTCCCTGTACGCCCTGGTTCGGAGATATGGCAAAGCACTGGCAATCCCGACAATTCTCGGGGCGACTACACTCTTGGCCGACGGCATTATCACCCCTCCGATATCTGTTGCTTCGGCCGTGGAAGGCCTCGAGATGGTCGTCCCGGATCTTCCGACCGTGCCGATCGTCATTGTCATTCTCTCGCTCCTCTTCTTCTTTCAGCGATTTGGCACGCAACGCGTCGGAGGCACTTTCGGGCCCATCATGCTGGTTTGGTTCGGAATGCTCTCCATCCTGGGATTCATCCAGATCAGCAATCACCCGATGGTTCTCAAGGCCATCAACCCCTCATACGCGATTGATTTGTTGACGAAGTATCCACAAGGCTTCTGGTTGCTGGGTGCTGTCTTCCTCGCCACCACGGGAGCCGAAGCCATGTATTCCGACCTCGGTCACTGTGGTCGGCCGAACATCCGAATCACCTGGGTGTTTGTCAAAGTCGCTTTGGTTACGAACTACTTCGGGCAGGCGGCATGGCTACTCACCGGGGCAGGGACTCACCTCACGGGCCGGAATCCCTTCTATGAAATCATGCCTTCGTGGTTCCTCATACCCGGCATTGTGATAGCAACACTGGCCGCCATTATCGCTTCGCAGGCCATGATCAGCGGATCATATACCCTGATCGCGGAAGCCATGAGCCTCAACTTTTGGCCTCGCGTGGCCGTGCGCCAACCGACGAACATGAAGGGGCAGATCTATATTCCGAGTGTTAATACCCTGTTGTGGATCGGGTGCATCCTGATGATCCTTTATTTCCAGAACTCTACCCACATGGAAGCGGCCTATGGCTTTTCCATCACCATCGCCATGATGATGACGACTATCCTGCTGGCCTTCTACATGCTCTACAAAAAGCGCTGGAATCCGATTGTGGTAATCGCGCTGTTGCTGCTTTTTAGCACGATCGAGTTATCGTTTTTCATCACGAACGTGGCGAAGATCAAGGAGCGGTGGATGTTCCTCTTCTTCGAGCTATTCATATTCCTCGTGATGTACACGTGGTATTATGCTCGTAAGATCAACAACGGGTTCGTTCGGGTTATGGAGTTGGACAAGTACACCGTGTGGATTCTC
>CAZJWV010000045.1:9162-22115 GCA_964549855.1 uncultured Ohtaekwangia sp. | reverse complement strand
CTGGCCCGTCGACGGTGGTTTGGGTAACGGCGCGTTTCCCTGTTAACTTTGACCAACTCATGGAAAACCCCGTACTCATATTAGGTGCAAATGCACTGGGTCGCTCAGCGAAAGAAATCTTCGAAAGCAACGAAGTAGTCGTTTACGGATTTCTCGACGACAACAAGAAACTGCACTCAACCGAGGTGGATGATGTCGTTGTATTGGGAAGCACCGACGACGATGGTTTTTTGAAACTTATCGGCAAAAAGTGCGAAGCGTTTGTCGCGATCGACGACAACAAGGTTCGTCGGCATCTTGTAAGCATGCTTCACGAGGTCCGACACGTGCAGCCGGTGAATGGTGTACACCGAAGCGCGGTCCTCTCTCCCCGCAGCAGCATGGGTCACGGAAATTTTGTGGGGGCCGGATGCACCGTGGGGACCGGCACAGTGATCGGCAGTCATTGCATTATTGGAGCGGGAGGTCATGTGGGCGCGGAATGCACGATTGGTGACTTTGTCCAGGTTGGAAGCGGTGCAATCATAAATGCGGGTGTGGTTGTCGAGGATGACGTATTCATCGGCTCTGGAGCGGTGATCATCGCTGGCGTTACCTTGGGCAAAGGTGCAAGAATTGGCGCTGGTTCTGTAGTGATCACTTCCATCAAGCCGGGTGTCACCGTGTTTGGGAATCCCGCTCAGGCAGTGAAGGAGTAAAATTTGAAAATTTGAAGATTTGAAAATGGAAGGGACGCGTCGGATCAGCAACACGGACCTTATTCTTAATTCCGACGGAAGTGTCTTTCACCTAGGACTTCGCCCGGAGCAATTGGCCGACACTGTTCTTGCCGTCGGAGATCCGGCTCGTGTTCCGGCTATCAGCAGGCATTTTTCAAAGATCGAGCACCAGGTGCAGAAACGCGAATTTGTAACGCACACCGGCATTCACAAGGGTCGTCGCATCACCGCGATCAGCACAGGAATCGGCACCGATAATGTTGAAATTGTTCTTCATGAATTGGACGCCTTGGTGAACATCGACTTTGAAAGCCGGGAACCGAAATCAAACCGGAAGTCTCTGAGCATAATCCGCGTAGGAACCTGCGGCGCTCTTCAGCCCGACATACCCGTAGACTCAATGGTAGCCAGTGATTGCGCCGTTGGCTTTGACAACCTGATGAGTTTCTATACTACAACGGCAACGACTGAGGAATCCGCTCTCGCGATAAGTCTTCAGCAGCATGCAAGGTTGTCCTTTATTCCATACGTAACGCGATGCTCATCTTCACTGAAGCAGGTGCTTGGTGGCCTGATGTCAGGAAACACGGTCACGTGTCCCGGGTTCTATGCCCCGCAAGGCAGGAAGGTGCGGGTTCCCATTCGCTTCCCAAACCTTTTGAACGACTTGACTACTTTCCGATCCGGCGATTTTCGGTTCGCCAATTTTGAAATGGAGACATCGGCGTACTTCGCGCTTGGAAAGCTCATGGGGCATGAGACGGCAAGCGTAAGTGTCGTACTGGCAAATCGGGTCACGAATGAATTCGCACCGGACGCCAAAACTTCCGTGGGCAACCTCATCGAGGCGGTGCTGGATAGGATGTAGAAAAAAAGCCCTGTCCCATTTCTGGAACCGGGCAGACCCGTTGTCTGAACTTTGATTTTCAAATGATTTTCATGATGATGTGATGGAGATCATCACTTTTTGTATGGAAAACAGGATTGCTTGATAGATACTAATCACCCTAGAATTGTGCGGGAGTCAGCTTTGAATATCTATGGCCATCGTACAAGACCAGTACAAATACTCTGCCTTAACAGCGAAAATAATTAAGGCAGCGATGGTGGTCCATGGCAGGCTGGGCACCGGTTTTCAAGAGGTCATCTACCAACGAGCGTTGGCCATTGAATTCAGAGAAGAGTCGTTGCCCTTTGAAAGAGAGTGCGAGATGCCTATTTTTTTACAGAGACACTCAAATAGGCTCCAGAAGGGTAGACTTCCTAGTGGAGGGGAAGATATCGGTTGAGCTAAAAGCATTGACAAAAAACTTGAGCCCGTCCACTACGCCCAGGCAATCAATTACCTGGAGGCCTTTAATCTTGAAATAGGGCTATTGATAAACTTTGGATCAACCAGCCTTGGCTTCAAACGATTTACAAATAAAAAATTCACTAACAAGCCATGACTTACAATCACTCAATCAATAAAATCACGTGTAAATCACAGTTTAAGCGGCCGTCATGCTGTCCATCCGGATGATGTGCTTGGCAGCCTTGTAGGGCTCCTTGTTGTAGAAGCCGGAGAGAATCCGGTGAGCAATCTGCTCAATCACGAGCTCTTCCTCGGATTTTCCATCCTTGCCTTGCCAAAAAACACGCAAGGGATGCCTTCTCATATCTTCCACGTAAGCCTTCGCGTTAGTGTATTGCTCGTCCGTGAAGGTGATGGTAAAGCAGGTGCGAACTTTTTGTGTGTCCATAGGTCTTAGTCTTATAGGTCTTAGCTATTGATCGTTTTACAAGCCGTATGCCACGATTATTGCGCCATTTTACGAATTCCAGTGCCATTTTTCCAAGCCCATCGACCGAAGGCGGGCACGGGTGTTCGGCCTTGAGACAATCCCCCAACCACCTAACTTGCCGCTTCCATGAGAGCCCACGCTATTTATACGTTACCCAACGGGATAAGGGTTGTCCACAACCGAACCGAAACAACCAAGATTGTCCACTGCGGGATCATGCTCGACATTGGCAGCCGGGATGAGACCCCCGCGAACCAGGGGATAGCCCACTTCTGGGAACACATGGCGTTTAAAGGCACCCGTAAACGCAAGGCGTTCCACATTCTCAACCGCCTCGAGTCGCTCGGCGGTGAATTGAATGCCTTTACGGACAAGGAGAAGATTCTCTTCTATGCTTCGCTGCGCGACGACCACTTTGAGCGCGCATTGGAGTTGCTCGCTGACATCACCTTTCATTCTGTATTCCCTTCACCCCAGATCGACAGGGAACGCAACGTTATCCTCGAAGAGATGGCCATGTACCATGACGACCCTGAGGGCACGCTGCAAGACGAATTCGACCGGCTCATCTTCGGCAAGCACCCGCTGGGGATGAATATCCTTGGTACCGAACGGACCGTGCGCTCATTCAGCCGATCGGATTTCAGGACGTTCATGGACCAGCACCTCGATACACGGCGGATGGTGCTTTCTGTTGTCGGTAACTTTTCGATGGAAGAAGTTGTGCGCCTGGCTGAAAAGCACCTTGGCCCGATGCCCCGGATTTCGAGCCGTCGCAAGCGCCGCCCTTTTGCCGGGTACCGCGCCGCCGAACGCACCCTCACGCGCGAAGTCAAGCAGGCCCGCTGTGCCCTGGGGAGAACGGCATTTTCGTTGAGCGATCCCAAACGCAGCACGCTGTTTCTCCTGACTAACATCCTGGGTGGGGGAGGATTGAATTCCCGTCTGAACCTTTCTCTCCGCGAAAAGTACGGGTTCGTCTACTCCATCGCGGCACACTTCGTTCCATTCACCGACACCGGCTTACTAGTGATCTCCTTCGGTACAGAGCCTGCGCAACTGGCGCGGAGCATCCGCCTGGTGAACGAAGAACTTCGCAAGCTCCGCGACGGCAAGCTGGGCGTCCGCCAGTTGTCGTCGGCGAAAGAGCAGATCCTCGGCCAGGTGGCCATGGCGGAGGAGAGCAACCTTAGTTTCATGATGATGATGGGTCGGAGCTTGCTCGACTTGGGTCGTATCCCGCCGCTTGAGGAAATTTTCTCCCGTATCCGTGAAACGACGGCCGCCGACCTTCGCGACATGGCCGTGGACATTTTCGACGAAGACAAGCTCAGTTGCCTGCGTATGGTACCACATCAAAAAGCACCAAAACACAAATTCTAAATCCCAAAGAAATTCAAAGAATCAAAATCGGGAAAATGAAAAAGGAGCAGTGCGGGGTTGCGTTACTTTGAATTATTATGGTTTTGATTTTTTTGGTATTTGGTGCTTGGGATTTGGAGCTTGCAGCGATGCTGGAACCTTCTAACGATCAAAAGAATTGATGAGTCAAATTGAAATACCTGAAGTCACTGCCTACGCTGAGCAGTTTACCTCGCCGGAATCCCCGCTGCTGAAACGTATCAACCGGGAAACCCATGCGGAGGTAAGGATGCCGCGCATGCTGTCGGGTCACCTGCAGGGTAGGTTCCTGGCCATGATCAGTACGATGATCCGTCCAAAGTGCATCCTTGAAATAGGCACCTACACCGGCTACTCGGCACTATGCCTTGCGGAAGGCTTGCCACCCGATGGTAAACTGATCACCATCGACAACAACGATGAACTCGAGGGACGCGTGCGCGGGTACTTCGCGGAGTCGGATTGGAAACACCAGATCGACTTCTGTATTGGGGACGCCTCCACGGTAATTCCGGGGCTCCGAGGACCAATTGATTTGGTGTGGATCGATGCCGACAAGGAAAATTATGGCCGGTACTACGATCTCGTGTTCGACAAGGTGTCTCCGGGGGGATACCTCCTCGCCGACAATGTGCTCTGGAGCGGTAAAGTGCTGGGGCAGGGCGGCGACAAGGACACCCGCGCGCTACAAGAGTTCAACCGGAAAGTGCGTGACGATAACCGCATTAAATGCATGCTCCTCCCGCTGCGCGATGGGGTGATGATGATGCGGAAAAATTAATACTAAACCGCTATCTTTGAAGCCGGAATGAAACTTTTCGCTCCCGCGCTGATTTTTTGCGGAGCCGCCTTTGTTGGCTTTGGCCAATCTCCGCAAGTCCCCCACAAGCTGCAGTTTGCGGGGATGACCCTTACCCTTCGTGATGATGCGCGACGGGAGATCCAAACGGATGTCGATGCCCTTACCCGAAGTCCAAAGTACTTTGGCATCAAGGCCGAACGCGCCAAGACCTATTTCCCTATCATCGAGGCGGCCTTTGCCGAAGAGCGGCTGCCTGACGACTTCAAATATCTCGCCTTGCAAGAGAGCGCCCTCGTACCTGACGCCGTCTCAACCTCGAACGCAGTCGGCTTTTGGCAATTCAAAGCGGAGGCTGCCGCCGAAATGGGCCTGCGTGTCGACCGTGAAGTGGACGAGCGTATGAACATTGCAAGCGCCAGCCGCGCCGCTGCCAGGTACCTCAAGCGGAACAACCACTATTTCAACAACTGGGTCTATGCCCTTCAGGCCTATAATATGGGTGCCGGCGGAGTAATGCGGGCCGTCGGTGACAAGGATCTCGGTACGCGCCACATGGAGATTAATAGCGAAACACATTGGTATGTCAAGAAGTACCTTGCTCACAAGGTTGCTTTTGAGGGCGTGAGCGGACAACCACAAGTGAGCGTTTTGGCCTTTCGGGATGCGGGAGGCAAGACCCTGGAAGAGATTTCCAGAAGCGTTTCGGCAGATGTGGAATCAATTAGAAGCTTTAATAAGTGGCTCAAGGCCGACCAGGTCCCAACGGATAAGGAATACCTCGTGCTGGTACCATCGGGCGAAGCGACAGCAGAATTTGGCGTGCTCTCGGTAGCAACAGCCGCACCGACTACCTCCTCATCGAAGATTGAGAAGGTTGAACCGCATGAGATAAATGGTATCCCTGTGATACAGGCTAAGGCGGGAGAAACCCTGGGGTCGCTCGTGGCTCGTTCGGGGATGAGCATGAGCCGTTTTTTGAATCTCAATGAGATGGATATTGACCGGCCCGTTCGCGTAGGAGCGTCCTACTTCCTGGGGAAGAAAAAGAAACATGCTGCCCAGGAGTTGTACACGGTCGCCCCGGGTGAAGATCTTTGGGCGGTGAGCCAGCGATTTGGCGTTCGCATGAAGTCGTTGGTTAAATACAACGATTTGAATGCAGCCACTGCGTCAGTGGCGGGATATACGCTCTACCTGGCCTTTCACCGTCCAGAAACCGTTGCTGTTGTGCCCGACAGTGCTGTTGCTGAACTGGACGGGGCTGTCGCCTTCGATTGGGACCTCTCGCTGTCTCCAGGAAAAGGACTGACGGCTGTCGCCGATCCGAAACCCACGCCATCGCTGGATTCAACCAAAGAAGTTCCAAAGACCAGTTCATCAAGGGTTCACGAAGTCAAACCCACCGACACGCTTTACAGCGTCGCGCGTCAGTATGGAGTCACCATTCGCGAGATCATGGAGTGGAACGGCAAGAAGGACTTTGGCCTTTCCGTTGGTGAAAAACTCAAGGTCGCAGCCCGTTGAGGGTGATATTTTGCAATTTCATTCATTTACTTACATGGGCATCTGACCCGGCCGTTGAATGTGCTGAAAAAGAATAATTTTGACCCGGTCAGAAAATAAACGACTTGAGCCCCCCATGGAGCATGTGAAGAAAGCGATAGACCTGGTCATGTTGGTCGACGACAATGATACAGACAACTTTATCAGCAAGCGGATCATAGAAATCACCGACTTTGCCGGCCGGGTGGAAGTGAAAAACTCTGGAAAAAGCGCCCTCGATTACCTGGCCGAGAACCAGGAAAGACCTGAAAACCTTCCAAATATCATTTTCCTGGACATTAACATGCCCGTGGTTGATGGTTTTGTCTTTCTCTATGAATTCGAGAAGTTCCGCGAGTTGGTCCGAACCAAGTGCAAGGTCATTATCCTGTCCAGTTCCGACAACAAAAGGGACATTGACAAGATTGTCAACAACAACTACGTCATCAAGTTCATCACCAAGCCGCTCACCGAGGGTTCATTGGAGGAGATTCGGGTGAAGTATCTCTAGTCTCACCCCCAAGCCAGCTTTTTCCCAGTGTTTCGTATGTTTGGGGAAAACCCCTGAACATGAAAGCAATTTCAGCTGGCGCGCTCTCGCTGGCATTTTTCCTGTCCGCGCTTCCGGTGTCTGCCCAAGTTGTAAAAATCGACAGCCTCACCAACTGGAAGAAATCCCTGAAGGCAGGGCTCAACATCAACCAGGCCGCCTTTTCCGGGAATTGGAAGGGTGGGGGTGTCAATTCCTTTGGGTTCAATACCCTGTTCAATTACAAGTTGAATTACAAGAAGGACAAGCACATGTGGGACAACGAGGTGGATCTGCTCTATGGCATGATCAACAACGAGGGTCAAGGTGTTCGCAAAACGATGGACCGGTTCTACCTCGACACCAAATACGGTCGCAGCCTGAGCGACACGTGGAGCGCTTTTGTCGCGCTCAACGTGTTGTCGCAGTTCGCGAAAGGATACAAGTACGTGAAGGACGCGAACGGCGTGGAGCAAGGTCAATTGATTTCAGATTCCTTTGCCCCGGTCTTCGTCACCATGTCAATTGGTGCAGAATGGAAACCGGCTCCCTACTTTAAAGTCCGCTTTGCGCCCATGTCGCCCCGGGTGACCCTCCTCCGCAACAATGACGGACGGTACGCCGCGGTCGATCCGATTGCCCCTTACGGCGTAACCGTCGGAAAGCCTGAACGCTTTGAGTGGTACGCTTTCAATATGGTGGCAGACTTTGACAAGGATATCGTCAAGGATTTGAACCTCAAGGCTCGTTACGTGATGTTTGCAAACTACCAGACGCTTGAAATCAACAAAGTGGACCACCGGGTGGATCTTTCTCTTACGGCCAAGATCGGTCGGTTCTTTAACGTGAACCTGGGAGGCATTTTCATTTATGATTACGACCAGGATGCAAGCCCGCAATACAGCCAGGCGATCTCCCTGGGCGTTCTCTATACCTTCCAAAACTTCGAGAAGTAGCAGCTACCTAAATGTTGCAGTTGCGGACAGCGCTTCCGGCCGATGTACCTGCCTTGCAGCGGATCGCCATCGAAACGCAGGTCGATACGTTTGGGGAGTTCAACACCCCCGAGAACATGAAGGCCTACCTCGATGAGGCCTACACCCTTGATAAACTCGGGCAAGAATTGGACGAACCGGGATCCTACAATGTCCTCGGTTTCCTGGATGGTGAATTAGCCGGCTTCTTACGAGTGCGTCGGACCCCGGAGGTGGAACATCTTCTCGGAAAGAATACCATTGAACTGCAACGCCTGTATGCGGCAACCAGGCACCACGGGAAAGGAGTGGGAGCTGCCCTGATGCAGCGTTCTCTTGAGATTGCAAGAGGGGAGAAAGTGGATTGGCTTTGGCTCGGTGTTTGGGAACGCAACTTCAAGGCTCAGGAATTTTACCGGAAGTGGGGATTCGAACGGTTCTCAGAACACATCTTCCAGATGGGAGACGATGCGCAAACGGACTGGCTGTTAAAGCGCAAACCCTGACATGACATTTGCGTACATTGGATAGCATGGTTCACGAGGTTTTTTTTCCGGGCTTTCCACTCAACCAGTTCATCCAGAGCTTCCTCTATTACAAGGGATACAGCCCTGATCACTCCATTGATCGGTTTCTCCCGGATGGGAATGTAAATGTGGTCATCGACCTGACAGAGAGACCCAAATTCATCTATGATAACGATACCCTGAAGGAGATTCAGGCCTGCCGCAGGGTCTGGTTCTCCGGCATGCGCAATAGCTTCATCACCATTCCTTCCGGAAAAGACAGCGAAATGTTCATCATCAATTTTCACAAGGGTATGGCCTATCCCTTCGTGGAAATGCCAATGGATCAGATGACGGATGTTGTTGTAGATGGGCAACTGGTAATGACCGATGAAATCCTCACCATCCGCGACAAGCTTTTGGAGTCGCATTCTCCGTCGGAAATGTTCAGCAAAGCACAATGGCATTTAAACGCTGTCTATCGCAACCGCCTTGCTCGGAACCCTTGCGTGGAGTTTGCCATTCAATCGATTCTGGACCAACCGAATCACCTATCCATGAGCGCCCTTGCAAGCAAGGTGGGTTATTCCCAGAAGCATTTTATCAAACTATTTAAAGAACAAGTGGGAGTGACACCCAAGTCCTTCTTACGCATTATCCGTTTTCAAAGCTCCGTTTCACAAATTGAGAAAACGGGAGCCATGAATTGGTCTGCCGTTGCGCACGATTGCGGGTACTATGACCAGGCTCATTTCATCTCGGATTTCAAACAATTTTCGGGGTTCACACCACTTCAGTACATGGCTGCACAAGGCGAGTTCACGAACTATGTGGCGGTAGGGTAAATTTTTTCCAATCCCGATAATCTTCAAGTGGCCAAATTTGGCCGAAAAAAGATATGGAAGAAATGCACATCAATCACTTGGCGGTCATTGTTTGCGCCGTGCTCAACCTTGCCGTGGGCGCGCTTTGGTATTCTCCGGCCCTGTTCTACAAGGCCTGGATGTCGGCAAACCGGTTTACCGACGAAGACATGAAAAAAGTAAACCCGGCAAAGACCTACGGCATTACCCTGGTACTTTCATTGATCCTCTGCTACAGCATGGCGTTCTTTCTGGGCGATGCGGCCACCAGCCTCACTTGGGGTATGACAGCAGGATTCCTGGCTGGATTTACCTTCTCCGCCATGATATTTACCATCGTCGCCTTGTTTGAGCAGCGTTCGTGGTCCTACATCTTCATCAACGGAGGTTACATTACGATTTATTTCACGCTGGTGGGCCTCATCCTCGGGGCCTGGCGGTGAAGACATCAGCGGAACTGGAACTCGAGTTTATGAAGTCTGTCCACGAGCTAACAGGTATTTCTCTCGCCGGATGGCTTGACCGTCTCACGAGGAAGGGTTTGAATCGCCGGAATGAAATTGCCGAATGGCTTATGAACCAAGGCATGAATCACCTCCAGTCGCAATTGATGGCTGGAATCTATCTGAACAATGGAAAAGCGGTCTATCAAAGGCTGTCGGCGGAGTCAAAGCAAAAATCAACAAGGAAATGAAAGCAATCAATTTTCTCGTCGTGGGTTTGGCAGTTACATTGATGAGTTGCAGTCAGCAACGTGATATGCCAGGCGAATCCCTCCTCATTGCTTACAACGTGCACATCCCGGATACGACGCGCGATGACTATGAAGTCATGGTCATGAATTTCGATGGTTCTGAAAAAAGAAATGTGTCAAACAATATGGGCATCGACTGGACCTATGAAGCAGTCGACGATAGCTTGTTGTTCATCAGCGACCGCGATACTTGTTATCGCTGCTTTTTCCTTTACAAGGCGGGTGCGGACGGTTCCAATCCGCGACGCGTTTCGGACCTCCAATTGGAAGACAGTTGGATGAGCGGTCGTCGGGAAGGGGGTGAGCTGATTGTGACGGGAAGGATAGGGAAGCAAGTGCGACATCAATTGTTCCTCCTAAACCTAAAGTCGGGCGAGTACCGGCAGCTTACGCAAGACACGGCAGCCCGTTTTGGCGACCCGTGCTTTTCACCTGACGGTTCGAAGATTGCGTTCAGCTACAAGAAGAACCGGAGAGACCGATCGACACACGAAGAGCTTTATCTGATGAATGATGATGGCACAGGGATGACGCAGCTCACTCATTATCCTGAAGACAATCCATCGGCGAAGGAATATGGTTACCGGGCCGGCGCTGCACGCTGGCACCCCTCGGAGAACTTTATCAGCTACGTTTCTCTTCAGGATGGCCGTCATAGCATTTTCGCCGTTACCCCGGATGGGTCGAAGCAATGGAAACTTACGGACAATAGATTTGCTGAGGGTTGGCACGATTGGAGTCCAGATGGCAAGTGGCTGGTTCTCAACAGTTCAGATTGGAAGGAAACACAATACCACATCACCCTGGTGAATTGGGAAACCAAAGAGGCGAGGCAGCTCACGGACAGCACTTACAAGGCACAGCAGTCGCCGGTGTTCGTGAGCAGAAATGCTCGTTGAACCTATTAGTTTTGGCTCCATAACTTTAAGAGATGGAGACAATAGAAATTTCTGGTATCATAGGAATGGTGGCGATCGCTGCCCTCGCTGCCAACTTCTTCGTCGGCTTTTGCATCTGGTCAAATGTACAGTACAAGATCCCTTACGGACTCACTTTCCTGGGGCTTCACAAATTCACCGGCTACACGGCCGCCATTACCATCCTTCTTCACATTGTATTGATTCCCCTGGACCCGCTGTCGAAGTTTACCTGGGGTGACCTGCTGCTCCCGGCCTGGACGGAGCACCAACCGCTGGCCAATACTTTTGGCTCTGTTGCTTTTTACTTGTTAGGTGTGGTGGTGATCAGTTCGTATTACAAGGATAAGATCAAACTCTCCACCTGGCGTACGCTGCATTTCATTTCGTACTTCGCCGCCGTGCCCCGCATTCTTCACAGTGTCATCACCGACCCAAAGCTTCAAGATCGCCCGATCGATTGGTTTGACGCGGAGAAGCTGTTTGTGATTTTTTGCTGCCTCGTCATCATCGGGATGTCGGTGTACCGGTACCTTGTTTTCAAGAAGAAGGCTGCCTAGCCATCATTGGTTTTCCAGTGTCAGGTATGGCTTGACCTTTGCGAGCCAAGCAGCATCCAGGCTTCGGATTTGACCAAGCTGTCCAAGTGAATCAAGCTTCCCATGCTGCTTTATAAAGGCTTCTATGGTCTGTGCCCTTCGTTTACCGATGTATGGATGGCTTGACAGTTCTTCGAACATCGCGGTATTGATTGGCAATTGTCGTGGCTTGAATTCCGGCATCACGGAGAATCTCTTTTTTAAGCGACCGATTACCGCGGAGTCAAGCCCGTACACTTCCTTGAGCTGTCCGATATCTACGAATCCGCCAAGTCGGTCGCGAAAGGTCACAATCCGTTTGGCCAGCACCCTTCCGATTCCATAGACATCCATTAGCCCTGTCGTATCGGCGGTATTGATGTCTTGTAGGGCTGTAGACTTTTGCCTCGAGACCGTCTTCCCCTTTGGGGGAGAAAGAGGTACGGTAAATCTCATCCATTGCTTCGCCGTCGCATACCAGGCACTATCCATACCATAAATCCGAAGCACATCCTCAGCTTTTCTGAATGAGCCGCCCTTTGACCGATATCCCACGATTCGTTTGGCGATCCAGGGTTTCAATTGGAGGGCTATCAATTCACCTTCCGACACCCGGTTTGGATCGAATGGATGGAAGGCGACGCTTGGCTGAATTGTATCTCTCTTTATTTGGTGTGACTCGAGCCACGCGAGCAGGCTGTCGGTGCGCCGGGGATCGGGAAACGGTTCTGACCACACGAACCTCCGGTAGATTGAACCGCTGAAGAGAAGCACAAAGATGAGGGGGATGAACAGGAGGAACGCGTTCGTCTCCATCCTGGAGAACCCGAAGTAAGCCCTGATGAACAAGCGAAGCCGGTGCATTGCCAGCAAGGTATCCTGACAATCCTCCCCGGGTAACAATTCTGTTGACGGAAAACCTGACTAATCAGGGTGTCCGACACCTTAAGGTGTCGGACACCCTTCATGATTTCGAGACCTGTTCCTGTCAGGTTTCCAAGATCTCTTGTTCGTCGTAGCCTTCGATTCTAATCGAGAGAGACTTGTTCTTAACTACCTTAAACAAGTACGACAGGCCATCTTTGCTTGGAAAGAATGTCAAGGTCTTTCTGCTTCTGAAAGTAACTCGGGCAGGTACTATTGCTTCGTGTGGCAATATGCGGTGGACGCTATAGTTTGCTTTAGAAATCTCTGTTATATCCGCGTAGTTGTGGGTTCTCTTAGAACCAAAGAACGAACTCGTTAGATGCGTTTCATTTGCCCACACGGCAGGTAGCCATGCGAATGAATAAGACCATGTCATCAGACCTGACAACGATATGGTTATCAAATAAGTGAAAAGGTTGTTGTTTGATATTATGAAGAATATAAATACGGCATTGACCGATACAAAAACGGTACCAAGAAACAATTTCAAAAGAAACAACGATCCGGATATCTTCAAGGTCAATGAGCGACTTACAAATGTAGGGCATGGTTCTCGCGGAGGCACTCACCCAATGTTCTGTACAACTTCACCAACGCAGGTCTGTCCGTCTTGCCATCCAGCATCTTCAGCATCCTGACCGCCAGCGGGCCCTGCTC
>CAZJWV010000045.1:0-9062 GCA_964549855.1 uncultured Ohtaekwangia sp. | reverse complement strand
CTGGATGGCGAGGTCGGCAGCAGGGCACTCCTGCACATCCATCACACGAATCTCGATTGAGCCGCGGTCGAAACGGGGAATCGCACCCCTGGAGTTCACCCAAATCGGGTCAAGGATGTTGTCGGTGTCATGCGGAGCGATGTCGGCCTTGATCTTGTCGTAGATTTGAGTTGCGTACATGCGCCTGGAGAAGACCGCCTCCGGGATAACAAGCCCGGTAATGGAGGGGATGGCCTGCTGATTGGTCTTGTAATAACAAAGCCTTGTATCGAGGAACCCCGTGAGCTTTCCGTCAAGGATGGGCGAGCTGGCGCACAAGGCCGGCAACAGGGGCAACACCACGCGAATGGCGGCGTGAAGTTTCGTGAACTCCTCATCATCGTAGAAGGGGAGGTTGAGGTGCGTGGCCTGCAGGTTTGCCCATCCATGTCCACTGCAGTCGAAGATGCGGTTGTAGGCGGCGTACACTTCGTTGTTATCGTGGTGCCACAGTCTGGTTTCTCTGTCGGGATTCATCCACGGGTGCGCGGCCGTAGGCAAAAGCATGGCATTCCACCTCTCAAGAATGCCGTTGATCCGCGTAACGTTTTCAGCAAAGGCGCGGGAGAGTTCCGGGAAATTGCTTTCCGGACGGGTCGACTTCATCTCGATCACGTGAACGACGAGCTCGTTCGACCAGGTGACAATCCCATTTTCGAAGTCGCTTCCGTATTCACCGAGTTCTGCTTTCAACAACTCATCGGCGATGGGCTTCACGTCGAGCGTGTCGCGATCGACGATCATGTACTCTAGTTCTACACCGAAAGCCTGGAACAAGTGCAGGCGCGGAGGTTGTGTCATCGCGATGATTTGATTTTGTTGAGCAACGCCCCTATGATCTGGTCGTACAATTTATCTTTCAAAATCTTGTCTTCGATGCCTGCGTCGATGTTAGGATTGTCGTTCACCTCGATCACGTAGAATTTACCATCCACCTCCTTCATGTCGACCCCGTAGAGTCCAGTCCCGATAAGTGATGTTGCCTTAAGCGCAGTCTTGATCAAGCCGGCAGGGGCTTGGTCTACGGCCACACACTCTACATCTCCATCGCGCGAAGAATCCTTCTTGGCGCTCCAGTTAACGATCTGCCAGTGCTTTGTTGCCATGAAGTACTTGCACACGTACAGGACCACCCCGTCGAGTACGCCCACCCGCCAGTCGAACGGTGTGGGCAGGAACTCCTGGGCAATGATGAGGTCCGACGACTCGAACATGCCTTCGTGGACCTTACGGAACTGTTCGAGGTTTTCAATTTTCACCACGCCTCGTGAGAAAGCGCCATCCGGCTGCTTGAGAATAAAAGGAAAGTTCATCTTCTGCGGCACGCTGTCACAGTTTTCCGCAGTAAGCACGTACGACTTCGGCGTCAGCACTTTGTTTGCATTGAGGAGTTCGTGCAGGTAAACTTTGTTGGTGCACTTGGAGATTGAATCCGGGTCGTCGATTACAGCCAATCCCAGCGACTCGGCCTTCTTGGCAAAACGGAACGTGTGGTGGTTTACGTTGGTCGTTTCCCGGATGAGGAGGGCGTCGTATTGAATCAGTTTGTCGATATCATTCTTCGTGATGAACTCCGTATTGAACCCAGCTTCGAGGGACGCCTTGTAGAAACGCTTCAGCGCACGCTTGTCGGAGGGTGGATGGGTTTCCTCCGGGTTCACGAGGATGGCCAAGTCATATTTCTTCTTGTCATCGGAACGGTATTCACGCTTGCGCAGGAGATATTGCTCCAGTGCGCTCTCGAGCAGCGGCTGGTCGGCCTCGGGCATTTCGTTCAAACTCACGGGCCGGATTCCCTGGAGCACCCACTTGTTCTTTTTCGCAAAACTGGCCCGTACCAGCGGCGCCTGCACCAGTTGGAAGAGCTGCAGTGCAAGCTTGTTCAGGTGTTCGGACTGGGTGAAGCCGAAATAGACATTGAATTCTACTTTGTCGTAAGGCTCGTTGCGAAACGTGGTCTGGATCAGTGCATCGAAGTCGAGAGAATCGTCGCGGAGGATTGAGGGATAGCGCAAGTCCTGGATGGTAGAAACTTCCGGCAACACCTTGTGGCCGCGGGCTTCAGCCAGGAGGGAGACGTAATAACCCTCGCTTTGATACTGGTAGGAACGGCAGAGGTTAAGGATCTTGATGTTGCGGGCAGACTGAAAAGCCTCGTCGGTAATGTATTGCGCAGGCGTGATCACTTCCACGTCCTGAAGACGCAGGTTCCACAGCTTGGGTTTTTCAACGACGATAAATTTCGGCATGGTGTCAGGCCCCCGTTGTACGGGGTGAGCGGGCGGGAAGGGGGAAAGGGCTCACTTGGGCTGAATGATTAACAAGTTAGCATCGTAGGTGACAATCCCCAACATGATGCTGTTCAGGAGCCTGTCGACGGACACGCTGTAATACTGCGATTTGCGAGGGTTAGGGTTCAGGGGGTCGGCCAGGTAGACACCCCCCTGGTTGTACCCGTTGATGATGGCAAAGTGGCCAACGGGTTCCCCGCGGATGCTGTCGAACTTGTTCGTTGTCGGTATTTCACGCGGCGTTCCGTACAGGTACGTCGCACTCAACCCGGCGAGGATGGGAACTGATTTCTTCAGGTACCCTTTGATCAGCTTCTCGTCAAGTTCGGAATGAAGCATCTTGCCCCCGGCTTGCAGGAAAGTAATGTAGGCTTTGCTGGCCACTATCAGTTTGCGGCGTTTTGACTTGTACCGCATCTGCCGGCGAAGGTTCCCGATAATCTCTTTCCGTGAAAGTGTAGACCACGTGGGATCCATCACATTCAGGTTGTACGTGTAGATGAATGCCTTGTAGCCGCGCTTCAGGGCGTGGTTGCCCATCATCACCGCGAGTGTGCCGCCGTGTTTCAGAGATTTGACCTCACGGATTACTTGCTTGAGGGAAATACGGTCGCCGTAATACTGGTAAAGCGCATGCAGGCATGTTGGGCCACAGGTTACCTCATCGGGTTGGGCAGCGATGTCGAAATCCAGGAAGAGGGCTTTTTGGGGCAAGGGCGGTGGTTACATTAGAACCCCAAAGATAGCTTGTGTTGTTGAGTTCCGGCGTCTCAGTTCAGACGGGCATTCTACAGCCTTGACAATTACTTTCTTGTATACTTTGTTTCAAGCGTGCAGACATAAAGCGGGTAGTCCTCTGTGGTGAGGAACGAAAGAGTATTGGATGTAAGCGCCACCCGGTGTACCACGGTTCCATTTTGGTCCGTTAATGTGAGGTGATCCCCGGAGAGTGAATATGTCCCTGATCTTGAATCTCCGTTGTTTGGATTGGTATAAGTGAATCCCGTCGCCGTAAAAACGTAAGTCGGGCAGGGACCGCCGCCAAGACATGTTGGATTTTCGGGTTGATCATAAGATGGATTTGAGCATTGGTACTCCCGGGTCGAGCTGCGCGCCCACGTGCCGATTATTCCAGTTGGAGCCTCGGTCTTATCTCCACAACTCAGTATCATGGTCACCATTCCAACCTGCAACATGAGCCTTAATAACTTCATACCCTTCAGATTTCCGGCAAACTAATAAAAGCCTGAATGCGAAAGAACTAATTTGCGTATGCTAAATGCTTGAAATCATGAAGGGACTCATCCTTATCCTCTTTGTCGCATTCACCTCCGATTGTTTCGCCTGGGGTGCCACTGGTCACCGTGCCACCGGCCACATTGCGGAACAATACCTGACCGCAAAAACAAAAAAGAAATTGGCGAGCCTTCTAGGCCAGGAGTCCCTGGCCATTGCGAGCAACTGGATGGATGACATTCGCTCGGATACTTCTTACAGGTTTGCGACCACCTGGCACTACACGACAATCCCTGATGGAAAGAAATATGAAGACGTAGCTGCCAAGCCAGATGGCAAAATTGTCGAGATGATCGAGAAGTTCATCTCTGACCTGAAAGGGAAGAAGTTAAGCAAGAAGCAGGAGCTGGAAGAGTTGAAGATGCTCATCCACCTCGTCGGCGACATTCACCAGCCCCTTCACGTTGGGCGTCCTGGCGACCGTGGCGGAAATGATGTGAAACTAAAATGGTTCCGCGGCGAGTCGAACCTTCATCGGGTGTGGGACAGTGACATGATCGACGGGTCGCAACTCAGCTACACTGAACTCGCGGCTTCTTTGGGCAAGCCTGACAAGATCACAGTGAAGAAGTGGCAATCTGCTAGTGTACGCGACTGGGCTCATGAGTCCATGACCTACCGCGACCAGGTTTATGCCATCGGCGACGGCAATCTCTGGTACGAATACTCCTACACTCATTGGGATATCGTGAAGCAGCGGGTGTTGCAGGCGGGGGTCAGACTCGCTGGAGTCTTGAACCAGATCTACGGGAAATAATTTGAAAATTTGAGAATTTGAAAATTTGAAGATGAAAGACTCAAATTGTTCACTTCTCCTCCACCCTCGACGATGGCCGAATCGGTAAGCATTATGCGAACCAATTTTCAAATCTTCAAATTACTCCCGCTCCACGATTTGATAAGGGAAACCTCGAAGGGCTATCCTAAGGAGTTCTACGCTCACCTCGCTTTCCTGTGTGACGACAGCTTTATTCTCGCTCAACGAGACTTCGGCCTCTCTCACACCTTTCACTCCGGATAACAGCTTCTTAACTGTGTTGGCGCATCCGTCGCAGGTCATTCCCTTGATGGTATAGGTTGATTTCATGATTTGTTATTGCAATGAGGCCATAACGGAACTGAGGAAGAATAAGTTTGCCGTAATTGAAGATTTGAAGATTTGAAAATTTGAAAATGGAATGCCTGCAAGGAGTAACTCAACTGTATCATTTCCAAATGGTTGACGGGCGGAAAGGGAAAGGCCCATCTTCAAATCTTCACCCCGATAGCCATCGGGGCAAATCTTCAAATTGATATGCCTACCTTAGCGTCGGATTGATGGTAGAAATGAAGAATTACGGATTTCGCGTGCTGGTTACTTGCCTCTTCGCTCTCGGAGCGGCAGTTCCGGCGTCTGCCCAAAGCCAGGATACAGCCCGCTTCAATATCAAGGACTACAGTTTCTTGTTGCCCTTGCCCTCGCCGGCGTGGAAGTATTCCCATGCCATCTATCTGCAATATGTAGTGCCGCCGAAGGATTGGACCCTGGATGCCGTGGTGGCACCCATGTTCAACTACACAGGAAAGTATACTCTCCCCAAAGGGTTTAATGTGCAAGCGGGGTGGTCTTCGTTGATTATTTCGAACCGCATCAATTTGGGCCCATTCTGGAATTACTCCACGGGGAATTTTCACTTTGGCGCCGGGTTCCAGGTAGCCTACAACCTCGGTTTTTTGTACAGCTTCGGCTTCCATTCAGTACTTACCGGCTGGGAGACTCAGCCCTCCCTAACGGTTGGATACAGCTTTGAAAAAACGTCCCTCGTCCTTCGCGGAGATTTGTACAACACCCTCGACATCAGTGTGAGTGAAGCCGGGAACACCATTTCCTCGAATGAGCGGTTTATTAATGGGTACAGTCTCTTGCTCAGCTATGAGCAACGCCTTACGCGGAAGCGAGTCATGTCCCTGGGGTTCAAGATGAACTACCTGCGATATCATGTCATCGCATGGCCGGCACTTCCCGCAAGCAAGTACCGGTACTTCATGCCTGAATTCAATATCGGGCTTAATTTTTAATGGGTGCGAATGAGGATCAATTTCTTTTTTACCGCTGCGCTAATTTCACTGCTGCTTTTTGCTTGTTCGAAAAGTGAGATCACTCTTCCGCCTGACCCGGACGCCTCGAATCTGGCTGGGACCATTGATGTGCCATTCATTGGAGGCGCCAGCATGAAAAGCATGGAAGGGATTTATACTCTCTCAGATGGAAGCAATGGTCTGGGAAATACGTTTGTCTGCAAAACCTCGAAATATAAAGTCTCCTTTTTCAGCAACAACAACGGATTGCACATTCTCCTTAACTATGGTTATCGGTCCTCGGATGGCTCCATTCAGTTTTCGGGATTCTACCGGTTCACGGAGAGCCCGAATCAAGGAAGGATAAACTTCTCCATTGCTGACGCAGATGGTGCTGCGGAATTGCTTACCGGCTTTCCCGACAACCTGGTAATCAAAGGCGATTTTGATGGCGTTGACCTTACCCTTCAGTTTGAGCGGCACTTCACTGACTACGCAAAGAACAATCCGTTCATGGTTTTTGCTCATCATGGAATTCAAACAACGGTTGATCCTCCTTTCGCAGAGAATTCCCTCAAGGTGATCAAGAACGCTGAAGACTACGGATGTACCGGTTTGGAATTGGATGTCCGGCTGACGAAAGACAATGTCCCAATCCTGATCCATGACCCGACCATCAATACCCGGCTTACCCGAAAAGGGCCGTTGTTCGGATCATGGGATAAGTACAGTTTCCCTTTTATTTCACAGTATGTTAGGCTCATCGATGGACAACAGGTTCCTTCCGTCGAGCAGGCATTGGCCGCGTTCATTGATTCCACCACGCTTACCTACTTCTGGATGGACATCAAAGGCAATCCGGATGTGTTCAAATATCTCGAACCTGTGGTGCGCAATGCTTATGAACACGCCACCACCATAGGGCGGAACGTCGTAATATTCGCAGGGCTGCCTTCCTCGGACGTTATCGACCAACTCAACGCGCAACCAACATACAAGTCCACCAATCCCGCGTATGTCTATTCGGATCCGCTTCCAACCCTCGCGGAGGAAACGATTGACAAGGCCATCGCCACCAACTCGCAGTTCTTTGGCCCCCGTTACACCCTGGGACTGTTGCTGCCCGATGTCCAACGTGCCCATGACAATGGAATCAAGGCGATTGCTTGGACCTTGAATTCCCATGGATTGATTGTCAATTATCTGGAAAACGGGCAGTACGATGGGTTCATCACCGACTATCCGGCATATGTTGTATACGAGTTTTATACGCGGTTTTAATTCGATACGCATGACCGTTAGAACGCCCCTGATATTTGCCCTTGTTTGCCTTACCACAATTGCTTTCGCCCAAGCACCTGAGGCAACGGAGAAACCCAAGCATCGTTGGGTGTTGTATGGAGGAATCGGCCCCAACGTCTATTTGAATAACCTGGAAGTGGCCTCTGACAAAGTGAAGCCCGTGAATTACACGTTTGTAGCACGGCTCATGTGGGAACCTGAATATTTTCTTCGGCTGGGGTTGGAGACAGGATACAACCAGCTCTATACGATGTCTGGATCGCATCCAGTCACCGGTGATGTAAGTATTGTCAATTCGGTGATTCCCCTCCAGGGTGTCATTCAGATGAGGTTCCTGGAGAATTTCTACGGCAACTTCAATCTGGGTTTTGGCATTCTGCTCAACAATGTCACGACTCAAAACCTCGGCAATTTTGATGATTCGGTAGTGTCGCTTGGAGACTTTGCCGTCGCTGTGGGCTACCGCAAGGATATGAGTGAGCGCTTTACCCTGGGCGCCGAACTCCGCGGCACGTATTCCGGAAAACTCCAGGACCGCAACATCGCCTTGGTCTTCATGGCTGGCTACCGGCTCTGGTAGACTGTACCAATCTATGTAATCTGTGAAATCTGTGGCTATCTTTGAGGCCATTTTATGACCGAAGAGAAGAGTCTAAATTTTATTGAAGAGATCGTCGAGCGTGACATCGCCAGCGGAAAAGCGACCGTCATCACCCGGTTTCCCCCAGAACCCAACGGGTACCTTCACCTCGGCCATGCCAAGAGCATCTGCCTCAACTTCGGTCTCGCGTTGAAGTATGGGGGCTCCACCAACCTCCGATTTGACGACACAAACCCCGTGACGGAAGAGACGGAATACGTCCAAAACATCAAGAACGACGTCAAGTGGCTTGGGTTCACCTGGGCCAATGAACTCTACGCCTCCGACTACTTTCCACAACTGTATAATTTCGCCGTCACACTTATCAAGAAGGGACTGGCCTACGTCGACGACAGCACGAGCGAGGAAATAGCTGCAGGCAAAGGCACACCCACCTCTCCTGGGACAAGCTCACCTCACCGCAACCGATCGGTGGAGGAGAACCTGAAACTTTTTGAGCAAATGAAGGAGGGCAAGTTCCCCGACGGCACACGCGTTCTCCGGGCGAAGATCGACATGGCGCATACCAACATGCACATGCGCGACCCGATATTGTACCGCATCAAGCACGCCCATCACCACCGCACCGGCGACACGTGGTGCATCTACCCGATGTACGACTTCGCCCACGGCCAGTGCGACGCCATCGAGAACGTGACACACTCCATCTGCACGCTGGAGTTCGAGACGCACCGCGTGCTGTACGACTGGTGCATCGAAAAGCTGGAGATTTACCCGTCGCGGCAGTACGAGTTCGCGCGGCTCAATCTCACGTACACCGTGATGAGCAAGCGCAAGCTGCTGGAGCTGGTGAAGAACGGCATGATGTCCGGCTGGGACGACCCGCGGATGCCGACCCTGTGCGGCCTGCGGCGGCGCGGCTATACGCCGGAGGCGATCCGGGCGTTCTGCGGGACCATCGGCGTGACGCGGTACAACGGCCTGACCGACATGGTCGTGCTGGAGAACGCGCTGCGCGACGACCTCAACAAGCGCGCGCCGCGGCGGATGGCGGTGCTGCGTCCGCTGAAGGTGGTCATCACCAACTACCCCGACGGCCAGACCGATGAGCTGGACGCGATCAACAATCCCGAGGACGCAGCGGCCGGCACGCGGAAGGTGCCGTTCTCGCGCGAGCTGTACATCGAGCGGGACGACTTCATGGAAGACCCGCCCAAGCAGTTTTTCCGGCTGTCCCCCGGCCGCGAGGTGCGGCTGCGGTACGCGTACTTCATCAAGTGCGAGGAAGCGATCAAGGACGCGGCCGGCAACGTCGTCGAGCTGCGCTGCACCTACGACCCGGCAACACGCGGCGGCGACGCGCCCGATGGTCGCAAGGTGAAAGCCACGCTGCACTGGGTCAGCGCGTCTCACGCGATCAACGCCGAGGTCCGGCTGTACGACCACCTCTGCCGGATCGAAGACCTCAGCGAGGT
>CAZJWV010000044.1:0-22282 GCA_964549855.1 uncultured Ohtaekwangia sp. | reverse complement strand
GTACCTGGTGGTTTTCACGGATAAGAAACCCGTCATTACCGTCGAACCCAAGAAACTGGGAAATGTAGATGGTCTATCACAAAGCGTCATAGCACTTGGCGATAATTACGGCATACAGGTTCAACAAGATCAGGTACTCAAACACTCTCTTGTGGGGTTTGTTAGTCAACTGACCGCTGAGCAATTGAGTAGCATTCGGGCAGCCCAGCAAGCAGGGTCAGCCGTAAGGCTTGCGAGAGATTTTCGAATCCAGGGTGAGCCCATTCAACAAGGAGAACCCATCCAACAAGGTGAACCTATTCAACAAGGTGAGCCAATCCAGCAAGGAGAGCCTATTCAACAGTCCTGGAATGTAGTTTCTGTACCTGATGGTAACATGATGTCCTGCGCGGTATACCGGGCGGGCGGGCCGGAAGCCCCAGAGAACACCAATAAGTCGATTTGGATTGTTGACACAGGCATTTCAGACTCGCTGTTCGATGGCCCTATTCCTCTAAATGTTGATCGCACCAACGGCCGGCGATTCATGAATGGAATTGTCGACAACGCAACGCTCGACGATAATGGTCACGGAACCATGGTGGCGAGTATTGCGGCAGGGAAACCCATTCCTTGGGTACCCGCAGGGACGGCGGCAGGGACACTGGACTACAACCTTACGGCAGGTATAGCACCCGGTGCCAAAGTGGTTCCCATCAAGGTCCTCAACAAACATGGCATTGGAAACTACCTGGACCTGATCAGGGCGCTGGAGTACATTGCTGAAAAAGGAGCCTCCAACGATGTCATCAACATGAGTTTGGGCGATTTCCCGCTCATGAATTGCAAGAAGGCGGTACCTGAACTCATTGATCAACTGGACAACCTGGCCAATGGAGATGGTAAGCGTTTCCGGGTGATCATGTCATCAGGGAACAACTATGGTGACGCGACAGAGTCACTTCCAGGCTGCTATAGCAACCGTAGAAACCTCATTACGGTGGCGGCAATCAATTGCAATAAGTCCTGCGCCCTATACTCAAACTTGGGACCTGTCGCCATCGACTACTTCGCCGTGGGAACCAATGTTCTTGTATTCAAACCCAATAAGGACACGACGGGCACCATTACAGTCGGGCCTGGAACCTGGGGCGTTGGCCTGGCATCAGGAACTTCCATGTCGGCAGCTGTCGTCTCCGGCATTGCCTACTTCCTGGATGATTGCGAAAAGATTGACCATAAGACGATTTCTGTCGATTGTATTTATCCGCACAAGACCGATAGAAGCAACGAATTCATGGCGATCAGAAAAAAAGTTGGGGGCAGGCCCAGGGTTTGGGATTGATCACCACTGTCAGGGACCTCACTTGGTCTTCCGCAGCTCCGCCGCTGTTTTGATCTTGAGTTGTCGTACGATCTCCTGGAAAGCCGGGTCATTCCTGTATTTGACAAAGTAGGGCCCGAATTCAATCATCGCGTGGTCCACCCACTTGACGTCAATAGCCTTCTGAAGCCATTCCAGGGCTCCCGCCTTATTGCCGCGGATGGCATGAACACTCGCCATGTAGTAAGGCAAGTCCACGCTCTGCGAGCCGGCTGCTATCTCAGCATTCAGATCATTCATGGCGCGTGTCAAGTAAACGTCCGCCTCCACTTTGTAACCCTTGTCCGTGAGGATTTGCCCCAAACCGATGGGGCAGTAGGTATTACGGTCATCTTTGAAATTGGGGTTGAGCCTGATGGATTCAGTGAAATACGTTTCTGCTTTGCCCGCATCACCCGCGAAATGTGCGATCAGCCCGGCGGCCTCCAGCGCTTCAAAATCCTTCTCATGACCGTCCAGGAGTTCACCAATCAGTTTCAGCGCTTCACCTGCCCGCCTCTGGCCGACTAAACAATAGCCAAGGTGCTCATACGTATCGAACTGATTCCGTCCCCCAGGTTTTTCGAGCGATCGTCTCAACCACGATTCTGCCTGGGGTAAGTCTCCAAGAAGCCGATAGGTCCACCCAATGATCATGTAGGGTATCCAGTTGGAGGGATCCAATCCGGCACTTCGCATTTCCCAAGTCAGTGCATTGGGAAGATCTCGCTTGCTTAGGTAATTAGTACCCAGGTTGCCAACCGCTTGCACATAGGTGGGGCTGATTCCCACCGCCTTGTGCAACAACTCTATGGCTTTGTCGTAGTCCTTTCGATAGGCATAGGCTACCGCTTTCGCTTTGTACCCTTCCGCCGACTTGGGATCAAGGTCGATTGCACGCTGGCTGGCCACGAGCGCTGAATCTGTCCAGGAGTACGGTTGCCGGAATCTGCCATGCCGCTGGGCTAGCGCGTCGCCCAACCCTGCCCAGGCACTGGCATAGTTTCGGTCAAGCTGAATGGCTTTGCGGAATTCGACTATTGCCGAGTCATTTGCTGCGGCGTTTCTTTTATAGTAAAGGCTCCTCCCGCGGATGTACGCGTCGTATGCTGTTGCATTTTCCGTGGGAGGATCATTGAGAATCTCTAACTCGAGATCATTCAACTCCAGTTGCAGCTTGTTGACTATGCGGTATGCAATCTCCGACTGGAAACGCATAAGATCGCCTGCCTGGTGTTTAAACGTGTCGCCCCATTTGTACACACCCGTTTTGTCGATCAACTGTGCCGTCACATGGATGGCATCCGCAACCCGGGTGACACTCCCCTTCACCACAAAGGCAACTTCAAGGTTCTCCACCAACTCTTCAAACACGATCAGTTGCCCCGTGTATGTTTGTGTCGATCCCCTTGACCGAACCATCAATTTGTTTGTGGCTGTAAGTCGATTGATAATATCGTCCGTGATTGCATCAGCGACATATTTGTCGGCATTGTTACCGCTCCTGTTTTCAAATGGGAGCACGGCGACGGCGATGAGGTTGCCTGGGGTTGATGGATCCGGATAGATGACCTTCTTAGTATATATTGCCAACAGGGTAAGCGATGACACCAGTACAAAAACCATCGGTCCGCTGGTGAGGGGTTTCTTTCGTGATGGGGGATATGGATTTTCCGCAGAGGCCTCTGAGGTCGTCTTTATGAATCCCTGCGGACTTGCTTCGTAGCGCCAAGCCAGCCATATCGCGAGAGGAAAGCCAGCCGTGAGCATGATGGTGATAATTCTGACCGTCGTTTCCTCAATTTTAAGCACGGGAGTCAGTGCCAATGTTGTCTGAATGACAAGCAGCGATACAATGAGGTACATGAAGGCCGCCCGGAACACGTTCCGACGAAGCAATTCCTCCCAGAAAGTGCCCGTCACTCTCCGACCCGATAATTTTCCACCGGTATTTTCAGTTACAGGTGCTGCTGCTACCGGCTGAACCAACGCATTGACTCTTTCTTCAATGGCATTGGCGATCTTATTAAGCTGGTCGCGGTAAACAGTCTTTTCGAGGTTTTCCGTGCGTGCATCTTCCCGCATCAAGGGGCGATTCACACCTGAGGAACGAAAAATGAAGTCGATTGACCGAATCGGGCTCCCTGACGCTTGCTCAAACAATTGTTGATCGCGCGGGTTTATGTCATGAACCTGGACGGGCAATATCCGACTTGCATAGTTGCCATTGGGAAGGCGGATCTCCATCCCATGGTCTCCTCCGCGGATCAGGTTGCAGAAAGCAAGAAACTCGTTGTTCCAGGCAAAGCTCTTCTCGTCACAATAGGTGTGGGAAAGCACCGGAAGGAAAACCAGGCACCTCAACTTTCCCTCCAGGCTCTTGTCAACATGGTGGGTGGCTTGCAACCCGTCATGCGGGTTCTCATCGAAATAGATGTTCACCGGCTCCTTGATCGTGGCAGCCAGCTCCTCGCGAAGATCTTCTACAAACTGCGTGACCCAGCCCGAACGGTTGTCGTTCTGCCGGTAGCTGATGAACACATCATACTCGAATCCGGGCAGCAGGGAGGGCATTATCAAATATAGCCAAAATGCTGCCCGTTGGGTAACGGATTTCCGCCTCTATAGAGAGGAGATCGTACGGATTTCTGCCAAAAGGGTATCCACTTCTTCACGCGTATTATACAATGAGATCCCTAACCTGGTGACGCCACCCTGTTCCAGTAACCCCAGCACCTCGATGGCGCGGATGGCATAAAAATGCCCATCCCAGGCGCAGATATTTTTCTCCGCCAGCCGACGGCACACTTGTTCCGGCGTCTTGCCTTTCACGGTAATGGCGAGCGTGGGAGCCCGGTCGCGCGATGAAAAATCTTGCCCAACTACGGCGACTCCGTTGATCTTCGACAAACCTTCGTAAAGATGCCGGGCGAGTCCATTCTCGTGCTCCGCGATTCTTGCATAGGCACTCACCAATTGCTCGCGAAGGGTGGAGCCAGTTCCCAGGCTGGCAATGAACTTCACTGCCGCGTCGACGCCAGCAATGGCTGCATGATTTAAAGTACCTGTCTCAATCGATGCTGGCGCTGTCTGTCCTGCCGTCCGCAGCCGATCGGTGGGGAGGCGATCAAGGGTACCTGGTTTGCTGTAAAGAAGCCCAACATGAGGTCCATAGAATTTGTAAGCGGAGCAAAGGAGAAAGTCACACCCTATGGATTGAACATCAATTGAAAAGTGCGGTGCATAGTGTACCGCATCGAGGAGGAGCCAGGTGTTGTTCCGGTAGGTGAGTTCACGGGCGCGACGGAAGTCGTTGATAGTTCCAATGGAGTTGGCGGCCATGCCGAGGCACACCAGCCTGGTCTTATCAGTCAGCTTGTTTTCAAAGTCGTTGTAGTCAAGCTTTCCATCCTTGTTCAGTTTTATTTCCCGCACATGAATTCCGAATGCCTGGAGGGTAAGCCACGGACCCCGATTGCCCTCGTGATCAAGTTGCGTGATCAACACTTCGTCGCCAGGGTGGAACACTTTCGAAAAGGCACGCGCCAGCGCGAACGCCAGCGTAGTCATGTTCTGTCCGATAGAGATGGTCTCCGGACCTTCAGCGCCAAGCAGTGCTGCGACGGAAGCACGCATGGACTCAATCACCTGGTCGGTCTCATGGGTCGTGATGAAGGCCCCGTGTGTGTTGGAATTGGAGGTCGTGTAGTAGCCGGAGATGGCATCAATAACCGACTGAGGAACCTGGGTGCCGGCCGGCCCATCGAAGAAGACCATGGGGTGGCCGTTGTGTTTTCGGTTCAACGAAGGGAATTGTTCGCGGATTGTGGCAGGAAGGGGAGAGGCCATGAAAGCTTTGATTGGTGTTGTAAAATAGAGAAAAACCGGGGATTGGGCCTCGTTGCCTTTCCTGTAACGGCGTGATGTGGGAGAGCGAAATCTTTATACATTTCCGCCCTTTACCAAAAACCCAAATCTACAGCGCATGAAACTGCGACCTCACACCCTGATGGTTCTCCTGCTGCTGTTCCCCTTGAGCCTCATGGGCCAGGATGAACAGGAGTTGGCCCCGGTTACCCGCACCTACGCAATCACCAACGTCAACATCATCCAGGCCCCCGGCCGCAAAGTTGATATGGGCACCGTGGTCATCAAGGACGGGCTTATCAAAGCGGTTGGCAAAGGCATTGCCATCCCCGCCGAAGCGATTGTCATTAAAGCCGATTCCATGTATGTCTACGCCGGCTTTATCGACGGCATGACCCGCGCCGGCGTAAACAGACCCAAGGAAGAAACGCGCGAACGCGCGAAAGATCCGGGCAACCCGACGCCTGAACGCGCTGGCATCACGCCCCACCAGGATGTGCGCTTCGCCCTCAATCCGGCCGACAAGTCCATGGAGGAACTTCGCAGCTTGGGCTTCACTACGCTCCAGGTGGTGCCGTATGGCAACTTGCTTCCCGGTCAGGCTGCAATTGTTTTGTCTGCCGGAAAAACGGCTGACCAAATGCTTCTCATCGGACGCAGCAGCATGTACTCCGAGCTCACGGGCGCCAACGGTGTTTACCCGCTGAACCTCCTCGGCGTGATGGCAACTTGGCGTGACCTCTATCGGAAAGCATCCCAGGCCAAGGGCTATGAAGCTATGTACGCGTCAAACCGTTCCGGCCTCGAGCGTCCGTCTTCAGACCGCAACCTGGAAGCATTTTATCCGGTCATTGACCAACGGCAGCCGGTTATCTTCAAGACAGAAACTTTGTTGGATGTGAACCATGTCCTCACGCTCAAGAAAGATCTTGGTTTTCAAGTTGTATTGGCGGACCTGAAAAACACATGGCTGGTCATCAATCAAATAAAAACGTCCGGTGCAAAGACTTTTCTATCACTTGACCTTCCCGAGGAAGTGAAGAAGGACGAAAAGAAAAAAGATGATAAGCAGGAGGCTGGCGTCTCGGCAGCAGCCAAAGCGGAAAAGGAGGCACTCGAGAAGCGAAAGGTGGATGCCATTAAGGACTATGCTTCCCAAGCAGGCGCTTTTCAAAAAGCCGGTGTCACTTTTGGCTTTGCTTCCATGAGCGCCAAGTCAAAGGACATTCCTGCCAACCTGCGTCGCATGATCGCCGCTGGCTTGTCGGAAGATGCTGCCCTTGCAGCCCTCACGACGAACCCGGCCCAGTTGCTGGGACTTTCCGACCGAATGGGTACCATCGACAATGGAAAGATGGCAAACCTCGTGGTGACCGATAAGTCTTACTTTAACGAGAAAGCGAAGGTGCGCTATGTTTTTGTGGATGGAGTGATGTACAAACAGGAAGTGAAGGAGACGAAGAAGGGAGATCCCAACGCGAAAGTAGACGTGGCAGGAACCTGGTCAACAGTTACAGAGAGTCAACAAGGTCGTGCGGAAGGAAAACTCACCATCAAGAAGGATGGAACCAATTATTCGGGCACTGTTTCCGGTGGACGCCTGCCTTCGCCGGTTGATCTGACAGAAGTGAGCCTTGATGGGAATGCCCTCACGTTCAAATACACGATAACCTTTGGCTCTAACTCGTTCACGGTCGTGGGCGAAGTGACAGTGGAAGGTGACTCCTTCAAGGGGACGGTGAGCTTTGGCCAGAACCGTACGGCACCGATTGAGGGTACAAAGGATCCCAAGAATTAATCAATTGAAAAACGACTTCAAGATGAAAAAGATATTATTCCTCATTGCCCTGGTGGTTGCCTTCAGTCCGGCCATTGCCCAGGATAAAGGCAATCTGCTGGTCAAGAACGGCACAGTCCTTACGATCACCAAGGGGACGCTGACCGAGACCGATGTGCTTATCCGTGATGGAAAGATCGCCCAGATCGGAAAAGGAATCGCAGCTCCCCAGGGGTTTCGGGTCATTGATGCCACGGGCCTGTTTGTAATGCCTGGCATTATCGATGCACACTCACACATTGCATTGGATGAGATCAACGAGGGTTCGAATGCCATAACACCGGAGGTTTATACCGGTGATTGCCTGAATCCATTCCAAATGAGCATCTACCGCGCCCTCGCCGGCGGCTGCACCGTTTCCCATGCCTTGCACGGCTCGGCCAACTCGATCGGCGGCCAGTCGCAGACGATCAAACACCGCTGGGGTACCTATGATGCCAACTCCTTGAAGATGGAAGGAGCGCCCCGCACGATCAAGTTTGCGCTCGGCGAGAATCCAACAGGCCACGGTCGTCGCGATGGCGTTCAGCCGCAAACGCGCATGGGTGTGGAGTTTGTCATTCGCAAAGCGTTCAGTGAGGCGAAGGAATATGCCGCCAGGCGGGATGCCTACGAAAAGAATAAGTTGGTGAAGGGTTTCCGGGGAGCACCACCGACCTACAACTTACGGATGGAAACGCTTGCCGATATCCTGGCCGGCAAGATCATCGTTCACTGCCACAGTTACCGCGCCGACGAAATCCAGATGCTCCTCCGCGTCTGCAAGGATTTCGGAATCACCCGTGTTGTTTTCCAGCACACCAATGAGGGCTTTAAGGTGGCCCCCGAAATTGCCGCCGCCGGTGCCATGGCTTCTGTTTTTGCGGATTGGTGGCAGTATAAACTCGAGGTTTATTACTCGACGGCATACAACGCTGCCATCCTGGCCCGCAACGGTGTTGTGACGTCAATCAACTCGGATTCACCCGACCTGATCCGTCACCTGTACCACGAGGCCGGCAAGACCCAGAAATATGGCGGGCTGTCTGACGACGAAGCGTTGGCCTTGATTACCATTAACCCCGCCAAACAGTTAGGTGTGGAAGCACGGATCGGATCACTCGAATTGGGGAAAGACGGCGATGTAGCCATCTTCAAGAATCACCCGCTCTCCATTTATGGCGTACCGCAATTCTCCATCGTCGACGGGATAGTTCGCTTTGACCGCGAAAAGGACAACGCGGATATGCGCATCATGGTAGACCCGCGTCAGACCGTCGACGCCACACTGTATGAGATCGGGCATGACTACGATTTCTGTATGTCGGGCGCCGAATTCCTTTTTGAAGAAGAGACCCGCGAGAAAAAATAACGTACTACGACCATGAAACAAACGACATTATACAGACTTTTCGCGGGCGTGCTGTGTGTGCTCGCCCTCCAGGTGCAGGCACAGAGTCCGAAGGGCAAGTACGGCACCTTTGTACTCACCAATGCGACCATTGAGACCATAACGAAGGGAACTATTGCCAATGGCACCGTGATTATTTCTAACGGAAAGATCACCGCTGTGGGCACCAACATCCAGGTTCCTGCCGGCGCCGAGGTAATTAATTGTACGGGGATGAAGATCTATCCCGGGATGATTGATACAGGTTCGAAAATCGGGCTCCTGGAAGTGGGTCAGATTCCACAAGGAACGGACGAGCGTGAGACGGGAGACATCATCCCTCAAATGCGTGCCCTCAGTGCCGTTAATCCCAATGGCACCGCTATTCCGATCACGCGGATTTCCGGTGTCACCACTACACTTGTGGTTCCGGAAGGCGGATTGCTGCCAGGAACTGCCTCGTTGGTGAACTTGCATGGCTACACTCCGGAACAGATGTACGCCGGGTTTGATGGCGTGGTTCTGAACTTTCCCAGCACCGGGCGTCGTGGTTTCTTCGATCGTCGTTCGGATGATGAACTCAAGAAGGCGTCAGATAAGGCGTTGGGTGCCCTCAACGATGTGTGGGCCAAGGCCACCGAGTATCACAAACTGGATTCGGCGACCGGCGGAAAGGGTGTAACCTACTATCCGGAGATGCAGGCCATGGTTCCCGTTATTCGCGGCCAACGCGCTCTCCTGATTGAAGTAAATATGCAGAAGGACATCCAGGCTGCACTGAAATGGGTGAAAGAGAAAAAGGTGAAGAAGGTTGTCTTTACCGGAGTAGCGGAAGGCTTCCGGGAAGCGGAGAACATCGCGAAAGCAAACATCCCGGTTTTCGTCGGCCCGGTCATTGCCATTCCTACACGTGACTACGACCGTTACGACGCTCAGTATGCCAACCCGGGCCTCATGCAGAAGGCTGGTGTGAAGGTTGCCATCCGGTCAAGCGAGGATGGAAATGGAAACTACCGCAATCTCCCATACCATGCTGGATTCGCCACGGCTTACGGCATGAACAGGGAAGAAGCCTTAAAGGCTATCACGATCGTACCTGCAGAGATCATGGGATTAAGCGCCCAGTACGGATCCATCGAGGTGGGGAAAGTTGCCAACCTCTTTGTCTGCGACGGTGATATTTTTGAAACCAAGACACAGGTGAGCAATGTGTTCGTCGACGGTTGGAAGATGCCCATGCAAAGTCGTCAAACATTACTTTACGAGGAGTTCCTGAAGCGGGAACCTGGCGTTTCCAAACACTGAGTTAGTGTCGTAGCGCCGTAGTGCCTTGGTGTCGTAGTGCCTTGGTGTCGTAGTGTCGAAGTACTGGGTGTCTGACCGCGACACCACGACACTTCGACACCACGACACCACGACACTAACTCCCTCGCTGTCTCCTGGCTTCGAAGACGACTACAGCCGCCGCAGTAGATACGTTCATGGAATCGATTGTCCCTCGCATGGGGATGATGATGTTGGCATCGGATTGTTTCACCCATTGGTCAGAGAGGCCGGTGGATTCTGTTCCCATGACAATGGCGGAAGATCCGCGGAAATCAGTTTCGGTATAGGGTTTAGATGCACCCAGGTAAGTACAAAAAATCCTGATGCGATTCTTTTTCAACCATGCAATCGTCTCTTCGGACGTGGCGGTAGCAACCGGTTGGGTAAAGACGCACCCCACGCTTGATCGCACCACATTCGGGTTGTAGAGGTCCGTTTGAGGATCGCAGATGACTACAGCGTCAACACCCGCCGCGTCGGAAGTGCGGAGGATGGCGCCCAGGTTGCCAGGTTTTTCGACCGCCTCGAGCACCAGAACCAGGGGATTAGCGGAGAGCTTGATCTCTTCAAGGCGGTGCGTTTTCATTTGTGCAACGGCAATCACGCCACCGCTGCCCTCGCGCACTGCGAGCTTGTCAAAAACATCCTGGGAGACCGGTACGAGGAATTTATTGTCAATGCCCAGAGAGGCAAGGTCCTGTTCAGGGAAAATATCCACACAGTAAAACATGTTGCCGATGGTATACCCGGCCTGCAATGCGAGCCCAATTTCCTTCTTGCCCTCGATCACGAAAAGCTGTTGCCGACGGCGCTCGCGAGGTTTCTCGAGTGCGAGAAGGCTTTTCACCTTGGGGTTGTGTACGCTCGTGATGACGGTTCCGGGTTTCAAAGGCTGGTTCCAGGTTTCAAGTTCAAGGTTCAGGTCCACGATCCTTGTTCGAATTTCCAAATTACATCATTCTTGTTTTGAATCATTGAATTTGGAATCAGGAATTTGGAATTAGGAATGGCGAAGCCTGTATCTTTACCCTCGTGAACCTCTACCGCCCATCCTCCTGGTCTGACTACGAGCTGATTGACGCCGGCGACTTTGAGAAGTTGGAGCGGTTTGGGCCGTACGTTCTCATCCGGCCCGAGCCCCAGGCGATTTGGGAGCGGACTTTGACCGAAGGCGATTGGAAGAAGTTGGCCCATGCGCATTTCCACCGGGAACAGACGGATAAGTATCGTTTTGCTGACGAAGTGAAAGGAGGATGGAAGCAACTTAAGCAGATGCCTGACCAGTGGCAGGTGGACTATCGGTACAACGACCTTCAACTCAAGCTTCGCCTCGCGCTCACCGGGTTTGGTCATGTGGGCATGTTTCCCGAGCAGGGAAGCAACTGGAATTTCATCCACGATACCCTGAAGGGATGGAAGAAGAAAAGCCCGCGGGTGCTCAACCTTTTTGCCTACACCGGCGCAGCATCCGTGGTGGCTCGTTTGGCCGGTGCGGAAGTTACGCATTGCGATGCTTCTCGTCCGGGCCTAAACTGGGCACGCAAGAACATGGAGATCAACGGGACAGATAACATTCGCTGGGTGCTTGAGGATGCATTCAAATATGTGCGGAGGGAGCAGAAGCGCGGGAACAAGTACAGCGGCATAATTATGGATCCGCCACCCTATGGCCGCGGCCCGGAGGGTGAGAAATGGACTCTGGCCGAGCAACTCAACGAACTGGTGAAGATGAGCAGCACTCTGCTGGAGCCGGAAGAGTCATTTTTCATTCTTTCAATGTATGCCGTTGGACTTCCCTCACTCGTTGGACTCAACGTTGTGAAAACACATTTTCCCAAAGCAGACATTGATTGGGGTGAGTTCTTCCTGAAATCGAAGCAGGGAAGAGATTTGCCCATGGGGACATTCGTCCGGATGACCGGTTGAGATTTTTTAGAACCTAATCCCAGCCAAGACCACCAAGCTGGGAGTGCTGGTCACTTTCTCAGATCTAATCTCCAGGAACGTTCTTGTTTTTTGAGAGAGAGAGATCATCACACCAAGGCCTCCGAAATAGCCGAATTGATCATCGCTAGGGATATTATCCGGGTAATATTCATCTGGGAATGCCCCGTATGTAGAACTTACGGTTAGCTCTCGTTGGCCACTCATGGTAATGTTAAATGATGCGCCAAGAAGAACATATGGAGCAAGCTTGTTGTTGCCAAAAGTATACTTGTAAGCCAATGGAATTTTCAATTGTTGCAAATCCACAACGGATTTGTAGTAGACGAAACCTCTTGTTTCGGTTACAACATAATGCGGACTGAAATAGGCGAGGTCAACCCTGAATGAAGATCCAATCCACGTCTTTTTTCTCAATTCAAGAAAAGCACCGACCTCAAAGGTAGTTGTACTGTAGGAGGGGACGACAAATCCCCTGCTTGGGACAGAACTGGGTAAAGTATAGGTCGACGAATTCAGGCCGCCGAGGATACCAAAGTGAAAGGCAAATGTAGGATCCTTCGGTGCGTCAACAGGTACACATTGATTGTATTTCTCAACCAACCGGGTGAGACTTTTCTCCTGAAATAAGGCGCGATCCAATTGACTCAAATCAGTGCTGCTGCAGTCAGCAAACAGTTTTGTCAGTGCAACCTTGAATTTGTTGTCCTTCCGGTAAACAAACGTTTCGCCCCGTTCCATCCTTATTGTTTCATTGGTCAGCTGTTGGAAATCGGGCCCTGCTTTCTCAACGAAGTAGAAGCTCTCACCATAATTATCATAGCGAAACAATGTGATCTTTCCATCAGCAAGGACTTCGAGGTAAACCTGTACCGGTTTCTCTTTGAGCTGGATAGTCCGGGCCACCATTTTGTTGCTGCCGTCAATTTTATATGCATTTAGCTTGGAGGGATGATACGTAACTGGATTGGCGTTAAGCTGAGCGACAAAAACGCAGGAATCATAGTTGCCTGTTAGCTTCAGTTTCCGTATGAATCCACGCACCGTGTCGCCCTCGATCGTCACCAGGTATCCGGGAAGAAATTTGGGCTTTTGTGCAGCCGCCGCGTTGGCAATGAGCAGCGCTAGCGCGATGGCCCCCGTGAGACGATTCATTAAGGCATGGATTCTTGGCCAAAGTACATTTTTTGATGGAATTGTTGAGACTTAGCCGCTTTATGAATAATCCTTAGCTTAGGTGACCAAATCCAATTTCCATGAGGACCACTCCCGTATGCATTCTTATTGCCACCACTTTGCTCGCCTCCTGTGGTGCGCCTTCCGATCAACCCACCACCCGGGCAAAAACCTACGACGAACTGGTCACGCTCTTCAAAGAGTGGAGAGAATTTCAGCACCCCCAGATGGTCGACGGCGTGCCCGACTATTCCCTGGGGGCGATGAAGAAGCAGCACACGGAATTGAAGAAATGGCAGGCACGACTCAACGCTTTCGACACGGTGGGCTGGCCCATCAAACACCAGGTGGACTGGTACCTCGTCTGGGCCGAGATGAACGGTCTCGACTTCGACCACCGGGTAGTTCGGCCCTGGGAAAAAGATCCGGCCTTCTACGTGTGGTTTTTCCTTTCACCGTCCGACGTTCCCGAACGGGAAGGACCAAACGTCTACGGTGCGGTTGACATGCCTTTTTATCAGCAACCACTCTCCATCACTGATGCAGAAGAGGTTGCGGCACGACTGCGCAAAGCGTCCGTGGTTTATGAGCAGGCAAAAAAGAACCTTGCAGGCAACGGGAAAGATTTGTGGGTACTCGGCGCCCGATCAATCAAAGAACAAACTGACGAACTGCGGGAATTTGCCATTACCTACCAGCCAACCTATCCGGACCTGGCCTCTGCAGCTGGCGACGCTATCGAGGCAGCCATGGAGTTCGCCGCCTGGGTGGAGGAGCAAGCGAAAAACAAAACAGGTATCTCTGGAATCGGTATAGATGATTATAACTGGTGCCTGAAAAACGTACACCTCGTGCCGTATACATGGCAAGAGGAAGTAGTATTGCTGGAGCGGGAGTTGGCGCGAGCCCATGAGGCCATGCGCCTTGCCGAGTACAATCACCGCAACCTTCCCCCGCTGGAGCGCGCCCTCACGGCAGAGGCTTATGCCAAAAGTCAGAACGCCGCTACCGACGAGTTCATGAAATTCCTCGGTGAGGAGATGATGACGGTGAAACCGTACATGGACCCTGCCATGCGTGCGGTCATCATTCCCCACTCTCCATTGAGTTCCCCAGATGCGTTGCGGGGATTTTTCAGCGAAGTGGACTACCGCGATCCCATGCCCATGCGGGCGCATTTCTTCCATTGGATTGACAAAGCGCGGGAGATCCAGGAGCCCGTGGAAAGTGAGATTCGGCGCGTGCCCCTGCTTTACAACATTTTCGACAACCGCGCTGAGGGCATGGCTACGGCAATGGAAGAATTGGTGCTGAATGCCGGCATGCTGAAAAACCGCCCACAGGCAACGGAGCTTGTCCACATCATGCTGGCGCAACGCTGTGCCCGCGGACTGGCAGGCCTGTACCAGCACGGCCAGAGAATGAATTTTGATGAGGCCACGAAATTTGCTTCAAAGTGGGTACCCTGGGGGTTGCTGCCGGCTGACGGTAGCACGATACAACACGAAGAACATTTTTATATCCAGCAGCCTGCGTATGGGGAAAGTTATGTGATCGGAAAGATGCTCATCGACAGGCTGATCACCGAGTATGCAAGGCAGCGGGAGGGTAAATTCAGCATGAAAGAGTTCATGGATGAGTTCAACCAGGTGGGCATCATCCCGGTTTCGCTGGTGCACTGGCAGATGACCGGCGATAAGTCCATGCTCCGCTAGGGAGTGACAAGAGGATAGCCGAACGCCTCGTCCCAAACAGCCAGCGCTGGCTTTGGCTGCAAGTTGATGTCGACCAGGCCCAGGTAAATGAAGTACCCGATGTTTGCGGGGGTGTTTGCCGGCAGGTGCGCCGCGTCAATGTCGGTGAATGTCAGCTGGAACCAAGCGGAGGCGTGAGCATAATTGAGCATTGAAATGTGACGTCGAATGTATTCTGCTTGCAGGGCAGGAGAACTTGTAAACGATATACCTCCTGCGCTCACCGAGCCAGACGACCATCCTCCTTCGCTGACAAACACCGGCAGGTTCTTCCCCTCCACAAGTTTTGAATAGTAATTGTAGGGAAGCTCGGAGGGGTTGGAAATTTGAAAATAGGGATAGGAGGACAGTCCCAGTTCGTCCAAGAAAGGGAAGTCGAGGAAATCTTGAGCTACACCAACATAGCCACCACTTCCCAGGTTTCCCCAGGCAACATCTACTTGAACGCTCACACTCAAGGGAGTTGTACTTCCCCGGTTGCCCAGCTCGGCTGCCACGTCGTTGGCCGCCTGCACGACACCCTGGTAGATCGCTGGAGTGGCCGCTGCCCTAATAAGGTTTGTTTCAAGGGCCAACCCGAGGTGGTCGGGATGCAGTACACTGTCCATTACAATGACGAAGCGACGATACACAGCCTGCACGTCGGCTTGTGCGATGCTCTTGCCGAGGTTCAGGAGTGCAACGGCATCACTGGTTCTGTCAAGTCCATTTTGAGGATCGATGTAGACCCACAGTTTCATGTTCTTGCTCCGATAATAATCAACCAGCCCTTTGTAGTGGTCAACTACATACTCTACTTCAGTTACACCACTGTAGAGGGAATCCCAGGGAACTTCCGTATTGATGATAGCAGCATCTGCGCGCGGTGTCCAAAGAGCCAGACTCTGAAGTATGAGATTGAAGTCATCGAAGCGGGGAGCGGAGTTGGCAAATCCCATCCGGTAAGATCTGGACAGTGGTACCGGTGTAGGGTTACTACAGGCTGCCAGAAAGATGAACCCAAGGCAGGAAATAAAGGACCAGCGTCTCGTGAGGAAACCATTCATCGGAAATAATGTTCGTCGGTACCCTCTGGGTTGCATTAGCCGGGGGTTGCCAGGCCTTTTTGGTAAATTTGAATGAGTTCTGAAGTGGCACCCCGATACAATTAACAAAAACCAAATCGCATGAAAAAAGCAGTTATTCTCCTTTCCATCCTAGCAGCATCTCTCGATGGCTATTCACAGGCCGGCAGTTGGTACATTGGCGGCGTGGCAGGTTATGCCTCCAACTCCGACAAAAATGCAGCGGGCACCAATACGACAACGACTTCGAGCTGGGCGTTTGCTCCTGAGGCGGGTACCTTCCTGAAAGACGACATTCAGTTAGGCCTTGCGCTCGGAATTTCCGGCGGATCGCAAAGTGATACCGGAGGTGACATTTACAGTTCTTCCGGCCTGAGCCCTACGATTTACGGCAGGAAATTCTTCAAGATCACGGACACCTTCAGCACGTTCGCGGGATTGTACTTCAATTTTTCTTCCGGCAGTCAGACCAACTACTTCGGTGGAGGTTCGGTTGAAACCAAAGATTCTGGTTTCGGCGTTCGACTGGGTGTTGGCGTCGCGTATGCGTTGTCTCCGCGATTCACGGCGGTGGGGCAGTACGGCCTGATGGGATACCAGTCCTCCAGCTCTAAAGTAAATGGCGTTGACGCTGGCAGCAGCTCGGACTTCGACTTCGGGGTGAATACGACAGGGTACAGTAACCTTCAACAGGGTAACCGGTCCGGTGCAGTCTTCAATATCGGGATATACTACACCTTCAAGCAGGGATAAGGAACTGTTCTTAAGTCACAGCAGCTGGTTAGGTCAGAAGGTGTAGAGTCGCGGAAGTGGCTCCACACCTTTCATTTTTTGCCGTGCTCGCGCGACAGGGAAGCGAACAGGGCCGACACGTCGAAGTAAAGCTCCTTGATTCCATCCGGGTTGTCCGACACTTTCATCACGTCGCAGAGATCAACGAGGCTTTGACCTTCGAATTTATATCCGAGGATATTGATGATGCTGTATTCATTTCTGGTGTATAACACATAAAGCGCTGTCTTCTTTGACCTCCCGTCGCCTGAACTATAAATCGCATCCAGCATGATGTTACCACGGGCCTTTGTTCTTTGGACTTCCTGGTGGTCGCCAAGCATCTCGTAACCAAACATCCTGAAGGAAATGGCGGTTAGGTCAAATGGATTCTTGGACAATACGGAGTCTGACAGAACCACGACGCGCCGAAGCTCATCCTGGGAAAGGTGCCCTTCTTTGTTCATTAATTGCCCCAACTCTTTCTCGTGTGGACTGAAGCCGTAAGGAGAATAAGTTGGTTGAAATTGGTAGCCATAATAGACGTGTCGGCGCTCTTCCAGTGTTAATGTGCTGTCGCCTGAAAGAAAGCGAGCCATTAGCTTTGGATAGTAGAATCCTGAAGTATTGTCGGCCACGGCACGCTCGATAGCCTTGTATTCCGGCTTGGCGAATTCCCCGCGTTGCCCCCGCACCGGTCCCACACCCAATGTTAGAACCAGCACAAGTAAAAGACTGCCGCGCAAACGGTCCGCTTTCATTGTAATCCAAGTTAACAATTTCAGGCCGCACGTGAAAAGACGTTGGCAAGTCCGACACGTCACTTTGCCACTCGTGCCTGTCTACGTACCTTCACATGATGATCAGGTTGCGGATCGCATCGCTTGTTTTAGCATTGAGCATTGCCTCGTGCAATAGTTCAGATCCGGCACCACCGACAAACCCCAACCCAAACAACCCCAATAATCCCACAGAAGTCTTTGCTGATTTCATGCGGGGTGCTGACTTGTCGTTTCTTCCTGAAATTGAAGCGGAAGGGACCATCTTTCACAATAACGCAAATGCACCCTCCGATGTGATCAACATTTTGAAGAGCCACGGATGCAACACCATCCGGATCCGTTTGTGGCACACTCCAGCTGATCCACATTCGGGGCTGGAAGAAGTGATTGCGCTTGCTGACCGCGTCCGCGCAGCGGGCCTGAAAGTTTACCTCGACATTCACTACTCCGACACGTGGGCTGATCCGGGCCACCAGCAAAAGCCTGCTGCGTGGAATGCCCTCTCCATGACTGACTTGAGAGACAGCGTGTACCTCTACACGAAGATGGTGGTGACCAAGGTGCAGCCCAACTATGTCCAGATTGGGAACGAACTTAACGGTGGCATGCTCTGGGAAAGCGGTCGAATCGCGCAGCTTGGAGACTTCATTACCCTCCTTAAGGAAGGATGCCGAGGTGCGCGAGATGCAATGCCAGCGGCGAAGATCATTATCCACTACGCCGGACTCACCGGGTCTGACTGGTTCTTCGGGCAAATGAAAACCAATACGGTAGACTATGACTGGATGGCGATTTCGTACTATCCCATGTATCATGGGAAAGACCTCAACGTGCTGAAGACAACAATCAATGGCCTAATCACGGCGATCGATAAGCCCCTGATTATCGCTGAGACGTCCTACCCGTTCACGTTGCTTTGGAATGACAATACAAACAACATCCTCGGTCTCGAATCGCAACTCGTCCCAGGGTACCCGGCAACTACGGAAGGACAGAAAAACTTCCTCCTCGCCATCAAGTCCATTCTCAAACAGAACCCAAAGGGGGCAGGCTTTTGCTACTGGGGAACGGAATGGGTAGCGTTCAGGGGGGCGATGGCAATCGACGGATCCTCAGCCGAGAACCAGGCGCTGTTCAGTTTCGGGACCTCGACTCCGCCATACAAGGAACTTCCGGCGATGGAAGCGTTTGTGCCCTAGTGATTCCAGGTGTCAGGGTCATTCAGTCCAAACATTTCTTAACACAAACAGTTTCTCGGTCTTGATCTTGAACTTCTTTCCACCCCTAAAACTAAATTGAGACCAGTGGTAGGTGGGGAATACCTGTGCTGTCATCCATTGGGCACCGTGGTTCACACCAATTTCGATAGACGAGAGGTCGATGATCAACAGGATGTGCTCGATCCGATCATTCAATGTCATTGTTTGTGGCTTCTTGGCAAATTCCGGACTGAAATCGGTCTTCCCCGAGCGACTCCTATCAAGGACTAGTTGGCCGATTTGATAAGTAATGGTGAGACTATCATTGGCATAATTGGTCAGGACAATTGTGAAATCCTCGGAAGCAGGATCAATCTCGAATTCATATGTCGCTTCTGTCACGAGGAATTGTCCGGCATCTTGTAAACCATGTTCGAAAGCGGTCAGCGTTTTCTTTTTATCCATGATGGGGATTTGGATGGAAGTCAAGTCCACTATGGACTGCTTCAATTCAAAACTGTTGCCCTTCTTTACCAGCGTTAGTTCCCTTGGTAAAGCCATCGCACTGCGCCAGTTGGACGTTGGAGTTTTGGTCGCGTATTCCCAATTGCTCATCCAACCCAGCAGAATACGTTTGTCAGGTACGTTGCCGAAAGTAACCGCGGCATAGTAGTCCATACCCCAGTCGACCCATTGCGTGGTGGTCCCGATAGCTATCGGGAGGGGGGTAAACACTTTCCCGTCGAAGTCGCCGATGAGGTAGCGCGTGGCAGATCCGCCATTGGCGCCGTTCTTGTTATGGCTGAGAATCATCACCCACTTTTCCTCTCTGCCAGCCTTGAGTGGAAAGAGATCGGGACATTCCCACACGCCGTACTCCTCCGCGACAGCTGGAATGAAATCGCTGTCGTGGCGCCACTCTTTCAAGTCTGAGGAGGAGTAAAGTTTAATGCGGTCTCCGGCTGCAAGGACCATGGTCCATCGACTCACCTTATCGTTCCAGAATACCTTGGGGTCGCGAAAGTCTTGTTCCCCGGAATTGTTCAAAACTGGGTTGCCTTTGAATTTCATCCAGGTCTTGCCTTCGTCAAGGCTGTAGGCGATACCCTGGCTCTCTGTGTTTTTACGACCCGCCTTCCAGATCTCATCGTTGTGGTAGGTGAAGATGGCGATCATGGCATTTTGACCGAAGCCGGCAGTGTTATCCTTGTCGATCACTGCGCTTCCGGAGAAGATCCATCCCAGGCTGTCCGGGTAAAGGGCGATCGGAAGGTGTTTCCAATGAAGCAGGTCGGCGCTCTCCGCGTGACCCCAGTGCATCGGACCCCACACAATGTCGTTGGGATAGTATTGATAGAAGAGGTGATACTTGCCGTTGTGGTAGACCAACCCGTTGGGATCGTTCATCCACATTTTCTCCGGAGTGAAATGGAATGCCGGCCGCCAGGGTTCCTGGTAATAGGAGGATCGCTTGTTTTGACTGAAACAAGTTAGACAGCAAAGACTGAGAATGAGGAGGAAGAGCGGTTTCACTTGGGAAACTGGAAATTGGAAATTAGAAATTTGGAGTCTGGATTTTGGATTTTGGTGCTTGGCATTTGGTGCTTTGAGCCTACGACTTCATATACTGATCGCGCACCCTTTTTTCTAGTTTTTCTATCGCGTATCGAATGGCAGTGCGGTTCATCTTGCTCCCCAGTTCATCAAGGAACTCGATCAACTGCTCCCGGTCGCGCTTGCCGGCTTCCCGCAGCCAGCTCCCTACTGCTTTCTGTACGAGCTCGTGCTTGTCGTGGACCAGCTGTCGGGCTAGCGCGAAGGTATCTTTTACATCATTCTTTCGAATGAAGAACCATGTGCTGACGATGGCTGTCCTTCTCCGCCAGGGGTCCTTCGATTTTGCGAGTGCATACAAGGGCTTGCGTGCCTTGTCAGCCAGGTATCCCCCCACAACATGCGGTGCACTTCGATCTACGAGATCCCAGTTGTTGATGCGGTCGTGGCGATTGATGTAGAGGTCGTATAGCGCCTTGCGGTGGGCCGGGCCGATTTTCTTGTCGCGGGCCTGGAAATCCATGATGCTTACAGCACCCATCCTCACCTCGTAGTATTCGGATTCGAGGAGTTTCTCGATCTCCCCAAGTGACAGGCTTGCATATTTCTTCGCCAGTGCGAAGATTTCTCCAAACCTTGGCCCCAGGCTCTTCGTCTTGCCATCGTTGTCGTGGAAGAACCTCAGGTTGTCAGACTTCGACTTTTTGCCCCGTTCGCGCAGCTCGGCGATGAAGGTCTGAGCAGTCATTGCAAGCCCAAGCGAAGCAATCCGGGCTGCCACTATTGTAAGGTGATTTCGGAAGTTGTCTTTGGCAACCCGGGACCGCTGACGGTAATCTTGGCTTTTCCTGGACCGGTGCCCGAAACGATGATCAACGCTTTCCCAAAAAACAACTTCACCTTATTGCCTTGAAAGGGATCGAGCGAACGGGGATCGCCGTTTCCAACTCCTTTGATTTCCGCCGGGCCGGTTATGCTGATGTCAATCAACGCGTCGGACAGGGGGTGGGGATTACCTGCCTTGTCGAAAGCTTCAATGGTAAGGTAGGAGAGATCGAGTCCATCGCCTTTGATTGCTGTACGGTCGGCCGTGAGCTTTAGTGAGGCTGCATCTCCAACCGTGCGCCGGGTAGTTGTGCCGATGGTGACTCCTTCTTTGTAAGCAACTGCTTTCAATTCACCGGGACTGTACGTTACATCGTCCCAAATGAGGCGAAACCGGTCAGTCGACTTCTGGGAAGTTGGCTTCTTGCATTTCTTGCCCAGCGACTTACCATTGAGGAATAACTCGGCACAATCACCATTGGTGTAGACCATAACCGGGACTTTGCCCGCCGTTGCGCTCCAGTTCCAGTGTGGCAGAATGTGTACCGTCACCTCATCGGGCTTCCAATGACTCTTATACAAATAGAATCGGTCTTTGGGGAACCCGCAGAGATCGACGATGCCGAAATAGGAGGAGCGGGACGCGTCCTTGTCAGTCAATCCCATTTTCTTCACTTCGAAGTTGGAGTAGGGTGTAGGTTCACCGAGGTAGTCGAACCCTGTCCACACAAACTCGCCGGCGATATATTCCTCGTCCTGCTGCCACATGAAGTCATCGTCGGAAATCTCAGCCCACCAGGGTGCGTGAAGATCATAAGAGCTTACTTGGAGAGATTTGGTAAAGTCGACCTTCTGGGCGGGTAGTGGCAGTTCATAAAATCCCCGGGTGCTCACCGTGGATGCTGACTCGCTGATGACCACAGCCTTGTTAGGCTCTAATTGTCGGGCCAGCGCCCAGCGGCGGCTGTAGTTCCAGCTGTGCACATCGTAGTAGTCGAAGTGTCTGAGGGTCGCGCTAGGTTGATTGTCGCAAACGAGCGTCACCGGCCGGGAAACATCCAGCCGTTTTACCTCGGTCACCATCGTCTGTAGTTTCTTAAAACCTCCATTGATATTGTATTGCACGTCGCCGATCTCGTTGCCGACGCTCCACATGAAAATGGATGGGTGGTTACGGTCGCGTTTGATCCAGTTTGATACGTTGCGGTGGGCGAACTCATCGAAACTGATCTCCGGCACCCAATCTGCCTTGGCGTCGTATTTATCGAAGATCTCATCAATAACCAGCAAACCCATGCGGTCGCACAGATCGAGAAGGCCTGGTGCTGGCACGTTGTGACTGGTGCGGACAGCGTTCACACCCATTGACTTCATGATCTCCAGTTGCCGTTCCATACCCCTCGGGTAGAATGCAGCACCTAACGGCCCCTGGTCGTGGTGAAGGTTTACTCCTTTTAATTGGACGCGCCGAT
>CAZJWV010000043.1:20350-23025 GCA_964549855.1 uncultured Ohtaekwangia sp. | reverse complement strand
ATGCTCGTTGCCCTGGTCGTCACGGCTATGCATCAGCAGTAACACCAGCCTGCTAAAAAGAAAGCCGAAGAGCCGCACGTCGACCTGGTCAAGTGGATGACATTTGAGGAGGCGATGGAGCGTGCAAAAACTGAGAAGCGCAAGATTTTCATCGACGTCTATACCGACTGGTGCGGATGGTGCAAGGTGATGGACAAGACGACGTTCTCAGATCCTGAAGTAGCCAAGGTCCTGAACGAGCGATACTACGCCGTAAAATTCAATTCCGAACAGACAAAGCAGGATATCGAATACAAGGGCCGCACCTACAAGTTCGTGGCCGACGGCAACAAGGGGGTACACGAGTTGGCGGTTGGCTTTTTGAAAGGGCAACTGGCTTACCCGACAACTGTTTTTCTTGATGAAGAGCAGAGATTAATCACCCCGGTCCAGAACTATTGGAAGCCTGAGCAGTTCCATCCCATACTGATGTTCTTTGCGGATGATCATTTCAAGAAGATGGACTTCAAAGCCTACCAGGCTGTCTACAAGTCACCATACCCGGGCAATGCAGGCAACGGATCGGGACACTAACCGATAACAAAAAAACCCTCGAAAGAGGGTTTTGTAATTCTGGTGGGATGCAGGTCAATGCTTGTTCTCAGTCTCTTCCTGCTCTTTCTTAACCTTCTGCGCGTCCACATAGGCCAGCGCATTTACAAATCCAAAGAGGAGAGCGACAATCAGGATGAAGAGATTTGCGCCATCACCAACTACTTGGCTAAACATAGGGATTGGGTTAATGAATCAAATATAGGGGTTCCAACCGATTTTCTCCAAGTATCAGGTTCAAGGTTTCAGGTTCAAAGTTCAAGGTTGGTTTCTTTGATCCATGAACCTGGAACCGAACCGTGGTCATATCCCCAATTCTACTTTGTTTTCCTTAAGCACCGCGATAATGAATTCAATGTGCGTCGTGAGGTCAACTCCCATAAGTTCTATCCCCTTGTATACTTCGTCCCGGTCGACTTTGGCGGCAAATCCCTTGTCTTTCAGTTTCTTGATTACCGACTTTGCCTCCAGGGTGGATATTCCCTCCGGGCGCACCTGCGCGCAGGCTACGATAAACCCGGTGAGCTCGTCCGTAGCAAGTAACGCTTTGTCGAGGGGGGACTCGCAAGGAACTCCCCACTTTGTAAAATGAGCGGAGACTGCATGTGCGATGGCCTCTTCGCCTGCTTCCCGGAGTTTGGCCACAATCACGTTAGGGTGCTTCTCTGGGAAGGCCTCATAATCGGCGTCGTGGAGGAGCCCGGCAATCGCCCAGGAATCCGGATCCTGGCCCATCTTCCGGGCGTAGGCTTCCATCACCAGTTCAACAGTGCGCATATGGCGGAGGAGGCTGGCGCTCTTCGTCATGGAGGCCAGAAGGGTACGGGCTTCTTCTCGGGTCATTCGGCAGGTTTCTGCTTGGCTCGCCGGAAGTACAGCATGTTGAATGTGGCAATCCCAGCTATGAGGGCCAACACGCCGGCGATGATGATGAACTGAGCGTTGCGGAGGCGAAGGCTTTTGTTTTGGTCGCTGAGTTTCAGCGACGCCAACTCCGCGGCGGTTTCATGAAGCTCCAGGGCAACATCCATTTGTGCGATGCGACGGCTACTTTCCTCGCCGTAAACTTTCTCGCGGGCTGCGTCATATTTCTGAAGGGCATCGTAGGCGTCCTTGTACTTCCCCTGGCGGGCGTAATTGGCCGCCATGCTCTTCAGGATTTGAGGCACCAGGTAATGGGCGTCGAGTTCTGCGGCGATCGCAAGTGCGCTGTCGAGGTGGGCTTGGGCCAGTTTCGGTTGTGCCGCTTTTTCGTAGAGTTCTCCGAGGTTCGCAACGATAGCCATTTCGGCACTGCGGTCGTTCTGTTTCCTTACGATTACAAGGGCGCGCTGGTAGTATTCCGCCGCACGCTGGTAGTTGCCTTGCCTGTAATAGAGATTGCCAACGTTGACCAGAGGATCGGCGAACTCCTTGCCTTTCTTCTCTGCCATCTTGTAGGCGTCGGTGTAATAGGTAAGCGCCTTGTCATACAACTGGAGGTCACTGTGGAGATTCCCGAGGTTGTTCATTGACCCGATAATCTGATCCGTCGACTCAAGCGCGACGAAACCCTGGTGAGAATCCTCAAAAAAGGGAAGCGCCTGTGCGTAGTTCTTTTTCATCGCGTAGATCGTCGCGATGTTGTTCTTGGTGCTGGCGATCCCTTCGGCGTTTTGAAGGCTGGTATAGATCTCCAGCGATTGCAAATAATTGCCCAAGGCGATGTCAAGAGCCCCTTGGTTCCGGTAAGCCACTCCGAGGTTGTTATAGCATGCCGCCTTTCCCTTTTCGTCGCCTACCTCCTCGGCCAAAGCGAGAGCCTGGCGCGTGTAACTGACGGCCTTGACTGGTTCGGAGTTGATGAGGGCCCGAAAGAGCTCATTGTACACCTTCACCTTGTCAGCCCCCTGCGCGGTCTGAAGCTTGGTCATAAGACTATCAATGTTGTTGCAGAAGCCAGTACAAGACAGGAAGCAGAGAATAACCAGTAGGGACAGTTTCATACCGCTAAAAATAGGGAAATTTCGATGGATGGGAGGGTGCTCCAATACTCGAGTAGCGGTGCTTTTTGAAGAGTTCCCACCTGAGGCTTTGGCTGTTGG
>CAZJWV010000043.1:0-20250 GCA_964549855.1 uncultured Ohtaekwangia sp. | reverse complement strand
GCTTTTGCAGATACTCCAAAAGGCCAAGCGCCAAAAGCCAAGAGCATACCGTGGGTACTGCACAAACGAAGGGGAACTATTGCCAAACTAAAATACTACCGGTCGGATGATCACATCCACACGGCGGTTCATTAGCCGGCCCACTGCTGAATCGTTGTCGTAGACAGGGTTTTCAAGTCCCCAGTCCTTGATGTGAATCATCTTGTCTGGAATATCCTTAAACCTCAGCAATTGGAACACCGCATCGCTCCGCATTCGGGAGAGCCATTGATTGTACCGTAGCCCGCCAATGGGATCGGTATGGCTGATCAACTGGATCTCGTACTTGTCGAGCAGGTTAGGAATAGAATCCAACCAATTGCCCAGTTCGGTAGCCTGGCCTTCGTCGATGTAGTAGCTGCCCCCGTCGAAATAGATGCTTTTAATGATTTCTTCCTTCTGGCCGTAAGAAAAGGCAGGAACCAGGGCGAGGAGAAGCAACATCCTGAGCATAAGCTAATTTACGAAGGAGCGGATTAAGAAGATGCAGAACCTTGATTATCCTTTCAAAATAGACTGTGATTGCCTTGATTTATGTGATTTAAATTTATGCACACATGAGAATACTGATTGCAATTTCCCTTGTTTCCGCCATTTCGTTCGCTGCTTCCGCGCAAGTCGAACAAGACGTGCTGAAGCCTGTCCATTTGCTTTTCGAAGCGATGAAAAAAGGAGACAGCGCCGCCCTCGGAAAACTTTTTCACCCGGATGCTGTGCTTTTTACTGTGCTCACTGATTCGAAGACCGGTGCTTCGTCGCTGAGAAAGGAAACAGTGCTGGATTTCCAGAAGGCAATCGGAAAGCCTCACAAGGATGTTTACAACGAGCTTACCTGGGGAGAGAAAATATTTATCGATGGCGACTTTGCACAGGTATGGGCGGACTACGCCTTTTACATCAATACCACGTTTAACCACTGCGGAGTGGATGCGTTCCAACTCATCAAGACCCCGGATGGCAGGTGGCTCATCTTTGGCTTGGAGGACACGCGCCGGAAGACAGGCTGTAGTGTCCCGGAGGACGTGGCAAAGCGGGTAAATTAGAGACGAAGGTGTAAGACAACTTCGACCGATTCCGGACACCTTTTTTCACCTGCGGACGCATTTTTTGCAACCATTCCTGAAATCTGCCGTCTAATCGGGAGTAATACCCATGGCATCATTATTGGCATAACCCCCCGTTAATTCTCATGATCAAGCTCCACGACATCGACAAATACATCGATTCCCGCTTCCAGCGCACGTTTATCCTCAAGGGGATCGAACTGGCAGTCGAACAGGGGGAATTCCTCACCATTATGGGCCCCAGCGGCTCAGGGAAATCGACCCTGATGAACATTATCGGTATGCTTGATGAGCCCTCGGCCGGAGAGTACTATTTCTTCGACGAGCCTGTGCATAAGATGAAGGAGAAGCAGAAGAGCGACATGCACAAGAACTACATCGGCTTCATCTTCCAGGCCTACCACCTCATCGATGAACTGACGGTGTATGAAAACATTGAAACACCCTTGCTGTACAAAGGCGTAAACGGAAGTCAGCGCAAAAGCATGGTGGCCGAACTTTTGGACCGATTCAGTATGGTGGCCAAGAAGGATCTTTTTCCCGAACAGCTAAGCGGCGGCCAGCAGCAGTTGGTGGGCATTGCAAGAGCCATCGTGGGGCAACCCAAGCTTTTGCTTGCTGATGAGCCTACGGGCAACCTCCACTCCGAGCAAGGCAAGCAGATCATGGACATTTTTGAGAAGTTGAATGATGAGGGCATTACGATCATCCAGGTAACACACTCAGAGGAAAACGCGGCTCGCGGTAAGCGGATTGTGAGGATTGCCGATGGTGCGGTAGTAAATGATGAAAAGGTCAGATAATAAAGGTGTTGATATGAAGCGAGTAATTATTGCAGTTTGTTTGTTGATCACGGTGATTGCGGTGTATGCACAGGGTACGGCGGGAGAAACTGCGGCACCCCACTCGGCGAAGGTCCTCACCTTTGAAGAGGCGGTTTCGCTCGCCATGAAGAATGGTATCCTGTTCAGTCAGCAGAAAAACCAGCTCGAAATCAACCAGATGCAGGCCACGGCAAGCAAGTTTGCCCTCGGTCCCAACATCAACGTTAACGGTTCGGCGTCCAGGTTCGACGGGAACTCCTTCAATAACCAGACGGGTACTGTGGTCAATGGGGTTCGTGACAATGTCCAGGGTAGTATTAACGCCAACATCAATCTCTTTACTGGCTTCAGGTCTATGAGCCTGCTCCGTCAACAGTCGCAGCAGCTCGACGCGCAACTTTACAACTTGAACCGGGTCCAGCAGGACCTCGTAAATTCGGTAGCCACACAATACCTCAATGTGATGCTCGACGTAGAGTTGCTGCGGATTGCTGTGGAGAACCACGCTGCGCTCGTAAAACAACTGGAGCAAGTAAAGGCACAGACCGAACTTGGCGTGCGATCACCGGTGGACGAATACAACCAGGATGCCCAAACCAAGGCGGCAGAGCTTCGGATGGTGCAAGCGGAAATTCAGCTCAACAACGACAAGGCGATACTGAGCCAGACGCTGCTTATCGATCCTTTCGAGGAGTATGATGTGGAAAAACCCAATTGGGATATTAATGCCATCGGCAGCCGGGTTCTTGATTCCCATGAGCTGGCAGAGAAAGCAAAGCAGTTCCGTGGCGACTACCAGCGGGCCCTCAGGCAAGAGGATGCACAGCGTTTCGGTATGCGGGCAGCCCGTGGCAATTATTATCCCTCGGTGATTGCCTTCGCGAGTGTCGGTTCATCATACAATTTCACGCACAACGTTCCAGACTCCGTAACGCTCACAACCAATACAGACATTATTGTATTTGATCCATCGACGCCAACGGGCTATGCGATCGGCAAGCAGCCGTCCACGACCACCATTTCCAATCCTAATTCCCCCAGGCCGTTCGAAGAGCAGTTCCGCGAGAACAACTTCTTCAAACAATTTGGTGTCCAGGTTCAGATTCCAATTCTCAACGGTCTGCAGACCCGTTCAAACGTGGTCCAGCAGAAGAAACTTTATGAGAACGCGCAGCTGAACCGTAAGAATATAGAGTACCAGATACAAAACGATGTGATTCGTACCGTGCGCAACTACGAAGGCGCCAAGAAGCAATACTCGATCACCATCGACCAGTTAAAGTCGGCGGAAGTGGCCCTTCAACTCGAGACAGAACGTTACAACCTTGGGGTGACCAACTTCGTGGACTTCGTCAACGCCAACCGTGCCTTCGTACAAGCCGAAACCGACAAGGCGCGGGCCGAGTACAACCTGGTCTTCCAGAGACTTCTGCTCGAGTACGCAGTCGGCACGCTCAAGGCGGAAGACTTCGCGCCGCAGGCTACTAAGTAATTCGAGCAGGCTCCATTTCTTTGTGAGTGCTCCCTCGGGAGGCTCTTGGCGGTTGGCTGTTCATCCCAAAGGCCAACAGCCAATAGCCAAATGCACCTTGTGGGAGAACACCCAAGCGAAGGAGTAACCTTCTTACCAGGAGTATCCTAATTCGAGATTTTCCCTATCTTTGCCACCCCTAAGAAAGGGACCCCCTGGATGTTCCAGGTCGGTTGTTTAACCAAAATTGCTCCGGCTCCTGCCCGGCCCTGAGCATGTAATCCAAGGGCAATTTTTATTCATGGCAAAAGAAAAGAAAGAAAAAGGCGCCCAGGAGCCCAAAAAACCATTGGCTGTAAAGGGCGCTGAGGCGGATGTCGATGTGAAGACCGCAGAAGTCGAGCTGGAAAACGACGACCTGGCTGCATTCAAGGCCGCCAAGCGTGCCGAAGAGGAAGAAGGACTCAACCGCATCGTTCGTGATGTAACGGCCCGCCAGAGCGCGGCCACGTCCGTATCCACCGAGAGCTTCGACTGGGATGCTTTTGAGCGCAAAGGGTTCGGCGAAGGCTATTCGGCGAACGAGCGCGAACAGCTGAACAAGCTGTATTCCGGTACCGTAACCACCGTCGCTAACAGCGAAGTGGTGAAAGGCCTGGTCGTAGGCATCAACAACCGCGACGTCATTCTCAATATCGGGTTCAAGTCGGACGGCCTCGTGCCGTTGGCTGAATTCAAGGACATGCCGAACCTCAAGATCGGCGACGAAGTTGACCTCTTCATCGAAGAGCGTGAAAACGCCATGGGCCAACTCGTGCTCTCCCGCCGCAAAGCCAAACTGGTGAAAGGCTGGGAGTATGTACAAACTGCATTGGACAAAGACCAGGTGATCGAAGGTTTTGTGAAGCGCCGCACGAAAGGCGGGCTCATTGTCGACGTGTTCGGCATTGAGGCCTTCTTGCCCGGCTCGCAAATCGACGTGAAGCCTATCCGCGACTTCGATATCTATGTAAACAAGAACATCGAGGTGAAAGTGGTGAAGATCAACTACGCCAACGACAACGTCGTGGTGTCGCATAAGATCCTCATCGAGAAAGACCTCGAGCAGCAAAAGGCCGCCATCCTCACCAACCTCGACAAGGGCCAGGTGTTGGAAGGTGTGATCAAGAACATGACGAACTTCGGCGTGTTCATCGACCTCGGCGGTGTCGATGGTCTGTTGCATATCACCGACATCTCATGGGGCCGTGTGGCTCACCCGGAAGAAGTACTCAAGCTCGACCAGACCGTGAAAGTGGTCGTGCTCGACTTCGACCAGGACAAAAAACGCATCAGCCTTGGCATGAAGCAGCTCACCCCGCATCCGTGGGAGTCGCTGCCGGCCGAGATTATTGTTGGTTCTAAAGTGAAAGGCCGGATTGTGAACGTCGCTGACTACGGCGCGTTCCTCGAGCTCCAGCCTGGTGTTGAAGGCCTCATCCACGTAAGCGAGATGAGTTGGTCGCAACACTTGCGGAATCCCCAGGACTTCATCAAGGTTGGAGACATCGTTGAAGCCGTTGTGCTGACCATCGACCGCGAAGAGCGTAAGATGTCACTCGGCATGAAGCAACTTTCGGAGGATCCCTGGACGCGCGCCGAAGTACTCACGAAGTACGCCATCGGCACCACGCACAAGGGCATCGTACGCAACCTCACCAACTTCGGGCTCTTCCTGGAGCTGGAGGAAGGTATCGACGGCCTCGTTCACGTGTCTGATTTGAGCTGGACGAAGAAAGTGAAGCACCCTTCAGAGTTCACGAAAGTGGGCGAGAAGCTGGAAGTGAAAGTGCTCGAGCTGGATGTGAACAACCGCCGCCTGGCGTTGAGCCACAAGCATTTGGAGCAGAACCCTTGGGATACGTTCGAAACGATCTTCACGCCTGGTTCTGTGCACAAGGGCACCGTGGTGAACAAGAACGAGAAGGGCATGATCGTCGAGCTGCAGTACGGCATCGAAGGATTCTGCACCATCAAGAACATCACGAAGCAGGATGCCGGCAAGACTGAAATCGGGGAGTCACTCGATTTCAAGGTGCTGGAGTTCTCGAAGGACGACCGCCGCATTTCGCTGAGCCACAAGGCTACGTGGTCGGCTGAAGTGGAGGAGAAGCCGGCCCCTCAGGCAGCAGCTCCCCGCCGCAAGCCGGAGCAGAAAGGCAAAACCATCGCCAACATCAACCAGCAGAGCGAAAAGTCGACGCTGGGCGATCTCGAAGCGCTGAGCGCGTTGAAAGAGAAGATGTCGGCATCGAAGGGGACGCCTCCTGAGGAGAAGAAGGACTAAGTTAGTTCTTGGTTATAGGGGAAGGGTAGTCGGCAACGGCTACCCTTTCTTTTTTTACAGACCGGTTGGCTACCTTCAATGCCGAATCCTAACCCTCAACCCATGAGATCAATAGCAATTATCTTTCTTCTTGCCGTGGCCGCTTGTACGCAAAAGGACAAAATCGGGCCATCAATTGTTTTCACCGGCGCCACAATCATTGACGGTACCGGTTCAGAACCTATTCAAAACGGTGTGATGGTCATACGGGAGGGAAAGGTTGCAGAGATCGGTTCAAGGGACCAGGTGAAGATTCCTGATGGCGCCGTGGTGAGGTATATTCCCGGAAAGTTCCTGATCCCCGGGATTATCAATTCACATGGACACGTCGGTGACGTGAAGGGTATTGAAGGTGGGGAATACTCCCGCGAGAATGTGATCGATAACCTTTCCACGTATGCCCGCTATGGTATCACAACCGTGGTGAGCCTTGGCGGCGACAAGGCGGAGGCAATGACCCTTCGTAACGTGTTGGACACCACATCATACACCCATGCGCGTCTATTCATTGCAGGCACGGTGATTACGGGAAAAACTCCCTCCGAAGCAACCGGGGTCGTGGATGCCAACCATGCCATGGGCGTTGATTTCATGAAAATACGAGTCGACGACAACCTGGGGACTGCTGAGAAGATGAGTGAGGAAGTCTACCGGGCGGTGATTGCCAGATCGCATGAGCTGGGATACAAGATTGCTACGCATATGTATTACCTGGACGATGCACGCAAGTTACTTAATGCCGGGTCTGACATGATGGCCCACAGCGTTCGTGACCTGGCGGTGGACACCGCATTCGTAAACCGAATGAAGGCAAAGAAAGTTTGTTATTGCCCGACGCTGACCCGGGAACTTTCCACGTATGTGTACGGTGACACGCCAGCATTTTTTTCTGACCCCTTTTTCACAAGGGAATTTGACAGCCTCACAATCCAGCCCCTGAAAGATCCGGCGCGCCAGCAGAAAGTGAAAGAAAGCAAGAGTGCCATAACTTACCGACAGCAGTATCCAACCGCTGCGCAAAATCTAAAGACGCTCTCCGATGCAGGGGTCACCATTGTCTTCGGTACAGACAGCGGCATCCCCACACGGTTCATGGGATACTTCGAACACCTGGAACTAGCGATGATGGCCGAAGCCGGTATGACGCCGATGCAAATCATCGTTTCGGCCACAAAGCAGCCGGCGGAGTGCCTTGGCCTGAAGGGACTGGGAACTTTGACTCCCGGCAATGCCGCCGATTTTATTGTGCTGGATGAAGATCCTCTCCTGGATATCGCGAACACCCGGAAAATCAACAGGGTGTATATCGGGGGGTCGGAGGTGCCAGTGCGAAAGCAGTGATCGCTCTGCGAATTGGGTGCTAGTCGATCACCTCGTTTGGGTCGGACAACTTTGCTGCTTCTGCATCTGAAAGCTGGAGGTCATTGCGGATGGACTCCGGGGTGGGGCGCCAGAAGATCAAAATGGCAACCATCAGCAGCGTGATGTACAGATACGGGATTTGTCCGCTGAGCATGGCGACGATAGAGGCAAAGTAGCCGGGTACCTCCACGAGCGCTGCCCGGATAAGTATAGCCCCTTGAAGCTTGCCCAGTTTCTCGCGCAAGGAAAGGCCAGGTTGAATTTGGGAAAGAAGGTTCTTGTACATGAAGTAGCCCAGTCCCACGCCCAGCGGCGCCAGTGCATAGCTAACGTAGGGGAAAATCTCTGGAACCTCCGATGTCTTGGGATCGATGATCCCGGACCACGCCTCGTAGTAGACAACGCCGACGAACGTGACAGGCGCCAGGATCAATGCAAGGTAAATCAGGCTGAGGGCCCGATAGATTTCTTTGAAGGTTCGTGGAGGCATGGACTAAAACTACAAAAAACGGTCAAACGAAAAACCCCGACTAGGGTCGGGGCTTCTTTCGGTTGAGGTCTCGAGCGGATTCGAACCGCTGTAGGAGCTTTTGCAGAGCTCAGCCTAGCCGCTCGGCCACGAGACCAACTGTGATTTCCTTGATTCACCACCAAGGACGGCGACGCAAAAATACGTCATCCGGGCTCAAAACAAATATTGCTGCTGAAATCGCTCAGACTGAAATAGTTGCCATGTAGCTAACACCCGATGCCCAAGACCCTCACCCAGCGGCGCCCACTTCGAGATCACAAAAGGCAACCCTACGGGGATGCCACGAATAAAGGCCAATCTTCAATTTGGGGTTACAAATCCCCCGGCAAAGGCGATTCATTGAACCGAATCTTCCCTGATCTTCGTCATACGAATCGCTGCACCCCCAGCGTTAAGGATTTTAACACTTTTTGACTTTTTACTGTTATGGTCACAATCCTCACAATCTCTATCATGGCGTTGGTGGTGTATTCTCTGCTCAATGCGTACCGTAGTTCGGCTCGCGAAAGAGTAAGGAATTTGCAAACCTGGGATTAGCTCGCCCGCCGTAGCGTTTCGCGAAGGAGGGCCGCTGGCTTGCCCGCCGTAGCGTTTCGCGAAGGAGGGTCGCTTGCTTCTGGTTCCTGGCCATTAGCCATTAGCCTTTAGCTATGAGCGATTTGAAACAACTACTTCCGGTTTACGTGTCATAGCTAAACCTATAAGTAGTGTCCACCTCCCGTACCTGGCATCGATTGGCCTTTCTGGCTGCGGGAATTCTCCTGTCATGCAATCCACCTGAAACAAAGGCGCCTACCGATAGCGGCGCATCCAACTACAAATCCCTGCTTGAGGAAACGGAAGCGATGGGGCTTTCAGTGTACTCAGGCTACAAGGAGGTAATTGAAAACCGTGAGTCGGGACAAGGTCGGCGCATCAAGATTTTTGTGACGGTGATACCTGCGAGGAAGTCTGACTCAGTGCGATCGCCCCTGTTTCACTTCGAAGGCGGACCAGGTCAGCCGGCGAACACGGCGATAGGCTACTATGCGTCATCTCCCGAGTTATTTGAGTACCGCGACATCGTGTTGATTGATGCTCGGGGGACCGGAAGGTCGAATGGACTTTACTGTCCGGCGATGCAGTACAACGAGCCTTCGCAGGCATTTGAGGACATGTACCCGCCCGAACGCCTTCGCGCGTGCCTGGAAGAACTCAAGGTCGTCGCCGACCTTGAGCAATACTCCACAGCCAATGCCATCGAGGATGCGGAGGAGATCCGCCGGTGGTTGGGGTATGAGACTATCAACCTTATCGGCTTCTCCTACGGTACCCGTGCCATCGAAGCCTATTTAGGGATGTACCCAACCTCCGTTCGCAGCGCGATCCTCGGCGGCGCTGCACCTGCGTCCATGCACAGGCCAGAGTCTTTTGCAGAGGATTCTCAGAAGGCTTGGGAACTGATCTGCCGCGATTGTGCCGACGATCCGGAATGCAACTCAAAGTATCCTCGACTAAAAGAAGAGTTGAACACTTTGATCAAAAGCCTCGACGAGGTGCCAGTGACATTCAAGCACTATAACACAGCCAGCGGCAAGTCAGAAGACTTCACTATCCGACGCGGGGTGGTCGCTGAAGCCATTCGGACCATGATGTACTCAACCGATGGACAACGCAAGTTGCCTTACGTTGTACACGAGGCTGCCCAAGGCAACTTCGGACCCATCGTGGAGCGTATCATCCGCCGCAGCATGGGCTACACCAACCTTTCGACACCCTTCTATCTCTGCATCACTTGCTCCGAAGATGTCCCGTTTGTCGATACAGAGAACATCTCTTCAAGGATCAATAACACCTTCCTTGGCGACTACCGTATCCGACAGGAAACCGTTGCTTGCCAAGGCTGGCCTAAGCATCCTTACGATACCACACTCTTGAGTGGCGTTGTCAGCGACGTGCCCGTTCTCATCGTCTCCGGCACCCACGACCCTGTAACGCCGCCACGTTGGGCTGCGGTGATATCCAGGGGCATGTCCAACGCCAGCCTGGTGACCGTGAACTACATGGCCCACAGCGGTTATGGGCTCAGTAACAGGGATTGCGAAACCGCGAGCTTTGCAGAGTATTTCGACAATCCACAAAAAGGGTTTCTGATGCCCTGCGCAGCGGGAATGAAGCCGGGGCCATTCAAGACTGATTGAGCAGGCACAGCCAAAAACCCCTCGTTTCTTGCAACTTTTTGCCCGGATCAACAGTCCCTATCATATAAACCTCGCCGTATGAACAAATCAATCCTGCTTTTCGCTGCCCTGGTAGTATCGCTGTCAGCCCTTGGGCAAGAAGATCGTAGCCGAGATAATCGTGCCGACGGGCTAGTGCTTATTAGCAGCAGCCGACACCATCATCGTGACAGGGATATCCAGCGCCATGTCAACAGACAGATTAACCGTCACGCCTATCGAGGTCATTGGAGAGATTACTCAGCACGGGCCTGGAGAAAAGAAGCCCGCTTCCAGGTCAGGGATCAAATCCGTCAACAGATGCGCCAAATGCGCAATGACATCCGCCGCGAGATGCGTCACGGGCGTAGGTACTGGAAGCACTCTTAGTTATTCTATGAAATGTCATACCGGCCCCCGACTTGTCAGGGTGCCGGTACCCTTAGGAAATCAAGGTGCGCGACCTTCTATGAAGTGCGCACCTCTGTTCGGAGGAGGAACGATAGGACGGTGTGTGCGTTATCCGAAGGGTACCGGTACCGCGAGACGCGGACCGGTAAGACATTTCATAGGAGGCTCAGCGGATGAATGATGTAAGCTCTCTGGGATCGTACCATTCTGAACTTAGGTCCCTCCATTCTGGGTTTTGTGAATTAATCAAGTTTACCTTCCGCGCCCGTCGGTAGCGCTTAATCTGCTTTTCGCGTCGGATGGCTTCAGTAATGTCGAAGAATTCTTCGAAGTAAATCAGCCGGTCACAGTTGTATTTGGCAGTAAACCCCTTATTCAGTTTGATCTTATGCTGAAATACCCGCTGAACCAAGTCGCTGGTTACACCGGTGTAAAGAACTGTGAGGTTCTTATTGGTGAGTATGTAAACGTAGTAGGATTTTGCTAGCAACATTTCCATCAGGCCTGATAGCAATGTAGTTGCGTGCATTTAATGAAACTGAACTTGGTGTTGCTGGTTTTCAGGACAATGTGCCCTTCCCTATGAAATGTCATACCGGCCCCCGACTTGTCGGGGTGCCGGTACCCTTTGGAAATCAAGGTGCAAGATCTTCTATGAAATGGGTTCTGCGCTCCGGGGCGAACGATAGGAGGGTGCGTGCGTTATCTGAAGGGTACCGGTACCGCGAGACGCGGACCGGTAAGACATTTCATAGGATAGTTGGTTCGTCAGTATGGAAGGTTGCCGGTTTTCAGTACAATCTGATCGTTTCTATGAAATGTCATACCGGCCCCCGACTTGTCGGGGGTCGGTACCCTTAGGAAATCAAGGTGCAAGATCTTCTATGAAATGGGTTCTGCGCTCCGGGGCGAACGATAGGAGGGTGCGTGCGTTATCTGAAGGGTACCGGTACCGCGAGACGCGGACTGGTAGGACATTTCATAGGAGAGTTGGTGCGTATGTCCGAAGGGTACCGGTACCACGAGACGTGGACCGGTAAGACATTTCATAGGAGAGTTTCCTACGCTACCAGGTAGTTGGCTTGATATTTTGCGCAGCTCTCAGAATATCGCGTCGACTGATTTGCCCAATGAGCTGGCCGTTTTTGACCACAGCATAGCGGCGGATAGGTGAATTCAGAAATTCGATGGCTGCCTCTACCACATTGGTGGTAGGAGGGAAAGACAAAACATTTGTGGACATATAGTCCGCAACCGTCCTTGATTCCACCGGGAGATTGTGATAGGCCTGGTCGACGATGATCCGCAGGCAGTCTTTTTCTGATAGGTTGCCCACAAGGTGACGATGCTCATCAAGCACAGGCGCGCCGGAAATTTTCTGTGCCACAATCGTTGCGATCGCTTCATGGATGCTCTGCTCGGGCTTGAACGTGATCATATGGTTGAGGTCAACCATGTACTTCTCAATCGTCTCATAATTCGTCGCGTGCGGATCCTTCTTTTCGAATTCTGGCTTGAAGTTCATATCGGATGGGTTTTTGGATATGTGTTAACCAATTGAAAGCTACTCTTTTCAGGGCCATGTCGACGTCACCCTGAGCGAAGCCGAAGGGTGAGATGAAGTTTAACCAATTGAAAGCTACTCATTTCGGGTGCCATTGTCAACGTAACGGTACATTAGGGCGCAACCATTTGACGTATCAGCGCCATCAGCCCTTCCGGGAAGACGCCAATCCAAATCAAGGACAAGGAAAGTGCGGCGACTGAGATTCCGCTCACCATGTACACGACAGGATGCAACGCGTCGGGCAACTTCTGCTGGTCCAGTTCTTTCTCCGACATGATGGCCATGATCTTGATATAGTAATACAAACCAATGGCACTGTTAACCACGAGCATGATGACCAGCAACCACCTGTGAGACTCCACACCGGCCGCTACAATGTAAAACTTGCCAACAAATCCGGCGGTCAGCGGAATACCTGCCAGAGAAAGCAGGGCTGCGCTGAATGCTGTCGCGGTCCACGGCCTTCTCCAGAACAATCCCTTAAAATCATCCATGGCCTCCGCATCACGCTCCTTGTCCGACAGGCTCGTAAGCACACCGAAGGCAATGACGGTGGTGATAAAATAGGCTACCAGGTAGAATGACACCGCCTCACGAGCCAGGGACCCGCCTGCGAGGAAGGCGACGAGCAGGTAACCCATGTGGGCGATAGATGAGTAGGCAAGGAGCCGCTTCATGTTCCGCTGCTGCAGGGCGAGGAAGTTTCCGGCGAACATCGAAGCAATAATGAAGAGGGTAAAAATGATCGTAAGAAACGCGTACTGTGCGCCATGAACCATAGTATAAAACCGAACGAGCAAGGCCACGACACCACCCTTCGAAACCGTTGCAATGAATGAAGTCACCGGAACGGGTGCACCCTCGTAAACATCGGCCGTCCACATGTGGAACGGGACGATGCCCAGTTTGAAGCCAATGCCTACGATCACCAGCCCGAAGCCGGCCATGACAATGGGTGGTAAAACTTTGAGTTGATCCAGCTGCCAGCCAATCACTTCAAAGTCCATGGATCCCGTGGTGTAGTAGATCAGTGCCATGCCGAAGAGCATCATGGCTGAGGAGAAGGCGGCAATGATCAGGTACTTGATCCCTCCTTCGTCTGACTTCTCCCGCTTGCGCAAATAAGCGATCATCGAGTAGAGGGACACGCTGAGGATCTCGAGTCCAAGGAAGAGCGAAATGAAATGCTTGCTGATGGCCAGCGTGCACGCACCGAGCACGGCCAGGATAAGCAGAATGTAGTATTCTTCCTTCCTTTCCTCGCGCTGTTCGAAGTAGGCGTATGAAAGCAGTGTCACGGCAAGGCTCGTGATCAGGATGAGTGCAATGTTGAACCTCCCGAAGCCATCAAATACGAACATGGGCTCTACGGTCCATGAGGTAGGGAGATCGGCGGTGACGAGGTAGATGAAGTCAGCCAGCAGCGAAAGGGATGTGATGACGAAGATGATTTTGTGGTTGCGCTTGATCGCGATGGAAAACAAAATCAGGATGGAAGCGCTGGTGAGGATGAACAGCGGCAGAATGGCGATGAGGTCCTGCTTACTCATGCGTACCTCCTTCCGGGTTGACGATTGCCTGCCCTGTGGTAGGCGAAGCAAGTTTGGTGGGTGCGTGAAGCACCGCTTTGACAGTACTCTGGGATGTATTCAGGAAAGGTTGAGGGAACAGCCCGAGCAACAGCAGCGAAACGACAAGGGCCACCACCACCGTTTTCTCACGGAGTGATAACATAGGCATGGCATGCGCTGCAGTGGGTGCACCATAGAACACCTTCTGAAGAATTCGAAGCGAGTAGATCGTCGCCCCGACAACGCCGATGGCAGCGAGGACCGTGAGTGTGGGGGTAGCCTGCCACGAGCCTACCAAAGTGAGAAACTCCGCGACAAAGTTCCCCAATCCGGGGAGACCGAGTGACGCCATAACGAAAATCAGTGTGCAAGTTCCCAGGAACGGATCGCCTTTCCAGAATCCACCCATCTTGCCGATGTCGCGGGTGTGAATGCGTTCATAGAGCATCCCGGCCACGATAAAGAGCGCGCCCGTGCTGATGCCGTGTGCAATCATCTGCATCACTGCTCCCTGGGCTGCCCATTCGTTGAATGAGAAGACCCCAAGGAGGATGAATCCCATGTGGCTGACACTGGTGTATGCAACCAGGCGTTTGAGGTCAGTTTGTGAAAAAGCCAGCTTGGCTCCGTACAAGATGCCAACAACTCCCAGCGTCATGGCCCACGGAGCTACGATTACCGCCTCGGCAGGAAACAACGGAAGGACAAACCGGAACAAACCGTACGCGCCCGTTTTTAACAACAGCCCTGCCAGGATGAGACTTCCAGCTGTTGGTGCCTGCGAGTGTGCGTCGGGAAGCCAACTGTGGAAAGGAATCATTGGCAGTTTCACGACGAAAGCGGCAAGGAATCCGAGCATGATCCACAGCCCCACATTGCCGCTGAATTCAGTGCCCAGTAACTGGAAATAATCGAAGGTGTAAGTGTTCGTTGCGCTACCGTGCACGAAGTACAACCCCAGGATGGCAAGCAACATCAACAGGCCGCTGGCCTGAGTAAAGATGAAAAACTTGAATGCTGCGTACCTGGCGTTCTCATGTCCCCACATGATGATCAGCAAGTACATCGGGATGAGCATCATTTCCCAGAAGAAGAAAAACAGGAAGAGGTCCATCGCCATGAAGACCCCGGTAATACCGGCCAGGACCCAAAGCAGGTTGAAGTGGTAGAGACCGACTCGGTTCTGGATTTCTTTCCAGGAAATTAACACCGATAGGATGCCAAGGAAGAATGTCAGGAGGAGTAGGAGGAGGCTCAACCCGTCGATCGCCAGGTGGAATGACACGCCGAAGCTGGGTATCCAGTTTTGTGAATAGTCTGCGATCCAGTAGCGATCAATCACTCGTTGTACGCGTCCCAGATCTGCTATCCACATTTGAAGGATGAGCACGAAGTCGAGAACAACGGCAGCCAAAGAAATCCAACGTGCCATAGACGGACTGCGCCCTGCAACCACCCAGGCCAGGATGCCGCCTATCATAAGGATCAATATCATGGCGACCAGTATCACAGAAGTAGTCCAATGGTTAGTACGACGATTGTTCCCACCACGATCCCGATCAGGTACCAACGAAGGATACCACTTTGCGTGTAGGCGGCCACGCGGTGAGCATAGTTGGCAAGGTTCACCATCGCGGCATACGGCATGTCAACGATGTCATTCTTGTTAATAGTGGAAAGGAAGACAAAGGGTTTTACGAACAAGAAGTCATACAGCGCGTCGAATCCCCAGCCCTTCAACAGGAACTGGTGAAGCATGGGCACAGCATTCTTGATGCGGGTATGCAGGGTAGGCTGTTGCACATAGAACACATAAGCCAGTGTCGCACCTCCGATTGCCAGGGCTGCGGCCGAGCCTTGAACCGTCCATGCCCAATCCTCGATGCCTGGTTTAAGCACCGGGGTTCCAAAGAGTGGACTGAGCCACCCCGTGATCCATTGAATGTGGCCGAGTGTGTGCGGGATTTCGATGAACCCGGCAAATGTTGAGAGAATAGCGAGTACGATGAGTGGAATATGAATGAGCATTCCAGGATGATGCTCAACATGCGATTTGGCTTCACCGAAGAATGTTAAGAAAACCATTCGGAACGTGTAGATAGAGGTCATGAATGCCCCGATGAGCGCAGCCATGAAGAAGAAGGTGTTTCCCTTTTCGCTGGCGAGCGACAGCCAGAGGATTTCATCTTTGCTGAAAAAGCCGGCAGTGATGAGTGGAATTGCTGCGAGAGAACCTGCGCCGATGAGGAAAGTGTAATAGACGATCGGGATTTGCTTTCGCAGACCGCCCATCTTGAACATGTCGTGCTCGTGGTGAAGAGCTGCAATCACTGCACCGGCGGCAAGGAACAGTAATGCCTTGAAGAAGGCGTGGATCATGAAGTGGAAGATGGCCGCCGACCACGCGCCGACGCCAAGAGCCAGGAACATGTACCCGATCTGGCTGATGGTAGAATACGCGAGCACTCGCTTGAGATCGTATTGTGTAAGCGCACTGAAGCCAGCCAGTAAAAGAGTGATTGCACCAACAGCCCCAACCGCATACTGTGCAGTTGGAGCGAGTTCAAACACCACGTGCGTCCGTGCGATTAGATAGACCCCCGCGGTCACCATAGTTGCCGCATGGATGAGAGCACTTACCGGCGATGGACCAGCCATGGCATCCGGCAACCAGTTCTGCAAAGGAAGTTGTGCAGACTTTCCAACAGCACCACCCAGCAGCAACAGAGCCACCAGCGTTACTTGTGGAGCACCCACTGACCAAACCACAGAAGCCTGTTCGTTAATCGCCGACAAGCTCAACGTGCCGAAAGTTTGAAAGAGGATGAAGAGCCCAATCGCCATGGCCGTGTCTCCCACGCGGGTGATGATGAATGCCTTCCTGGCTGCGTACCCATTCTTCTCTTCCTGGTACCAGAACCCGATGAGGAGGTAACTGCAGAGGCCCACACCCTCCCAGCCGAAGTAAAGGAGGAGGAGGTTGTCGGCGAGGACCAGGATCAGCATCGATCCTACAAAGAGATTCAGGAAGGCAAAGAAACGCGAATACCCTTCGTCATCGTGCATGAACTCGGCAGAGTACACGTGGATGAGGAATCCCACGAAAGTGATGACGAAGACAAACGTGAGCGACAGGGCATCCAGGTGAAATCCGAAGGCTGGTTCAAATCCCGCCACAGATATCCATGTCCACAAGGTTTGCCTGACCACGTGCCCGGGTTCTGTTGAAATAAATTCAATGGCAAACAACAGCGTGACGACGGCCGATAAGCCTACACTCCCTGATCCAATAATTGGCACCATCCGAGCGGGCAGTCTTGTTCCTGTCGTGATCAGGATCAAGGCTCCCGCAAAGGGCAATGCAACTATCAACCAAAGCAAATCGCTCATGCTATCCGTTCATTTTACTTGCTGCGTCGCTGTTTAATGTCTTCAATTGATGATATATCTGCAGAATGAGGGCAAGGCCCACAGACACCTCAGCGGCTGCCATGGTCAGGATGAAAAGGAACATCACCTGGCCGTCGGGTTGCATCCATTTCGAACCGGCAACGATGAAGGCCATCCCGGCTGAGTTGAGCATGATCTCCACGGAGATCAGCATGAAGATGATATTCCGCCGGATCAGCAGGCTGACTAACCCCATCACAAAGAGGATGGCGGAGAGGAACAAACCGTATTCTGCGGGGATGGGGGTCATTGCTCCTGGCTTTCGAGAAAACGATGAGTGACTTTCTTCTTCTGCCGTCCGAGGTGATAGGCGCCGACGATGCCCGCCATCAATAGAATACCGCTGAGTTCAACACCAATCACGTAAGGTCCATACAAAGACAGGCCAACTGTTTTTGCGGCGATCACCTGGCCGGAGAGGTTCACTGGTTCCGAGGTAGAAAGCATATATAGCAATTCAAACCCCAAGATGGCGGCGAGAATGGCAGGACCTACGACGATCCTGGCATTGAGCCACATCTTTTCCTGTGGCACGGATTCTTGTCCAAGGTTCAGCATCATGATGACGAAGATCATCAGCACCACGATGGCGCCGGCGTAAATGATCACTTCAAGCACCGCGATAAAAGGTGCACCGAGTACATAGAACACCATGGCCACGGCGAGGAAGGATACAACCAGGTACAACAAGGCATGCACCAGGTTGTGCCGGGTAATTACCAGGAGGGTCGAGATGACGGCGACTGCCGCGGCGATGTAGAAAATGATCAACATATCAGGGCAACAGGGTCTTTATGTCTACGGGAGGTGTTTCGTTTTCCGCTTCTCCTTTTCCTTTGCCACCGATGGCAAGCCCGGCGACTTTATAGTAGTTGTAGCCAGGTACCTTGCCCGGGCCATCAATGAGCAATTCGTGTTTTTCGTAGACAAGATTCTGGCGGTTGTATTCTGCCATTTCAAAGTCGGGGATCAGCTGGATGGCATACGTGGGGCAAGCTTCTTCGCAGTACCCGCAGAAAATGCAGCGCGAAAAATTGATCCGGAAGAACTCGGGGTAGCGACGTCCGTTCTCGTCTTCTGTCGCCTGGAGGGAGATGCAAGCTACGGGGCAGGCTGCCGCGCAGAGGTAGCAGCCCACACACCGTTCTCCCATGTCAGGGTCGCGGGTGAGCACGATCCGTCCACGCCAACGCGTAGACAGCTTGTTCTTTTGTTCTGGGTATTGAACCGTCTCACGCTTTTTGAAAGCATGCAGTAACACAAGCCACAGACTTCTCAGGATGCTGATCATGAATCCGGGATTACAGTTTGAAAGGGTAATTTTTTCATAGGCCTTTGTTGATTAACACAATCCCTGCAGTTACCACGAGGTTGAGCAGGGTAAGGGGTAGCAGTACTTTCCATCCATACTCCATAAGCTGGTCGTAGCGCGGCCGTGGGAGCGAAGCGCGGAGAAGGATGAAGAAGCAGATGAATGCAAAAGTCTTCAGGATAAACCATACCACCGGCGGAAGAAAATCAGGGCCTAGCCAGCCACCGAAATAAAGGGCAACGGTCACTGCAGAGATTAGAATGATTCCCAGGTATTCTCCGACGAAGAAGATACCGAATTTCATCCCGGAGTATTCAGAATGGAAGCCGGCAATCAGTTCACTCTCCGCTTCGGGAATGTCGAAAGGCAGCCGGTGCGTTTCGGCCACGCCGGCGATGAAGAAAATGACGAAACCAAGGAACTGAGGAATGACGAACCACATGTCCGCTTGCGCCTCAACTATCGTGTGGAGGCTGAAAGAGCCCGAGAGCAATACACAACCCATCATAGAGAGCCCCATGAAGACTTCGTACGAGATCATCTGCGCCGCACCTCGCATCGCTCCCAAGAGAGCGTATTTGTTATTGGACGCCCATCCACCGAGTATGATGCTGTAGGCACCCAGGGATGAATTGGCCAGGAAGAAAAGCAGGCCGATGTTGAGGTCAGACACAATCCATCCAGGTGCGAAGGGCACAACGATGAAGCTCATGAGCACCGTCACCACGACAATTCCTGGCGCGATGGTGAAGACAAAACGGTCGGAAAACGGGGGAACCCAGTCTTCCTTGAAAAACAACTTTAACGTATCTGCCAGCACAACCAAGAGCCCAAAGGGCCCCGCCCGGTTAGGACCGTAGCGATCTTGAACCAGTGCTAAGCCCCGGCGCTCCAACCAAATGAGCCCCGGTGCAACAAGAAGCAGTCCGGCTAGTACACTGCCGATGATTATCAATTGTGAAATCGTGGCGTCGTCCATAGCTACTTCATCATCGTTGCCCAGGCAGGCACTTCAGTGTAAGGCATGTTTGGCAGTCCCGCCGGAAGCCCCATAAGGCCGGGGGCGAGTGATTCACTCCACACAATCGGCAAGTGAGTGGTGATGCCATTTATCGTGAAGCCGACTTCCTGCTTTCCGGTCAACTGCAGGCGATCAGCATCTTTCTTGTTTAACAATACATATGGCTTCGGTACACGAGTAGCAACGGCAGGTGCACGGGCGCTCAACTCTTCCGAACCGAAAATATGGTGAATGGGAACCGCCCATAGCTTTTCACTCTGCTTGAACTTTTCTGGTACTTCCTTAAAGTATGATGTGGTGCCGGCCTTGGCTCCGTTTAACCGGACTCCAGGATCGCCTCCGCGGAGGGCAGCGCCAACTTCTTCCTGGTACTTGTTGACCGATTGGACGGAGTTCCAACCCGGTGACCAGAAGAAGGGGATCATGGAAGACGGCGCCAATGCGCGGGTACCTTCCATAGTATAAGACATGCCAGAGTCCGGATCTTCAGGCGGCTTGGCTTCGCACACCTTGTGATGCGCGTTCATCGCGGTTCGGCCACTATAGCGATGTGGTTGACGGGGCACACGCTGCCCGTCAGGCATCCGGTTTGCTGAAGCCGGCGAAACGTTTTCAATTCCCTTGAACACACTGGCAGCCTGGACAAGTGCCGCCGTCACGTCGTCAAAATTTGTCCAGGATGTCATGGCGTTGTTACCCATCGCCCTGCCTATGCTAATGAGCCATCGCCAGCTTTCTTTCATTGAAGGCGATTCATAAACCTGGAAGTAACGCTGGGCACGGCCCTCGTTATTGATCATGATACCATCTGCCTCCGCAAAACTTCCCGCCGGCAATACCCAATTCGCTTTGCCTAAAGTGGTATGGGCGGTATGATCAATGACAACTACTGTTTTGCACTTGGCCAGGAACTGATCAACGACACTTGACGGAGCATGGCCGTACAGGTTGCTTTCCAGGATCACCACCGTATCAGCTTTTCCTTTCGCCACTTGTTCCATCGCTTCATCAAGGGGACGGCCTTCCATCAACGAGAGCCCAAACGAATTGCACTCCGGCAGTG
>CAZJWV010000042.1:0-23377 GCA_964549855.1 uncultured Ohtaekwangia sp. | reverse complement strand
CCCCTGCCTTCCCCACAGCCTACCACCAACAGGTCGCCGCGAATCCACTCTTTGGAGACTACATAGGGTTTCAACAACCGTTGGTGCAGCGGGTTGTCGGAAACCAAACGGTCAGACGCAATCTCCGTGGTATAGATCCTGGTCATGGCCGGCAAAAATACGCGATTTCGAATATCGGTTAGCTTCTTTCCCGGTTCGTCAGGCTTCGACCCTTTGACAGGGCTCAGGGCAGGCTGCGCTCAGCCTGACAAGTGTTCCTCGGTGGTGTCACCCTGGGCGCACCTGTCCCGAGCCCGTCGAAGGAGCCGAAGGGCCTGCCCTGAGCGGAGCCGAAGGGTGCACTGATTCCATATGTTTCTTCGTTATTTTAACGTCTCCGTATGCGATACGCGCTTTTGTCGGCCACCTTGCTCCTTGGCAGCCTTTCCGGCCACGCACAGGCCGTGAGTGATCTCAACGTCAACTATTGGTATGACCCGCTGGCGGAGGTGATCTTTCAGTGGAAGCCGCTGCATCACGGCGACAGCATGGCGGTCTTTTTTCGAACGCGAAGCAACAATGCCGCAGCCACCCGCTACCTCATTAAATGGGAAAAGCGCGAGTCATTTTCCCAGCGTCAAGGATCGGCATTGCAACCCACAGATACCATTACTCTTTCCAAGGACTGGCAAGGCGGACGCCTGATGTTCGCGAATCCAACGAAGCCGTGGTTGCTGGTTGTCAGGTTAATCAACATAGCCACCGGAAAATCCTGGTTGTTCTACAAGCAGCTGGAGGGCCACCATCCCGTTAACGGATATGTATTGGAGGGTGGAGTGCTTCAGTGGGACGCCTACCTTATTTCGGATCACACGTATGCTCTGGGAGGCAGCGGTCACGGTAAGACTGTCTTTGTCTCCTACTACAAAGACAACTTCCCAACTCCCTCCCCGCCATTCGTAAGCAAAGAAGTGAAGATGGACCGTTTCCTTTTCCCGGACTCGGTGTTCCAGGTAGCACCTGGCGGATCCATAGGTCCATTCACCAAAGACGGGCTATACCTGGCGCAAGAAGACACCACCTCTGCGCTTGGATACTCTTTTTTGGTCAAGCGTCCGCCTTACCCGAAGTATAACCGTCTCGCCGACCTGAAGGGACCTCTCCTTTTCGTTACCACCAGGGAAGAGAATGACGCCCTCGGACGGGCCGGTGAGGATAAGGCCTTGTTTGACAAGGTCATCCTGGATATCACCAAGGACACGGAGCGCGCCCGCACATTCATGCGCAACTATTTTCGTCGCATTGAAATGGCCAACTATTTATTCACCTCCTTTAAGGAAGGCTGGAAGACAGACCGTGGAATGATCTTTACCATTTTCGGTCTGCCCGACGAAGTGCACCACGATGGAGGTTTCGAGGACTGGAGCTATAAAAACCCAAGACAAGCCTTTCGGTTCGCACGGGCCGGAAGCGTGTACCACCCCGACCATTCCGTATTGGTGCGTGACAAGGACTATACCGAGTACTGGTACCAGACTATCGATCTGTGGAGGAAGAGCCGGTTTTGACGTGGGGATGTGTGGAGGTTTGGACGTTGGGACGTGGGGACGTTTGGAAGTGCCGACGTGTGCACGTTTGGAAGTGTGGACACGCAGAAGTGGTGACGTGACTCTACTTCTTACTGTTTCGCTGCCTGAGTCCCTCGTACATCGCGATACCGGCGGCGACGGAAACATTGAGTGAGGCCACCTTTCCCAGCATGGGTATTTGCAGAAGCCGGTCGGCCTCTTTGAGCAGGGACTCAGAAATTCCGTCTTCCTCAGAACCGAGCAAGAGCGCCAGGGGTCCAGAGAGGTCGGCCTGGAAGAGGGGGTCAGCTGCCTTCTCGGTGCACGCCACAACGAGGATTCCGTTATTCCGGAGATCGCGTATGGTTTGCCGCAAGGAGCCAACCTTGCAAACAGGAATGTGATTTAGCGCGCCGGCAGAGGTCTTCACGGCATCAGCCGTCACCGGTGCGTTACCTTTTTCTTCAAGCACAATGGCGTCGAGGCCAAAGCATTCGCAGGTACGGGCCACTGCGCCAAAGTTGCGTACGTCGGTGATGCGATCGAGGAGAAGGAGGAACGGGGCGCGACCATTTGCGTACGCGTGATCAATCACGCCCTGCAGATCGGCATACTGAACGGCCGAAACAAGCGCCACAGCGCCCTGGTGATTCCTGGTGGTGAGCCGGTTTAGCTTCTCTGCCGGAACCCAACTGAATGGCACTTTTCTTTCTTTCAGCGTGCCTACCAATTCCTTCATAAGGTCATTGGTCACTCCTGATTGCAGAAAGACCCGCTCCAACTGCCTGCCAGAGCGCGCCGCCTCTATCACCGCGCGAGTACCGTAAACCAAGTCACTGTTTTCCATAAATTTTAAAGCTCAAAAAGCTCCACACGTCAACACGTCCAAACGTCAACACGTCCAAACGTCAACACGTCCAAACGTCCAAACGTCCAAACGTCACCACGTCAGAGATATTGATTCCCATCGGGCTTGGCTTTCAGATCATTCACAAAGCGTCGAAACAACTCCTCCTTGTCCTTTTCACAAACAATCACCACGTTGTTGAACACGCCTACGAGGTAGCCGTTCAACCCCTGCGCAACAATGAGCTTGTCTGGCGGTCCCAGGACAACGGAATTGTGCGTGTCGTAGACCAGGGCCATGCCGTTAACAACATTGTTTTCTTTATCCCGTTCGGAGACCTCATGCAACGAGGCCCACGACCCAAGGTCGGACCAGGTAAAACTGCCAAGGGCAACATACACATTGCTTGCCTTTTCCATCACCCCGTAGTCGATCGAGACGTTCTTGGTCTGCGCGTACACATTGGCGATCGCGGAGCGCTCGTCGGGTGTGGAGAACTTGGATCGCATTTCATCGAGCGCTTCCGACAATTCAGGGAGATACCGCTGGAAGGCATCCAGGATGGCCCTTACGCCCCACACAAAAACCCCTGAATTCCAGACAAAGTCGCCGCTTTCAATGAAGGTCTTTGCCAATGCAAGTTCCGGCTTCTCTGTAAAGGTTTTCACCTTCTTCAGATTCGATTTGCCCTCCAGGAATTGGATGTAGCCGTAGCCGGTCTCCGGGCGCGTGGGATGAATGCCAAGGGTAATCAGTTTGTCCTGGCTGGCTGCCTGTTCTGCAGCGCGTTGGATGGTGGCCAGGAATTCCTTCTCGTTGAGGATGAGGTGGTCGGAAGGGCTCACCACCATGATGGCGTTGGGATTCTTCTGATAAATGCGGTTAGCCGCGTAGGCGATGCAGGGCGCCGTATTCTTCCGCATGGGTTCCAGGATAAGCTGGTCTGCTCCCACGTTCGGCAACTGCTCGCGAACAAGTCCGGCATGCTCTTCATGAACTACGAGGTAGATGTTCTCGGGCAAACAAATGGGCAAGTAGCGCTCATACGTGGATTGCAGGAGTGTCTTTCCTGTATTCAGGACATCGAGGAACTGTTTGGGACGGGCGTTGCGACTATAAGGCCAGAAGCGGGTACCAATCCCTCCAGCCATCAGAACGACGTATAAATTTCGATCCATTCTCCTGCTCAGAATAACATTTTGGGAGTTCGTCCGTTCGTTTAGGCAACCTGCACGTTGGCAGAATTTACTGAACTATCTGTCGATATTATTAGTATATTCAATGGCCCTTCAATTTCCATCGATTGCGGAGGGCAAATGTAAGGATTTATTTATTGGACAAGTGATGTTATGGTTGTCGCGGAAGAGAAAGACATATTGAAAGAGAGACTCAAGGAGCACTTCGGATATACTTCGTTCAGGGGAAACCAGGAAACTGTCATTCGAAACATCTTAAGCGGGCGAAACACATTTGTGATCATGCCCACAGGAGCAGGCAAGTCGCTCTGCTACCAACTCCCGGCGATGATCAAGGATGGTCTCGCCATTGTTATCTCCCCGCTCATCGCCCTGATGAAGAACCAGGTCGATCAGCTCAACGCTTATGGTATCCACGCACGCTTTCTCAACTCCACACTGAGTAAGGCGGAGATTACCCGGTTGAAGAAGGACACCCTGAATGGAACTGTGAAATTGCTCTACGTGGCACCGGAATCGCTCAACAAGGAGGAAAACATCAATTTTCTTCAAAAGGTAGGCATCAGCTTCGTCGCTATCGACGAAGCGCACTGCATTTCTGAGTGGGGCCATGACTTCAGGCCTGAGTACCGCAAGATCAAGACCATGATTGCGCAACTTGGCGACCTGCCGGTGATTGCGCTCACGGCCACCGCCACACCCAAGGTTCAACTCGATATCCAGAAGAACCTCCAGATGGAGGAGGCTGATGTATTCATCTCCTCATTTAACAGAAAAAACCTCTACTACGAAGTTCGCCCCAAGAAGGAAACGAAGAAGCAGCTGATTCGCTTCCTGAAGGATCACAAGGGCAAATCGGGGATCATCTATTGTTTGAGCCGAAAGAAAGTTGAAGAGATCGCCACCTTGCTCAACGTGAACGGGTTTAGCGCGGCACCCTACCACGCCGGGCTTGATCCTGACGTCCGCATCAAGAACCAGGACGATTTTCTCAACGAAGAAACAAACATCATCGTCGCCACGATCGCATTCGGCATGGGAATAGACAAACCCGATGTGCGCTTCGTCGTTCACTACGACGTCCCCAAATCACTGGAAGGCTACTATCAAGAAACTGGGCGCGGGGGCCGCGACGGCCTGGAGGGGCTTTGCCTGATGTTCTACAGCCACAATGACCTCAACAAACTGGAGAAGTTCAACAAGGACAAGAGCGTGCAAGAGCGCGAAAATGCACGGGTCCTGTTACAGGAGATGGAATTCTACGCGGAATCCCCGGTCTGCCGCCGCCGCCAGTTGCTCCACTATTTTGGCGAGGAGTTCACCCAGCCCAACTGCGGATCCTGCGACAACTGTGTGCACCCACGCGAACGCTACGACGGGACGGAAGCCGTGAAGACGGTGCTGGAGGCGACGAGGCAAACCAACGAACGGTTCGGTCTGGACCACCTGATCAATGTTATTCGTGGCACTGAAGACGAATACGTGCGCAGCTACGGTCACTTCGACCTGCCGATTTACGGCGTGGGTGGCTCCGAAGGGGAAGATCATTGGAAATCTGTGATCCGGCAGGCCCTCATTTATCAATACCTCGAAAAAGACATCGACAACATCGGCGTATTGAAGCTCACCGAAAAAGGGAAGAAGTTTCTCACAAAGCCGCACGCCATCGAACTGGCCCGGGACCACGACTTTACGACGTCCATTGAGGATGAAGAAGTATCCTCAGACCGCAGCCCCGCCCCGGCCAAATCATACGATGAGAAGCTCTTTGAGATGTTAAAAACCCTGCGCAAGCAGGTAGCCCGTCACAAAGACCTCCCGCCATATGTCATCTTCCAGGATCCGTCGCTGGAGGAAATGGCAACGACTTACCCGACCACAGAGGAAGATCTGGCAGCCGTCAACGGCGTCGGAATGGGCAAGGTGAAAAAATTTGGCAAAGAGTTCCTCGATGTAATCAAGAAGTATGTCGACGACAATGACATTGAAACAGCAACCGAAGTCGTCGTCAAGTCATCTGTCAACCGGTCGAAGATTAAGATCTTCATCATTCAGCAGATCGACCGCAAGGTGGACCTGGAGGAGATCGCCGAATCCAAGAGCCTTCCCTTCGAAGATTTGCTCACAGAAATTGAAAACATCTGCTACTCCGGCACGAAGCTCAACCTGGACTACTACATCGACGAAGTGCTTGATGAAAACAAGCAGAACCAGATTTTTGACTACTTCCTAAAGTCTGAGACCGACAGCCTTGCTGAGGCAATGGCCAACGACAACAATTCAGACTACAGCGAGGAGGAACTTCGGCTCATGCGTATCAAATTCCTTAGCGAGTACGCCAATTAGGGTACTTGCCCGGTCCTTCGAGAGACCTCAGGTACCTCCTATTCACCAATCAAGTCAGGTAGATACTCGGTCAGGCTGAGCGCAGTCGAAGCCTGACCAAGAAGGAAAGAAACTGACCCCTACCTGCACTTAGCCTCTCGAAGGGTTCTTGACGCTTTTGTACCTTTGGCGCTTTCTATTCATGAACATTTTGCTAATTGGTAGTGGAGGTCGCGAACATGCCCTCGCGTGGAAGATCCGGCAAAGTCCGTTAACACGCCAATTGTTTATCGCACCCGGGAATGCGGGCACAGCTGAACTCGGCGAAAATCTTCCTATCAAACCCGATGACCTTGCAGCCATTGCGCGTGCATGCAAAGAACACGCGATCGATCTTGTGGTAGTGGGCCCGGAAGTACCACTCGTAGCTGGCGTGCGTGATTATCTCGAATCGCAGCCTGACCTGGCCTCCCTCCTCATTGTCGGCCCCGGAAGCTCCGGCGCTCGCCTGGAAGGCAGCAAGGATTTCTCAAAACACTTCATGCAACGTCATGGCATCCCTACCGCCAAAGCGCGCACGTTTAGTGAAGGTGAACTCCAGGTGGCGCTCGATTACCTCAGTGCTGGCTCCTTTCCAATCGTGTTAAAGGCCGACGGACTGGCGGCCGGCAAGGGAGTCCTTATTTGTCAAAGCCTTGACGAGGCCCGCACCTCGATGCGCGACATGCTCGCTAACCACCGTTTTGGAGAGGCCAGTGCCCGCGTGCTGGTTGAAGAGTTCCTGTCAGGCATTGAACTGTCGGTGTTTATACTGACAGACGGCCACCATTACGTCCTGCTCCCTGAGGCCAAGGATTACAAACGCATTGGTGAAAAAGATGAAGGCCCGAATACAGGTGGCATGGGCGCGGTGTCACCTGTCCCCTTCGCCAAAGGGAAGTTCATGGAAAAAGTTGTTACGCGCATCATCGATCCGACGCTGAGTGGCCTTCGAAAGGAGAGCATACCGTACCGGGGCTTCATCTTTTTTGGACTCATCAATGTCGGCGGCGAACCTTATGTGATTGAGTACAACGCCAGGCTGGGTGATCCGGAAACCGAAGTCGTTCTCCCACGCATTGAATCCGATCTCGTGGAGTTGCTGGTGGCCAGCGCAAATGGAAAACTGGACGGCAAGAAGATCTCCATCTCTTCCAAGTCGGCGGCCACCGTGATGATGGTGTCGGGTGGCTACCCGGGTGATTATGAGAAGGGGAAAGAAATCAAGATTGGGGCAGGGAGCAACAACACCATAATTTTTCATGCCGGAACCCGGAAATCTGGTGAGCGAATACTGACCGACGGTGGTCGCGTGATTTCCGTTACCGGTATGGGGCGCACCATTGATGACGCCCGTCGGGAAGCCTATCACGCCCTGGGTTCCATATCGTATGAGGGGGCTTACTACCGAAGGGATATTGGTGTAGATTTGCTACCTAGCCCCTGAAGGGGGACAAATGAATTGAAATGGGTTGTTCGTGTGGGACATCGAAGAACGGGAAGACGGCTGGCTGCCAGAATAACGGCGCCTGCGAAACCGGCGGCTGCAACAAGATGAATGTGTTTGATTGGCTGTCGAACATGGACATGCCTGTAGCCGATCGATTCGATGTCGTGGAGGTTCGATTCAAAAACGGCCGCAAGGACTTTTACCGCAATCCCGAAAGACTCCCCCTGCATTCGGGCGATCCTGTAGTTGTAGAAGTTCAAAACGGGCACCACATCGGGCACGTGTCGCTCCAGGGCGAGCTCGTTCGGCTGCAGATGCGGAAGAAGAATATTGCCAATGACGGGGAAATCCGAAAAATCTACCGCCTTGCCAATCCTCGGGACCTCGAAAAACATGAAGAAGCCCGTCAGCGCGAAATGCCGTCGCTGCACCGGTGCCGGGAAATCATCCGACAGATGAGACTCACGATGAAGTTGTCGGACGTGGAATACCAGGCAGACAACACCAAAGCCAGCTTCTATTACTCTGCCGAGGAACGAGTTGACTTCCGTGAACTCATCAAGATACTGGCAGGCGAATTCCACGTTCGCGTGGAGATGCGGCAGATCAGTCTGCGGCAAGAGGCAGGCCGATTGGGGGGCATCGGGGTTTGTGGACGGGAACTGTGTTGTTCGACCTGGCTGAGCGAATTCAAGAACGTAGCAACAAGCGCAGCCCGTTACCAGAATCTCTCGCTGAATCCCAGCAAACTAAGCGGGCAATGCGGGCGCCTGAAGTGTTGTCTGAACTACGAGTTGGAGACATACATGCAGGCCTTAAGGGATATTCCTGAGATCAACAAGCCGCTGCAGACCGAGAAAGGTGACGCAGCCCTCCAGAAGACGGATATCTTTCGCCGCATCATGTGGTTTGGTTATAAAGATGAAAGTGCCTGGTTCCCACTCTCCGTGGAGCGGGTAAACGAGGTTCTCCGGCTGAACCAGGAGGGCCGCAAGCCGGCCACACTGGAACTTAACGAAGTCGCCGAGCGCGAGCCTGTGTCTGTCCTCAACAGTGACCTGATGCGGCTCGACAAGAAATTCAGCAATAAGGGCGGTGGCGGTCGCAATAAGCGGCGTTCAAGGGGCAACCGGCGTGATCAGCGTGGCGGCGGCCGACCCGGTGGAAATAGACCCGGTGGGAACAATCCAGCCCCGCGGTAAGGTCCATGATTCGAACCCGATTCCTCTCTTTAGGGATATTTGCGGTCGTCACATCAGTTTGGTTGACGGGATGTGACAACAAGCGCGTCTTCGAGGAAAACCGTGAACTCTCGCAACGCTACTGGCGATACGAGGAGGCGCCGGTCTTTGACTTCCAAATCAAAGACTCCCTGCCTGCCTACAACCTGTACTTCAACGTAAGAAATTCCCTTGACTATCCGTGGACGCGGATCAACGTCACCTACAGCCTGATGGATTCGGCGGGGCAATCGCTGGCGCAGAAACTGGTCTTCCACGACCTGTTCGATGCGACCGGAAGGCCTTACGGACAAAGTGGAATCGGCGACTTGTATGACCACCAGTTTCTTCTTCTGGAGAAGTTCCGCTTTCCACACACGGGCACCTATTCACTTCGCCTCACGCAGTTTTCGCGGGAAGACACCCTTAGGGGTGTGATGGCTGTGGGGGTTCGCGTAGAGCGGGCAAACAATCCTTGAACAAAACGAAAGAAGGTCCCACCTTCCGGCAGGACCTTCACTTCAAGTCCTAAAAACCTAGTCCAACTATTTGGGTAAAAGTAATCGCGTTCAGTCCAGCGGTGCACAGAAACCTCATTAAAAAAAGATTAGAATTGACTCATTGACTTCAGTCGGATGAGGATTTCCGTGCCCACCCCCAAACGCGAATCGACGTGGATTTCGCCTTCATAGATGTGAATGATCCGTTGGCTCAGGGAAAGCCCGACGCCATAGCCCTTGGTCCGAGAGGTTCGATCAGCACGGAAAAATGGCTGAAAGATGTTTTTCAGGTCCTCTTCATCCATGCCTGGCCCTCGATCTGTGACACTGATATGTATCTGGCGGTCCGTGCAGTAAAATGATATTCTCGCTGTATGATCCTGAGAGAACTTGCAGGCATTTTCAACAATGTTGACCAACGCAGTGCGCAGCAAGTAAATATTGCCGTAAACGCATAGTTGATCCTCCTTCTCAGGCAGGTCCATCCTCGGCACTTCCGTGATGTAATGGCTGTCAAGCGATCGGACCTTCTCCAGTGTATCCCAGAGCACTTCATCCACACGCACTCGAGTCATGGCAAATGTCCGATTCTCCTCGTGCAAGGCGGCCAAGTCCAGCAAACTCGTCGATAATAGGTTCAACTCCTTTGCATCCTCCAGGACCGATTCAACCGTCTTTTTGTATTCCTGGTTGGAGCGCTCATTCATCAGCGTTACCTCCAATTGAGCAGTAATCTTGGTAAGGGGGTTCTTCAATTCGTGCGATACGTTGCTTACGAATGAACGCTGAAGGTCAAAAGCACGATCGATCCGGGCCAGAAGGCTGTTAAATATCCGTATCAGCTTGCCAATTTCATCATTGTGCCGGGGTGTTTGCAGTCGATGGTGCAATGCTTCCTCAGAAATAGACTCCACGTCCCCGATGAGCGAATTGATGGGCTTGAGCGCACGACCGGCGTAGACCCAGCCCGCTGCAACAACAATGACGAGTGAGGTTACTAGTAAAACAATGAGCAAAACCCGGAGATTTGCCAATTGATTCTCTCCAGCCACGTCGATCGCACCAGCAAGGACTACAAACTCTTTCCGCTTGTCTCGAAAAATCAAACCGGACACTTCGAAGTCGTGATACCGGAAGTTGAGGCTGCCTCTTCTCCGGATCGACGTCAGCAACTCTGGTTCAAGAAGAAAGTTGACGGTATCGTTGTTCGTGTAGATTTCCCGATTTGTTGAATCATACACGGTGATATTTTCCATGTATAACACATCGTGCTTGGCTCGGTCAATGACCTTGAGTAGGGAGGAGTCTACCTGATCGACGCGAAGCAACAGGATAGCGGAAGTGACGGCCTTGTCGTGAAGACGCTCTCGAAACTCATCCAGGTTGTGCCAATAGGTAAAGAAATAGATCGCGCTGAACGAAAGGAGTAGAAAGAAAAAGACCACCACCGAAAACTGTAGGGTGAGCCGCTGTCGAATTTGCATGGCTATTGGGGTTGGCGTATAAGGTAGCCAAGCCCGAATTGGGTGTGAATCAACTTGACGGGGAAATCCCGATCAACCTTTCTCCGGAGATAGTTCACGTACACTTCCACCATATTGGTTCCTGTGTCAAAATCCAGACGCCAAACCTGCCGGAGGATCTCCTGCTTTGAAAGGACCTTCCCTTTGTTTCGTAGCAGGCATTCGAGAAGGGCGTATTCCCTGGCCGTTAGTTGAATGTCACGGTCACCGCGTCGCACTATACGTGCACTAAGATCCATCTCAAGGTCGGCAACGGCGAGTACCTGGCTCGAAGTGGTTTCCCGGGTGCGTTTGGTGAGTGTGCGGATCCTGGCAAGCAGTTCAGAGAACTCAAAAGGCTTAGCGAGGTAGTCATCGGCACCGCTATCAAGCCCTTCAACCACGTGACCAACGCCACCCAGGGCGGTAAGCATGAGGAGTGGAGTTTGTATCTGGTTCTGCCGAAGCTCTCGGCACAATTCGAGCCCGCTAAGGCCTGGAAGTATGATATCGCTAATGATCAGGTTGTAAGCCCCTACCATGGCCATTCGCTTGCCCTCTGTTCCATCGGATGCCGCGTCTACGCTGTATCCGTTTTCCTCCAGGCCCTGCTTAATGTGCGCCTGGGTCTTCGGCTCGTCCTCTATCAACAAGATCGTCATGGAGTTAAACTTACGGCCACCATTCCGTTAAGCAGATTAGAAAGTGGTTAGAAGCCACAAAGGCCAAATTACGAGGAATTGCGTCGACTATCTTGTGCACCAATCAATGGGTTATGGAAGTATTAGTGGTATGCGTATTTCTGGCTGGATACCTGCTCATTGCCTTTGAGCATCCGATCCGCATCAACAAAACAGCCACGGCGCTGTTGACCGGCACTTTTTGTTGGAGCATACTTGCCCTGTCAAACCAGGAATTCTGCCAGGAGTTGGTTGAACGGGGGTTGATGTCAGCACCACTGCAAATCTCCGTTTTTCTCAATGCGGAACTGGCCCACCAACTGGGCCAAATCTCCGGCATTCTTTTTTTTCTGATAGGCGCTATGACCATTGTGGAACTGATCGATGCCCACCGGGGCTTTCAGTTCATCACCGAGATTGTCCGCACGCGCAACATTCGTACGCTCCTCTGGGTGATCAGCGGTATTACATTCTTTCTTTCTGCCGTCCTCGATAACCTGACAACCTCTATCGTCATGGTATCGCTGATCCGAAAGTTGATTCCGTACCGTGATCTTCGCCTTTACTTCGCGGGGATGGTCATCATCGCAGCAAACGCCGGAGGAGCCTGGTCGCCCATCGGCGATGTGACCACCACCATGCTGTGGATCGGTGGACAGATCAGTGCCTGGCCAATTGTCCGCGAACTGTTTATACCCAGTGTAGTCAGCCTCCTTGTGCCTCTCATTGTTATATCATTCAGAATGAGCGGACAAATCGAAGGGTTTGAACCGGTTCCCGAACTGGTTGGAGAAGGAAAGGGAGCAAAGGTTATGTTTCTTGTCGGGGTAGGCGCCCTTCTTTTTGTACCCATCTTCAAAACGGTCACCCACTTGCCTCCTTTTCTGGGCATACTGCTCGGCTTGGGGGTGCTCTGGGTGGTCTCGGAATTAATCAATCCTGACCTGGACGAAAGTGAAAAGAAGAGATACTCGGTCGCAGCGGCGCTGACACGAATCGACGTACCTAGTGCACTCTTTTTCTTCGGCATCCTGTTGGCAGTCGGTGCCCTCGAGAGCATTGCCACGCTCGACCTCTTTGCACACCAGTTGAGTGAATGGATGGGGGATACACGCATCATCATTTCTGCTATCGGCATAATCTCAGCCGTAGTGGACAACGTGCCACTCGTTGCGGCAACGATGGGCATGTACCCAGTCAACATTTTCCCGGCCGACAGCTTACTTTGGCACTACCTGGCCTATTGCGCAGGCACCGGTGGAAGTCTATTGATTTTTGGCTCAGCAGCGGGCGTCGCAGTGATGGGGATGGAGCAGATAGATTTCTTCTGGTACCTTAAACGAATTTCAATCCTCGCACTACTTGGATATGGTAGCGGGGCAGTGGCTTACCTCGTTATGCAATAAAAAAACCCGGCCGAAGCCGGGTTTTTTGAAGTGTGCACATGTTAAGACTGCGTACCGCCTTTGGAATCTAGATCAATGACCAGGGGTGAAGCAATGAAGATCGATGAGTAGGTACCGATCACGACACCAATAACCAACGCAAACGAGAAGCCGCGAAGCGTCTCACCACCAAAGAAAAGAAGCACGATGACCACCATGAGTACCGTGCTGGAGGTAACAATGGTCCGACTCAAGGTACTGGTGATTGCGCTGTTGAAGATCCGGTTGCGCTCATGGCTGGTGCCCATTGCCGTGTATTCGCGAATCCGGTCGAAGATAATCACGGTGTCATTGATGGAGTAACCGATGATTGTCAGTAGCGCTGCCACAAACACCTGGTCGATTTCAAGTACGAAACCAAACACGCGGGCAATTGCGAACGCAGCGAATGTGAACAACATGTCATGGACCAAAGCCACGACGGCCCCGGTACTGAATTGCCACCGACGAAAGCGGACCAGGATGTAAAAGAAGATGAAGAGAAATGAAAGCCCCCCTGCCGTATAAGCCGAGCTCTTGATGTCGTCGGCAATGGTTGCGCCTACCTTCGATGTAGAGGGAACCGTGAAGTGCTGATCGTCGAGCTGCCTGTCGTTTTCCGTGTATTTCTTTCCGGTGGTTGACTCAAGCCCGCGGATAATGGCTGTCTTCACCTTCTCATCCGCCGCTTCTGATTCGTCTTCCACCAAGTAGGAAGTTGTCACTTTCATGACATTGTTCCCTCCGTAGTTCTTTACTTCCACACCCGCATTTTCCACGCTGGCCGACAAGTCTGATTTCAGCTTCGTCGCTTCAACGGGCTGGCTAAATGCCACAACAAAAGAACGCCCCCCCTTGAAGTCCACCCCCAGGTTGAGGCCCTGGACGGCAATGAGGACAACCCCGATCAGGATGACGATGGATGAAAAGATGTACGCCCGCTTACGGTACGAAATAAAATCGATCAGCAAGTCCTTGGAGATAGTCCAGGAGATGCCGGTCTCAAAAGTCATTTTCACATCGTCTCCCTTCCGGGTCAACCACTCGATCATCACCCTGGAGATATACACCGCGGAGAAGAACGAGGTGCCGATACCAATCATCAACACGATGGCGAAGCCCTTGAGCGGGCCGAGGCCGAAAATAAAAAGGAACATGCCCGTGAAGAACGTAGTCAGGTTCGAGTCGAAGATCGCCCAAAACGCACGTCGGTAACCTAGTTTGATTGCCTCGCGGAGTTTCTTCCCATGACGCAATTCCTCCCGGATGCGCTCATAGATGAGTACGTTCGCGTCCACTGCCATACCCATGGTCAATACGATACCCGCGATACCAGGCAATGTCAGTGCTGCATTGAACTGTGCGAGGATGCCGAGGATGAAGAAGATATTGAAAAGCAGCGCCAGGTTAGCAACCCAACCGCCCTTTGCAAAGTAGGCCACCATGAAGATGACCACGAGGGCCATCCCTGCGACTGATGAAATCAAACCCTGGTTCTGCGCCAGTTGTCCGAGAGAGGGGCCGACGTAAGCTTCTTCCACGATACGTGTAGGCGCAGGCAGCGAGCCAGCCTTGAGCACGTTGGCGAGGTCTTTGGCCTCCTCGAGCTCAAAACTCCCGGTGATCTGTGAATTGCCATTCGGGATTTCCCCTTGCACGGTAGGAGCCGTGTACACATAGTTGTCAAGAACAATGGCGATTCGTCCCTGCGGTTGCTTCGTGGCCGCTGCTGCAGTCACCTTGGCCCACACCCGGGAGCCGGCCGCGTTCATGGTCATGCTTACGGCTGGCCGGGCAAACTGGTCGTAGTCAAGGCGCGCATCATTGATTACTTCCCCTGACAATAGTGGCCTTCCATTCCGTCCCAGGTTGACAAAATTGAGACGGAGGTCGTCAACACCCGGCGTGAGATCCGGCTCGGGCTTTACGTCCCAGAACCATCCAATGGTACGCGGAATCATCACACGGATATCTTCGCGCTTCAGGATTCGGTTGATCTCGGCAGTGTCTTTCACTGCGTAAACAAAAGGAACCTGAGGATTGCTGAGCGCAAACAGCGGAGAGATGTTCAGGTTTCGCAACGAATCCATCGCATTGCGCGAAGTGTCGGAAGCCGCCTGGGCCAACTGCTGCTCGAGCGCAGACTTGGTGGTATCCACTTTCGTCTCTGGTGTGGAGGGGGTGGACGCTTCGGAGGTCTTAGCCTTCGCCGTTTGTTCCAGTACCAACTTTTGGTTGATCGCGTTAAGCGAAGCGCCCAATTGTTCATCATTGTATTCGACGATCTCCCAGAATTCGAGGCGGGCAACTCCGGAGAGCAGCTTGCGCACACGCTGGGGGTTATCCGCCCCGGGGATCTCTACCTGGATACGGCCTCCTCCTTGCAAGCGTTGAATGTTTGGCTGCGACGTTCCAAACTTGTCGATACGCGTTTTCAGAATGGTAAAGGATCGCTCAAAAGCACGCTCGATCTCTTCCTTGAGAAACTTCACCACAGCGTCATCGCTGTCCGACAAGTTAATACGGCCACGGTTGGCGGTGGAGGCAAAAACCGAGGCGAGTGTCCGGTCTGCATTGGCTTCCTTGAAAGCAGTATAAAATAGGTCGGCAAAGTTTGAGTTGCTGGTCTTGCTGCGCTCCCTGGCCGTCTGGAGTGCGGTCAGAAAGGCGGGATCCTGGTTATTTCCACTCAGGCCACGTACAATGTCCACCGGCGATACTTCCAGCACAAGGTGCATGCCCCCCTGGAGGTCCAATCCCTGGCTGAGTTCGTTTTCTTTGACTTCCTTATAGGTGTATTCTACTCCCAGGAAATTGTACACCGGCAGGTTCCAGATAGAATCCAGGTACGCCTGTTTCTTGCTGAGGTGCAACGCGCCGTTGCTGTCGGTTGCATAATCAACAGCATTTTGCTGTACCCTGCGTGACACGAAAGTGAACGACAGGTAGTACAGGCAAAGCAGCGTGATGATGATGGTTAGAACAATGACTACTCCTTTATTACGCATGAGACTATGATTAGAATGATTTGTATGATGACCATGATTAAAGGTTGTGGCTTCTGAGAAGAGGCCACAAGCCGAAGGACAAGAATGGAGACTAGGGAGCCTGAGGGCTGATCACCGCTTTGAGGAGCGAGGCGATCAAGGAGACAGGAATCACGAGAGGCCGAACGTAGACTGAAGTTGGGCGCTCCGGCTTGGCGATGATTTCCTGAACGACGTATGGATTGACCGATTCTACTTCGGTCGCGGCACTGCTGGTAACCGCATCAGCCGAAACAGCGACCAACTGAGCGTCGTCTTTCGCTTCAGATTGTCCTGACCTTGTCGAAGTGTCGCCAGGGGTGCATACCTCCACCTGGCTGGCTTCATGTTTGAAGCCGGGGGATAACAAGATGGTTAACGCAGCCATCAGGCCAGCTACCATCATAAGTTTCCGCACAAGTGCCCGGTTTTTCATTTCAAATGAGGGACCCTTCGACAAGCTCAGGGCGGGGCAAAGGTATGGATTGGGGTCAATTTTGCAACTCTTCTTTGAGGAGGGTGCGCCTGATGGTCAGTTCTTCCCTTCTAATCGAAATTGGAAAATTGAAATCGGAAATTGGGATGCAAGTGACCCAGCGATCCCCTTCTAGTTTCTAATTTCTGATTTCGGGTAGTCGAACCCTTAAAGCATACCCTTCAGGTACCCCGTGAGTACATCCAGTGCGCGCTCGAATCCGCGGTCGTTCGGCACGATGAGGTCCGCCTGATGTTTGAGTGGCTCAATAAGGGTTTCGTAGACAGGCATGACGTGGTACTGATAGCGGTAAAGCACATCATCCAGGTCATAGCCACGGTCAATCCTGTCCCGCTTAATCCTGCGCCCAAACTTCACGTGATCCTTGGCTTCAATAAAAATGCGCAAGTCCAGCTCACGCGCCACCTCGTCGAAATATTGGACAAACAATCCTTCAACGACCAGTATCGGCGTAGGGCGAAAGGTGAGCACCTTCGGTTCCGCGGCCGGATTGTTGAATGTGTACTCTTTCTTGGTCACTACCTCTCCCCCTTTCAGCCGCAGTAAATCACGGTGCAAGGATTCTCTGTCAATGGATTCTGGCAGGTCGAAATTCTTGACCTTGTTCTCGTCGAGCGGTTGTTGGTCGCGAGGCTTGTAGTAGTGGTCCTGGGAAACCAGGCACAACTGATCGGCGGAAAAGCGCGAAGCCAGACCTTCCAGGAAGCGTGTCTTGCCGGAACCGCTTCCGCCAGTAATGCCGATCGTAAAAGGCTTCTTCACACGGCGGGATGATGGTGCAAAATGGCGAAAAAATCAGAATGCCTTTCCACTTTGAATAAACGCGGCAAGCTTTCTCACAGCGATTCCCCGGTGGCTGATCCGGTTTTTTTCCTCAAGGCTCATTTCTGCCAGTGTTTTTTTCGAACCGTCGGGAAGAAAGACAGGATCATAGCCAAAACCACCTGATCCCTGGCGCGCCTTTAGGATGTGGCCACGCACCACGCCTTCAAAGTACCACTCACCCTTGCCGGTGACCAGGCAAAATACGGCCCGGAATTGTGCGGCGCGGTTTGACGATGCCGCAAGGTTTTTGATCAATAAGTCGATGTTGGCATCACTGCTCCTCCCAGGACCCGCGTATCGTGCGGAATACACGCCGGGTGCCCCTTTCAGGGCGTCTACTTCGAGGCCGGTGTCGTCGGCGAAACAGCTCAGGGAATAGCGGTCGAACACATGGCGGGCCTTCTGGCGCGCGTTGCCCTCGAGCGTGGGTTGGGTTTCAGGCAGCTCCTCATGAATCCCTGCCTCTTCGAGTGTGATCAACGACAGCTCGGGCCCAGCGGCGGCCCTGACCTCCGCTATCTTATGCTCATTGTTGGTGGCAAAGCAGAGCGTCATGGACGAACTCCCGATGGTCCCGATAGCTATCGGGATCAGGATCAGTTGGTGTACCCGATGAACTCGACCTCGAAAATGAGATTCGTATTCGAAGGGATCCTACCATCGCTGCTGCCAAGACGTCCATAGCCCAAGCCGGAAGGGATGTAGAGTGTACCCTTACCTCCTTTTGCAATGTAGGTGCCAAAGGCGATTCGCCACCCCTCGATCAATTGTCCCAAAGGGATGGTGAAAGTCTGCGCCTCAGCGGGTGCGGTGAACACCTCACCGTTCAGAAACATTCCCTTGTACTTTATGGTCAATTTGGATTCAATTCCGGGATGCAATCCCGAACCTGCATCTTCCACAACGAGCCGAAGCCCGCTAAGAGTGTCGACAGTTGCGACAATGCCGTTACTGGCCAGGTACTTGTCAATGGCCTTTACATCCTTCTTCAGCTGATCCGCATAACTGAGGATATTGTCCGTACTGCAGCCCACCACCAGGGCCAGCCCGATCATCCACATCACATTTTTCATTGCTCTATCTCTCTATTTGTTTATTTAAAATCCAATAGTTCCACTTCAAACACAAGGTTCGCGTTGGGTGGGATGTCCGGCGGGTAGCCATTGGGGCCATAAGCCATGCCTGAAGGAATATACAAGGTAGCCACACTCCCTTTTGGAAGCAATTGGAAAGCCACCTTCCAGCCGTCGATGAACCGGTTGAGGGGGTAGTCGAGCTTATCATTCTTATCGAACTGTTTGCCATTGTCAAGAAGAGTGCCCCTGTACTTCACGGTGAGAATGCTGGTGATAATGGGTTTTGGTCCGGTGCCCAGCTTCTTGATTACATAGCGTAATCCTGAACTGTCCTTTGTTGCAACGATGCCTTTGGCCGCGAGGTAGGCGTCGATTGCTTCCCCGTCACGAGTCACTTGCGCCTCCGTCTCTTTTCGCATGGCCGCCATCTCCTTGGCCTGCAACTCCTGCTGAACCTTCGCCACGCCAACCTGGTTGGTGATGTCTTTCACTGTGAATGTGAAAGTGATTAGATCCTCGGGCTTCACACCCGGAGGCAGCGGCTGGTCGCGGAAAAGTGTTTTCGCATCGATATCCACGGCGCAGCTGTCATTGAGCTTCATGACCCGGAATGCGCTCTCAATTCCTTTTTCCTTCGTGATGGACGCTTCATCTCCCACTGGGATAATCATGGGTACATTTTGTTCGCGTGTATCACGCCAAACAGAGTCCTTCGCATCTTTAACGACCATGCTGGTGATGAGGAACTCCCCCGGCTGGGCAAACGTCCCTGTGCCTTCGCGGAGTACGCGGACCTTGCGGCCATTGGGGGCCTCGCGGTCTTTGGAACATGCTGTCACCACCATGGTGATGCAGACAAATGCAATAAATCGAAGCTTCATTAGAAAGTGTAGGTTAAGAATTGAGTTTGTCTTTGTACGAGGGCAATAGATCGAGGAATTTCTTCAATGCTCCGTCCAGGGTACCTTTAAACGTCCCGCCCGCCGCATTCTTGTGTCCTCCGCCATCGAAGTGTTTCCTGGCCATTTCATTCACCGAAAAATCCCCCAGTGAACGGAAGGAGTACTTGATTTCATTCTTCCTCTCGTACAGCAGCACAGAGAGTCGGATATTCGAAACAGAAAGACCGTAGTTGACCAGTCCTTCGGTGTCGCCGGTCTGCGAACCAAATTGCCGGAGCTCTTGAGAGCTCAACACCATGTAGGCGGTTCGGAACTCGGTCAGGATCTGCAATTTCTGACTCAATACAAAGCCGGTAAGCCTGAGACGCTCCAGGGTGTTCGTGTCGTAAATCAACTTGGCTACCAGGCTAGGATTTGCGCCGCGTTTCATCAACTCTGCCGCGATCCGAAATTCCTCCTGTGTGGTATTGGAATGCCTGAATCCTCCAGTGTCCGTCATCAACCCGGCGTAGAGGCAGTTGGCAATGTCACTGTCGACGAGCGACTCGTCGCCCATTTCGGCGATCAGTTGGAAGATTAGGCCTGCTGTACTGGCTGAGTCAACATTCCACTGTTCAAAGTCAGCAAACCGTTCAGGTTCCAGGTGGTGGTCGACAAGAACTTTTACAGCCTTCGACTGTCGTATGGCGTCTTCCAGGTCTTCCGTTCTGCGCAGTGCAGAAAAATCGAGGCAAAAGAGAACCTCGGCAGTGGCGATGGCCTCCTTGGCCTTCCGTTCTATTTCCGGGTTGTCTTTTGCAACGGCGAGGACCTGGCTGTTGCCGGGCATCCAGGCCAGGAATCCAGGGTAGTCGCTGGGTGTAATCACCTGGACGTCATGGCCCTTCTTTTTCAAGTAAGCGGCCAGGCCCAGAGAAGAACCAAGGGCATCCGCGTCCGGCTTGAAATGCGTGACGATCACCGCCTTCCGGGGTTTCGCCATTAACGTCTTGAACGCGGGTAGTTTTTCCATTACAGGGGGGCAAAAATAAGGAGGAATTGAGGATCGCCCCCTATTGCGCTTATCCAAGACGGAATTGATACCCTACCCCCGGATTCTAGCGCCTTTTTTGATAGTTTTGCGCCCGAAAAACCTCAATGAGGCAATTCTTATCCTACCCAATCACAAACCACTAAATCCAAATCCGAATGGCGACTAACCGCACTTTTACCATGATCAAGCCTGACGCCGTTGGGGCGGGCAAAACCGGGGCGATTACCAAGATGATTGAGGAGGCAGGATTCAAGATTATCGCTATGAAGAAAGTGTGGCTCACCCCGTCACTCGCTGGCAAGTTTTACGCCATCCATAAGGAGCGTCCCTTCTACAAGGACCTCGTCTCCTACATGTCGTCTGGACCCATTTTCCCTATGATCCTTGAGAAAGAGGGTGCGGTAGAAGACTTCCGCAAGCTTATCGGTGCGACCGATCCGGCAAAGGCCGCACCGGGCACGATTCGCGCCCTGTTTGCCAAATCCATCGACGCCAACGCCATTCACGGTTCAGACTCCGACGCCAACGCCGAAATTGAAGGAAATTTCTTTTTCTCCCAGTTCGAGCGATTTGAAAATTAGTACAACCGTTCCGGGAGGTTTTGGGGGCCGTGTGTGTTTACTGGATGTACACCCGGTTCATGGAATAAAAAATCCGATAGGTATCAGTTCATTTGGAATTTGGAATTTTGGAAATGCATGGCATGAAGATTAATCCCCACTACAAAGAGAAGTTTGAATCCCGCCATAACGGCCCGGACAAGCAGCAGGTCGAAGAAATGCTGAAGGTGGTAAAGGCCGCGTCGGTGGACGCACTGGTGGAAGAAACCGTGCCTTCCGGCATCCGACTGAAGAATAAACTCCAGCTTCCTGCTCCCCTGTCAGAAGCGGCCTTCTTGAAGCAATTCAAGAAGACGATTTCCAAGAACAAGCTCTTTAAGTCATTCATTGGCGCAGGGTACTACGGCACACATACACCCGGCGTGATTTTGCGAAATGTACTCGAGAACCCGGGCTGGTACACCGCCTACACCCCCTACCAGGCTGAGATCGCCCAGGGTCGGCTGGAGGCGCTGATCAATTTCCAGACGATGGTCATGGACCTTACCGGGATGGAAATCGCCAACGCATCGCTACTCGATGAGGCTACGGCCGCAGCAGAGTCCATGCACCTCCTCTTTGCATCGCGCAAAGGAGACAAGAAGGACGCCCATCGTTTCTTCGTGGATGAAAGTGTTTTCCCCCAGGTAATCGATTTATTGAAGACACGGTCCGCACCACTCGGCGTCGACCTCGTGGTGGGCAGTATGGACAAGTTGGACATTACCGATCCGGCGATATTTGCCATCTACATCCAGAACCCCGGCGGGCTCGGAGAAATCCGAGACTATTCTTCCTTGATTGCAGCCGCCCACGAGAAGTCGATTTATACCGTGATGGGCACCGACCTCATGAGCCTCGTGCTGATGAAGTCTCCTGGCGAAATGGGCGCTGATGTGGCTGTTGGGTCCTCGCAGCGTTTCGGAGTACCGATGGGATTCGGTGGCCCACATGCCGCGTTCTTTGCCACCCACGACGAGTTCAAGCGACTCATGCCCGGACGAATCATCGGCGCCTCTCTCGATGCGCAAGGAAATCCGGCGTACCGGATGGCGCTGCAAACACGCGAGCAACACATCCGCCGCGAGAAAGCAACTTCCAACATCTGCACGGCACAGGTACTGCTCTCGGTCATGGCCGGAATGTACGCCGTCTACCACGGGCCCACTGGCTTGAAAAAAATTGCGGGACGAATTCACGGACTCACCCGCATGCTTGACAACGGTCTTCGGGATCTTGGTCTACAGCAACAAAATGCGAATTACTTTGATACGCTGCTCGTCGCTGTTCCTGATGCCTCCTCGGTGGAGCGTGAAGCGACCGAGCGTGAGATGAATTTCAGGTACCTGGGCAGCAACCGTATCGGGATTTCGCTGGATGAAACGACCTCAACGGAAGACGTCCACAACATTTTGCACTTGTTCGCCGCCGCACTCAAGAAGACGTTTCCGGGCCATGGCGTTGAACCCGATTCATTGACCTGGCCTTCCGAGCTTGTCCGCATATCAAGTTTCCTTGAGCACCCGGTGTTTAACCGGCATCATAGCGAGCACGAAATGCTTCGCTACCTTAAGCGCCTGGAGAACAAAGACCTCTCCATGGTGCACTCGATGATCTCGCTGGGTTCGTGCACGATGAAGCTCAACGCGACCGCCGAGATGATCCCTGTCACCTGGCCGGAAATCGGTCACGTGCACCCTTTCGCCCCGGGCAACCAGGCAAAGGGATACCACGACATGATCAGCCACCTCGAGGATTGGCTTAAAGAGATTACCGGGTTTACTGGTGTCTCTCTCCAGCCCAACAGTGGCGCTCAAGGCGAATATGCAGGCCTGCTGGTGATTCGGGCCTACCACGCCAGCCGCAAGGAGGGTCATCGGAACATCGCTCTTATCCCTGCATCCGCTCATGGTACTAACCCTGCCAGCGCCGTCATGGCCGGTATGGAAGTAGTAGTCGTGAAGTCTGATAGTGAAGGCAAAATTGACGTCGCCGATCTGAAGGCAAAGGCGGAACAATACAAAGACAAGCTCGCTTGCCTCATGGTCACCTATCCTTCCACGCACGGCGTTTTTGAAGAAGCCATCGTGGCGATCTGCGAGACGATTCACAAGCAAGGCGGCCTCGTCTACATGGATGGCGCCAACATGAACGCGCAGGTTGGACTCACTTCGCCGGCGAACATTGGCGCTGATGTTTGCCACCTTAATCTCCACAAGACATTCTGCATTCCTCACGGAGGCGGCGGCCCGGGGATGGGTCCCATCTGCGTGAATGACAAACTAAAGCCATTCCTCCCCGGTCATCCTGTTGTTAAAACGGGAGGTGAAACAGCGATTACCGCGGTCTCAGCCGCACCGTGGGGCAGTGCCAGCATCCTCGCCATTTCCTACGCCTACATCGCAATGATGGGCGCTGAGGGTCTGACGAACGCCACACGGATGGCGATCCTCAATGCCAACTACATCAAGGAACGGCTGAGCAACCACTACCCTATCCTCTACACCGGTACCCATGGCCGCTGCGCCCACGAGATGATTGTTGATTGTCGTGAATTCAAGAAGTCCGGAATCGAGGTCGAGGACATTGCTAAGAGATTGATGGATTACGGTTTCCACGCACCAACCGTTTCTTTTCCCGTTGCCGGTACGCTCATGATCGAGCCGACCGAGAGCGAACCCAAAGCAGAG
>CAZJWV010000041.1:0-24343 GCA_964549855.1 uncultured Ohtaekwangia sp. | reverse complement strand
GAAAAGCGAAAAGACACGAGTCGGTTTTGGTTTTCCCGACTGCAACTGTCCGGTTGGTCGGATCCCGCACTAATCGCAAGGGGCTCGAATTGGTTCATTAATTGGGCCGACTACCCGATGATTTCCTCGGATGGAGGCAAGAACCTGATTGCCCACATGCTTGACCGCAGCGGGGAAGCTACCTATGCCTATGATGTTAAGGTCTTTACTTCAACGGACAGCGGCTTCACCTGGCGCGACCCATTCGTGTTGCATGATGATGGAAAGCTGGCCGAGCACGGATTCGTTTCCGTGGCGCCATTCGGTGAGAAAATATTTGTTGCCTGGCTCGATGGTCGCAATGCGTCTATGGAGGGAATGGAAGGCATGGATCATAGCGGTCACCACGGATCAATGACCCTGCGAGCTGCCATTCTGGACTATTCCGGAAACAAATCTGACGAGTGGGAGCTGGACCCGAAGACCTGTGATTGCTGCCAGACGGCGGCGGCCATCACGCCGCAAGGGCCGGTGGTGATTTATCGCGATCGATCGGACGAGGAAGTGCGTGATATGTCTATTGTTCGTCTTGTCAATGGCGCTTGGACTGCGCCCGTTTCCATCCACCGCGACAATTGGAAGATCGCCGGCTGCCCGGTGAATGGACCACGTGTGGCGGTGCGGGGAAACGCTTTGGCGGTGTCCTGGTTTTCAGCGGTCACAGAACCGGGTGTTGTCAACGTGATCCTTTCAGACGATGGTGGTGAGTCGTTTGGCGAGGCGATTCGCGTCGACGATGGGAATCCCATTGGCCGGGTGGACATCGAATGGATCGACGAGAGCCGGTGTGTGATTAGCTGGATGGAAGGTGCGACAATAAAAGCGGCCATTGTTCACGCAGACGGACGTAAAGAGCCCTCTGTGACGATTGCAGAATCTTCCGAGTCGCGGGCCAGCGGCTTTCCGCAGATGACCAGATCGGGCGAAAGCCTGGTATTTGCCTGGACAGATGTCGACCGGAAGAGAATAAGATCTGCCACTGTAACCTTAAACTGATTTACAATGAAGAGACTCGTCATTTTTGTGCTTTGCCTAGCTTCCATGTCCTGTTCGGCGCCAACGAAGGATCAATCTAAGCCTCAGTCTTCGGCTCCGGCCGTCACACCGAAGGATGAGGCAGTGGAAATATTGGTGCAGAACAAGGAAGACTCTTTGAAGGGGAGCCTTAGCGCAAAGGCCGAGGGGCAAGTCGGAGACATAAAAATCACCATACGTTACTATTCTCCCGCCGTTCGTGGCCGGATTATTTGGGGTGGGCTTGTTCCGTTCGACAAGGTTTGGGTAGGGGGAGCACACATGGCCACTTCGGTGGAGTTCAACGGCGATGTGATGGTGGGTGGGAAGCCAGTGCCGGCTGGCAAGTATGCATTCTTCGCCATCCCTGGCAAGGAAACATGGACGCTCATTCTCAACAGCAATTGGCAACAGCACCTGACCGATGAGTACGATGAGAAATTGGACATTGTTCGATTAACGGTTGAACCAGAACAGGAGGATTCCGCCCAGGAACGACTTCGGTATGCAATCGAATCGGACCAAGCCAATGAAGGGGAGATTGTGTTGTATTGGGAAAAGCTTGAAGTAACCCTTCCATTCCAAACCAGGTAGGCAGCGCTTCTATCAATGCGGATAGTTAATTAATGTTAATTATTGACTGCTCGCGCCCAGAAGGGGAAGGAAGTTGCATGCATCCGGCAACGTGTTGCGCAGTCTTTCGTTAATCGAACAATAACCAAGCTACCATGCTTCAAAACTACCTGCGCCTGACTTTCCGCACCATCTACAAGAACCGGGTGCCTTTCCTGATCAACCTCGTTGGAATGGGCATTGCCCTCGGGTGCTGCATCACCGCCTATGTGAACTTTGAGTTCAGTGAAGGCTTCGACAAACAGCAGCTGAATACGGCTTCCATATACCGAATCAGTCTATGGAATGAGTCGGGTGGTAAACAGGTCCCTTACGGCGTTTGTCCGTTGCCCATGGGAGCGCTGGTTCGCGAAAACATGCCTGAGGCAACTGAAGTCGTTCGCTATATCAGCAAACGAGCGCAGTTCCGGATCGGGGACGACCTGTTCGAACGCGAGTTTATTTACACCGACCCTGTCTTCACAAAACTGTTCACCCTGGAACGATTGTTTGGTTCACTCGATGTCACCAACAAGTCCATGGTCATCATCAGTGACAAATTGGCGATCACCTACTTTGGTTCGACGGACGTAGTAGGAAAAATGCTGGTCCAGGTCATGAGCGGGGGCACAACCAGGGAGTTTACGGTCGGAGGGGTGTACCGTGCCTTCGCCGCCAATTCGAGTTTTCGATTCGATCTCCTCACCACCTTTGACAACTACTTCCTGAATCCTGCTGAGCAATCAATCCAGGAGTCGGACTGGAAGCGGTGGTCGACGGTCTTCGTGCAAATCAAAGAGGTGGCGGGTGTCCCCCGCGTCGAACAACAACTGCAAGCCTACCTGCCTACGCAGAACGAAGCGCGCCCCGACCTTATGGCCAAGACATTCTACCTGGAGCCGTTTGAAGGAATGGCGGGAAGAGCGATTCGGCAGCGCAACCAGGGCCATTGGTTTAACATGCCGATGCCTCCGGCCGGTGTCCTTGCGCCATTTGCCATGGCTGGATTCCTCTTGCTGGTCGCCTGCTTCAATTTTTCCAACAATGCCATCGCGATGGCCGGAAAGCGCCTGAAAGAAATTGGAATCCGGAAAGTGGTTGGAGGGAGACGTAAAGAACTCATCCTGCAATTTCTTTCGGAGACCCTGGTGTTTTGCCTTTTGGCGCTCGGCCTCGCCATCTTTCTCGGCGAATACCTCGTTGCGGGTTGGGATTCCATGTGGGGCAGCATAGAACTCGAGATTAAGTACAGGGAAAACCTTCCTTTTTTCGGCGCGCTCACTGCCCTCGTACTGGTTACTGCTCTCCTGGCAGGGGGCTACCCCGCGTTCTACCTTTCCTCATTTCGGCCCATCCAGGTATTGCGCGACAAAGTGCAACTCGGTGGTATGAACTGGTTTACGAAGACTTTGCTTGTCGTTCAATTCAGCATCTCACTGGCGGCGGTCATTTTTGCCCTGGCGTTTTACTTCAATTCAAGATACCAGCGTGAATTCGATCTCGGATACTCATACCAATCAGTTATTCAGGTTCCGGTGGAAAACGAAGCCACCTATCAGCGCCTGAAGAATGCGTTGCTTAGTAACACCGATATACTCACCATCGGCGGAGCCCAACATCACATTTACAGCAATTCCTCCAAAGCCTCGGTGACGATCGGCACACAGCCCGAAAAAGAGATTGATTTGCTTAACGTCGGCGACGATTACTTCAAGACATTGAATGTGCGCGTGGTGTCTGGCCGTGGCTTTGAGAAGGACCGTGCGTCGGATCTCAATGAAGGAATGGTGGTGAACGAGGAGTTTGTCCGTCGTTTTCAACTGGCGAACCCGGTTGGCACCCGGGTACTCCTGAACGACACTGTTTCGCAGTATATCGTAGGGGTTGTTAAGGATGTCTATCTGAATGCGCTCTTTCAGCCACTCGCCCCGCTGGCCTTTCGCTATGTCCCTGAATCAGGTTATCGGTACCTCGTCGCATCGACGGATCCGGCAAAACTGGAAGCCGTCAACGACGAGATTCAGCGGGTGTGGAAGGGATTGTTTCCTGCGCAATTGTATCCTGGCCGGCTCATGGAAGAACGCATGGTGATGGCGCTGGAACACTTTGATGCCGTGGTGATCATCTACACCTTTCTTGGTCTTGTGGCCATCATCATGTCTGTGTCGGGCCTTTTCGGTTTGATGTCCATCCACTTACAAAAGCGCACGAAGGAACTTGGAATTCGGAAAATCCTTGGCGCTTCCGTGCCACATATTTTGCTGAAGGTGAGTCAGCTCTTCCTCGTCGTGATGACGCTGTCATTTGTGCTGGGCGGGCTCATGGGCTCCGTCATGGTTAATGCGCTCATGGACAGCGTGTGGGAATACTATGTTGCTGTAAACCCCAAGATTCTGACGATGGCAGTCCTCATCCTGTTCGTCATAGCTTCGGCAACCGTCTTTTCGATCGTTCGCAACGCCACTACTTCGAATCCCGCAGACGCCCTTCGGCACGAATAGGAAATCAAGGAACAGCCCGACGCTTGCCAGACCCCTGGGGATTTCCGACGGAACCGGAGTAGATGGTCTTGCAGTCTTTACCGACCAGGGCATCCACGAAGTTGATGACAGACCCCAACAGGGTTTTTGCCACATTGAGTTTCCCTGTTTTCAGGGCTGAGAATTTCCCATAGATCTGCTGATCCATGAGGCTGCACCCGTTCTTGTCGACCACAGCGATCTGCAATCCGGGAATGCTGTCGCGGGCAAAATCAATCGAGCCGGAAAAGGCAATGCGGTTGAGCCGCGTGGCGAAGGCCACATCCTCCGTACTGAGTATCCTTTTGTCCAGCTTCCACCGGGCAACCAGCGTGTCCAGGGTTGAGTACTGGGTGTCATTCAGATTTACACTTGCAAGCACCACAAAGTCGGTGCCCTTGGTGGCCACAATACCCACCGGGCCGGCCAGTACCACCGCCCCGACATCGGCGAGGTTGAATCGTTGACTCTTCTTGTACTTGGTCAGCACATCATCGATGTCTACCCCGTACAAGCGCAACGAGTCCGAGCTGATCGTCACCGAACCACCCAGGTTTTCTCTCGCCGTAGCCCAGGTTTTTCCGTGCGACCGAAGGTCAAGCGTGTAATTGATGAGTCCTCGTGCGAAGTTCTTCTTGGAAATCTTATTGATAAAACCCTCTACCGGCGTTTGCCTCACCTCGTAAACAAACCCGTAGCCTGGCTCTGCGCCTGAAAGGTCGAGACGAAGGTGCCCGTCTTCCGACTCAGCCTGCTGTGTTTGACTCTTGAAAGACAGGTCAAGTTGATCGTCTTTGCCGGCAACATTCAGTGAAACGTTAAAGTGTGTAAGTCCCGGGATCCGAAGTCCGTTGAGCTTCATGGTGCCCTGTGTTTGAGCGAGCCCGGTGATGGCTCCGGATTGCGGAGGATGAATGAAGAACAGCGGCCCAAGGTCTGCTTCCAGGTTGTCGATGTCAAGGGTCTTTCCGTCAACGAACCGGTAGGAGACCTTGCTGTGGAGAAGTTGAAGGCGTCGGATATCAAATGGGTATGTCCGCATGGCGGAAGTGATATGGAGGTCGGTGGTTAACCACTCCATCTGGTTTACCGGTAGCTGTTTCGCAGTTGGCTCGTCACCTTCTCGAATTTCCGCGGCCAACTCCTTGACATAGATCCAGGGAAACTGGTTCAGTTTCACGTCGGCCTGGAATTCAATTTCCCGGACTTTAGGGATAATCAGACTACCGCTGATGACAGCTTTGCCCTGTGGCATTGTAGCATAAAGTGACTCCACGGCGACAGTAAGCCCTGCAGGGGAAGGCGCGATTCGCCCGGCCACGTCGAGCCTGTGAATATCAGGGAGTTTGTCGAGCGTGCACGAAAGATTCTGTATGCGGACGCCCAATTCCGGCATCGAAAATGATCCGATCTTCCTGGCGTCAAGAGCAAAACCGAAACGCAATTGGCTGAAGCGGTCACGCACAGCCGCCGTTAATCCGCTGTCAAGGACGAGGTCTTCCGTAAAGAATTGCGATGATTCGATGTGACCCTCCGCTGAGATACTTCTTTCGTTTTTGAAGAGGAAGTGCACAAGATTCTGAATAGTCGCATCCAGCCTCACATCGCTGCGGTCATAATTGAAATTGGCCTTTAGCATAGACTGGTTGTTTTGATTCACCATTCGGGCATTCAGTCCGTATACGCGCTTTCCAGTCCGGGCCAGTACGAATGAAACGCTATCGAGTTGAAATGCGCTGGACCGACTGCTGTCCATGGCGTGCGTGCCTAACAGGTCGAGGGGTCCATCAAAGCGAGCCTGCACCTCAACTTTGCCATTCAGGTTGTGGAGGGCGTCGATGGCAAACAGTTCGTCATAGCCCTCCACATTCAAACGCCCATTCAAACGGTAGCGAAGAAGTGGATGCACAAGATTTGAAAGGTAGAGTCTTCCGTTGATGGAACCTCCAGGCACCTCCCCGCGGATATTACGGATATCCAGTGTTGCCATTGAGTAATCGGGCAGCGCACCTGAAGTGAAGCTGCCGTCAAGGCCAAGGTCACGGAGCATTCCCAGCTTTCGCGGCAACTGCAGGGATAGTTTCGAGACACCAAAGGTCAGATCAACTTGAGGCGGGCTGTCTCGCAACTCTCCAAAAACGCGCCCTTTTAAATAAATATCTCCCGTCGTCAGCGCACCTTGATTGCTTTTCCATGCGCTCGGTCGGAGAATCCGCGACAGCAAGGGGAAATCGTTGGTAGAGGCGTCAAGGTGCATGTCCAGCATCCGGTTCTTGCTGTGCTGGTAGTAGCCTTTCGCGGTCACTGCAAATGATCCAAAGGCGAGTTGTGCATCTTCAAGCAAGAGTCGACCGCTGTCCACTTCATACGCTACGGACCCATCCAATGACAATTCTCCGCTGGGGATTCTTGTCCGGTTCAGCCGGATCGTGTCGAGAAAGTACTTGGATTGCAACGCGCAGCGTATCCGCTTCTCATTTTCTTCTACGGTCACATCAGCGTCCAGTTCCCGGATGGTGAGCACAAGCGGCGAGGTGCCAGGTGAATGCCAACGAATGGTGAGTGCGTCAAGGCGAAGATGCTCAATGGCGAAGCGGAATAAATCCGGAGGAGATTCTTTAGGCGTGGTCTTTGGTGCAACTGGCTTGTGTTTGGGTGTTGGCTTGACAGGCTGTTGAGCCGGGGAAGCAGACTTGACCGCTTTGTGTACCGGTTTGGCCAGTGCACGGTCCAGGTTGAGATGACCCCTCTCATATTCAACAAGGTTCAGGGATCCTTGTGCCATGCCTACATCAGAAACTTCCACACGTCCTTGTACCAGCGGCCAGAAAGCCACTGCAACATATAGGCGGTCGGCCGACAGGATTGGAAGTTCACCGGTTTTCCGAAGGGTGTCGCGCTTCTCGAAATACTTGACGCTGTCAAACGACAGTGTGATTTGCGGAAAATTGTGGAACAACTCCAGGTCGATGGACCCAACTTCAAGCTGACCGGATTGTGTCTTATTAAGGTAGCCCTGCAGCTGGTCTAGGATCAGTTCGTTGCGTTGCTGAACGAGCATCCAGGAGGCGACAGAAAAAGTCACAACGACAACTGCCACAATGATCGCGGCAATTTTCAACAGGCCCTTCCATCGCATCGATCCTCTTGTGGACATGCAGGCAAATATCGATCTCAAGCCTGTAATTCCACGATTCCGCTTGAACTTTAGGCTCCCTCGTGATGGCTGAAAATGATCGGGGAAACTATTTATCTTGAGGCAACCTAACTAAGCCTAAGCGTATGTTGACACGCGATCAACACCTTGAGTTCTGTCGCCGTTGCAAAAACCGGGATTTCGACCCTCAACACGGCATCATCTGCAAACTCACCGGCAAGATTGCCGATTTTGATCCGACATGCCCATCGTACACGGTCGATGAGAGCGTGAAGATTGAGAAGCCTGTGGATGTAAACGCTCCGCCTGAATTGGTTGCAGCCGCCGACCTTCCCCAGGAAGTTCGAGAAGCATTCCGAAAACAACAGGATATGTCGTACGCCATCGTCGGTGGACTGGCGTCAAGTGTCTTGGGTGCGGTGATCTGGGCACTCATCACATACTTCACTCACTACCAGATCGGATACATGGCCATCGCTGTCGGCCTACTCGTGGGTTTTGGCGTTCGGTACTTTGGTTCTGGAATCGACTTTCCGTTTGGAGTAGTGGGCGCCCTCTTCGCCGTGTTCGGTTGTCTTCTGGGAAACTTGCTGAGCCAGATAGGGTTTATCGCAGAGACGGAGTCGATGGGTTATTTCGAGGTCATTCCTTACCTGAACATGGACCTCGTGATTTCTATTTATAAGGATTCGTTCAGCCCAATGGACGTCGTCTTCTATGGAATTGCCGGTTATGAGGGTTACAGGTTTGCTTTCCGTCCCATTGAAGCCGATCAGATCAAGAATGGCAGCGTGCCCGTCACCCCTTACGCCAAGTATCGCTTTCCAGCAGTAGCGACACTCTTTGTTTTACTCTCCGTGGGTGCCTACTTCATTTCCTCTGGTTCCACTAGTGTTCGCACGGTGAAGTATGAGTCGGGCGCCAAGCACTATGAAGGCACAGTGGTAAACGGCAAAGAGCAGGGACCGTGGACATTCTGGTGGGAAAACGGTAAAGTTCAGCAGACCGGGTTCTTCAAGGACGGAAAAGCCGACAGCATTTGGGAATATTTCAACGAGGAAGGAATGCTTACCCGTCGTGGATCATTTCTCAACAACATGCAGCATGGCGAGTGGACAGAATTTCACCCCAACCTGGAGGTAGCGAGCACGGGCCGGTTTTCTTATGACCGCCAGCATGGTCCGTGGATTTATTACTATGATGATGGCAAGGTTAGCCAGCGAGGCTTTTATGATCTTGGCCTCACCGACAGCCTGTGGGAGATTTTCTCTCGAGAAGGGAAACTTGGGACACGTGGCATGTTGAAAGCGGGAGAACAAACTGGCCTATGGACCTATTGGAACGACGAGGGTGAAAAGAGACTTGAGATTGAGCATGTTTCGCCGCGGCACACGCGCATATTGAACTCATGGTCTTTACAGGGCGTGCAGCAGGTGAAGAATGGCAACGGTACCCATGTGTCCACCTATACTGTTGGCACAGTCCGTGAAACAGGCAAGGTATTGAATGGAGAAAGGGTGGGTATTTGGAAAACATTTTCCGAATCGGGTCAATTGCTGGAGGAGGCGGTCTACGAAGAAGGTTTGTACCGGCTAAACAATTCATGGGACCTGGAAGGGAAGGAGATGGTCAAGAACCGCGCAGGCCAGCACAAAACATTCTCGGGATCGGCTATCATGGAGTCAGGTACCATCGCGGAAGGCTGGAGGACCGGAGAGTGGGTGATCTTTACTCCGGAGGGAGACACCGCACAACGCGTTACGTATGACCGTGGAAGGCAGAATGGACCGACAAGGTCCTTCCACCCTGACGGAACAGTGGCTGTTGAAGGCTCACTAAAAGACGATGTCCGCGATGGCGAGTGGCGTTGGTATCACCCAAACGGAGAATTGGAATGCTCCGTGACTTATGTCGATGGCAAGAAGGAAGGAGAGCAACCATTTTTTGCCGATGACGGTACCCCTGGGAGAATAGAGGTGTATCAAAAAGGAAAAATGATGGAAGTCCGGAATTAACTCAGCGGCGTTCGATTCCGAGCATCACACCTACAGGCCGCAAAGTTACAAGCGCCTTCATCACGGGCTGGGAAGCAGTGGGAGCAAGATTAAAGCTTTCAACGAAGGACTTTACAAACAAGGCCATCTCCGCCATGGCGAAGTTATTGCCGATGCACAACCGGGGACCGCTGCCAAATGGAAAAAACACCTTATTGCCTTCTTTCGCGCTGAGAAACCGCTCAGGCCGGAACGCTTGAGGATATTCCCAATGTTTGGAGCTGCGGTGCAGTCCAAAATAAAACAACCCGACAATGGTGCCGGCAGGGAATGTGTACTCTCCGTAGGCATCGTCCTCCAGGGCAACCCGGTCGGAGATCCATGCAGGTGGATAAAGTCGCATCGATTCCTGTAGAACCGCATTGAGATAAGGATTGGCGACGGTTTCTTCGATGGAATTGGATGAGGTTTCTTCGCGAAGGCGTTGAAGGACATCCGGGTTTTGGGCCAGCAAGTAAAGTGTCCAGGTCAGCGCATTACCGGTAGTCTCGTGACCGGCAATAAAAAGAATAACGATTTCATCTAGAATCTGCTCTTCCGTCATGGCCTCGCCACTATCCTCATACCGGGCATCGAGGAGCATGTCAAGAAGATCGTTGAAACGTCGCCCCGATTTTTTCCGCTCATTCACCACGGTAAGGAGAATGGCGCGCACACGATCCGCTTTTCGCTTTTGGCCAGCCACCTGCCCGGACAGCTCGTACCACCAGCTGGCGTAAGGCTGACGAATGTCCTTGATTACAAATTCCTGGATCTCGCTGATGTAGCGGCTCAGTTCTGATACAGTCTCGGAAGGAATCTGAGTATCAAACAAGGTGTTCACCACGACATCGAATGCGAGGCGGTTCATAGACGAGTACACATCCACGCTTTCACCGGTCGGCATTTTTGCGAGAAACGAATCGATGGTGGCCTGCATGATGGCATAGAGCTGCCTGACTTTTTGTGGATGAAACCCCGGTTGGATAAGTCGCCGCTGACGCAACCAATATGCGCCATTAGAGGTTAGAAGTCCGTTGCCGATGAATCGCCCAAGCTTTTCGGCTACCATCCGCGACTTATTGTAATTCTTTTGGTTGCGGCGTAGTACGTAATCGATAAAGTCCGGATCCTGGGTGAGGATCATCCGGCCGTAGACGCCATCGGCCACTGAATAGCTTTCTCCGAAGCGCTCCGTACTCTCCATCATGGTCTCCAAGGGGTTTTGCACCACACGCATGGCGCGGCGGTAAGTACCCAGGAAGGTGTAGCCGGGAGGGTAGTGGTAGCGCATAGACAATGTTAATTTGAAAATTTGAGAATTTGAGAATTTGAAAATTAATCTCTCTCTATCTTTCGAAGTATGGTTGATGAGTTCGATTACATAGTAGTGGGTTCGGGGTTTGGAGGATCCGTGTCGGCAATGCGCCTCGCCGAGAAGGGCTATTCGGTCCTGGTGATAGAAAAGGGCAAGCGATGGAAAGCGACTGACTTCCCGACGTCGAACTGGAACATCCGGAAATACCTCTGGATGCCGCTATTGAAGTGTTTTGGTTTCCAGAAACTTTCTTTCTTCAGGGAAGTCTTCGTGCTCTCCGGGGTTGGTGTTGGTGGAGGATCACTGGTGTATGCCAACACGCACATGATGCCCGGGGATTCCTTTTATGAGAATCCCGCCTGGTCGCGCATGAAGGATTGGAAAAAAGTACTGGAACCGTATTATAGCAAAGCACGCTTCATGCTAGGGAGCACCCGATTTGAAAAGGAATACGAGGAGGATCGGGTTCTTCAATCAGTGGCACAAGACATGGGGCGGGGCGATTCCTACGGCCGCGTCGACTTTGTCGGCGTATACACAGGTGATCCTTCAAAACCGGTGGACCCCTATTTCAAAGGCCTGGGCCCGGACCGCCGCGGTTGTATAGAATGCGCCGGATGCATGGTGGGGTGCAGGCACGAAGCGAAGAATACGCTTGACAAGAACTACCTGTGGTTTGCAGAGAACCGGTTTGGTGCCCGGATAGAGCCGGAGACTCGTGTCATCGGTATCGAGGTGAAGAACGAGGAGTATGTTGTGCGCACAGAGTCCAGCACATCGTGGTTTCGAAGGGGTCGCCGATCATTCCGTTCACGGGGTCTCGTGCTGTCGGGGGGCGTGCTGGGAACACTTGACTTGTTGCTCCGGCAGAAGCACGTATCAAAGACTCTCAGCCGGCTGTCTGATACATTGGGTCAGAATATTCTGACAAACTCGGAAATGCTCTCGGGGGTAATGGCCGCCGATCGAAAACTCAACCATGGGATTGCCATCAGTTCGGTATTTAATCCCGACGACGATACGCATATTGAGTTGTGCAAGTTTCCGGATGGCTCCGGCGCGCTGGCGCGACTCGCCGTGATGGCGGCCGGACAAGGATCTCCGCCGGTTCGAACCTTGAAGATGCTCGGTAACATCGTTACCCATCCGTGGAAATTCTTGCGAGTTCTCTTCAATACGCAACTGGCCAGGACCAGTATCATTTTCCTGATCATGCAGTCGCTGCCCAATGCCATGCGTATGAAACTCCGTCGGGGAATCTTTGGAGCATCATTAACGCTTCATAACGATCAGCAACAGAAGGTTCCAAGTTACATTCCGATTGGCCAGGAGGCCTTGTATCGATACGCCAAGAAGGTCAATGGTGTGCCACAAAATGCGTTTGGTGAAGTGGTCTTCGGACTTTCGTCAACAGCCCACATTCTTGGAGGATGCCCAATGGGAAAGAATGCTGACGAAGGGGTGGTGGATGACAAATTCAAGGTCCATGGTTACGAGAATTTATACATCCTTGACGGGAGCATCGTGCCTTGCAATCTGGGTGTGAACCCTTCTTTGACCATCACGGCGCTGAGTGAGTATGCCATGGATCACATCCCGGCCAAGACAGGCTCTACGGTGGTGCCACTGGAGCAACAGCTCGCCGAATTGTCGGCCTCGAAATAGCAATTCCCCTATCCAAACTTCCTAGATTGACGTTTAACCCTGTCAAAACCAAAAACATGAAACGTATTACCGTTCTTCTGGCCGCCTTGGCCGTGCTGTCATGCGACCCCGGCCAAAAGACAGCAGACCCTGCCAAAATTCACGAAGTGGAGACAAGTTTGAGCAATCCCGTTCGGATTGAAGGGGACTCGCTCTGGAACATTGAAGAACGAATGGCCAAGTATGGAGTACCCGGGGTGAGCCTCGCCGTTATCTATGACAACAAAATTGCATGGACAAAAGGGTACGGGGTGATGCATAAAGAGCGCAGGGAGCCTGTTACAACGACCACGCTTTTCCAGGCGGGTTCAATCAGCAAACCGGTGGCTGCTTATGGCGCCCTTCGCCTGGTAGCTGCGGGGAAAATCAAGGATGAGGAGAACGTGAACACCTACCTCAAGACGTGGAAGTTGCCGGATAATGAGTTCACAGCAAAAAAGGCGGTTACGCTAAACCAGTTGCTCAGTCATACGGGAGGTGTCACGGTACATGGGTTCCTGGGTTACAGCCCGGACCTGCCGGTGCCCACGCTCGTGCAAGTGCTGAACGGTGAAGCGCCGGCAAACAGTCCGCCAATCCGAGTCGACAAGCTGCCCGGTGAAGGTGCTCGTTACAGTGGAGGTGGCTACTGCATTATGCAGCAGATGTTGATCGATGTAGAAGGCAAAGATCTCCCGCAGATCATGCAGGAGCAAGTCCTTGGACCGTTAGGGATGACTCACAGCACGTACGAACAGCCACTCCCCGCTGATAAACTTTCACTGGCAGCTGCTGGCTATGTCCCGAACGGTACAATGACAAAAGGAGAACGTCATACTTATCCTGAGATGGCGGCCGCTGGCTTGTGGACGACATCTGAAGACCTTGCCAAATACGCTATTGAAGTGCAGTTGGCGTATTCCGGGAAACAAGGAGCCGTAATGGACAAGGCCACGGCGACCAAAATGCTGACACCTTATGGACAAGACGATTACGGTCTCGGTCATGGGAGCGACAAACGCGGTGATGACGTCTACTTTGGTCATGGTGGGTGGGACGAAGGCTTCTCCGCCGATATGGTTGTCCATCGCGACAAGGGGTACGGAGTTGTTGTGTTGACCAACGCAAATCAGCCACCGTTTATCGACGAGCTCATTCGCGCTGTGGCGCTTGCTTACAAGTGGGACAACTACGTTCCGGCGTACAAACCCGTTGCCCTGAGTCCTGGCGACGCGGAGAAAATGGTTGGACGGTATCGGTATGATAGTGACGAAGTGGCTACCATCTCTGTGAAGGGCGGGGACCTGGTGTTTGAGTATTTCGGCCTGGAGCCCATGAAACTATTCAAGGTTACTGACTCCACTTTTGTCCGCAGGGAAAGGACGGCCCAAATTCAGGTCAAACCTAATCCGGACGATGGCGTGCCCAACTTGATTTTCCTGGCGAATGGCGTGCCCACCAGCAATATGAAAAGGCCGGTGATGAAGGAGGGAGAGACCGTTCCATCGGAGTGGTTTGATAAAGGAGACTACGAGCGGGCGACGAAGGAGTACCTGGCGTTTAAGGCAGCAAACCCTGAAGATCCGGCCATTAAGGAAGAAACATTTAACGAGCGTGGATATGAATTCATGGGCGAAGGCAAACTGAAAGAAGCAAAGGCAACATTTGCCATTAATATGGCACTTTACCCAGCCAGCCCGAACGTCTATGACAGCTACGCGGAGGCGTGCATGAAGAACGGTGACAAGGAAGAGGCGATCAAGTACTATCAGAAAACCCTCTCCATGAAGGCCGACAACGAGAATGCAAAGAAGGCACTTGAAGAGTTGAAGAAAAAGTGAGAATGTCTTCGCGGTTTTGCCCGTCGCGGGCGAATACCGCGATCTACGCACCCTTTAGAAAGGGGTGCACTATCGAGTCTGCACGGAACCGGTTGATCAGGGCTAGGAGGGTTGCATTTCATTGAGGGTGCTTAGATCGCGGCAGCCGAAGCGGCGCCGCGATGACAGCGTCAAAGTAAGATCGGGCAACTAGCTCCTAGTTTCCTCTTCCAGGTACGCCCGGATCGCTTTGGCCTTCGATCCATAAAACCGCCGCACAAACGGGCCGATGATCAGCATCACCAGCAGCATGAAGACAGTAATGAGCGCTTTACCAAAAAGGGAAAGATGTTGGAAGTTAGGGTCGGTGTAGAAGAGCGCCAGCTGTAGCAGGATGATTCCGTACGTCCCCCACTGGTAATACCGAAGGGTGGTTGTATAGTATCGCAGAAACTGGCTCAGTGTTGAGCGCAAGTCACCACTGAAGTCCATTTCGCGGAGTAACTTACTGGAACGCACAAGTCGATAAAAGACGGGTACCACGTAGATAATTATTGGAACGATAAGCTTGAGTTGGAAGGCGGTGAAGCGAGAGGGGAAAAGCAAATAGGCCAACAGGGTGAGGACCAGGAAAGTAGCGCCGATGCCCGCTTCCCATACAAGCATGCGATTGAGTCCGCTGTTGGAACGGCGGATGATATTCTTGATTTTCTCCTGGGCACCTCCGTTCAGTGGGTCTGGTTGGGCCCTCCAGGCGGTTTTCAAATCGTCGAGTTCCATACGGTTCCGTTTTTTATTAAGCGCCACTGTTGCGGCTAAACCAATGTTTCAATTTCTCCTTGATACGATGGATGCGAACACCCACGTTGGATTCCGTCATTCCTGTGATCCCCGCGATCTCGCGGTACGGCAGATCATCGAGATATAGAATCGCCAGCGACTTCTCTCCCGGGGTCAGTTCATCGATGGCCTGGTAAAGCAAGCGCACGGATTCTCCATCACCATCTTTTTGAGAAACCGATTCAGCATGATCCAGATCCGTCATGCTTTTCCGAAAGCGATTCTTGCGGACGTGGCTCAGAGCAGTATTGAGCGCTACCCGGTAGAGCCACGTGGAGAATTTGCTCCTGCCTTCAAACCGGGAGTATGAATTCCACGCATTCGCAACGATCTCCTGGTAGAGGTCTTCCCGGTCTTCGACGTCGTGAGTATAAGACCGGCTTATTTTATGAATAATGCCCTTGCACGCCAGGATCTCATCCAGGAAACGTTGTTCAACGTTGTCGGTCATGGTGTTCAGGGCTCGCCAACATCCATTTTAGTCGGCGGACGTGGGCATTTCTTACAACAAGCTGCCTGAATTTTTCCTAATTTCAATCCATAAACCCAACCCCATGACCGCCGCCTCACGCTCTATCTACTACTTCGGATTCTACCTGATTCTTACCGGCATCACGTTGACAGTTTTTCCCAACGTTATGCTGGGAATGATGGGGATCCCGGAGACCACCGAAGTTTGGATTCATTTGCTTGGTATCATCGTCTTCAATATGGGCCTCGCGTACATCATCATCGCACCTTCAAACAATACCCTGTTTTTGACCTTTACGGTATATGCCCGTGCATCAGTGTTTGTCTGGTTTCTCATCTTTTATTTTATCAACCTGGCGCCGGCCCAGTTGATTATTTTTGGTGTGATCGACCTGGTCGGGGCGGCCTGGACATACTCGGCATTGCGAAAAGGAAGCTGATCCGGGCCTAGTATCGCCTCCCAGTCGAGTCGTTCATCGGGACAAAGAGTACCGGCAATCGGTTTTGGCGCCGAATCTTGCCATTCTGTTTTCTGAGCAAAACGAGCTCTTGGATACGCTTATCGCCGACCGGTATGATCATACGGCCACCTTCCCTAAGCTGTTCCTGTAAGGGTATTGGAATATGACTTGGCGAGCAAGTGACAATGATCGCATCGAATGGTGCTGCTTCTCGCCAACCTGCATAGCCATCACCCACCCGGACTTTCACATTCCTGTAGTTCATTTCACGAAGCAAGCTGTCGGCATGCAACCCCAGACTTTGGATGAGTTCGATGGTAAAAACTTCGTGACAAAGGAGGGAAAGGATGGCTGCCTGGTAGCCCGAACCCGTACCGATCTCCAGCACACGGTCAGTGGGCTTGAGTTCCAGGGCTTCAGTCATGAACGCGACAATGTAAGGTTGCGAAATCGTTTGCCCGTGGCCGATAGGAAGCGCGGTGTCTTTGTAGGCATGTGGTTCCATTATTTTCGGGACAAACCGATGTCTCTCTACTCTGCGCATGGCATCGAGCACGTGGGCCGACTTGATGCCCTGGCCTGCCAAATGGACGTCAACCATCCGGTCGCGTTCCTTTTGAAAGCCCTGACCATGACCAATGCGGACGACCAGGAGAATGGCAAGTACCAAAACCAAACGTGCTGTCTTCATCACGACCATGCGGGTGGAATAATTCAATAACTTTCCTGTCATGAAAAGAGTTCTTGAAGGGGTAGTCTTCTTACTCGTCTGCCTTGCCCTGCCATCAACGGCCCAGGACCAACGAATCGCTTTGCCTGCTGGTGGCAACGCTTGGGTAGGCGGGGGCAGTGACAAATTAACTAACAATGGGATTGTAGGCTGGACAGATCCGAATACCGTGTGCAGTCTTTTTGCCCGGGTTCATCCAGGTGAGTTGCAGGTCTCCTTGGCGATATCCGGTTCAGCAGCTTCGCGCATTCGAGTCACCATCAATACCCAAGCAAAGGAAGTAATTACGGTACCAGGACAGTCGGTTTTTCCGGTCGGAAACTGGACGATCCTTCAAGAAGGATATCTCAACATAGGTGTTCAGGGAATCACTAAGGAAGGTAAGACGTTTGGAGACTTCCGTGGGCTCGAACTTGAAGGCTCGGCGGTCACCGGCGAGGTGTCGCTGGTGCCCAACAATGAAGGCAACTATTTCTATTGGGGCCGCCGCGGACCCTCGGTTCACCTGCGGTTCGACTTGGGCGGCCGCACTGACATCGAATGGTTCTATTCAGAGATCACGGTGCCAGAGGGCAACGACGTCATCGGCTCATACTACATGGCCAACGGGTTTTCCGATGGCTACTTCGGCTTCCAGGTCAACTCTGAGTCAGAACGGCGTGTGCTTTTTTCTGTATGGAGCCCATTCCAAACCGACGACCCCAAGTCCATACCTGAGGCCGACCGCATCCGCATGATGAAAAAGGGAGAAGGTGTCTACACCGGAGAATTTGGCAATGAGGGTTCAGGTGGCCAGAGTTATTTAAGATACCCATGGAAGGCTGGCAATACCTATGGATTCCTTTTGCGCGCCCAACCGGAGGGGACGGAGGCAACCGTTTACACGGCTTGGTTCTTTGCCCCGGAAAAGGACAAGTGGCAACTCATCGCAAGCTTCAGGCGTCCGAAGAAATCAACTTACCTCACCAGCTTGTATTCCTTCCTGGAGAACTTTGTCCCGGAAACGGGCCAAACCACGCGCATGGCGCGCTATGGAAATCAATGGGTGCGTGACTCTTCAGGTCGCTGGATTGAGCTGACTCAAATAAAATTTACCGGCGACAACACCGCGCGAAAGAACTATCGCAAGGATTACGCGGGAGGCGTGAGCGGAAATACCTTCTTTTTGCGCAATTGTGGGTTCTTCAACGACTACACCAAACTCGATCAGTTCTTTGAGCGGACCCCCAACGGATCTCCTCCTAAGGTGGACCTAACTTCTCTTCCCTAGCTTCCAAACTTTTTGATGTTGAGTTTGGTTTACCTACTACTAATGACGTTTTTCTACTTACCACTTACCACTTACTGCTCCTATGACTATCAAAGCCATCAAACCCCTCGGTTTCCCTTGGGTGACGCAGGACCCCTTTCTTTTTTGCGTGCATCATGAAGATTTTTACCCCGAAGGGAATGACCAAATGGGTCCGGCTGCGTCACTGGAGGGAAGAAGCCTCGGACAGGACTTTGCGATGAACAAGGCGGGGTGGAGGATGTACCACGGTGAGACGGTCCCTGGATTCCCTGCGCACCCGCACCGTGGATTTGAAACGGTCACCATCGCGACGCGCGGGTTGATCGATCATTCAGATTCCCTCGGCGCTGCCGGCAGGTTTGGCAATGGCGATGTCCAGTGGATGACGGCCGGACGCGGGGTTCAGCATTGCGAGATGTTCCCCTTGCTGAACAAAGACAAGAAGAACCCGCTCGAACTCTTTCAAATCTGGCTGAACCTGCCGCGAGCGAAGAAGATGGCCGATCCTCACTTTGCCATGCTGTGGGCCGACACCATTCCGACGTTTACACATAGCGATGCTTCCGGAAAAAAGACAACGGTCAGCGTTGTGGCCGGCAAGATTGAAAAAACGGTTGCCCCGGACCCAGCGCCGAACTCCTGGGCGGCAGATTCGACGAAAGAAGTTGCCATCTGGGTAATTGCCCTGGAACCCGGCGCCGCGTGGACATTGCCCCCGGCTTCCGCGAAAGCAAACCGGTCGTTGTACTTTTTTGAAGGAGCTTCGGTCACCGTAGATGGCCGTGAGTTCACGGATCATCTTGCCTTGGAACTGAAGGCGGACAGTTCTGTACCCATGGTAAATGGGCCGAAGCCGTCCAGGCTGCTGTTGTTGCAAGGCATTCCGATCAGCGAGCCGGTGGTTCAATACGGACCCTTCGTTGGCAACTCGAAGGAGGACATTCAGCAAGCATATTCCGATTACCAGAAGGACCAATTCGGTGGATGGCCGTGGCCGAGCCACGAGAACGTTCACCCGCGCGAGCAGGGGCGATTCGCGAAGTACCCGGACGGGAAAGTGGAAACCAGAAATTAGAAACTAGAAATTCAGAGATTGGAAATTGGAGTTTGGAGCTTGTATCCGCAGCTACCTTGGAACAAACGGCGATGAATCGATTTTGCCGTCCTTGATGGTGAGTATGGTTGCCTGCGGCACTTCCTTCCACATCTTCGGAAAGGCACCAATTGGCTCTGATACGACAGTACGGGCAGTGTCCGGGATTTGACCTTCAAGTTCCGGATTGATTGCAATCACATCTTTCGCTGAAACACTGTGGTACAACGTAGGCGCGGCATTGTCACTGGCGTATCTCACCGCATATAGAGTTTTTCCATCACTCACGCCCAGGGTCATCCACAATGATTCAGCCACGCCTTTTTCTTTGGCGGTGCGTTCAACGAAGCCCGCCATGCGCATAAGCGCCCCCTGTGGGTCGGTTTCAAGGCCATGGGTCAACGCCAGGTGAAACATCAACTCGGAATCTGTTGAGCCAAGAATGTTGCTGAAGTAATTGGGATCCACCGCCATCAGCAATTCCCGGTGATACTTTTCAATCTCAAAGACTTCGCCGTTGTGAACAAAAAGCCAGTCCCCGTACCGGAACGGGTGGCAATTGGTTTCCTGAACCGTGGCCAGCGAAGTGGCTCGCACGTGCGCCAGGAAGAGATGTGATTCTATGTTCTCGGTCAGGTCGCGCAGGTTGAAGTCGTTCCACGCCGGCCTAATACTGCGGTAGAGTCCGGGCCGCGCGTGTTTGCCATACCACCCAACGCCGAAGCCGTCGGCATTCGTTGGCGTTTCCGCCGACCGCGAACTCATGCTTTGGTCGATCAGGTTGTGTTTTGCATTGAAGAGGAGAGAGAGTTGAATCTTTCCACCCGAATAGCCCATCCATCGACACATAATAAACTGGATTTTATGAAACCTAAGTTAGGCAATCAAAAGGGTATCCCCTCGCGAAGGAATTTCCAGAAGTGGTAGACGGGGATTCGGCCTGAACCAGTAATTTGAAACTGATTCAATCAACCAACTCATGAAGCACCTCCGACTTCGTTTCTATTCGATGACCCTTGCCACCTTGTTTGTGGCGGGATGTAATCAAAAACCTCCTGTGTTCCTGCACGACCTCCCAACCGGCAGGTCCATGCCCTGGCTGGGCACAGCATTTGACGATGGCGGCGACAAGTTCCAATTCGCCATCATCAGCGACCTGAACGGCGGAGAGCGTCCGGGAATTTTCGATGTGGCCGTTGAGCAACTTAACCTCCTTCGGCCTGAGTTGATCATGTCAGTGGGTGACCTGGTGGATGGGGCAACCTCAAACGCGGATTCCATTGCGATGGAGTATGAGCGGTTCGACAGCCGCGCGCGGAAAGCTATGGCGCCCTTGATCCATGTTGGAGGTAATCACGACCTCACAGACCCAGTGATGCGTTCTGTCTGGAAGGAACGCTATGGCGCTCATTACTATCACTTTGTGTACAAGAATGTTCTCTTCCTTGTGCTTGACACGGAAGATCACACCGATGCGCGCCGGCAAGAAATTCACGAAGCACGCCAGGCTGCAATCAAGGTGCTTGACGGACCGACTCCCGAGAACGCAAGTGAGATGGAGTATTTCAAGATGCCGGAGAGAGTAACCGGCAACATCGGCAAGGAGCAAGCTGCGTACTTCACCGATGTGATTGCCAGGAACCAAGGGGTGACCTGGACGCTATTGTTTATGCACAAGCCCGTATGGAAACGCGAAGGAGAGGGGAGCTTGGAGCCGCTGGAGCAAGCCCTTGCGAACCGATCATACACGGTATTCAACGGTCACTTCCACAGTTACTCTCACACCGCCAAAAATAACACCGACTACATGATCCTTGGTACGACTGGTGGGCACCAGGGTGAAAAGGATCCCAATTCATTTGACCACGTAACACTTGTCACCATGACCGCCGATGGTCCTTCGATAGCCAATCTCCGGTTGGATGGGATCTACGACAAGTTTGGCAAGCTTCCGCTAAACGGCGACAGTCTCTGTTTCCAGGCTTCGAAGTGTGCGCAGTCGCATTGAAAATCGGCAATGGGATGCACATGAAACTGGGCGCGAACTAGCTACGTGACATGCTTAGTCCACCAACTATCCTTGCCACGGCATTTAATGCCGGGGCAAGGATAGGGCGTGAATCTCACTAGTAGACTGAAAAAACCTATTTCTTCCTAACTGGTAGAACAAATCCAGACTTGGTCTCGTAGAAGACAATATGATTGAAACACAATTAGGCGAGTTTGAAGAAGTTATTCTCCTGCTTGCCGGAATCCTGGGGGAAGAGGCGTATGCCTTTCGCCTCACAGAGGAATTCAAGAAGCAAACCGGCCGCAGGGTGTCGGTGGGTGCGACGCACTCCGCCTTGGACCGGCTGCAGGCCAAGGGTTTCCTTACTTCCAAATTGGGGAGTCCAACGGCAGAACGCGGCGGCCGCAGCAAACGAATCTTTACGCTAACGGCCAGCGGCAAGCGCGCCCTTAGGGAGGCTCGCGAATTTCGGGTGTCGCTGTGGGAACAGTACCCTGCTTTAATGGCAAGTTGAGTTTTATTCTAGCTTAAGAAATGAAACAACAGCCCCCAAGGCTGGCGCAGCGACTCCTGCTTGCTTTTCTTCGCCCGGATCTCGCCGACGAAGTACTTGGCGACCTGGAAGAAGGATTCAAAAAGACCGCGGCGAAGTCAGCCTTCAGGGCAAAATTGGATTATTGGATACAGGTGTTGAACTACTTACGGCCCTTTGCCGTGGGAAGGAAGCGCAGCACGCAGACCGTAAGACTTGATATGCTATTTACCTACATCACCATCGCACGCCGCACATTCGTTCGGCACAAACTTTATTCATTCATCAAGGTTGGAAGCCTGATGGTGGGCGTCGCAGCCTGTGCGCTGATCGCCGTTTACCTCAGCCAGGAGCTTGGGTATGACAGGCAGTACCCCAAAAATATCTATCGGCTGGTAGGAGCGACAAACCAGGACGGTGAAGTCATGCGCGGGACGTCGTTTCCGGCTCCCATGGCTTCTGCTCTCAAGAACGATTTCCCCGAAGTGCTCCAGGCTGGACGATTCAACGCCAGCGAGCTCTTCGGTATGGGAGCATGTGAAGTGAGGCCCGCGGACCGTATGGAAAACGGGCACGACGAAGGGTTCTCCTATGTTGACGCAGAATTTGTAAGCATGCTGCAGTTGCCTTTTATCTACGGCTCTGCAGAGAATGCGTTGAAGAATCCACGTACCGTAGTGCTCACACAAAGGAAAGCAGAGAAATATTTCCCGGGTATCGACCCGGTAGGGAAACTCCTGGTGGTCAATAATGACGACAAGAAACCCTACACAATCGGCGGCGTGGTCGAGGACTTCCACAATACCCATCTGGCCTTCGATTTTCTCATCACCATGACCGGCGTGGAATTGTGGAAAGGAGAACAAAATGAATGGGGGGCAAGCAATTACTCAACGTATGTAGCCGTCGCTGAAGGAACGGATATCAAAGCGCTCGAAAAGAGGATGACGCACGGCGTCCTTGAAAAGTACTTCCTGCCCATGGTGCTTCGCGACGGCATGCCGTATGCAGACGCCAAGAAAATGATGGACAATGCCTGGGTCGAGTTGCAGCCCATTTCTCGCATACACTTGTATTCATCCAGCATTCGCGATGGCATCGTGCAGGGCGACATTCGACTGGTTTGGCTTTTTGCCGGCATTGGACTTTTCATTCTCATCCTTGCCGCCATCAATTTTATCAATCTCTCCACCGCCCGTTCGGCCAATCGGGCCAAGGAAGTGGGGATGCGAAAAGTTTCTGGTTCCCTTCGCGGTCATTTGTTAACTCAGTTCCTGACTGAATCAGTAGTTTATAGTTTCCTGGGATTTGCATTGGGGATCGTACTTGCCGCCGCGTTGCTTCCTTGGTTCAGTGAACTTGCAGGCAGGAGCCTGTCGATCCCCTGGGGTGATTGGAGGGTGTACCCTGTCGTGCTGGCAATGGCACTGCTCACGGGCATTCTCGCGGGCGTGTACCCGGCGGTGTACCTATCCTCGTTCCAGCCCATCGAGGTATTGAAAGGGCATCTCGTGCAGGGAAGCCGTGGTTCCGGACTTCGCGGTGTGCTGGTGGTCTTTCAGTTTGCGACATCGGTGATCCTTATCGTGGGCACACTCACCATCAATCGACAGATGAATTTCATCCTGGAAACGAAAGTAGGTTTCGACAAATCTCAAGTTATGCTCATCGAGGGAACCGGCAATTTGGGGCAGCGCATCGAAGCCTTTCGCAATGAGGTGACGGCTCTTCCAATGGTTGAACAAGCTTCGGTCGGCGACTACCTTCCGGTGAAAGGGATGAAACGAAACGGTAACTCGTTCTGGCACGAAGGAAAGGTGCAGCAAGAGCGCCCGGTGATCGCGCAAAAATGGAAAGTAGATCCTTTCTACCTGGCTACACTGGGCATGACACTGAAAGAGGGAAGGAATTTTGATCCGTCCAGGGCATCCGATTCGTCTGCTGTCTTGATCAATGAAACCATGGTGTACGAGATGGGCGGCGAGGAAATCTTAGGAAAAAAGATTTCAAATGGAGGCGATCTGCTTACCGTGATCGGTGTTGTCAATGATTTCCACTTTGAAACACTTCGCTCCAAAATTGAGCCTTTGTGTCTTGTACTGGGTCAAAGTCCGACCGTTGTGGCAGTTCGAATCCGGCCGGGTTCTGCCTCGAATGCAATTGAGGAAGTGGAAAAAACGTGGCGCTCGCTCGCTCCTCAACAACCTTTCAGGTATTCTTTCCTGGACGATCGTTTCACAGCGATGTACGCCGATGTTCAGCGGACCGGTCGGCTGGTGACTTCATTCTCTGTGCTGGCCATTTCGGTTGCATGCCTCGGACTGTTCGGACTTTCCGCCTTCCTGATCGAACAACGCTCGAAGGAAATTGGGATACGCCTTGTGCTTGGCGCATCGGTTCCCTCCGTATTTAGCTTGCTCACCAGCAATTTTCTGAAACTTGTAGGGGTCGGCATTGTAGCGGCGACACCTGTGGCCTGGTACCTGATGGATCAGTGGCTGAAAGAATTTGCTTACCGGGTCGAGCCTGATGCACTCACGTTCCTGCTGGCCGGGATTGCCGCAGTATCGATAGCCCTGGTAACCATCGGGCGACAGGCGTGGAGGGCGGGGAAGGTATCGCCGGTGTCGAGTTTGAAGCAAGCGTAGGTCACCCTTCGACCCTTCGACAGGCTCAGGGGAGCCGGCTGAGGGTGGCGGTCAGGAGGGCAAGGTTCGGT
>CAZJWV010000040.1:0-24760 GCA_964549855.1 uncultured Ohtaekwangia sp. | reverse complement strand
GATGGGTGCGCTTGTCGGCGGTATTGTCGGCGTAGTGCTCGGCATGGGCAACAAGCCGGCAGCCTAGCGGTGGAAAACAGCTGACGCGATGATCAATCCATCGCGGACTTCAAGCATTTCGCCCACGTACAGGTCTTCTTCTCCGGCAACATGCCGGATGTATTCCATGAAGACACGATTTTCAGAGGGAGTCAGTCGCACCAGTTCGTAACGAAGCGTCGGCAACCGATCAAAGGCGTCCCGCCACCATGCGCGGAGCGCCTTTTTTCCTTTTATGAAGCCCAGGGTTTCCGGTTGCCGGACTTTCAGCTTTGGGCTGTAGTGCTCAGCATCTTCATCGTAAAGAGAAAGGAGGCTCTCCAGGTCCTGCCGGTTAAAGGCATCCAGCCACGCGTTGGCCATCGCGACGAGATTGGGTTCCGGCATCTATCTAATAGTAGCCCAGGAAATGGCCTCCGGCCAGGGTGATGGGAATCACGCGATACAGAACAGGAATCAGGTTCTGAACGTTTCGTCCTTGTACTGCCGCCAGGCCCACAAGCAAGAGGCCAATTACTGCCACCGATCCCTGTATCAAAAACATCTGTTTGTATCCTGCCTCAGGAGCTTGCTGGTGAACGAGTACAAGTGCGGCTGCGCCTACAGCGGAGCTGATCCATAAGATCTTTGGGAGTATGGTCTGCATCAATAGCGCAGGGAAATCCCTGCGATTGTCCTGTCCATCTGTCGGGGCGGTTGGTGGGCGATAGGCATTCAGAAAGAAAACCCCGGCCAGCCCGGCGAACGCGATAATCATGAGGGTATTGGCAAAAGACAATGCTTGAAAGTGCGAGGCGACGCCGGCAATCAGCAAGACGAGCATCAGGCCTTCTGCACGATCGAGATATCGAAACAGCAATTCGCTGAAAGGGGTGGGTCCAGGCATGGGATTTCAGGTTTATTCAAGATACTATTTTTTCCCCTGGATTCTGACAGAAGTCATCCCTTCGATCGTTGAATCTTTATTACTTTGTTGAGTTACTAAGCCGTTATCCATGGAACACGACGAATTGCGGCAAGTGCTGGCCCGATACACGAGCCCGTCGCGCGAGATGATGTATTCTTACGAAGAGTTAACGCGCCTAGGCGTTGATGCGGATTTTGTCTTTGCGTTGCTCGAGGCTTTTCAAGACCGCAAGACCTTCGACGTTCGGGCCTTCGATCGTTTCCGGCTGGACATGATCATCGACTATGTGCGCAAGACACATCGATACTACCTCGAGAGGAAGATGCTGGAAATCGAACAGAGCATTCACCTCCTGCTTCGCGCCTATCCTGAGGCCCATCCGCTGCTGGTGATCCTCAGCGATTTCTACGCTTCTTACCGGCAACATCTCAGCAACCACATCGAGGTAGAGGAGTCGGAGTTGTTGCCCTATATTCTCCACTTGGAAAAAGTAGACGACGGTAAGGCGTCATTCCAGGCATATCCCTCCGCGTATTCGTTAAGCCGCTTCCTTACCCATCACCAGGACACCGAGGATGACCTGGCAGATGTGAGGGAGGCCATGTTGAATTATTCTCCCCCGCCAACGAACGAAACGCTCTATCGCATCCTGCTTTCGCAACTGGAGGTGCTTGAAAAGGACCTGGCCGTGCATGCGCTTATCGAAGATGAAGTCCTTCTCCCGCGCGCGATGGCGCTGGAGCGAAAGTGGGGGAGGTAGAGAGTTCCCCGGCCCCCTGCCCCCTAAAGGGGGAATCACCCTACTACATGTTTTTGCTATGATTGAGGTCAAGTGGGAACTCAATGTTCCCCTTTAGGGGCCAGGGGCCCAACGCAAACGGCAAAGTCCGCGTCAATTGTTAATCACAGGGTCCTTCTTATCCGGCATCAACGCCGGCATATTCTTTTCCTTGAATACCCGGTTGTAATCAGCAATGTCCTTATTGATGAGTTGGTTCATCTGGATTTTGAATTTCGCCCATTCGGCCTGTACATCACGCGCGCGATCCTGTGCTCCTTTCGTCAAGCGGGGATCGTGCTGATCGGCAACGCTCCGGATCTGGAGGAATTCGGAGTTGAGCTTGTTGGGGAAGTTGATCACGTCCTGGAAGTTCTTTGAACGCGGCTCGATTAAGTTCTGCTCCCACGCATCGATCTTCTTGTTCAAGTCCTTGCCCATTTTTACAAAATCCTTCGCCTCTTGTACGTTCTTCAAGGATTCGTTGTATGTCTCCACCTGTTTCTTCACCTGGCGCATGGAATTTACGGCTCGATGGAGCTCGTCGAACTGCTCGCCGGCTGTACGCATGAACTCTTGTTGTGCGGCCCATTCGGCAGGATTGGCGGTGACGTGCGGGTCGGAGATGAGATCAAAATCAGTTTCTGAAACCTGGCCCTTGTACGTCAACCGGGCCTTGTACTTGCCGGGAGCTACCCGGTAGCCGCGATAGTCGCCGTAGACATATATGCCTTGTACGCCTGACAGTGCTTCGGTGCGGAAGTCCCATGCAAAGCGATTTACACCCGCTTCAGCAGGAATAGTCTCCGCGGGAGGAGGACCGCCGGGATAACCCTTGTAACTCTCATCCTTCTTGTTGGTGTACTTGCGGATCGGTTTGCCGGTCACGTCCATGATTTCAAGCGTGACCTTGTTCGTGTCGGCCTTTTCTTTCAAGAAGTAATCCAGCGCTACTCCGTTCATCGGGTTGCGCCCCAGGCCAGGGATATCACCGAAATATTCCGGAATCGTCACTGACGACAACCGGTAGGTGGGCTTGGGAGTGAACAGTTTGGCGGTGACTCCGGCAAAACTGCCTTTGCTTTGCTGAATGGACCCTAGGTCATCGAGAATCCAGAACGATCGCCCGGCGGTTGAAGCCACGAGGTCGTTGTCTTTAATGATCAGGTCGGTGACAGGAACGATGGGCAGGTTAAGCTGGAACTTCTGAAAACTAGCCCCTCCGTTGGTGGAGAGATAGAATCCCCTCTCGGAACCCGCATACAACAAGTCCTTCACGACTTTGTCTTCGCGAATCACCTTGATGAAGTCATCAGCGTCAACACCGGCGCCGATCTTCGTCCAGGTCTTTCCGTAGTCCGTCGACTTGTACGTCATGTTGCTGTAGTCGTTGAACTTGTAGCGCGATGCAGAGATGTAAACGGTACCCTTATCGTGAGGTGAAACCTCGATGGAATGTATCATGGCCTCGGGGAGGTCTTTCGGTGTTACGTTGACCCACGACTTGCCGCCGTCTTTGGTGAGATGTACCAATCCACAGTCGCTGCCAGTGTAGATTACGCCAGCCTCTGCAGCACTCTCAATCACATAATAAATGGTGTTGTAGTTTTCTCCGCCCGCTCCCTCGTTGGTGATGGGTCCACCGCTGAGATCCTGTTTGGTGGTGTCGTTGCGGGTGAGGTCAGGACTGATGACGTTCCAGCTCATGCCGCCGTCGGTGGTCTTGAACAGCACATTGCCCGCATGGTACATCACCTTCGCATTGCTTGGTGAGTTGATGAGCGGTGCATTCCAATTGAAACGATACTTCATCTTCTTCGGCGCCCAGGCAAGGTTGATGGAAGGATATTCCTGGATGTCTTTCACCTCACCGGTGCGCCGGTCGAGTACATCAATTTGTCCCTGGTAGCAACCGCCATAGAGCAGTTCGGGCTTGGCGAAGTCGTTGAAGGCGATCCAGGCGCTTTCACATCCGGGGCCATTGATCCAGTCTTTTTCGGTAACACCGAAGCTGCCGTTGCGGCTGGGAGTCGCCACGGAGGAATTATCCTGTTGTCCGCCATAAACCCAAAAGGGGAACTGATTGTCGACATTGACGCGGTAAAACTGCGACGTTGCCTGGTTGTTTAGTGGCGACCACGAGGTGCCGTGATTGTAAGTGATCTCACCGCCGCCATCATCGGCCAGAGCCAGGTTGCGATTGTTCTTGGGACTGATCCACAGATCGTGCGTGTCACCATGGCCCACGCGAATGGTGGAGAACGTGCGACCGCCGTCGATCGATCGCGTCATCGGCGCATTGAGCACATAAACAATATCTGCATTCACGGGGTCGGCAAATACCTCCATGTAATACCACGACCGTGAAGTAATGTTCTGGTCGCTGCTCAACAGATTCCATTTCTTGCCGCCGTCATCCGAACGGTACAGCCCTGCTTTCGACTTTTCTGCTTCTACGATTGCAAACACCCGGTTCGGGTTAGCGCGAGAGACGCTGATGCCCATTTTTCCCATCTCTTTCGGGAGACCTTCGTTGATCTTCGTCCACGTCTCGCCTGCGTCAGTGGATTTCCAGAGGGAGCAGCCTGATCCACCACTCTCCACTTTCCACGGGTAGCGGCGGTGTTGCCAGGTGGCTGCGTAAAGAATGCGGGGATTGGTCATGTCCATGCTGAGCGAAGAAGCGCCTGTGTTGTCGTCGACAAAGAGGGTTTTCTTCCAGGTGACGCCGCCGTCAATGGATCTATAAATTCCACGGTCGGGACTTGCGCCGTGCACGGGTCCTTGCGCAGCGACATAAACGAGGTCAGGATTGTTGGGATGAACGATCACATCAGAGATGTGGCGCGTTTTCTCCAGACCCATGTTCTTCCAGGTCTTCCCGCCGTCGGTTGATTTGTACACGCCGTCGCCGTAGGAGGTCATCACACCGCGCACCGCATGCTCTCCGGTGCCGACATACACCACGTTCGGATCCGACTCGCACACGGCGATGTCGCCGATGGAGCCCACTTTAAAGAAACCATCCGATATGTTCTTCCAAATGGCGCCGCCGTCTTCTGTTTTTGCCACGCCGCCCCCGGTGTAGCCGACGTAGTACACCATCGGGTTTGCGGGATCACCGGCTATGGCGTTGGCGCGACCGCCACGGAAGGGTCCGATGCTGCGCCACTTCAACCCTTTGAATTGGTCGGCGGCAACTGATGAGGTGGGGGCTTCTGTCTTGGGTTTGGATCCTTTTTGGGCTAGTCCAGGGATGGCCAGCAATAATATGCAGCCAAGTGTGCCAATCGAACGCATAGCGGGTTTGGGTTAAGGAAGGAAAGATGCAAAAGATTGGGAAGAGATTCAGAAGGACTTATGTGTTCGGTGAATAATTTCTAGAAGGACCATGAACCCAATGTCCTATTTTTTCGTATATTAGTACGAAGTATTTCGCATATGGAAACTGCACTGGAATTGCTGGGGGTAAGGGGTAGTCCAACTTCTCTGGAGGTGGTGGAACTGTTGGAAAAGGGGCTGACGAAACGAAGCTACCTAAGGGCAAAGAAATTTACCGGGTTTAGCCATCAGGACATGGCCCTCGTGCTTTCCGTTAGTACGAAAACGCTGGAGGGCAAGAAGGACAACGACCGACTCAGCGACACGGCCTCGGAGAGGTTGCTCAAGCTGGCGGAAGTGGCCTCCAAAGGCATTTTCGTATTCAATAATGTTGATCTATTCCGTGAATGGCTGCACAAGCCCCTCCGTCCTCTCGGGGGAAAGCGCCCGTCTGATTTGATGGTGAACATGTACGGGCTGGAGACGGTGAAGAGCCTCTTGGGCCGCATTGAGCACGGTGTTTATTCATGAACGTTTACCGGATCGTGCGGGCAGACCGTACTGAACTGGACGGAAAAGGAGCTGCGGAGTACCCAGGCCGATGGAACAAGGAGAACATACCTTGCTTATACACTTCAATAACTCCTGCCTTGGCCCAGTTGGAAGTGATGGCGAATGCCGAAGACTGGAAGATATTCATCAACGTAAAGTACGTGGTTCTTCGCATCGTCTTTCCCGATGAGCGATTGTTGGTGGTGCCCGATGTGGACCTTCCACCCGACTGGGCAGACGCAGTCCACAGTAATGAAACACAGGAATTAGGAACTCGCTTGCTCAGCGATCCAGCCAACCTGGCCTTCAGTATACCGAGTGCGGTGAGTACGCTGGAGAGGAACGTCATTCTCAATCCAAGTGCTACGGACTTTGAAAAGCTCATTAGCGTCGAAGAGGAGCTGCCTTTTGTGTTTGACAAGAGGCTAATGAGGTAGTAGAGACGTACAGGTTCTTATTTGTCAAGCTCCTAAGCTAGCCACGGACCAGCTATAGACGGCGGTAACATGGCCGCCACGAACTTCCCGATCGATCTCAATGTCTTGTTCAAACTCGGGGCCGAAGCGTTCGAACATACTGATGAAACCGAGATTTCGATCGGGCAGCGAAGTGAGGGCCTGGCCGATCAACGGGACGCTGCCACGAGCCATTCGCAACCATGGCGATGAAACACCAAGGAGGTCAATTTCTTTTCCAAGCACGCCGGACCCGGCAGCGTCAGCGATGTTCTCAAGTACTTTTCCGATCTCCCGCCCGCTGCGTCGGGAATGCATCACGTGCAAGTGCACGTTGAGTTCCCGAGTCGTCGGCATTTTCCGGGAGAGGAGCAGCATTCCTTCAGACCCTTTTCCGGTTGGCTCAAAATAGACTTGGTTGTGTTGCTCAGGGACCACGAGAATAGGCCGTGCCGGCAGCATGGTGACTGCTACCTGATTTTTCTCTGCAGGATGATCGGCCACCATGACGAAATAAAGCTGCCACCGCTCCTTGGGGCGATGAATTTGGATCTTGTTTAACTCGAGCCGCACGGTTGCCATACTAAAAAGTTCATCATTTTTCCCTTGAATTGAAATGCATCCTAAAAATCGCGGCTGCCACAGCATTCAATCATGATTATCAAGGAAATCCCACCCATCCCAGTCAACTTTTGTTACTTGCAGTATGAAGAAAACAGTGTCCAAGAGTACCCTCGCCGTCCACGCCGGTTCCCCAGGCGACTCACAGTACGGCGGGCGAGTCACGCCAATCTTCGCATCATCTGCCTACGACTATGAGAAGCTGGTGCGCTACCCACGTTACTTCAACACGCCTAACCATGCAGCGGTAGTGACTAAAATGTCGGCGCTGGAAAATGGCGAGGACGGACTCGTTTTCAGCACCGGCATGGCGGCCATCATGACCTCGTTCTTTGCACTTCTTAAAGCAGGAGATCATATCATTTTACAACAAGACCTGTATGGGGGCACACACCATTCCGTTTTGAATGAGTTGCCCCGGGCTGGGATATTGCACACGCTGGTTGATGCTTCTGATCCCCGCAATTTTGAGAAGGCGATCACCCGCAAGACACGGGCGGTTTATATCGAGACACCATCCAATCCACTACTTCACATCACAGACATCGCCGCCGTGGCGAAGATCGCCCGGAAGCACAAACTGGTGAGTCTCATCGACAGCACCTTCGCCTCGCCGGTGAATCAAAACCCCATCGACCTGGGCATCGATGTGGTGCTGCACTCGGGAACGAAATACATCGGTGGACACAGTGACCTGATGTGTGGCGTGGCCATCTCCACAAAGGCGCTCATCGAAACCATCCGCGGAAGCGCCCTGCACTTCGGGGGTTCACTCGACGCGCATACTTGCGCGCTGGTTGAGCGCAGTCTCAAGACGCTCGTGCTTCGGGTGACAAAACAAAATGAAAACGCGATGACCCTCGCTAACTACCTCGAAGGTGAGAAGCGTATCCATCGCGTGTACTATCCCGGGCTGAAGAGCCACGACGGACATGCGGTGGCCAGGAAGCAAATGAAGGGAGGCTTTGGCGGAATGGTTTCTTTCGAAGTGAAGAGCGACCCGGATCGATTCCTGGGCAGGCTGAAACTCATCAAGCGCGCGGTAAGCCTTGGCGGGGTCGAGTCGACGATTTGTTCTTCGGTGAAAACATCTCACGTCAGGCTTACGCCCGCGGAGCGGAAGAAGGCAGGCATTTCCGATAATCTATTGAGGTTCTCCGTGGGCATCGAAGATGCCAACGACCTCATCGACGACATCCGCCAGGCGCTTTGACCATGATTGTACGGGAAGCGAAACTTTCAGACATCCCCACCTTGCTTGATTTCCAGCTCAAGATGGCGTTGGAGACAGAGAACGTGCAGCTTGAGATCCAACCCCTGACGCAAGGCATGCAGAAACTTTTCAGAGATCCTACCAGGGGGAAGTACTACGTGGCGGAGGAAGAAGGCGAAGTGATCGGCTGCCTGATGACCACTTCGGAATGGAGCGAATGGCGATGCGGAACGATTTTTTGGATTCAGTCGGTCTACGTCGCGGCATCGCATCGTAAGAAAGGGGTATTCAAACAGATGTATCAACACATCCGGCAACTCGTGAATGACGATCCTGACTTCAAGGGCATCCGGTTGTACGTTGACAATTCAAACGAAGCGGCCAAGCAAGTTTACAAAGGGCTTGGGATGAATGGCGATCACTACTCTGTTTTCGAGTGGATGAAGTGAAACGAGCAACTTGCTACAGGGATAATCCCGCTCATCCAATTGTTCCCACGAGAGGCCTTTGGAGGTTGGCTATTGGCCTTTAGCAGAGTTCCCAAAAGCCAACAGCGACGAGTGGGAGATCTTACACCTAGCAGGACTTGACAATATCAACGAAATCCTTCGCCTTCAACGATGCCCCGCCCACCAGTCCACCATCCACATCTGGGCATGCGAACAATTCCTTCGCATTATCAGGTTTCACACTGCCTCCGTAAAGAATGGGAATGCTGTTGGCAAGTGAGTCACCAAACTTCTCGGCCAGCTCTTTGCGAATCACCGCGTGCATCTCCTGGGCTTGCTGTGAAGTTGCCGTCTTGCCTGTACCGATAGCCCAAACCGGTTCGTAAGCGATCACTACTTTCTTCATGGCATCGGCGCCGAGATGAAAAAGCGCTTCACGCACCTGGTCGCGGACCAGTTTTTCGTGTGTTCCCTGCTCGCGGATTTCCAGCGGCTCGCCACAACAGAAAATGGGCGTGAGCTGTTGCCCGAGCACGCGGTCAACTTTTTTGGCCAGCAACGCACCATTTTCTCCGAAGTACTGGCGCCGTTCGCTGTGCCCGAGGATAACATAAGGAATATCCAATGATTTGAGCATGGAGGCGGAGACCTCACCGGTATACGCACCGGATTCGTGTTCGCTGCAGTTCTGCGCGCCAACTTTCACCGGGCTGCCTTTTACTTGCTTGTTCGTTGCCCCCAGGAATGGGAAGGGAACGCAAAGAATGACCTGGGCGTTGTTCTTGACTTCCGCCTTGTGGAGCTTGATGACTTCGGCGGTCAACGCGGTTGCCTCCGAGATTGTCTTGTTCATTTTCCAGTTTCCGGCAACGATTTTGGTTCGCATGGAGTAGGGGTTAAGGGAATGACAGTGTTCCTTCAGGTTTTTCCTTCGTCAATCGAAGACTCTTTACCGGCCCAAGGTATGTGACGTGCACCAGGTTGGATTGATCGTCGTAGAGTTCCTGGATGACGGAAATGGTGATATCCAGTGTCTTCAACTGCCTGACGCCTTCGATCTCGAGGTAGCAGATCATGGCGGCGCCATCAATTTCGTGGGCGATGTAGTTGGGATTTGACGCATTTCCATTCACGCGGATGAGGAAGCGACTTTGAAGATATTTGTTGACCAGCTGGTCGGTGGTGGTGCCCGCCGGCTTAAGCAGATCGAGCCCTTCATTGTTTTCGGCTTTGCGGATGGAGGTCTCCAGGTCGTCGATAAAAATGCGGCTGACGATTTCCAGCGATTTGTTTTTTTCGTTGTAGTCTATCTCGGTGACGGAGACGTGCATGGGGTGGAGCCATGCGACCGTAAGGCTAATCAGAAGTTGTACTGAGGGGACCATAGCCTTTCTTGTCCGCTATTTTTGTTTTGATAAGTAGTACTGACCTCGGTCGAAATGAAACTTCGCCTGCTGAAGGTCTGAATGGGAGATTTCAAGGCTTTGATCTTTGTCGTCTTGTTCAACCTCGTAGTACTTCTGACAGCAAGCTGTGGCCCGTACCATCATGCATTCCTGAACTCCGGGAGCGATGAGGCACACCTTCTTCAGTTGGTCAGCGGGTAAGACAAGCGAAACCTGCCGTTTGAAAGAGAGCTCAAACTCCTTGGTGTCGTCGACAATAACCTTGACAGAGGATGCCCGTCCTGTGGCCTTCAGGAAGAAAACAATGACACCGGGGGTTGAAGATTCGGAGGGGGCAGGCTTGTATCGGGCAACATTGTACCTGTTGATCAACGAGACCACGGTGCGGCTGGTCCATTTCCTTGCGACAGCGCTGTCCACGATTGCATCAAACCCAGACACATCGCTGGTCATGGCTTTAACCTCTGCCACCTGGCGCTTAAGTCGTTCGGGTTGAGTTGCGTTCGTTGCGCAGCATACAACTGCGTATTCGTCGCCCTTAACTCCAGCCAATTGGTACTCTGTAACGGCCACACCATACCCAGCTGGAACAGAGGTCCCGAGAAAATACCTGTAAAGGCTGATTTCCCCCTCCACAAATCGTTCTGCAAATTCCCATTCCAGTTTATCAGATGTCAGATCGGAGTTCAACATCAGGTACCTCATCGGATCGGAGGGCGATTTGAAGTATCCCTTCACGCGGTTAACCGGATAGAATACCGCTTTACCTTTTATCCAAAGGACAACCTGGTCCGGATCAGATACGAGTGTCACACCACCGGTCCCCTCAATGCGGCTTCCATCGTTTAAGATGAGGGTCTGGGCGTGCGTCCACAGTGGGCACCATATGAAAAGCAAGAGGATGACAGTTCTCATATCCTATCGGGTTTGCCCACGTCCAATATAGTGCTGAGCAATGCCTTCTTCGACCCGGCTTATGTCGAGTCGTTTAGTCTTTCTGTCTGGGAAGACCTGATAGTACTGAATGCAACAGGAAGTACTGCGTGCCAAAAAGCACTGGTTCATTCCAGGCGTTGATACACAAACCTTTCTAAGCTGATTGTTGTGGAGGTAGAGAGAAAGCGGTTTTGACAATGAAAGGTCATATTGAAGACTGTCATCGACTACGACCTTAAAGGGGTAATTCTGATTGGTCGGCTTAACCAGCAGAACGATCGGCGCCAATAGTTTTGCAGAAGTTGAGATTGACTTGAATTTCTGGAGATTGTAACGCGCCACAATTGCCATAACACTTTCCGGGCTCCATTTACTGGCAACACTGTCGATGGCGGGAGTGAGCGAAGGTACATCACCCATCAGTGCCCTCAGGCGATTCACCATTTCAAGCTGCGATTGATTGTCTACGTTATTGGCAAATACAAATCCGTATTGAGGACCCTTTTCAGCCATGATCAAGGTTTGGGTCGCGTTTGGGTAATTGCTGGTCCAACTGTATAAGTTTATCACACCCTCCAGCGAGCGTTCTTTAAAATCCCACTCCACTCGTTTAGCATCGGGATTAGACGAAATCACCAGGTATTTCATCGGCTCACTCTTCGACTTAAAGAATCCCAGGATGCTGTCGGTTGGAAACTGCTTTCCGGCCAATTCAATCGTGGCTGGTTTCGGGTGGTTGTAAACAACGACCGGTTTTCCTTCCACGGATCGGCCGTTTTTAAAGACAACCGTTTGAGAAAACCCCGGAGCATAAAGAAAAAGAAAGCAGAGGGCCAGGGTCGGGAGTTTCATGAGAAACAGGTTGACAGCAAGTTAAGAAACTGCGTAATCATTCAGCAGGATTGGCGAGGATGAGCGAGTTCCGAAGAATCTCTATTATTGTTGGTCATGTCGGTGTTTGAATTATACTTTTCGCTAGGCCGCGAGCACATCCTCGACTACGTCAACGGCTACGACCACATTCTATTCGTGCTCGCCCTCTGTGCCGTTTATGTCGTTTCGGATTGGAAGCGGATCCTTATCCTCGTGACCGCATTCACCGTGGGTCACTCAATCACCCTTGCGTTGTCAACACTGAACATTCTCACGGTTTCAGCTTCCTGGGTGGAGTTCCTCATACCGCTGACAATATTTACTACTGCTGTTTCCAATCTCTTTAGGAAAGAGGAGTTGTTTGCGGCCCCGGCAGTGCAAACGAACTATTTGCTGGCCCTCTTCTTCGGGCTGATTCATGGGCTGGGTTTTTCGAACTACCTGAAATCGCTGCTGGGCAAGCAGGAAAGCATCATAACGCCTCTTTTTGCCTTCAATGTCGGTCTCGAGATCGGTCAAATAATTATCGTTGGGGTTTTCCTTGCGGTGAGTTTTATTGCGATCAGCCTGGCGGGTGTGAATCGCCGGGACTGGAAAATGATCGTCTCTTCGGCCGTAATGGGGATTGCGCTGATGCTGATGAAAGATCGAATCCCCGGGTAATAACCTCAACCACCCATGCGACTTCTCATCCTTCTTTCCCTGCTAGGACTGTCACTTGCTGCTACGGCACAAACCGCCCCGGATGCGAAGCGCTGGAAAGGAAAATTCGAGCAACTCGACCAGCTTCTTCCCACACCCAACGAATTCCGGACCGGTTCCGGTTCACCTGGGCCCCGGTACTGGCAGCAGCGCGCCGATTACATGATCATTGCCGAGCTGGACGACAACACACAAAAGATCAGCGGCACCGAAACAATAACCTATCACAACAATTCGCCTGACGCACTTACGTACCTCTGGCTCCAGGTAGATCAGAACATCTACTCCAAAGGGAACATGACGCAGAGCACGAAGATCACCACCGTCAAAGACACGATGGATACGCGCAAGATGGCGCAGGACCTTTCTCTCTTCAACTACGACGGGGGTTTCAAGATAGCTTCAGTCACCGACGCGGCAGGAAAAGCGTTGCCCTATACCATTAACTATACCATGATGCGGGTCGACCTACCGACACCTCTCCCGGCGGGCAAGGCGTATACATTCATCGTAAAGTGGTCTTACAAAATCCACGACCGAATGGAACAAATAAGCCGGAACGACGCTCGGAGTGGCCTTGAGTATTTTCCGGAAGACGGAAACTACTCCTACATCATCGGCCAATGGTTCCCACGCATGTGCGTTTACGACGACGTGGTGGGCTGGCAAAACAAACAGTTCCTGGGCTACGGCGAATTCACTCTCACATTTGGTGATTATGAAGTGCACCTCACCGTTCCGTCAGATCATATCGTGGCGGCAACAGGGATGATCACTAACCCATCGGAGGTGCTGACACGTGAACAAATGGAACGTTTCGAATTGGCTAAGAAGTCATTTGACAAGCCGGTAATCATCGCGACACAGGCAGAGGCGGTCGTTCGGGAGAAAACCCGCGCCACGACCAAGAAGACCTGGAAGTTCAAGGCCGAGAACGTCCGGGATTTTGCGTTTGCCACATCAAGGAAGTTTATCTGGGATGCAATGGCTGTTAAGGTTGGCGACAACACCCCGCTGGCAATGTCCTATTATCCCAAAGAGGGAAACCCGTTGTGGGAAAAGGAATCAACTAAGGCGGTGCGCGCTTGCCTGATCACCTACTCGAAACACACCGTCGACTATCCATACCCGCACGCCACTTCCGTACACCATGCCTCCATCGGTATGGAATACCCGATGATTTGCTTCAATGGAGCACGACCCAAAAAGGACGGCACGTTCGATGACAAGACGAAATGGGGATTGGTTGGCGTTGTCATTCACGAAGTGGGGCACAACTTCTTTCCCATGATCATCAACAGCGACGAACGGCAGTGGACCTGGATGGACGAAGGATTGAACTCGTTTGTGCAGTACCTGACCGAGCGTGAGTTTTATCCGGAAAAACCAATTGGTCGTGGACCCGCTGCGGAAGTAGTGCCTTACATGAAAGGGGATCCCAACAACAAGCGGCCCCTGATGACCAACTCGGAGAACATTCCGGAATTTGGGGCCGAACAGTATGGAAAGTGCGCGACGGGCATGAACATGCTCAGGGAAACGATCATGGGCCGCGAAGCGTTCGATCATGCATTCAAGGAATATGCTCGACGCTGGGCATTCCGCCATCCAAAACCGGCCGACATGTTTCGCACCATGGAAGATGCTTCGGCCATTGATCTCGACTGGTTCTGGCGGGGATGGTACTATGGCACAGACTTCTGCGATCAAACTCTGGATGCGGTGACCTGGTATAAAGTGAAAAAGGAAACAACCGATGTGGAAAACAAAGGCAAGAAAGTCTCGGAAGGCACGGCGGCAGCAGGTACTCCTGTTGATTTCAGTGGCGGCCCCCGGCCGTTCAATGTGATCCCGACCGACAGCCGGTTGTACAGTGATTTCCTCAATCGAGTAGACGACAAAGCCCTCATCGGGAAGATGGAGAACAAGAACTTCTATGAAATTAAGCTATCGAACAAAGGAGGGCTGGTGATGCCAGTCATCATTGAATGGACCTACAAGGATGGCACCAAGGAAATTGAGCGCCTCCCTGCTGAGATCTGGCGAATGGACGAAACAACAGTTACCAAGGTGTTTATGAAAGAAAAGGAAGTCGCTTCCGTTGTTCTGGATCCGAAGCTTGAGACATCAGACATCAATACCGACGATAATGCCTTCCCACGACTTCAGCAGGCAAGCAAGTTCGATGCACTGAAAAACAAAAACTGAGAATCAAACTCGCATGAAGAAGCTTTTAGTTTGCCTGTCGCTAGTTTTGGTTGTAAGTCAAGCAATTGCCCAACAGGCTCGGTGGGGTGGGAAATTCGAGCAGCTTGACCAGATGCTCCCAACGCCCAACAGCTACCGCAGCAGCTCTGGCGCTCCCGGCACGGCGTACTGGCAGCAGCAAGCGGACTACGAAATCAGTGTATCCATCAACGATGAGACGCAGGTGCTGACCGGCAAGGAATCAATCGTTTACTACAACCGCGCTCCAGAACCGCTTACATTCCTCTGGCTGCAACTGGATCAGAACGTGGAAGCGAAGGGGAGTATGTCGCAAGCCACTACGACCAATTCCATACGGGATTCAGTTCCTGCGAAAAATCTGGCATCCTCGCTGGGCGAATCGGGTTACAAGGGTGGCTATGACATTCGTTCCGTGAAAGACGCCCAGGGCCGTGACCTGCCCAAGACGATCAATCACACCATGATGCGCATCGATTTGCCCCAGCCACTTCGGACAGGAGAACAATTCTCATTTTCCATTGAGTGGACGTTTAACATCAACGACCGGATGTGGGGCGGCTTCGCCGACCGAGGAGGAATGGAATACTTCCCGGCCGACAAAAACTATATCTACACGATGGCCCACTGGTTTCCGCGCATGTGTGTGTTCGATGATTACGAAGGCTGGCAAAACCAGCAATTCCTTGACAACGGTGAGTTCGCCTTGACATTTGGCAATTACAAGGTGAGGATCACTGTGCCGGCCGATCACATCGTGGGCGCTTCGGGGTGGTTGCAGAATCCTCAGGAGGTACTTACTCGCGACCAACAGGACCGGTTCCAGCGCGCATTGAAATCGTTTGATCAGCAGGTGTGGATCGTGACCGCGGAAGAAGCACTGAAGAAAGAGAAGGAACGCTCTGCAAAAACAAGCACCTGGGTTTTCCATGCGGAGAATGTGAGAGACTTTGCTTTTGCGTCATCGCGCAAGTTCGTTTGGGACGCACAGGCGGTGAAGCTCGGCACCAAAACTGTTCTGGCGCAGTCGCTTTATTCCAAAGAGGCGATGCCACTTTGGTCGAAAGAATCCACGAAGGCAATCAAGAATGCGCTCGAGGTGTATTCTGCCAGGACGTTTGACTACCCTTACCCCACGGCGTACTCTGTGAATTGGGTTGGCGGAGGTATGGAGTACCCGATGATCAGCTTCAACGGCCGCCGCCCGAAGGCGAATGGCACCTATGACAAGAGTACGCTCGAACGCATGGTCGGCGTAATTGTGCACGAGGTGGGGCACAACTTTTTCCCGATGATCGTAAACTCCGACGAGCGCAAAGATTCCTGGATGGACGAAGGACTGAACTCTTTCCTGGAGACTGAGACGATCAAAGAACGCTATCCGAATTTCAACATCACCTCGAATACACCCAAGAGTGTGATTCCTTTTATGAAGGGCGATAAATCCGTGCGTCGCCCCATCATGGCATCGGCCGACAACCAAGGGGCTGATTACGGCAACAATGGCTACGACAAACCGGCGGCAGCGCTTTCGTTGCTGCGCGAAACAGTAATGGGCCACGAACTGTTTGATAAATCCTTCAAGGAATATTCCACCCGTTGGGCGTTCAAGCATCCCAAGCCGGCAGACTTCTTTCGCACCATGGAGGACGCTTCCGCCGTGGACCTGGATTGGTTCTGGCGCGGATGGTTCTATGGGACCGATCACGTGGACATCACCGTGAGCGAGGTGAAATGGTTCAAGGTAAAAGGAACAACCGTTGATCCTGAGAAGAAGTCCGTCAAGGTGACGAAGGGCGACCTCACCATCAGTGCGGGGCAGAAGGGATCCGCTTCCGACTTCAGCAAGGGCCCGCAGGAAATTACGGTGCTCAACACTCCAGAAGATGCCTATGGGAGTTTCCTCAACCGCGTGGACGACAATGCCATTCGCACGCGCCTGGAGGGCAAGCACCTCTATGAGCTGACGCTGCGAAACACGGGCGGCCTGGTGTCGCCACTGGTGATCGAGTGGACGTTCAAGGACGGATCGAAAGAAATTGAACGCATCCCGGCAGAAATCTGGCGCCTTAATGAAACGGAAGTGAAGAAAGTGTTCATCAAGGACAAGGAAGTAGTCAACATCGTCCTGGACCCCGGCGCTGAAACCGGAGACGCTAACACGACAGATAATGTCTTCCCTAAACGTGCACCGGAGAGCAAGTTTGAAAAGGTGAAGAAGGGAACGAACTAGGTTTGTGGAATTGGGTAGTTCCTGAGTTAAGACTACCCACGAGAACCTTTTGGCGATTGGCTTTTGGCCTTTGCTTGGCTGTTTGGGACTCTCCAAATTTGGGTGTTCTGGTTTATCTGACTTCGTGGGTGTGAAATCCTACATACCCCGTTCTCCAACCGCCAATAGACTCGAGTGGGAACTTGCTAAAACGAAGGAACAGTCTCACTACTTCCCTGCAAAGAGCTTTGCAGCTCTCTCTAGATCGATGTTGCCGCCAGAGAGGATGATACCGACCCGTTTGCCGGCGAACCGCTGTTTTTCTTTCAAGACCGCCGCGAAGGGTACGGCACATGAAGGTTCTATGATGATCTTGAGCCGCTCCCAGATGATCCGCATGGCAGCCACGATCTCTTCGTCGCTTACGGTGATAATGTCCTTCACCAATTCCTTTATTACGGGAAAGGTCTTTGTCCCCAACGTCGTGAGCAGCCCGTCGGCGATAGTGTTGGATTGAGCTTCCTCTATTTTTCCGCTTTTCATCGAGCGGTACGCATCGTCAGAACCTGCCGGTTCACCGGCAATCACTACCGTGGAAGGTGAGAAGTATTTTGTTGCAAGTGCCGTTCCGCTGATCAGTCCGCCACCACCCACGGGAGCCAAAAGGAACTGAAGGCCGGGCGTCTCTTCGAAGAACTCCTTCGCGCATGTCGCCTGCCCCTCGATAACGTCGTAGTTGTTGAAAGGATGAATTTCCGCCGCGCCGGTCTTGGCGACGACATCCGCCAAGGTCGCTTCCCGTGCGGCCAGTGTCGGCTCGCATTCGAAGATTTGCCCGCCATAAGCTCGCACGCCCCGCTTTTTGATTTCAGGCGCTGTGCGGGGCATCACGATATATGACGGAATCCCGATGATCTTGGCCGCTCGTGCCAGCGCCTGGGCGTGATTGCCTGATGAATGTGTGGCGACTCCCTTCTCTCGTTGCGCCGGAGTAAGTTTCAGAATGGCGTTCATGGCGCCTCGTGCCTTGAAGGCCCCGACCTTTTGAAAGTTCTCACACTTGAAGAACAGAGTGCACCCAGCCAACGCGTCGACTGACTCACTGGTCAACACGGGAGTGTGATGAATGTAGGAACGAATCCGTTCGTGTGCCGCCGCTATCGATGACTTATCAGGGAGATTCATGAAAGCAATAACGGAATTTTTGTCAGGAGTTTAACCAGTCACCCAGGTGGTAACTTCATCGACAGGCTTTCGCGACCATTCGGCTGGCACTTGCCGGGGGATGCCCAGGTGGAAAAAACCAATCAGGCGATCGGTGGCTTCCAGTCCAAAGAGTGGTTTCGCTTCTTCAAAATAGGTGATGCCGCCGGTGCTGAGGTAGCAGCCGAGTCCGAGGGCCGTGGCGGAGAGGTACATGTTTTCAATGGCGCAAAAGACCGCCCCAAGTTCTTCGACTTCCGGCACAGACCCTTTTGGGTCACGTTTCATCCCAACAGCAATGATGCATGCGGATTCAAACGGCTTGGACTGAAGGCCCTTGTATCGTTCTTCCCTGAACGTATTGTTTGCCTCGGTCACCCGCCGGTAACATTCCGATTGCATCTCGGCAAGTTGCCCGCGCCCGGCCCCATGAAATACGACAAAGCGCCACGGCTCGGTTCTTTTGTGCGTAGGAGCAAGTGTAGCGTGCTCCAAAACTTTTCGAATCGTGGGTAGGGGAATGGGTTCCTTTGAGTAATCCGGGGGAAAAACGGATCGCCGGGCATGGAGGAGTCGGTCGGCTTCTTCTGGGGAGAATTGCATTGCATTACATTTATTGCGAAGTTAAGTGTTTCACACCCCTGCCTATGCGCTACCTTCTTGTTTTGGCGTTCCTAAGCTCGTGCACGCCCCTTTATCTCCCCGCCACACGAAATGCCCCGTTGTTCGACGAACAAGGTGAGGCGCAGGTTTCAGGATACCTCTCAGCGGCTGGTGCTGAAGTCCAGGCTGCCTACGCGCTCACTGACAACATCGCCATAACCGGGAATTACGCTTATGCCAATCAAAAGAAGACCAGCAATGGTGTGGAGTACACTCGAAAGAACGGGTATGCAGAATTGGGGCTTGGATTTTACAATACAACCCGCTCATCGCGGTGGGAAATTATTGGCGGCTATGGATTCGGAGAAAGCACTTCAAGCGATGTATACTATTTCGTGACACCGGGCGTGGAAACACTCACAACGGCCAAGATCAGGCGCATCTTCATCCAACCTTCCATAGGTACAAACAACCGAGGCACCAATTTCGCTTTCACACCCAAGATTTCATGGGTGGACTTCTCTGACTTTACCACCCAGGATGGTGTGGTTCATCCACATTCGGAAAGTGCGCCGATCTTTTTTGAGCCGGCGATCACGATGAAGTTTCACCTGGCCGGAAACATTTTTGGGATTGCACAGGTAGGCGTAGCCGTACCGATTTCCGGTGATCCCTATTTTAAATACCAACAACTCTCGGCATCACTCGGCATCCAGATCGATACCGGAGGCCTCCGAACGAAGGTATACTGATCCCTGGCACAAGGCCGGGGCAAGCGCGAATTATCTATCTTTCGCCGATGCTGCTTGCTCTCGACATCGGAAACAGCGACATCACCATGGGTCTCTGGAAGGATGGCACATGGAAGATTTGGCGCATCCCCTCACGTCCTGATCAGCCCGAGCTTTTCTACGGAATAAAAATCCGCGACTACTTCCTCGAGGCTGGTTTGCCCTCATCCTCGGTGGAAACCATTGTGCTGAGCAGTGTGGTACCTGGACTCACCGACAAGGTGCGCAATGTGCTGCGCTCCCTGTTCAAGCGTGAACCCGTGTTGCTTGGACCGGGTGTATATGAGAAGCTTCCCGTCGAGGTGCTGAATCCGTACGAGATCGGATCAGACCTGGTGGCAAACGCTGTCGGGGCTCACTTCCTGATAAAGGAAACTTGCATCGTGGTGGATTTCGGCACCGCTCTGACGTTTACGACAATTACCAGCAAGGGGAAAATCATCGGCGTTTCGATTGTCCCCGGACTTCGCACGGCCCTGAAATCATTGTCGCAAAACACCGCCAAGTTGTTTGATGTCCCCCTCGAAATGCCCGCATCGGCCCTGGGCATCAACACGGTTACAGCAATTCAATCTGGAGTGGTGATCGGTTATGAGGGACTTGTGAAACACATGGTGAACACCATTCGCACAGAAATCAAAACCGATTGCCCCGCGATCGCAACGGGAGGACTTTCGTTTGTGATCACGTCCTTGCGGGGATTTTTCAAGTACGTAGAACCGCAACTTACACTGGACGGATTGCGCATCATCGGGGAGCTGACGAACGGGAAGAATCCAAAATAAACGTCGTACCTTCATTCTCTCATTGTTCGAGGGGTCGCCATGAAAAGACTGTTGTTGATCGCGGGATGGGCCATGCTCCTGTACTCTTGCAAGGAAGTCTCTTTTCGCGAACCCCAGCCCACGGGCGTCACCGCCCTCAAGGAAGTACCGAAGGCCCTGCATGGCCGATATGTTGGTATTGCCGAAAAGGGTGACGATACCGACACCCTAATTATTGAATCCTGGGGATATCATTTCCGCGACAACAAGGAAAAGGACTGGCTGGGTAAGGGAGTGCTCAGCGATTCGCTCGTTGTGAAGTTCTACCAGGACTACTATTTCGTGAATTTCAGGAGTGGAGACCAATGGGTACTCAGGGTGATTCATCAAAAAACGGATGGATCCATTGAGTTCCTCTCGATCCCCGTTGGCGACGACGCGAAACGCAAAGACATTCTCAAGAAGCTTTCGAAGAAGTTCACCGTCAAGGAAATTCAACGGAAGGACGACACCTTCTACCAAATCAATCCCACACGCGACCAACTCATGCAGTTGATCCGCGAAGGATTCTTCATTGGCAGTGAATTGTCAAGAAAGAACTGATTAGTTCTGCTCTGGCTCCCTGCTCCTCCGGAGAGGGCGGGGGGTGAGCCTAGTTCTTTTTCTTCTTTTTCAGCAGGTTTTGCAATTGCTGCAGCTGGTTGGTCGGCTCCTTTTTCGTAGTGTCCTTCCTTGTAGTATCTGCTTTCGGTGCGCTCGTAAGGCCTTTCAGCACATCCGCTGGCTTTGCCCCCTCTAAAAGACTTTTCGTCGCTTCCTGCGTTTTCTGCGTGACCACCTGTGTAGCGGCCTGCTTCACTTGTTCCTTTTGTTCGGTGGCTATTAGTTTGGGCGAAGGGCTCCTTAGTGTACCGCCTACTCCAATGGTAATTGGAATCTTGTCGGTCGGGTTCTTTGAACCGGTGTACTGGTTCAGAAAACCCTGGGCTTGTGAACCGAGCGCGCCGGCCGGCACCATCATCTTCAACGAGTAGTCGAGCGATTGGTCAAGTCCCGTGCTTCCGCTTATCGTGGTGGCGTAGTCACCAATTTTTACATTGAACGGCTTCACGCTGAAACGCCCGTTGGTGATGCTGGCCGACATCAGCACGTCTTTCAAACTTACCTGGTCAGCACTTTTAAGGTTGGTCAGCGAAGTGAGCCCGGATACAAAGGTGGATTTTGTGAGTGCAGCCTGTGCGACCTTGACGAGTCCCGCGCCGTTGACAGTAGCCAGGTTAGGTGTCATTTGCTGCGTGAGTTCACCATTCAACTTGAAGTCGGTGGAAAAGTCACCGTTCACCAGGCCGGCAATGGGGACGTAGGACTTAATAATCGAAAAAGAATTGGCAGCCTGGCTGATGGAAACCTTTTCGATTTTCAAATCAAGGTCGTATTTGGGATGCTTGACGTCTTTGGCGTTGTAGGTCCCGTTCAAACCAAATTGTCCGCCGAGCATGCCGAATCGAAGGCCGCTGAGATTTGCCACTCCATCACGAAGCACAATATCTCCACTGGCGTTGGTTAGCGTGTAGTCCATCATCTTCACCGTAGCGACGGAAGATTTTAGGGTGAAATCCAGATTGGTTGGTATCGGTATGACTCCAAAGGAGGCAGTATCTGTAGCGGCGGGTGTGCCAGTATCCGTCATGAACTCGTTGAGATCAAGCAGGGTAGAATTGAAGTTGACCACCCCCCGGACAGTCCCCTTTGCCAGCACATAGCCTAGGTAATTCTCCACACGCCCATTCACGCGGAAGTCGCTTCGGCCAATAGTGCCTTCCAGTTTGCGCAATTCCACTTTGCTGGGATCGAATGCCACCTCAGCAACCGGGAGCGTAAGCGGAGGATTTCCAGTTGCGGCATAACTGAAATCCTTGAGACTGGCAGTCCCGGTAGCAGGCATTATCTTCTTTGTGCTGTCGTAGATTCCCTTGACGGCAACATCCATCGCGAAGATTCCCTTCGTGGTCACGCCCTCCATGGGAAACATTTGGGAGAGTTCTGCCAGGTTTAGCCTGGCTTTCACTTTGCCATCCATCTTGTAGTTTCTCAGATTCTCTATGAGCAGCGTTGCGTCCACCGGGTTGGCGCCCAAGTCCAGGTGAAGCCTCTTCAGGTTGATGACCGTATTGTCGACCACGCCGTCATTGTTTTGTATCGACAGGTCCATAGCAATGTTGTTGATCGGAGTAGCCAGGTTGGGATACTTGAACATTCCCTTGACCACGCCCAGGTTCACCTGGAAGGCAGGAAGTTGTTTTTCATGGTACACACCCTTCACCGATCCGCTGAACGTAAGCTCACCGCTGGTCTCGATGTTCTTGAAATTGGAGGTGTACATGCCCGGGACAAGCGAAAGCAGGCTCTTGAACGAATTGGCCGGACTCTTGAAAGTCAAATCCATCGTGAAGTCGGAAGGGTTCATCTTGAGCCATCCGTCGAAACTCATGGCGAAGTCGTTGATCTTGGCCTGGTTCTCGCGGAAGGTATACTTCGTGTAATTCTCGCTGATGGAGATCACTGCGTCGATCTCGGCGTGTTTCTTCGTCAGGAACTGCAGGGTTCCCATAGAAGTTGAAAGCGTGTCGACAACGCTGTGCGTGCGCAGGTCGAATACATCTTGCGTGAAATCACCGCTCCCCGTGTGCTGCAGGCCTTTCAGGCTCAGGCGGTAAGGGATCGACTCATCATCGTACTGCACATCGCCGTTGATCACTTCCCAATGGTCGATACCGAAAGAGAACTCCGAGGGGCCGGTTTCTTTAACCGTGTCGGTGGAGGCGATAGCGATGTCGTAGTTCGCCCGACCGTCGGGTAGAACTTTGACATTGACTTGAGGATTTACCAGGGTGATGCCTTTTAATCGCAGTTGCTTGCCGAACAACACATCCCAGAGATTGACTTCCACATCCATGCGGTCAACGACAAACAGATACTGACCTTCAAATGGAGCACGGTTGAAAACGCCCAGTGTATCTATTTCGGCTGTAAGGCTTGGGAAGTTGCGGAAAATAGTAAGGGAGAAATTGTCGATGTCGAACACGACATCTGCGTTCACATTCTTGGCCAGCTCCTTGTCGATTGCGGCTTTGATGTCATCCTTAAACAAAGAAGGGAGAATGGCCGCGGCAGCAACCAGGATGACCAGAAAGACAGCAAAGCCAATGACGATTTTCTTCACGAGTTTCATACAACCACACGATTTTGCGGGACAGTAAAACTACGAATTCCGCGGGCCTAGAACCACTTCAACAAGATGTCAACGACCTTCTTCATTCCCTTAGTATAGGGGGGGTAAAGCAGGTACGGACCCGCCCAGCCGCTCCTCTGGCGCAGCACGGATCGTTCATTGGAAAAGGCCATGAATCCGTGTTGCCCGTGCGACTTGCCGATACCACTCTGGTTGACTCCGCCAAAAGGAAGGTTTGGGTGTGTGAATTGCACCACGCAGTCGTTGACACACGCACTTCCTGATGTGGTTTTACGAAGGATTTGCTCCTGGAAAGACCTGCGGGTGCTGAATACATAGAGTGCAAGCGGCTTGGGCCGGGAATTGATGATGCGGACAGCGTCCTCCGCTTCTTCGAATGTCTCGACTGGCAACACGGGCCCGAATATTTCCTCTTCCCAAATGCGTGCGTCTTGGGGGACCTGCCGCAAAATGGCAGGCGCCATGAAATTTGCCGATTCATTCACCGGTCCCAGCGTCTGCACTTGTGCACCGCGCTGAACAGCATCTTTCAGCAAATCGTTGACGCGTCGAAACTGACGGTCGGTGGCTAGCCGGGAGTAGCTACCGGAATCCTCCCCCACGGTTTCGCCATTTCCAAAGAGTGTAAGTACCTCATGCGTTAACAGGGAAAGGAAGCGCTCGACAATGGTTTTGTCGACGAGCAGGTAATCCGGAGCTATGCACGTCTGTCCGTTGTTGAAGAATTTTCCAAATGCAATCCGCTTGGCAGCATCTCCCAGGTTGGCGCTGCGGTCAATGACGGTCGGCGATTTGCCACCAAGCTCAAGCGTAACCGAAGAAAGGTTACGCGCTGCCGCTTGCATCACCAATTTGCCTACAGCGGTGCTTCCGGTGAAAAAGATGTGATCGAAAGGTAGTTCGAGAAGCTGTTGAGAGACCTCTACACCACCTTCGACGACAATTGCAATGTCGGCGGGGAAGACTTCACTCACCATGTCCCGAATCAGCCGTGAGGTGTTGGGGGTAAGCTCTGACGGCTTAATCACAGCGTTATTGCCTGCTGCCAGGCATGAGACGAGCGGACCGATGCAAATGTTGAAAGGGAAATTCCATGGACCGATAATCAAGCAGGTGCCTTTCGGTTCTGTGCGGATCTCCGAACGGGTGCCCAGGTAGCTTCGGGTCGCATCCACTTTCACCGGTGCAGCCCATTCGTCAAGGTGCTTCACGGTATGACGCAATTCGGTGAGCACGGGATATATCTCAGAGGTGTCGACCTCAAGGAACGGCTTACGGTAATCGGCGTGGACGGCCTCTTTGATGCGCTCGCGATTCTTGTGTATCCATGATTCCAGCTTTCGAAGCCTGGATTTTCGCTCAGCCAACGGTTCGGTCCGAAGGGTCTGGGCTCGGGCGACGAGCCGTTCGAAATGCGTTTTCAGCGTTTCCTGTTGGATTGTCGGGAATTCGGCGA
>CAZJWV010000039.1:0-25657 GCA_964549855.1 uncultured Ohtaekwangia sp. | reverse complement strand
AATGGTTATTTTCGTGAATAACAGAAAGCGCCAAGCAGACTCCACGCATTTGAGAATCGTTCAACTGATACAGAAGCCACAGCTTCGGGGAGCCGAAATATTTGCCTGCCAATTGTCAAGTCACTTGCTTGCCTCCGGCCATGAAGTATTGATCATCAGTCTGTTTCCGGGTGAAGCAGCACTTCCTTTTCAAGGCAGAATCATTGCGATGAACAGACCGGGTGGCATGAGGTTGTTTGATGTTCCGGGATGGAAACAGTTGGCCAAGGAAATTCGGAATTTTGATCCTGAATTGGTCCAGGCCAATGCCGGCGATACACTGAAGTTTGCCGTGTTTTCAAAATTGATTTACGGATGGAGGGCTGAGATCATTTTTCGAAATGCAAACAAGGTGAGTGATTTTGCAAGAACATGGGGAAAGCGAGTGTTCAACAAATTCCTGGTTGGCAGAACGAAGCATGTTATTTCAGTAAGCGAATTGTGCCGGCAAGATATCGTAGCGACCTACAAACTTAGCGACAGCAAAACGACAACAGTCCCCATAGGTGTAGAGGAACTTCCGGTCGATTTGCAAGTGCCGCTGGATTTGAAGAACACCTTTGCTGAAGGTAGGGTACTCGTGCATGTGGCCAGCTTTGTCGCTGAGAAGAACCACGAGGGACTGTTGCGAATTACCAGGAAGTTGATTGATGCGGGAGAGCGAGTCACCCTCTTGTTGATTGGGGATGGGCCATTGCGGCACCGTGTGGAGAAACAGATCGTGGAGTTGAAGCTGGAGAATAGTGTTCGGCTGCTGGGATTCCGGAAGGACGTACTCCATATTATTTCTTCTGCGGCCTGTCTCGTGCTGCCAAGCAGAATTGAAGGGCTCCCGGCGGTTATTCTTGAAGCAATGCTCTGTAAGACGCCGGTCGTCAGCTACGATGTTGGCGGCATTTCGGAGGTGATTAGAACGGGGGAGACGGGCTGGTTGGTGAAGGCAGGCGATGAAGCAGCCTTTGTAAGCGCAGTGCGGGAGACCTTGCAAAGCAATACTGAACGTATTCTAGGCAATGCGTTGACGCTAGTAAAAGAAGAATACAGCAATCGAAGGATTGCTGGCCGTTTTATGGAGGTGTACAATCGCGTTGGCGCTGAGAAATAACCGAACTCTTTATTACAAGCACTGCAATTGAAACCCAGGATTAGAATACTTCACATTATTAAATCCCTGGGAAGGGGTGGGGCTGAAATGCTACTGCCGGAATCTCTGAAGCTTCACGATAAGTCCAGGTTCGAATTCCATTACATCTACTTTCTTCCGTGGAAGAGTCAGATGGTGGAGGCCATTGAAAAGGCTGGAGGCATTGTGACCTGTATGAACGCCTCAAGCAATATTCAACTCATTTTCAGGACGGCAAGGGTCATAAAGTACATTCGGGAGAAGGAGATCCACGTGGTGCATTGCCACTTGCCATGGTCTGGCTTCGTCGGGAGAATAATTCACCATTTTCTTTCCATACCAGTCCTGTACACCGAACACAATAAGCAGGAACGTTATCACTGGTTGACGCGCTGGCTCAACCGAATAACTTTCAACAAACAAACAGCCGTCATTGCTGTTTCTGCCGATGTGGCGGCATCAATCAGGAATGGAATCAGGGTGAGGATACCGGTGACTGAAATAGTGAACGGAGTAAATCAGGACGCCTTTGTCCGGCAAGTCGCAGAAGGGCAGGCGCTGAGAAGTTCATTGAAGATACCGGCTGACGCCATCGTTGTGGGCACTGTCGCTGTGTTCCGATTTCAAAAGCGGCTGAAGGAGTGGATAGAGGTTTTTTCAAAGCTGGCTTCCGCAAATGATAAAGTTTACGGTGTTATCGTGGGACAAGGCCCGCTCATGAATGAACTTCAGGCCTATCGGAAAGCGTTGAGTTTGGAAGACCGACTGATCATGCCCGGGCTTCAGACTGAAGTGAGGCCGTGGCTGTCGGCCATTGATATTTACCTGATGACCTCTGTCTTTGAAGGGCTGCCGGTTGCGCTGCTAGAAGCGATGAGCATGGAGTGCGCGATCGTGGCTACGGATGCCGGGGGAATAAAAGAAGTCATCCGAAATGAAGTGGACGGATTGCTAACACCGGTGAACGAATGGAGGAACACATTTCATCTGGTGGTCAAACTATTTCCGGAGGGATATCGCCGGCAGTTGGGTTTGGCGGCAAGGGCGCGCGTAGTCAACAACTATAGTATGAAGAAGATGACCGAGCGACTTGAAGAGATGTACCAGTCATATTCTGACCGGTGACATTTTCGTACCTTCGGTCATGGTGACGCTTGGCCGACGGTGTGTCTATCTGATCATTCTCCTTGCTCATTTTCACGTACTTTCCCAGACATTCCCGACAGGGTTCAGCCGTCAAACTGTTAGTGCAAGTTTTTCACAGCCCACGGTGTTGACCTTTGCGCCTGACGGCAGGATGTTCGCTGCCCAGCAGACAGGCCAACTCCGCATTGTCAAGAATGATGTATTGCTCCCCACTCCGTTCGTCACGATTACGGTTGACCCCGCTGGTGAGCGTGGGCTGATTGGCGTAGCATTGGATCCGAATTTTGCGCTGAACAATTTCGTGTACGTTTATTACACCGTTCCGGGCACTCCACCGCACAATAGGATTAGTCGCTTCACGGCCAATGGCGACGTTGCCGTTGCCGGAAGCGAGGTTGTTGTTCTAGAACTTGATCCGCTGAGCTCGGCGACAAACCACAATGGCGGTGCGTTGGCTTTTGGTGGTGATGGTAAACTCTATGTTGGCGTTGGAGAGAACGCACTTCCGGCGAACGCCCAGAATCCAAACACCTATCATGGAAAAATTCTCAGGATCAATTCCGACGGGAGCATCCCGGCGGGAAACCCTTTTCCGGCAGGGAGCGATCACGCAAAACGAGTCTGGGCATTGGGACTTCGCAATCCGTATGTGATCTCTGTGAATGGCACTAACGGGAAGATCTTTGCGATTGACGTTGGGGCAAATTCCTGGGAAGAGATCAACGACATTTCTGTTGGAGGAAAGAACTTTGGCTGGCCGGCTGCGGAGGGCAACACGGCTGACCCACAGTATACCAACCCGGTTTTCACCTATCCTCATGGCACAGGCACCAGCGCTGGGTGTGCGCTCACAGGGGGAGCTTTCTTTAATCCATCGGCTACCAACTACCCGGCGTCCTACTATGGCAACTATTTCTTTGTTGACTATTGTGAACGTTGGATGAGTTTTATCGATCCAACAGACTTGCCGGTAACCAGCTCGCTTTTCGGATCAACCATCAGTGGATTGCCTGTCTACGTTGCCGTGGGTTTAGACGGGAACTTGTACTTCCTTAGCCGCAGTGGTGCAATCTACCGGATTGTCTACGGAAATGACTCACCGCCATTCATTACGCAGCATCCTGAAGATATCGATGGTGCGGAAGGCCTTGGTGCGTCGTTCGAGGTGAAGGCAATTGGAACACTTCCCATTCAGTATCAATGGAAGAAGGACAACCAGGAGATTGCAGGTGCTACGGAGTCTACCTATTCGATTGTCGCGCTCAGTGCTGATGATGCAGGATTATACACAGTTGTTCTGACTAACATCGCCGGCTCTGTGGAGAGCAATGTGGCAGACCTCACGGTTGTTCCGGTAACTGGCATCCGCGAATCGCCGCGGGACCGAGTATTATCGATTTTTCCCAACCCGGTCGGAGGCACAGAGGCGGTCATCCAGTTTCATGCTGACACTGACGGAACAGGCTTTGTCCGAGTGGTGAGTATGCATGCAAAGGAAATCGTTAATGTCAGGGCTGAGGTGTCAAAAGGCTTGAACGAAATCAAACTGCCTGTATCGGAATTGCCCAACGGTATGTATGTTGTTTCAGTTGAATCAAACAACAGGACCAGTTTCTTAAAACTTGCAGTTTGCAAATAGAGCTCTCGCAATCCTGGAGCAAGCGGCATGCCTCCATCCATCTCATGTGCCCTTTTCAAGCGACCGCAAGATTGTTTGTTTATATCTTTGTCTCATGATCATTCGCGAAGCTTCAGACCGGGACATCCCCGCGATCGTTGACTTGCTGAAGCTGAGCCTGGGAGAGGGCTTGATGCCCAAGTCTGCCGCGTTCTGGCAATGGAAGCATCTCGACAATCCATTTGGTAAGTCCCTGGTGTTTCTTGGATTGGAAGGGGATTTACTGGTAGGCGTACGTGCCTTCATGCGTTGGGAGTGGCATCAAGGGAGCAGGGTATTCAAGGCGGTTCGCGCCGTTGATACCGCCACTCATCCTGATTTCCAGGGCAAAGGAGTTTTCAGGGAGCTAACGCTCCGTTGTGTGGAGGCGTGTCGATCAGAGAAGGTTGATTTTGTTTTCAATACACCCAACGCGAAGAGCAAGCCAGGTTACTTGAAAATGGGTTGGGGAAGCAATGGAAGAATGAAGTTGTACATGATTCCCCGCATCCCCGGGAGAAGCAAATCGACCGATTTTGATTCGACCTATTCGATGCAAAAGGCCTCGTTTATAATTGACGACCGCATCATGGGATCCCACAAGGGGTGGATAACAACATCAACTTCAGAAAAGATGCTGACGTGGCGGTACAGAGACAATCCGAACATACAATACTATTATGTTGCAGATGACCAGCTATCACCATCATTTCTGACAATTTTTCGGCTGAAACCTCGGCCCTTTGGATTCGAGTTCAGGATTTGTGATACCCTGTGGGCCAGTGAACAAGCTACGGAAGCCTACAAGAAATTGCTTGAAGCAGCCATCGCCAGGTCCGGCGCTGCTATTGTTACAACTTCTGTATCATTGGGGATGTTTCCAACCCTATCGGCACGCTTGGGACCGGAGATTACCACATTGCCGCTTTCTTTTGGTCGTGATGTCCTGACGTACGAAAGTTGGCGACCTTCGTTGGGTGACATGGAAGTTTTTTGAAGATGCTGCAGGGAATTATCATTTGGCTGCTTACTCTCCTGTTGACCTACATCATTGTTGGGACCCTGAAACAACAGCATCCAAGCCTCAACAAGCGGTTTGTTGTTTCCCTGTTTTTTTACCACACGTTATTGGCCGTTGCATACTACCTGTACGCGGCATCAAACCCGTCTGATTCCGTTGGTTATTTTGGCCGGGCGTACAACCAATACCTGGGTGATGAATTGTTCACGTATTTTGGCATTAGCACAAAGTTCATTGAGTTCATTAGTTACTTCCTGATTCATTACCTCGGATTCACTTATGAGTCATCGATGATGCTCTTTTCCTGGTTTGGATACCTGGGCTTTCTCTTCTTCTACATTTTCTTCAAGGAACGAATTGTAAGTTCTCCAAGGCTTCTTGGTTTTGATGCAATTGACATGTTGTTTCTCTTGCCTAACCTTCATTTCTGGTCTTCCTCTCTCGGAAAGGGGTCCCTTATCTTCCTGGGGTTTGGTCTATTCTTCTTCGCACTGAAAAGAACAGGCCCTCGATTGTGGGCCCTGCTGCTGGGTGGCTGGATCATTTTTCAAATTAGACCTCACATATTCTACGTCGTGCTCATTGGTGCGGCACTGGGATACACATTTTCAACTCGGGGAGTTGTTATTGGGTATCGGATACTCATTCTTTTTGCGGCTGTGTTCCTGCTATACTATATCTATGAAGACATTATTCTCCTAACAGGTCTTCAGGAGGACTCCTTGATGGATCCGCTGATATCGCACAGGGCAAGTGAGTTGAGCAAGGCAACATCCGGTATCGACATCACCAACTACAACGTGTTTGAGAAGTTGTTTGCATTTTGGTTTCGACCGCTTTTTCTTGATGCCCCCGGGATATTGGGATATATCGTGTCTTTTGAAAACCTGTTTTACCTTTTGTTCTTTGCAAGGCTCATTAGACCATCAGGAATAAAATTTATCCTGACGGCGGATGCTATTGTAAAGACGAGCCTGTTGACCTTTCTAGGGGTTTCCTTCGCGCTGGCGCAAATCTCAGGCAACCTTGGGCTTGCCATGCGGCAAAAAAGCCAGGTGATGATCTTGATGCTATTCGTCATCCTGAAGTACATCGACCAACAACAAACGGTGAGGGTGAGACAGCGGTTCTTCCAAAGTAAAAGGACTACCCTGGCGGGTGGAGTGGCGCGATGAAAGGAACATTTGTCGTTTCTCTCGATTTCGAACTTCACTGGGGCGGCTTTGAGAAATGGCCGCTGGAGGGAGATCGAAGAGAATTGGACAACAACGAGGCTCCCCGCAATCGATACTTCCTGAATACCCGGAATGTAATTCCCAAAATGCTGGCCCTTTTTCGCGCCTATGAAATACATGTAACATGGGCTGCCGTTGGAATGCTGCTGCACGATTCAAAGCAGAGTCTTCTTGCCAACGCACCATCTTTGCGGCCGACCTATGGAGTCCCCGAATTGTCAGCCTATCATTACATTGAAACGGTTGGTATCGGGGCGGATGAAATGAACGATCCGTTTCATTTTGCGCCCTCTCTCGTGAAGCAGATCATCGAAACGCCAAACCAGGAGTTGGGCACACACACCTTTGCACACTACTATTGCAATGAAGCAGGGCAAACGCTCGATCAGTTTAGGGAGGACTTGCGTGCGGCACAACGCGTGGCACGAAATTATGGGAAGACTCTCCGGTCGCTGGTCTTCCCTCGCAATCAATTCAATGACGACTACCTGAAGGTTTGCTTTGAAGAAGGAATATCTTCTGTTCGATCCAATCCCATCAATTGGTTCTGGAATATTGGGAGCACACTCAAGGAGAGTTACTGGAAGAGATTGAACCGCGGTGTCGATGCCTATTTTCCAATGGGAAGAAGCAATGACTATTCGATCAATTCCCTGCAGGTGAGGAATAGTTTCCCGGTTTGTATTCCAGCAAGCCGATTGCTAAGACCTTACAATCCGCGCGAGCTGTTTTTGAACCAGGTTAAGGTGGCCACTGTGAAAGCCGAGATGACCCGTGCGGCCCAGCGTGGGAATGTCTATCACCTTTGGTGGCACCCTCACAATTTCGGTAATTACCCTGAGCAGAGCCTACGTCACCTGGAAGAAATCCTGTTGACCTTCGCAAAACTTAGGGAGACCACAGGAATGAGGAGTCAAAACATGCAGGAGGTTGCGCAGTCTGTTTCCACGAAGGGTCATTGAAATGAAGAGGGGAGGACGAATACGATTGGCCAGGATAATGACTGTGCCTATCTCCATAAAATACATTCTGGCCGGTCAACTAAAATTTATGGGCCAACAGGGCTTTGAAGTCCTTAGCCTTAGTGCCGGCGGGGCTGAAACTAAGGATATAGTACAGAGGGAAGAATGTCGTCACATTGTAATACCCTTTACGAGGAAGATTTCTCCCCTGGCTGACTTGTTGAGCCTGATAAAGTTGGTTATCGTTTTTGTTCAGTGGAAGCCACTCATAGTTCACACTCAAACGCCAAAGGCAGGCTTGCTTGGGATGATTGCAGCCTGGATCGCCAGGGTCCCCATACGCGTACACACGGTGGCAGGGATGCCGTTTATGGAGGCGAAAGGAATCCGAAGATCCCTTTTGTCCGCAAGCGAAAGAATCACCTATCGTTGTGCTCACCGCGTATATACCAATTCACAGGCACTCAAAGAATTCCTGGTGACATCATTCGGCGTGGACTCGCGACGATTGGGAATGATTGGCAATGGAAGCAGCAATGGGATTGACACAAAAAGGTATTCCCGAAGTGACGAGTTGCTTGCCCGGGGTCGGACACTAAGGTCGGCGAACAATATTTCAGCGGATGATCTTGTTTTTTGCTTCGTGGGCAGGCTGGTGAGGGATAAGGGAGTACAGGAACTGGTTGATGCGTTTGTGCTTCTTCGAGAACAAGTACCATCCGCCAAGCTCATTCTTTTAGGACATTTCGAAGACGACATTGATCCTTTGAGTGAAAGGACGAAGAGAGAGATTCTCGAAAACAAGAGTATCATCGCACCCGGCTTCAGGAATGAAGTCAATGAATACATGGCCGCCAGCGATGTATTTGTGTTTCCGAGCTATCGGGAAGGTTTTCCGAATGTTGTTTTGCAGGCCTGTGCAATGGAACTACCGTCTATTGTGACAAACATTGGCGGGTCCAATGAAATTATTCGCCACCTGGAAAACGGCTTGGTGATAAATGCCAAGGATGTAAACAATTTGCAAATGGCAATGGCTCTTCTTGCGACCGACCCTGACCTTCGAAAGCGGCTGTCTAAGAATGCGCGCGCCGCAGTGGTGGAACAGTTTGACCAGGCTCTGTACTGGAAGGCAATGGCATTGGAGTATAATCGTTTAATTGATCAGCGTGTATCGGGTCATTAAACCTGGACTTGACTGGGTCGCAGCGCTTGTCCTCCTTGTGCTGGCACTGCCGATTTTCATTGGCTGTTGCCTCGTGTTGCTTTTTGCAAACAAGGGCAGGATATTCTTTATTCAGCGTCGCCCTGGCAAGAATGAGAAGTTGTTTGGCGTCATAAAGTTCAGGACAATGACGGATGCAAAAGATGCCAACGGTAATGTCTTGCCCGACGATGAACGGTTGACACCCGTTGGCAGATTTATCCGCAAGACTTCGCTGGATGAACTTCCTCAACTATTGAACGTGATCTCAGGCAACATGTCGCTGATCGGACCGCGTCCATTGTTAACCCAATATCTTCCGCTTTACAATCAGCATCAACGAAGGCGGCATCAGGTAAAACCAGGTATCACCGGATGGGCACAGGTAAATGGTCGCAACGCCTTAACCTGGCAGCAAAAATTTGACTTTGATGTCTGGTACGTAGATCATCTGTCATTCTATATTGATGCCAAAATACTACTTTTGACTGCACTGACTGTGATCAAGGCGAAAGGAATAGGCGATGGGGTGACATCAACAATGAAAAATTTTGAAGGAAATTGAAAGGATGAACGGATGATTGTACTTGGACTGAATCACGGTGAGATTAACTCATCGGCCGCACTATATAAAGATGGAGAGTTCATTGCCGCCGCACCGGAGGAACGCTTCAGCAGGCAGAAACGAACAAAGGCATTTCCAGAACACGCCATTCGTTATTGCCTCGACACCGCCGGAATTGGTTTGAATGATTGTGACGCCGTTGCACAGGCGTGGAACCCGGGTGCCGGGTGGGCCAAGAACCAATCCATGTTCAGCGACGTGAGGAGCAGGAGGGAAGGGTACTTCTATTCTCTGCCTGAACAACTGGTGGGAATTAACGGTTCGAGGGAGGCGGTGAGGGATTGGGTTCAAATGTCATTTCCTGAGAAATCCTTGCCGCCGGTTTACTATGTGCAACATCACCGGACACATGCGGCAAATGCCTTCTTCCTGTCGGAGTTTGAAGAAGCAGCGATCCTGACCGCTGATTTTCGTGGCGAATTTGAGACCTCCACGATGAGTTATGGGAAAGGGAACACCATCAAGACACTGGCCATTCAAAAACTGCCAAACTCTCTTGGCATGTTTTACGCTGCGTTCACCGAACTGCTGGGCTACAGGCCTGACAATGATGAGTGGAAGGTGATGGCCATTTCGGCATTTGATGTGGATCACCGTGACTACTACAAACGCATCAAGGGCACAATCTCCCTCACCAATGATGGCTTTTTTGAATTGGATCAATCCTACTACAAGGGTGCCATCGTTGACCAGCCTTTTTTATACACCTCAAAACTGGTTGAACTCCTGGACAATCGGGTTGGCAAGCCAGGTGAGGAAATTGATGACTGGTTTATGAAGGTTTCCCGGGCGATGCAGCAGGTATCAGAGGATATTGCAATTCACATGCTCAAGAAATTACACAGCCTCACGGCATGTGACGCAGTAGTTCTAGGGGGAGGGTTCTTCATGAATTGCGTCCTCAATGGAAAGGTTTTGGAGAAGACTCCGTTCAAGAAGGTGTATATATCTCACTCCCCGGCCGACGTGGGCAATTCTTTTGGTGCCGCTTCCTTTGTCGCACATTGCGTTTACAATAACAAACGGAGGATCAGTTTCAGCACGAGCTATTCAGGTCCGGAATTCTCGGGTGACCAGGTAGAACAGGCCCTTCGGCGAAGACGGGTCAAATATGATAAGATCAATGAGTGGGAGAAAAAAGTGGCGGAGATCCTATCGAAAGGGGAGGTAGTGGCCGTGATGCATGGCAGGATGGAATTCGGAGAACGCGCGCTCGGAAATCGATCGATTCTCGCAGACCCACGGGCTGCCGGAATGAAAGACAAGATCAACGCGATGATCAAATTCCGGGAGGGGTATAGGCCATTTGCGCCCGCTGTGACTTCGGAGAAATCTCATCATTTCTTTCAAGTTTCGGAAGGCTACCAATGCCCCTACATGGAGAAGGTTGTACAGGTACGTGAAGAATTTAGAGAAAAGTTGCCGGCGATCACGCACGTGGATGGCTCGGCACGACTCCAAACGGTTGACAAATCGCACAATCCCTCGTTTCACAAAATCATTAGTGAATTTGAAAAACTGTCAGGGATCCCCGTGGTCACAAACACTTCCTTTAATATCAACGGTGAGCCCGTGGTACTTTCGCCCGACGATGCCTTGAATACCTTCTTTAACAGTGGCTTGGAGCATTTGTTCATTGGTCCTTACTATGTAAGTAAGAAGTAACATGCGGCTGTCCAGGGTCTTTTACAAGGCTGTGCACCCACTGTACTCAAGAGCCAGGTCTCATCGGTTAACAATTTACTTTCTGTTCCGGGTAAGCATTCCACGTGGCTACGAGGTACACTGGGATTCGACGACCCTCATGTTGCGGAGATGCCTGTCTCGACTGGTAACCAGAACCGATGCCGTTTTTGAAATGGGTGTTGGTCAGGCGGCATTGTTAAGTATTTGGACCTCCAAGAAACTTGCGCCTGCGAGTGTGGAGGGCGTCGATGTTTCCCCCTCCAGGGTTGACAGTGCGTCAAAGATCATTGCACACAACAATTGCAGGATTAAAGTGTGGCAAAGCGATCTTTTCTCCAATGTGCGTGGAGAGTATGACTTGATCTTTTTCAATCCCCCGTACGTGAGAACCAGTGTCGGACGGGAGCTTGATTTAACCAAGCGGTTGAATGTGGATGGGGACCAGGTGTGGGATGGCGGTGAAATGGGAACCACGGTAATTTCCGCATTTCTTGCAGACGCTTTCAAGTACCTGAAGCCGTCGGGCGGAATTTTAATTGGTATACAGGATTATTATGTCAAGAAGGACCAAATTTCTGACCTGGCGAATCGATATGGTTATAACATTGTGGACATTTGCTCTTCATGGATTAACCCCAGCGTGGTCTACTTCTTAAAGGCAAACCGTGAGTAAGAAAATAGTCATTGTGGGTGCTGGAGGGCTGGGCCGGGAAACCGTTGCGCTGATTCGCCAGATCAATGCACAGAACCCAGTTTGGGATCCTGTGGGATTCCTTGATGACCAGAAACCAATCGGTCAACTGGTTGGCGGGCTTCCAATCCTGGGGAGAACTTCAGAAACTGTTCCGTCAGGTGAGCACTGGTATGTGTTGGCTATTGGAGATCCCAGAATTAAGGAGAATCTCATCGCACGATTCCAGGGCAACATTCACTTTGGAACCCTCATTCATCCAACGGTTGTAGTTGCGGAGGCCTCTTCTGTTAGCATCGGCCAAGGTTGTATCCTTGCTGCCGGAGCAAAGATTACTACGGAGATTTCTATCGGCAACCATGTGCTTATTAATCTCAACGTAACCATTGGCCACAACTCAACATTGGGCGATTGTTCGTCAATCATGCCCGGTGCTAACATCGCAGGAGATATTAAAATCGGTACGGCGGTGTTGATCGGTTCCGGCGCTGCGATCATCAACAGGTCGGTGATAGGCGATAGGGCCAAAGTAGGAGCCGGTGCAGTAGTTATGGACCCGGTACCCGCTGATGCGACCGCCGTTGGCGTTCCGGCAAAAGTTATTCCCAAATGAATTTGAACTTGCTGAAGGAATTTCGCCCCGCACTAGGGTTCCTGGCAAAGTTTCTGGCCATATATTTTCTGGCTAATATCGTTTACGGTTTGTTGATCACCTGGAGTAACCCTCAGCCAGATCTGGTAACGAGGTGGGTTACTGACCAGGCGGCTCTCGTGCTTCGCGTTTGTGGATGGCCATCGGTTGCGGTAAATCACGTCACGACGCCCACCACCTCCATTGTCTATAAGGGTTCGGCGATCGTTTCGGTGTTTGAAGGATGTAACGGAATAAATGTGGCGATCATTTTCGTCGCGTTTCTGCTTGCTTTTGGTCCAGTGGGCAAGCGAATGAGCTGGTTTCTCCCAATGGGCCTGCTGGTAATTCATGTGAGCAATATCCTGCGGATAGTGCTGCTCTTCCTGGTAACCGTGTACTTGCCGGGATATGTTTACATCACACACAAGTATTTCTTCACTGCTTCAATTTATGCGACCATTTTTGTTATGTGGATAGCCTGGGTGAGAACATATTTGGTTAAACCAAAGTGACGCCTGTTAAGCCTTCTTACAGGGTATTTGTCGGACTAGGCTGCCTGGCCGGGCTGATCTTGATTTTCATTTTCCAACACGTCAACGTGGCTGCATGGATGGGTGTTCAATCGAATTTGCCTCGATTCCTCGTCAATCGCAGCTTTCGGTTTCTCCTGAACGACGCGCTGACCATTGGACTCATCTTCGCGATTTTCTATGAAAGGAAGTATGTGGTCTTCGCACTTGTGGTTCAATTAGCAGGCTTGGTCACCATCCTGATTCCTTACTTTATCTTGAAAATCAACTACCCGAGCTACAATGGCCCTTTGATTTCTTTTCTTCATCGCCTGGTTGTCAATCCTATGCTCATGCTCATGTTGATACCGGCATTCTACTTCCAACGAACGATGCACAGGAAGGATGAGTAGACCTCGCTTCGGCGATGTTGCGGTTACGGAGAATCCCGGACTATTTATTATGATATCTTTACTACTCCATGGCTAGAGACAGGATTTGGTTGTCGCCTCCCCACATGGGTGGCTCTGAGTTGTCGTTTGTTAAGCAAGCGTTTGAATCGAATTGGGTTGCACCCGTCGGCCCTCATATCCGATCCTTTGAATCAGCCCTGGCCAACTATGTTGGGGTTGACCATTGTGCGGCGCTCAGTTCAGGCACCGCAGCAATTCAACTGGCCCTGATCGTGCTGGGAGTAAAATCCGGAGACGAAGTTGTTTGCTCCTCATTTACTTTTGCAGGCTCTTGCAATCCTGTTGTTTACATTGGTGCACGACCTGTTTTTGTTGACTCTGAGCCGGATACCTGGAACATGGACCCCGTCTTGTTGGAGTTGTCGATCAAGGAACGCATCAGGCTATCAGGGAAAACGCCAAAAGCGATTATCGTTGTGCATCTGTATGGGATGCCCGCGAAGATGGATGAGATCATGGCGATTGCGACCCGATATAAAATTCCGGTGATTGAGGATGCGGCCGAAGCCTTGGGATCAACATACAAGGGCAGAAAACTTGGATCGATCGGCCAAGTGGGAATCTTCTCGTTTAACGGAAACAAAATAATAACAACGTCCGGTGGTGGGGCATTTGTTTCCAACAACAAAAGCCTCGTTGATGAAGCACGTTTCTTAGCTACACAGGCACGCGACCCGGCCCCATACTATCAGCATTCCGTGATAGGGTACAATTACAGATTGAGTAACATAAGTGCGGGTATTGGTTTGGGGCAGCTGGAAGTTATCAAGGAGCGAGTGGCGCAGCGCAGAAGAAATTTCTCCTATTACAAGAAGCACCTGGGTGACTTGCCTGGAATAGCCTTTCTGGACGAGCCGGTTGGCTTCGTCAGCAATCGCTGGCTGACTACCATCCAGTTGGAATCAACTGGCAATGAACAAAGCAATGAGTATTTGAGACTTGCGCTGGAGAAGGAGAATATTGAAAGCCGGCCCTTGTGGAAGCCCATGCACTTGCAGCCGGTCTTCAGTGGTGCAGCGTATTATGGCGATGGCGTGGCAGAAAAACTGTTCAAAACAGGCCTTTGTTTGCCATCGGGTTCAAGTTTGACCGAACCTCAGTTGTCAGAGATTGTGGACAAGATTTCATCAAATCTGGTTACTAAGAACCGGGTCTCCTGATATAGGCCTAGGGCGTCACTATCCTTAGAACAATACCCGAAATTTCACTAAATTAACGCCCTAATTTGATGCTATGGTTCGATTCATTTGTCTGCTTTTGGCGCTTTTTGGTTCGATTGCCGTTGCAGCCCAGAATGACTTCAGATCTCGTCAGTCCGGGGATTGGAACCAGTCATCAACCTGGGAGGAGTTCATTGCAGGAAGCTGGCAGCTCACTGGGAATACCCCTGATTTTAACTCAGGCAATACCACTATACTAAGCCCTCACACGGTAACCGTCACAGCCTCTGTTACCATCGACCAGACTACGATACAGCTTGGAGGAACCCTTGTTGTAAATGATGCAGTAGTAGTCACACTGAACAACGGTTCAGGAACAGACTTTTCGTGCGCTGGAACTGTAGACCTCCTTGCCGAATCATTCCTGGATGGAGCCGGAAGTTTATCACTCACAGGCACGTTGGAAGCCGGATCATTGAATGCAACCGGCGCCCTGGTAGCAGGGACGACGGTTGGTAATCTGCGCAACTCTGGCACACGAAGCTATTCTACTGGATCAACCGTCACCTACAATGGTACAAGCGCCCAGATTATTGGAAGCGGACACCCTGGAAATTCAAGCCCCAGCGGGATCTTCACAGAAATAGACAATGCAAGTGGGGTATCCTGGGACACAAATGCTGGGTCAAATTTCTCTGGTGGAGGTACCCTGTTTATTCCGGGTGATTTGATACTCACGCAAGGTAACTTGAGTGTAATCAGCAGCGCCGGAGTCACAAGGACTCTCTTTCTTACAGGTGGCATTACTGCAAACTCGAACTTTATCTCATTTGCTGGCCCGGCATGCAATCTTTCAATGACTGGCAGCACCAGTGTGAATTTCCCGTCGCCAGCCAGTACCCAATCATTGGGAAATCTGACCATAACAAACGGGGGCAACACCACTACCTTCCCGAGCACGATGGTCCTTGGAACCCGACTTACTGTTTCAGGCAATGCAGTCTTCAATGGAGCCAGCTTTACGACCAGGGATGTTGTTCTGAACAGCGGAACCATTGACTTCAATGGACCTACGACCATTCAAGGCCCAACGAATTTAGGCGCAGGCACCACGCTTTTCTTTGAAGGCCAGTCCATTTCAATGGGTGGAGATTTTTTGACGCTGGGAGGTGTTCTGAGTTCCGATGCTGTGTCTACGCTGTCACTGAGCGGAGCAATTCCACATACTTCTCCTCTTAATTTTGCGGGGGGGAGTTCGTTGGCATCTTTCACCATCAACAAATTCAACGCAGGGACTTCAGCAACAATAAGCACACCTATCACGGTAACAACCGCACTGAACCTCTCCGCGGGCACATTGAGCATTGTGGGTGGTGCCCTCTCCTTGAACAGCGGGGCAACGGTGACAAAGTCGAATTCTGCATCAATCATTACTTCAAGTCCATCAGGGGGTCCCTGGAACCTGGTTTATACCGGGACTGCACAAAATACTGGCTTTGAGATCCCGGCCTCGGGAATCCTCACGAGCTTAACGCTTAATACCAATGCGTTGAATGCGATCACCCTCACTCAGAATGTTAGCATAATTGGTGCATTGACAATCAATGGTGTTGGGAGGGCCCTTACCTGCGGAGCGTTCACCCTTGCCGCAGCATCAGTGTCCAATGCTGGCGTTATTAACGCGCCAAGTACCACATTTACCGTGTCGGGCAATTTTGTCAATAATGGCACTTACACGCATAATAGCGGGACGCTCATCATCGCCGGTGCCTGCATCATGAGCGGAACCCAAATTAATACAACCAACTTCAACGCGCTCACGATCAATGGATCGGGTTCGCTCACTGCCCCCACCACGCTTAATATCCGCTCAAACTTTTCCAATGACGGCTCATTCACACCAGGAGTCGGAACCGTTGTTTTTAATGGCGGCGTCAGCACGTTGTCAGGTACAACAATGAGCACAACCAGCTTCACTAATGTTACTGTAAATGCAGGGGCAACCCTGGTGCCGGCCTCAAACTTTATCCTGACCGGCAACCTGGCCATGAATGGATCGTTCACCGCTGGAGCAGGTACTACCACATTTAATGGAACATCTACACTTTCGGGGACTACCATTAACACTACATTATTCAACGCCGTTCAGGTTAATGCAACCAGGAGCCTGACTGCATCAAATCTTACACTCGGCATGACCGGGAATTTTATTCTTGATGGCACATTCGTTCCAGGTACTTCGGGTACGTTAAGTTTTTCGGGGAATTCAACACTTTCCGGGCTGAATATCGGCACGACCAATTTTATAAACATCCTCATCAACGGTGGCGCAACGGTTACGGCGCCCTCGAACCTGAACGTTCAAGGGAATTTTACCAACAATGGAACATTCACCGCCGGCTCCAACACAGTTTCTTTTACGGGATCCAATGTTTCCAGGATTCTTTCCGGCACCACAAATACGCAGTTCTTTGCATTGGTCCTCAACAAGACAAATGGAGGTACTTCTTTAAGCGTGAATTCGCCTCAGACGGTGACCAGCTCACTCGCGCTGACCGATGGTATCCTGGATAATCCGTCGAGCAACTTGTCAGTGAGTAGCGGAGCTTCAGTTACAAAATCGAGCAACGCGAGCGTAACAACAGCTGCCCTGGGCGGAGGTCCCTTCAACCTTACGTACATCACGGCTACTCAACCAACGGGGTTTGAAATACCTGCTTCGGGCATATTGAGTAGTTTGACAATCAATGTAAACAATGGCAGCCAGGTCAACCTGGGCCAAACAATTACAGTAAATAACGCCTTCAGCATTCCAAGCAGTGGCAGGGGGTTCACCTGTACTGCGAATAGTGTTACGGTTGGTTCATTTTCGAGTGCGGGCACATTCACAGCGCCATCTGCTGCCGCAGCGACCGGACTGACGGTGTCAGGTAATTTTGCCAACAGTGGATTGTACAACGGTAATGGTGGCACAGCAACTTTCAATGGGACCACCAGCCTCAGCGGTGCCAGCACGACAACATTTCACAGCGTAACAATTTCCGGAACTCTCACGCCCCTGGTGAATTTTGGATTGACAGGACATTTTACCAACAATGGAACTTTTACCAGTGGAACTTCAACCGTTACTTTTAGCGGGGTCACATTGCAAAACATCACTGGCTCTGCTCCTGTCACAACCTTCAACAATATCTCGATCACGAATTCAACCAACCCCACATCGGTAAGCATGCAGAGCAACGTGAACCTGGTGGGGATCATGACTTTGGGAATCAATGCAAAGCTCGACGCTGATGGCAGTGGGAATACTGCGGTCCTTACTTTACTGTCCACCAACGATTCACCGGCTGTTGACGCAAGCATCGCGGCTTTGCCCGCAACTGCCCAGGTAAATGGAAATGTAACGGTTCAGCGATTTTTCAGGGCGTTTGACAATTTTGACCGGTTTATTTCTTCCCCGGTTTCGAACGGGACTGTGGCTCAGCTCCAGGCCTCGAACCCGGCAACTTCCTTGCCTATCACCGGTGATTTTCCAGGCTCATCGTTTCCATGCACTGGTTGTGTGAATGATGGACATAACTTCAGGTATTATCGGGAGGCAAACCCCGGGATAATTAATGCGGGATATCAGGAGTGGATTACCTCCACCGCTTCGACCCTCGTTCCTGGTGTAGGATATGACTTATACATGTGGAACGGCGTGACGAATGTGACCACGTCGCTGCGTGGGACGATTAACCGCGGCAGCATAAACCTTGGAATTGTCACGACCCCAGCCTCCAACTCCATTACCCACACAAACAATGGTGTGCCAGCCGCAGATGGATGGAACCTTGTGGGCAATCCATATCCGTCTGCCATTCAATGGAACAACGGCGCAGGCTGGACCAGGACAAACATTGATCCGACCGTATGGGTTTGGGATGTAGTTGGCAGGGTTTGGCATTCATTCAACGCCAATACATCTGTTGGTGACCTCACCAACGGCGTTATCGGCAGCAGCCAGGGATTCTGGGTTTACGCCCCTGCAGTGGGTGCCGCAACGATTACCATCAATGAGGCTGCTAAATCAATAGCAGGGTCCGGATCATACTTCAGAACAGCTAATGTGGGACCTGGCATGCTGAAAGTTTCCCTCACCTACCGCGGTTCGACGGACAATGCATTTGTTGTCATCAATGAAAGTGCGAGTGATGGGTATGAGCCCGAACTGGACGCAGTCAAATTGCAATTGGGGATCGAGCAAGTATCGGTTTCAATCATGAGCCGTGATCGAAAATTTGGTCACTATGCAACTAACCAACTCAAGGGTCAACATCCTCTTCATATTGCTGGTGACGGTGAAGGGGAGTATGTATTGAGTTTTGAGTCCTTGAATGCCTTTCCTGGAATTGAGAAGTATTTTCTAGTCGATTCCTACCTCGGGCAATCCATACCATTATCCTCAGGATCTTATCCTTTCACGGTGACATCAAGTTCCGAAACCAGGAATGACAGGTTCTACTTGTCTGATACGCCAATGGAAGAGAAGACCGGCGTGGCTCGATTCGCCAGCTATCCAAACCCGGTATCTTCTTTGTTAACCATAGAAACACCTGGCCAACGCATGGAGCAGGTTACGCTTATGAACAAGGAGGGAGTTAAGGTGATGGAGATAATTCCAGTTGAAAGGGAAGGCACGAGAGCGGTCCTGGATGTTAGCAGTCAGGCGAATGGCCTTTACATTGTTAAGGTTGTCGCTGGTGGAAAATTGCAGACCAAAAAGGTTATCATAGTTCACTAGCTTGAAGGTTAAAGATTTGACTGCTCACAATCATGCGTAGAGGAAGGACAATACTTACAATGGCACTCGTTCTTTGTGCCGTTGCCGGCTTTGCGCAACCGGGCGGCGGAGGAGACCCGGGAGGCGGTCAACCAGTCCCGTTCTCCGGGATTGAAGTCCTGTTGGTGGGAGGTGCCGCATTGGGTATTCATGCCATGCGCAAATTGAGGAAGCGGAACACAGAGTAGCCGGTACCCGCAGACTCATGACGCTGAGCTCCATAGTCAACCGGTTAACAATCCTCCCAAGATGGATTATCATTTTTATTGACCTTTTGGTCATTGCTGTCGCAACCATCCTCGGCTTTCTCTTTCGTTTCAATTTTCACCTGGATGAGATCCTTCGGTTTCATCCGGTTAGCGGCATTGCGCTGCTGATGGCTACGGGTTTTGTATCAACGCTGGTGACGAGAAGTTATGCCGGAATTGTCAGGTATACCGGCGTGGAGGATGGCATTCGGATCATGTATGCCTCACTCCTCAGCGTCGGGCTTGCATGTTGCGTGAACTTGCTTTACTTCTACAATGCGGGGAGAAACCTGATTCCTTATTCTGTTCTGCTCATTTCGTTCTTTACCTCGTTCTTGTTTCTCTTCTACTATCGCCTGCTGGTCAAAACGATATTCACCTTCTACAAAGGCGAAATCCTACGCAAATCGAACGTGGCCATTTTTGGCGCAGGGTCCTTGGGGATGGTGACGCGAAACGTCATCGAAGCCGACGGCAGAAGCAACATCAAGGTTGTGGCATTCCTGGAAGATGATCAACGCAAGGTCAACAAGGTGATCAACGGGATTGAAATTTATTCTACGGAAGAACTTTCGAAGGTAGTTCGCAAATTGGCAATCAAAGAAGTGATCATTGCTGTAAGGGAATTGTCACTTCCACGCAAGAACGAACTGGTGGAGACTTGCTTCAACCAGAATGTACGGGTCCGCATAGTTCCACCCGCAGAGAAGTGGGTGAAAGGCGAATTCAGGCTTCAGCAAATCAAGGAAGTCAACATTGAGGATTTGCTTGGAAGGGAGATTATCCGCCTTGAAGAAAACCAGCTCTTTGGGGAGCTGACCCAAAAGGTAATTTGCGTAACCGGTGCTGCCGGTTCGATAGGCGCCGAGCTTTGCAGGCAACTACTGAATTACAAGCCCAAACGCCTGATTCTCATCGACCAGGCCGAGAGCCCGCTTCATGAGATCCAAAGAGAATTGGACCTCGAGGACAACCGTGCAGAAGTCTGCGTCTACGTGGCCGACATTACGCACGAGGGCCGTATCAATACGATTTTCGCCGAGGAGAAGCCGGAGTTGGTTTTCCACGCGGCGGCTTACAAACACGTTCCGATGATGGAGAGCAATCCATCCGAAGCCATAGTCACTAACATCCTTGGAACGAAGACCCTGGCGGATTTGTCCATTGCCCATGGAGTGAGGAAGTTTGTAATGGTCTCTACCGACAAGGCAGTAAACCCGACAAGCGTGATGGGGTGCTCAAAGCGCATTGCTGAGATCTACGTGCAGTCGCTGTATGAAAAGAACAGGCTTATCGACGGTCAGACGAGTTTTGTCACAACCCGGTTCGGGAACGTACTGGGCTCCAACGGCTCGGTAATTCCGATCTTCAGGAAGCAGATCCAGGGTGGCGGCCCCGTCACGGTTACCCATCCGGAGATTACGCGCTACTTTATGACGATCCCCGAAGCCTGCCGGCTCGTCCTGGAGGCGGGAACGATGGGACAAGGCGGCGAGATTTACATTTTTGACATGGGCCAGCCGGTCAAGATGGTGGACCTGGCCAAGAAGATGATTCGTCTTTCCGGGCTGGAACCCTACCAGGACATCGACATCATATTCACCGGGCTGCGTGAAGGTGAAAAGTTGCATGAAGAATTGCTCAACAGTGAAGAAGACACTATTCCGACTCACCACAAGATGATTCTCAAAGCGAAGGTGCGTGAGTATGATTATACCTATGTTCAGAACATGATCGAGTTGTTCATCGACCTTATTCACGACCGGAATGAATTGAAGATGGTCGCGCTGATGAAGGAGATCGTCCCGGAATACAAGAGCAACTACTCCCGGTACGAGGTTCTCGACGACAACAAATCGGAAGATTATTAGACCTATTTCTTCAGGCCACCGCGTTTGTTGTAGCGGTAGAATGCCTTCTTCTTCGACCGGAACAACTTCGACTGAGGCGAGCGTCCTGCAAAGAGGTCGAATGGCAGGTAATACTCTATCTTAACATTCAACAGGAAATAGCCGTCGTTCGTATCTGGATTGCCTCTCTTTCCGACGCCAGGGACAATCGGGAAATTGGGATCATATTCCCGGCGCCGGTCAGAAAGAGCGCGGGAAAGGTCGCTGCTGAGTATTGCGGGATCAGGATAACGTCTGCTGCTTGCGTCATCCAGGTAGTCGGTGAAAGTGAGCCGATAGCCGCCCTCGAAGGCGATGTTAAAGTAGGGACCGCTCTTGATACGCAACCCGAGTCCGAATGGAATGACAGGCTGAAATTTGCTGTAGCTCACCCCCTCGGTCATTAGGTCGGGCAGGGATACGGTCTGACCATTATATTCTGTTGTGGGATTGGAGTAAAGCAATGCTATTCCCGCAAACGCGTAAACGTTAAGGGGAGGACGTTGATAGTAGCGCTTCCCGTGGGGTGTAAGGTTGACAAGTCCCTCGACATTTATCTCGTAATTATTGGAGCGGAAGGACAGATTCCGAATGATTCGGTCGTCGTCAGCCTTCGAATCCGATCCGGCCAGCTGAAACCAGGTGATTTCGCCCCGCACGCTGATGCGGTGGGTGATAAATACTTGGAGACCGAGGTTGATGCTGGGGCGGGCGTCGATGTAATCGCCGTCGTTCTTTAACTCGCCAAAGTAGGAGGACGTGCCTGTTCCGAAGGAACCGATCATATTCCGCTGGCGCCGCATTGCATAGAAGCTCTGCGCAGAGGCCAATTCAGTCCCCAGCGCGAACAAAGCAAGGCCAACGACAAGCAGACGCTTCATGAAAAGGCCATTTACGTGGCAATTTATCAATTTTAGGGCAAGAAGGAAACCGGGTATCAGGCCAAAACCTGCGAGATCTTTTCGGCGGCTTCTTTGAGCATGATAGCCGAAAACACCTTTAATCCCGATTCCTTGATGATCTTGGCGCCTTCCTCTGCATTGGTTCCCTGGAGCCGTACGATGATGGGTACGGGGATATTTCCAACCTTTTTGTACGCCTCAACAACGCCGGCCGCAACGCGGTCGCATCGCACAATACCTCCAAAAATATTGATCAAAATGGCCTTAACGTTGGGGTCTTTCAGGATGATCCGAAAGCCCGCTTCTACCGTCTCAGCATTGGCGCCCCCACCAACATCCAGAAAATTGGCCGGTTCACCCCCGGAAAGCTTGATGATATCCATGGTCGCCATGGCCAAACCGGCCCCATTGACCATGCAGCCTACGTTGCCGTCGAGTTTGACGTAGTTCAGGCCCGACTTGCCAGCCTCTACTTCGAGCGGATCTTCCTCGCTGATGTCGCGGAGTTCTGCAAGGTCCTTGTGGCGGTACAATGCGTTGTCGTCGAGGTTCACTTTCCCATCTACAGCGATAATCTTGTTGTCCGAAGTCTTCAGCACGGGATTGATCTCGAACATGGAGGCGTCGAGGGCTATGTAGGCACCGTACAATGCATTTACGAACTTGACCATTTCCTTGAACGCATTGCCTTCGAGGCCCAGCGAAAAAGCAATCTTGCGTGCCTGAAAAGGTTGGAGTCCGATGGCAGGATCAACCCATTCCTTGATGATTTTCTCCGGTGTGGCGTGGGCAACATCTTCGATATTCATTCCCCCTTCCGTCGATGCCATGATCACGGGCTTGCTCGTTGCACGATCTAGCAGAATGCTCATGTAATACTCCTTGGGCTGTGATTCACCGGGGTAATACACATCCTCGGCAATGAGCACCTTGTTGACCCGTTTGCCGGCGGGGCCGGTTTGAATGGTGACCAAGGTACCGCCCAGGATCGCTTTGGCTTTCTCGAATACCTCGTCTATGCTCTTCGCCAGAACGACACCTTTCGAGCCGGTTTCCTTAATGGTTCCCTTGCCTCGTCCTCCGGCGTGAATCTGTGACTTCACCACGAACCACTTGGTGCCCGTCTCGGTGTGGAGTTCCTTGGCGGCAGAGACTGCGCGATCTGGTGTATCGGCAACAATCCCGCCCTGCACAGCAACGCCATACTTCTTCAAGATGTCCTTGGCCTGGTATTCGTGGATGTTCATAAAAGGGTAAGTTTGATGGGCAATCTACTTTTTTTAAACCGTTAATTCAAGAACTTGCGGCATGCTCGAGGCATTGGGATTAGAGAAGTCATACGGTCCACTCAAGGTGCTCAAGGGTGTTGACTTTGCCGTCAAGAAAGGCGAGGTAGTTTCCATTGTGGGCGCGTCGGGTGCGGGCAAAAGCACGCTGCTGCACTTGCTGGGAACTCTTGACACCCCGGACCGAGGCACGGTGATGGTGAACGGAATAAATGTTTTCCAACAAACACCGAATGCCCTCGCCGCTTTTCGCAACCGTCACATCGGTTTTGTTTTCCAGTTTCATAATTTATTACCCGAATTTTCAGCCCTGGAGAACGTAATGATTCCCGGCTTTCTCGCCGGGCGAGCGGATCGGGAAGTGAGAGAGCGGGCCCTTCAGCTTATGGGGGAACTGGGTTTAACTTCCCGGATGGATCATAAGCCCTCCGAACTCTCAGGCGGAGAGCAGCAACGGACGGCCTGCGCTCGGGCACTCATGAACTCACCCGACATGATCCTCGCCGACGAACCCAGCGGCAACCTGGACTCGAAAAACGCGCGCGACTTGCATGAGCTGTTTTTCAACCTGCGTTCTAAAATGGGGCAGACGTTTATCATCGTCACCCACAACCAGGACTTCGCCAACATGGCAGACCGGAAGCTGGAGATGAAAGACGGCGTTTTGGGTTACAGCTGAACGCAAATCCCAAATCCCAAATCCCAATCTAGGTTCAGAGGAAGGATTTTGGTGCTTGGTATTTGGTGCTTGGTACCTGGTATTTGGTGCTTGGTAATTTGTGCTCTTATCTTTGCGATCCCCATGAGGAAGGTCGCTTTTTATACGCTGGGTTGTAAGCTCAACTATGCAGAGACATCCTCGATCTCGCGAGCGTTTGAAGCAAAGGGTTATCATAAGGTCGACTTCGCGGATACCCCGGATATCTTCATTATCAATACGTGTTCGGTCACCGAAAACGCCGATCGCAAGTGCAGAAAAATTGTGCGGGAGGCCCGGGCGATTTCCCCGGAGGCTTACGTGGCCATCATCGGGTGCTACGCTCAATTAAAGCCCAAGGAAATTTCTGAGATCCCCGGCGTTGACGCAGTACTGGGAGCCAATGAGAAATTCCGCCTTGTCGAGTTGCTCGACGGTTTTGTACGTCCGTCACAGCCGATAGTCTACAGCTGCGACATTGACCAGGTTAACGATTTCCACTCGTCGTATTCCCTTCAGGACCGCACCCGGACGTTTTTGAAAGTCCAGGACGGATGTGACTACTCCTGCAGTTTCTGCACCATTCCCCAGGCCCGTGGAGCCAGCCGCAGCGACACGATCGCCAATGTGGTACAGCGGGCCCATGAAATTGCCGCAACGGGAGTAAAAGAGATCGTCCTTACTGGTGTCAACACCGGTGACTTCGGATTGCAAGGTGGCGAACGGAAAGAACGCTTTGTCGACCTGGTCAGGGAGCTGGATCAGGTGTCGGATATCGAGCGTTTTCGGATTTCATCCATTGAGCCAAACCTGCTGACCGATGAGATTATTGAAGTGGTGAGCCGTTCGGAACGTTTTGTCCCGCATTTTCACATCCCGTTGCAATCGGGTTCCAACCGGATTCTGAAACTGATGCGCCGCCGCTACCAGCGGGAGCTTTACACGGAGCGAGTAGCTAAGATAAAGTCATTGATGCCGCGCGCCTGCATCGGTGTGGATGTGATTGTTGGATTTCCGGGAGAGCGTGATGAAGACTTCCTGGAGACTTACCACTTTCTCAATGGGTTGGACATTTCCTACCTGCACGTCTTTACTTATTCGGAGCGAGACCGAACCTTGGCCGCTACTATGCCAGACGCAGTGCCGATGAATATCCGGCATGAACGCTCCCGCAGCCTGCATATCTTGTCTGACAAGAAGCGCCGCGCATTCTATGAAGCAAATATTGGAAGCGACCGCAAGGTGCTCTTTGAGAGCGACATTGAAGATGGAATGATCCATGGGTTCACCGACAACTACATTCGGGTTGCCGTTCCGGTTGACCAAGGGTTGGTGAATCAGTTAAAGGAGGTCCGAATTGAGGAGATCAGTGCCGAATGTGTGGCGCTTGGATCTGTGGAGGCCGCTGTACTATGAAATGTCGCGTTTCGCGTTCCGGTACCCCTTGGAAATCAAGGTGCGTGATCTTCTATGAAATGCGCACCGCTCTCGAGGGGGAACGATAGGAAGGTGAGTGCACCTGTCCGAAGGGTACCGGTACCGCGAGACGCAGACCGGTAGGACATTTCATAGGAAGGTCACTTCTTACTTCCTCCAACGAGTCTCCGGTGATAATTCACCTGCCCCAAATGATACCCCAGGTGAGCCG
>CAZJWV010000038.1:18250-26865 GCA_964549855.1 uncultured Ohtaekwangia sp. | reverse complement strand
AGCGCACACTGGGCCCCTTACCCTAAAGGGGGACCAAGTGAAAAGTAAAATCGGTAGTTCAGTAACCTGTGAGCTCTTTGCGATCCTTTGCGTCTTTGCGCCCTTGCGGTGGTTACCCGGTCTCCAGGGTTTACGAGTCGGTGAGTCGGTGAGTCTGTGAATCCACCCCATTTTCAAATCTTCAACTTTTCAAATTCCATCCTGCGAAGCAAGAATGTCACAACAAGTCAGATTCTTCATTATTTTAGCGCTTTCTAAACACCCTTGAAGTTTACCTTTCTACGTTGGCGAACAGAGAAGGCCTTGCGCAAGAACAAGAGCCTCCGCGCCAGCACCCCCTACAAACGTTCCAACCTCGTGGGGATCATCTTCAGCGTAGAAGACCGCCAAAAGCATGACGACGTAAAGGACTTCATCAAGCACCTCGAACAGGACGGAAAGCAGGTGAAGGTGCTGGAGTTCCTTCCCAAGAAAAAGGACAACTACGAGTTCCTGTTTGATTTCTTCACCGTCCAGGATCTCAATTTTTGGGGGAACATCGACAACCCCCAGGCGGCGAAGTTCAGCGAAACACCCTTCGACTATCTCTTTTACATTGATCAGCAGGCCAATCCGCTAGTGCTAAGTGTGCTCGCCAAAAGCAGGGCCCACTGTCGCGTCGGCTGCCACCAGGATGGCCTGGAACCCTATTTTGAACTGATGATAAATTGGAAGGGACCTGCAAAGGGCTTGATCGCCAACATGTACAAGTACGCCAAGCTGCTGCGCTGATGAAAAATCTATATGGTACCGGAGTAGCGCTCGTCACCCCGCTCGATGAGTCGGGAGACATCGATTATGCATCGCTCAAGCGATTGCTGGTCCACACGGCCAAGGGAGTCGATTACTACGTGGTGATGGGTACCACTGGTGAATCGGCGACAATGACGAAAGAAGAGAAGCGAAGGGTGCTTTCCTTCGTTATCAAGAACAATAGCAAGAAACTGCCGATCGTCTACGGCATCGGTGGCAACAACACGGCCGCTGTACTGGAAGAGATTGAGGATACGGATTTCAAGAACATCACCGCAGTGCTGTCAGTAAGCCCGTATTACAACAAGCCCTCCCAGGAAGGCATCGTTCATCACTTCCACTTCGTAGCTGATGCCTCGCCCGTTCCTATCATTCTGTACAACGTGCCGGGGCGCACCTCGTCAAACCTGCTGGCTGGCACCACGTTGCGACTGGCCAAGCATAAGAACATCGTCGGCGTGAAAGAAGCTTCCGGGAACCTGGAGCAGTGCATGAAGATTGCCAAGGACAAGCCTGCTGACTTCATGCTCCTCTCTGGCGATGATCTGTTGACGCTGCCGATCTACTCCATTGGAGGCGTTGGTGTGATCAGTGTGCTCGCGAATGCTTTCCCAGTCATCTTTAAGAAAATGAAGGAGCACGCCTTCGCCGGCGACTACGGAAAGGCGCAGAAAGAACTCTTCAAGCTGGTGGATATCAACGGCCCGATGTACGAGGAGGGCAATCCCGTGGGAGTGAAACAACTTCTCCACGAGATGGGTGTGTGCGGACCGAATGTGCGGTTGCCGCTGGTGCAGGCGTCGGATGGCTTGGTTAGGAAGATCCACGATTTGTACCAAGCGAATAAGAAGGGACTTCAGTAGAGTTGTGCTAACTCACCCCCAGCCCCCTCTCTACTTCGTAGAGAGGGGGTGGCACGCTTTAGCATGACGGGGTGAGTTCAGGGGGCGCGCAAAAAAAAGGACTCCATTGGAGTCCCTTTCTTATATCGTACAAACGAGTACCCTGAGCGGTGCCTGAGGTTCTCGAAGGCCCGCGATGGCGAGCGTTATTTCTCTTTGTTCTTCAGTTCCTGAACTTCAGCGCGGATAGCCTGAGCGAGGTTTTTAAGGTCCTGCATGCCTTTGCGAACGCGGGTGCCAGCGGCACTGTTGCCCTTGTTATAGAACTTGTCTGCGTCGTTTTCAATGGAGGCAATCAGGCCTTTCAATTCTTCAAATTTTTTCATTGCTATTTGAGTTTAAGGTTAAAACAAGGGATTTTCTTATCGCTAAGTTATGTAAAATGGCTTAAATACAAGGAAATAGGCATCTTTTTTACATTCCTTTGGTCACGGACACCAGTTCCTCCTTCCGGTAAAAGCCCTCGTCAAGCTTGTGTTTGAGCTTGGAAAAGGCTGTCAGGGTCTCCTGAACATCGTCCAAAGTATGGGCTGCAGTAGGGATGATTCGGAACATGATAACATCCTTAGGCACAACAGGATACACGATCACAGAGCAGAAGATGTGGAAGTTCTCCCGGAGGTCCATCGACATGTTGGCCGACTCGCCCACCCCACCACGGAACAGTACCGGGGTCACGGGCGACTTGGTGGGGCCGAGAATGAAACCTCGCTCCCTCAAACCATCCTGGATGGCGTTCACAACCGTCCAAAGTTTGTCTTTTAGCTCCGGCTTGGTACGGAGTAATTCCAGTCGTTTCATGCCGCCGATCACCAGGGGCATGGGCAAACTCTTGGCATAGATCTGCGAGCGTGTGGTGTATCGCAGATACTTGAGGATGCGCTTGTCGCCCGCAAGGAAAGCGCCGATGCTAGCCATTGATTTGGCGAACGTGGAGAAATACAGGTCAACCTGGTCCTGAACGCCCTGCTCCTCCCCGGCTCCTGCGCCGGTCTTACCCATCGTGCCGAAGCCGTGGGCATCATCAAGAAACAAACGGAACTTATACTTCTTCTTGAGTTCTACAATTCCCTTCAGATCGCCCATGTCACCCGACATGCCAAACACGCCTTCGGTGATCACAAGGATGCCGCCGCCGGTTTCATCGGCGAGCTTGGTGGCGCGCTGGAGTTGCTTCTCCAGGTTCTCCATGTTGTTGTGGGGGTAAACAAAGCGTTTGCCCATGTGAAGACGAACGCCGTCAATAATGCAGGCATGGCACTCGGCGTCGTACACGATCACATCTTTGCGGTCGACGAGGGCGTCGATGGTCGACAGCACGCCCTGGTAGCCGAAGTTCAAAAGCATGGCATCTTCCTTCTGCACGAAGTCAGCAAGCTGGCGCTCGAACTCCAGGTGCTTTACCGAGTTGCCGGACATCATGCGGGCGCCCATGGGGCTGGCCAGGCCATACTGGGCCGTAGCCTCTGTATCGGCCTTGCGTACTTCCGGGTGGTTGGCTAGACCGAGGTAGTTGTTAAGGCTCCAATTGAGAACCTCGCGGCCGTTGAATTTCATCCGGGGCCCGATGTCACCTTCGAGTTTCGGGAAGAAGAAGTAATCGTCTGGAAGGTGTGAATACTTGGCCAGGGGGCCAGACTCCATTTTCAGCTTGTCAAACAGATCTACAACCATGTTGTGGTTCAGGTTAAAATTTCCGCAAAAATAACGTAAAAATGGTGAAGTCCATGAATTCAGGCCTTCCAGGCCCATAATTGGCATGAATCTGAAATTATTCTGCTAGCATTGCACCTGCGCATGAAGCCTCGAAAAATCAAGAAATTGCTCGTTGCCAATCGCGGTGAAATCGCCCTCCGGGTGCTTCGAACCGCGAAGGAAATGGGGATTCAAACGGTAGCGGTGTACAGTGAAGCCGACCGTCACGCCCTTCATGTGCGCTTTGCCGACGAGTCGGTATGCATCGGTCCTCCCCCCTCCGCAGAATCCTACCTGCGCGGCGAAAAAATTATTGCCGCGGCCAAGCAAGCTGGCGCCGATGCCATCCATCCCGGCTATGGTTTTCTATCCGAGAACGAAGACTTCTGCCAGGAAGTGATCGATGCGGGGCTCCTGTTCGTGGGACCGCCCCCTGAAGCCATCCGCATCATGGGCAGCAAGCTGGCCGCCAAGCAAGCTGCGGCGAAATTCAATGTGCCGCTCGTGCCGGGAACATCGGAACCCATCAGCGACATCCCCGCCGCAAAGAAGTTGGCAAAGGATATCGGCTACCCTGTCCTCATCAAGGCGAGCGCCGGTGGCGGCGGCAAAGGGATGCGGGTAGTGAACAATGAAGGAGAGTTTGAGGAGCAGATGGAGCGCGCCGTCAGCGAGGCGGTATCGGCCTTCGGCGACGGCTCTGTTTTCATAGAGAAGTTTGTTACCAATCCACGTCACATCGAGTTCCAGATCTTTGGCGACCAGCACGGCAACTACGTTCACCTTTTTGAGAGAGAGTGTTCCATTCAAAGGCGGCACCAGAAGGTCGTGGAAGAAGCTCCTTCAAGTATCCTCACACCGGAGTTGCGCAAGGAGATGGGTGAGGCAGCCGTAAATGCAGCGAGGTCATGCGGGTATTTCAACGCCGGCACCGTCGAGTTCATCCTTGATTCGTCATTGAAGTTCTACTTCCTCGAAATGAACACCCGCCTGCAAGTAGAGCACCCGGTGACGGAAGAGATTACAGGCCTCGATCTCGTGAGGCTGCAGATCACGGTGGCCGAAGGACATCCTATTCCCTTCAAGCAGGAAGATCTGCGGATCAACGGCCACGCCATTGAGGTGCGGGTGTACGCCGAAGACCCCACCAATAATTTTCTGCCGGACATCGGCACTCTTAAGACTTACCGCCGGCCGCAAGGTCATGGCATCCGCGTCGACGATGGGTTTGAGGAGGGCATGACCATTTCCTTCTTCTACGACCCGATGATCGCCAAGATGATCTGCCATGCCGGCTCCCGCGAGGCGGCCATCGAGAAGACCATCCGCGCCATCGACGACTACCAGATCACCGGCGTGGAGACAACCCTGGGATTCTGCCGGTTTGTGATGGAACACCCCGCCTTCCGCAGCGGGAAGTTCGACACGAAGTTTGTGGAGGAGCATTTCAAGCCTGAGTATCTCACAGTCAATCATGCCGGCGCCGCCCAGGAGGCCATTGCCGCTGCATTGGCTGCATCGGTTTATGGGCAGCATACGCCTGGTGGTTCCACTGCCCAACCAACCGATGGTGAGCTTCCCTTCGACAAAGCTCAGGGCAAGCGAGAGACCTCAGGCACCATCAGCCGATGGAGGCAAAACCGGACGCGACGTCAAGAATGACTTTCCAATTTGGCTGAATGGCGGAGATTCTTCCTTTCCGGGCGTGGCGTTACAACCGGTCTTTGACCGGTGAGATGGAGAGCTTGACATCACCTTTGTTCGATGTCGTTTCAGACAAACAGCGGCAAACTCTCTACAAGAATCCGTTGAATAGCATTCACCTTTCCGTGCCACTGGGCCCTGACCCTGCGACACGGGCGGCCCGCACCCTGGCGAAATGGAAGGAAGATGGCACACTAGTGGCCGACCCTTTGCCGGCGATTTATGTCTATTACCAGTACTTTACCTTGGCTGGGTCTTCACGCGAATACTGCCGCAAGGGATTCATCTGCCACATCCGCGCCTATGATTGGGAGGAAAATGTGATCCAGCGTCATGAGAACACCATTCCACAATCAGTCAATGACCGGATCGACATCCTGGAGAAAACGCAACTTCATGCGGCTCCGACACATGGCTTGTATTCAGACCCCGCGCATGAGCTGGAGCCCTTCATGGACGAAGCCATCGCCAATCCACTCTACATAAGCGAAGATTACCAGGGCGTTCGGGACGTGCTCGGCATGATCCAGGATGCAGCAGTCATTAATAAATTTATCGCGCTCATGGCCGACAAGAAGGTCATCCTTGCTGACGGTCATCACCGTTATGAAGGTTCCCTCGCCCTGAAGCACCGTCTTGCGGCAAAATCCAAAACGGGAAAGGAAGGATTCAACTATCACCTCATGTTCCTTTCGAACATGGATTCGGACGACCTCCGCATCCTTCCGACACATCGGCTTATCCAGGGGCTTCCCGATTTCACTGAAGAGAAGGTTCTGCGCAAGCTGGCACCCTATTTCACCATCAAGCCGATCGAAGACCCGGATACCCTGTACGAAATCATCCTCGGCAAGCCCTGGGCGTTCGGCCTGGCTTTCAAGGAGAACAGCTACAAGGTGAGGTTGCTGCCTGAAGCCTTCCTCGACTTTCACTGGCCTTTCCCTGAAGAAATCTTGCGGCTCGATCTCACCGTAATGCACCATTTCATCATCGAGCGCGCCCTTGGCATCGCCGGCAAGGATCAACGGAGTTCACCTCACATTGCGTTTGACCGAAGTTTCGCAGATTGCCTGGCCAAGGTGCAGCGGGAAGAGGTACAGCTCGCCATCATCACGCAGGACATCGCCATTGAGGACGTTAAGAAGGTTTGCATGAGCGGCTTCACCATGCCACAAAAGTCAACTTACTTCTACCCTAAGATCATTTGTGGTTTCGTCTTCAGTTCCATCCGCGAAGAGGACTTTGCCTTGCCAGCTTACTCGCCTTTTGCATGATGACGCTTCAGCGACCGCTGATACTTGCCTCCACTTCGCCACGCAGGCAATTTCTCATGAAAGAGGCTGGGTATGAGTTTCGCGTCGAGGAACCTGGTCACGACGAGGCCTATCCCGACTTTATGCCTGCCGAGATGGTGCCACGATATTTAGCCGAGGAAAAAGCGAAAGCATTCAAGCCGCGCTTGACCAACGAAATCGTCATGACTGCAGATACGATAGTCATCCTGGGCGGCCGAATCCTTAACAAGCCTGCTGACCGCGATGAAGCCATCAAAATGCTCACACTTCTTGAAGGGAAGACCCACAAGGTGATTACAGCCGTTTGCCTGCTATCAGCAGAAAAGGTCGATCTCTTCGACGACGCTACGAAGGTGACTTTTTGCAAACTCACGCCAGCGGAGCTTGAATACTACGTCGATACGTGCAAACCTTTTGACAAGGCAGGTGCCTACGGAGCCCAGGATTGGATCGGGATGGTGGGGATACAAAAAATACAGGGTTCCTACTTCACGGTGATGGGATTGCCGATGCACAAGGTGTATTCGCACTTGCGAGACTTTTAAGTCAGTAAACAGTAAACAGTGAACGACAGGGCCCCTTGAACGAGGGACCTTTGCTTTGCCAATTAACGATAACCACCGTTCACTGTTCACCGTTCACTGTTCACCGTTCACTGTTCACCGTTCACCGTTCACCGTTTACTGCTCACTAGTTTGCAGTAACTGTTCGGCCATAATCGTCGTCGCACACTTAAAGTGACCTTTGGGACACGACCGATACCCGTGCAATCCGCAGGGACGGCAATCCAGTTTCTCCCGTGTCTGCACCACAAACGATTTGTCGGACAGGGGGCCAAATCCGAAATCGGGGACTGTTGAACAAAAGATGGCCGTTACCGGTGCGTTCGTTGCGGAGGCAAGGTGCAATGGCGCAGAGTCATTGACATAGTTCATCCGGGCCTTGCTCATCAGTGCCGCACTTTGCAAGAGCGAGAGTTGCCCGGCAAGATTCGTCACACGCTGGCCCTGCAAAGCCGAAGCAATCTCTTCGCACATCGACCGATCACCCGGGCCGCCCAACAAAAAAATCCGGACGGAAGAGAGTTTCTTCAGGAATTCAATCCATTGGCTGGCCGGAAACTGCTTGGTAAACCACACTGAGGCTGGCGAAACCGTGATGTAATCTTCTGACTGGTAAGTCTTTACTTGTGACTCGTCGGCTGCAGATGGATAGAGTCGAGGCTTCGCTTCCTGTGTGATCCCCATCGGTTCAAGCAATCGGATATTTCGTTGCACCTCATGAACCTGGTTGATGGGGTGCGGGATACGGTGGGTGAAGAAGAAAGAAAGTGGGTTCTTGTCAAATCCGACTGTACACTTTGCGCCCGACAACGTCGTCAGCAGGCCCGTCGTAAAAAATCGCTGCACATTGATTACGTAGTCATACCGCACACTCCGCGCCGCATGGATAATATCCATCAGGCTGGAAAACTTCCTGCTCTTATCCCAGACGTAAACATGGCCCAAGCCAGGATTGTTAGCCAGGAGACCTTCGTTCCCCTTTCGAACGACAAAGTCAACCGAGGCAGTGGGAACATCACGCTTGATAGCCTCTACCAATGCAGTGGCCAGGACGACGTCGCCGAGGAATGCTGTTTGAATGATGAGGATTGTGGGGGACTGCGTCATGCCGGGCGTGTGGACCGGATCTTTAGATCGTAATAGCCCATCGCGCGTTCAATGATTCCAAGTGCCGTCTCCTTGTTCTGGAAGTCCGGGACGGTCACCACTTTGTTTTCCAGTTTCTTATAGGTCTCAAAGAATTCCTTGAGCTCGAGGGTAAAGTGCGGCGGAAGCGCATTCACATCCTGGATGTGACTTACACTCGCATCGTTTTCGGCGACCGCGAGGATTTTCTCATCCGAGAGCCCCTGGTCAATCATTCGCATCACGCCGATGACCCGGGCGGGAACAAGGGATAGGGGTTGAATCGCAACCAGCGAAAGAATCATGATGTCGAGCGGATCCATGTCCTCGCCAAGGGTCTGTGGAATGAAACCGTAGTTAGCGGGGTAATACACGGAAGAGTAGAGCACCCGATCGAGTTTCAACAAGCCTGTGTCCTTGTCCACTTCGTACTTGGCCCGCATCCCTGTAGAAATCTCGATGATGCCGTTGACGAGTACGGGTGGTTTTCTGCCCACGGGTGCTTCGTGCCACGGATGTTTGATCATGCCTAAAGGTAA
>CAZJWV010000038.1:643-18150 GCA_964549855.1 uncultured Ohtaekwangia sp. | reverse complement strand
GGTTTGCCCTGCGCGGCCAGTTTGATCGCATCGCCGTCTTTCAGGCGCTTCGAAACTGCGAGGAAGGGACCCGTCACCACCGTGGTACTGTCGGACACACCGGTGATAATCTCGATGTTGTCGTAGTCGCTGATACCGGTCTTCACTTCGACCATCTTGGCTTTGCCACCTTCGTTAATAAAGACGACAATCTTGTCCACCTTCTTCTCTACTTTCTTGCTGGCATCAACCACCACACGGTTGTTGTCATTGTTGCCGCCACCACCACCCTGTGGAGGTGTGCCCTGGCCGTTGGCTCCTTCAGGAGCGCGGGTTGTGACAGAGGCTAGCGGAACGCTCAGCACGTTTACACGACGATTGGTCTGAATCTCAACACTCGCCGTCATGCCAGGACGGAAGGGATACTTGTTGCCCGCCTTAATGAGGTCGAGGTAGGAAGAGCGGAGGATAAGGATGCGAACCTCAAATTCGGTAATAGCATCGGCAGACGCCTTGTCGCGTGCCGTATTGGCGATGTTGGTAACAAGGCCCTTGAATTGCTTGCCCGTGTTCTGGTAGGCGTCGACATCAATGATCACCGTGTCGTTGAGGTGCACGCGGACAATATCGTTTTCGTTTACGTTCACGCGCACTTCCATCTTGTTCAGGTCGGCGATGCGGAGCATTTCGGTTCCTCCCATCGTGGCAGTACCCACCACCCGTTCGCCCTTCTTCACGCTTAGTTTCGATACAATGCCCTTCAGCGGAGCTACTACGGACGTCTTGCGGACGTTCTCACGCGACTCTTTTACCGTGGCTTCCGTGCTGCTCACGATGTGACGTGAGGCTTCGACGCTCTGCTTGGCTGAGGCCAGTTCGTTCCTGCCCACCTCGTAGTTCTGTTTGGCTAGTTGCCAGTCGGCCTCGGAGATCACCTTCTGATTCCACAGTTTTTCCTGACGTTTGTATTCAGCCTCCACACGGGCAAACTGAGCTTCGGAACGGCTAAGATTCGACCTGGAAGATTCATAGTTCGCCTTCTGTTGGCTGAGCCCTGCTTCCGACCGCTCAAGCTGGCTCTGCCAGGTGTCGGGGCGGATTTTCACAAGCATCTGACCCAATTTCACGGAGTCGCCATCTTCCACGTTGAGTTCAATGATTTCGCCTGACACTTCAGGAGCGAGCTTCACCTCAATTACCGGCTGCACAGTTCCCGATGCAGATACTTTTTCGACGATGGTGGTGCGCTTGGCCTTGGCCATTTCGACTTCAAGTTCCGGTGTCTTCCCGATCCATCCCATCGCTTTGCCGAGGAACAGGCCGGCAATCAGGAGAACCACTCCACCGATCAGGTACTTAATCAAATTGCCCGACTTCTTCTTAGTTTGCTTTGCCATTAGTAGTAAAGAGTTATTAGGGTGAGGTTTAGTATTCAATGGGTTTGCCCTGGTAGAAGTCCAGCACCTTCTTGCGGAAGATGAAGTTGTACTTCGCCCGGGTGAGATCCGACTTGGCGCGGTAGAGATCATTTTGAGATATCTGGTACTCAATGATGTTCAACGCGCCCACGTCGAACCGCTGGGTGTTCATCCGGAAAGCCTCCTCCTGGGCGTGCACCTGCTTTTGCGAAGCCTTGTAGGTTCGTGAAGCTGCCAGTGCATCGTTGTAAGATGTCTCAATCGTCTGCCGCAGGGTATTCTGCGTTTCTTTCACGGCGATTTCAGCTATCTGCTTGTTGATTATCGACCGCTGTACGTTGCTACGCGTGTTAAAGCCGTTGAGTATGGGAATATTAAGCTGAAGGCCAATGTTCCGGAACCGGTTGTCATTCAACTGATCGGCGTGCGTGTACTTACTCTCTGATATAGTTGTATTGTAGTTCAAGGGCAGGACCGCTTCGCCGCTGGCGGTTTGGGCTATAGGTGTGGTGCCCACTGTATAAGTCCCGTCAGATATGACAGATCGCCGCGCGTTCAGGTCGCTGGAGTTGGATGAGAATGAAGCACTCAATGCGAGGCGGGGATAGTATGAACCGCGACTGGCCTTCAAGGCGTATTGCGCGCTTTCCACCCGATTCATGGCGGCCTTGATTTCCGGCATTGTGGCTACCGCAGCCTGGTAAATGGCCTCAGCGTCAGATTCAAGGATAAGATCCTCCGCCGGGATATCCGGAACCTCAACATCGAGAGACTCTGAGCCATGAATTTGCATGGCCTGCTTTAATTGAAGAATTGACAAGTTGAGCAGGTTCTCCTGGTTGATCAGGTTCACTTCGTTGGTCGCCACGAGCGCTTCCTGGTTCAACTGGTTGGTCATTGCCAGGGAGCCCGCCTCCACCTGCTTCTTGATCCTATCCAATTGTTGGATGCTTGAATTCAGCTGGTACCTGGAGTTTTCAAGGAGCTCCTTGTTGAAGATCACGTTGATATACAGTGTGACTACGTTGATGATCACGTCATTCTTGGCCTTTTGCAGGTCTTCGTTGGACGCAAGCAGGTCACGCTGGCTTTGTCTGAATGTATATTGAATCCGCAATCCCTGAAAGAGAGGCAGGTTGCCGCTGATCGAAGGCGAGATTGTCGTTGAATTCCGGTCTACGAACAAGTTCGTGGTCGGGTTCAAGGCACGTCCATAGTTCATGGTGTAGGAACCAAAAGCGTTCACCGTCGGCAAAAACTGCCCCTTGGACTGGAACAGGTTGGCCTCTGAGGTCTTGACACCATATATGCTTCGTTTGATTCGAAGGTTGTTTTCAAGTGCAATATCCACGCACTCCTTCATCGTCCACTTCTTCGTGGCCACCGCCTCCTGCGCGCCCGCGCCGAAAGACGCCAGGACGAAGAGTGCCACACATACAATACGTACCATAGTTCGAGTATTCAGTTTAGTCAGGTCTATCAGTAATCAGTAATCGGTAATCGGTAATCAGTAGTCGGTGCAATCAGGGCAATCATTCATGGGAATCAAATAAATCAGGCAAATCACAGTTTAGGGATGTAAATAACCTCCTTCACCCAACTTAGACTCTTTAGGTAATCTAATGTTACAGGCTTCATGCCTGAATCCATCTCCAATACGAGGCAGGCCACATCTGCCTTACCGCGGCGCGACACGCTCATGGTGGCGATGTTGCAGTCGTCGTGGGCAAGTACACTGGCAATATGGGCGACGCTGCCCTTTACGTCTCCTGCAGTGATGATCACGGTGTGCAGGCTGGCAGTGAAGTCTGCCTTGAACCCGTTCACTTCCGCGATGTTGATAACGCCCCCTCCTTTGCTTTCTCCAAGTACTTCGACGGTTTTCTGCCCCTTCCGAATTTTCACACGGACGGAATTGGGGTGCAGGGTTGATGCGTTCCCCACCGACTTGAACTTATAAGCCAAGCCAGCCCCACCGGCCAAATCAATGGCCTCCTTAATGCGCTTATCATCCGTAGCAAAACCCATCAAGCCAGCCAGGATAGCCCTGTCGCTGCCATGGCCCTCGTAAGTGCGTGCAAAGGAGTTATAAAAGGTGATTTCAGCCTCTTCAGGCACACCACCGAGGAGTTTGTGTGCGGCGAGTCCAATGCGGACGACACCCGCAGTGTGCGAACTGGACGGGCCGATCATCACCGGGCCGATCATGTCGAATACACTGCTTTTTTCTTGCATACCGCTTTCAGAACGAAAAATCCCCCAAAAGGATACCGAAATACCCTTAAAAGGCCACAAAAATAGGACAACCGGAGGGGAAACCAATGTTCCGATTACTCAGACGGCAATCGGCGCTTTGATAGATGCGTGAGACTGGTAGTTAGTGATCTCGAAATCCTCGAATTCATACTCAAAAAGAGATGCAGGGCGTCGCTTGATCACGAGTTGGGGAGCAGGGTAAGGATCACGAGACAATTGGAGGTTCACCTGGTCCATGTGATTCAGGTAAAGATGCACATCGCCGCCTGTCCAAACGAATGTACCAGGCTCCAGGTCGCATTGCTGGGCAACCATGTGCGTCAGCAGGGCGTAACTCGCTATGTTGAAGGGCACACCGAGAAAGTAATCCGCACTCCGCTGGTAGAGCTGGCAAGAGAGTTTGCCATCGGCGACGTAGAACTGGAACAAGGCGTGGCACGGAGGCAATGCCATCTTGTCGATCTCGGCAGGATTCCAGGCAGTAACCAGGTGCCGGCGGGAGTCTGGTTTTTCGCGGATTTGCCTGAGTACCTGGGCAATCTGGTCAATGTGCCGTCCGTCAGGTGCTGGCCAGCTTCGCCACTGGGAGCCATATACAGGTCCAAGCTCTCCCCTTTCATCTGCCCATTCGTCCCAGATACTCACGCCATGGTCGTTGAGGTATTTGATGTTGGTATCTCCGCGGAGAAACCAGAGGAGTTCATAGATGATGGATTTGAGGTGCAGTTTCTTCGTTGTGACCAGAGGGAAGCCTTTCGAAAGGTCGAAGTGCAACTGTCTTCCGAATACTGATAAAGTCCCTGTGCCTGTCCGGTCGCTCTTGCGCGCACCCGTTGCGACAATGTCGCGCATTAGTTCTAGATATTGTTGCATACCTGATGCAAAGGAAACACTTCGAGTCGAGAACTCCATGGTCCATGGTCGATAGTCGATGGCATGCTATGGACTATGACCATCGACCATGGACTTCTTCAACAACAAAAAAGGCCGCCCCAACCAGGAGCGGCCTTTCTTTGAGGTGTTATTCAGTTAATCGCCGTTGGCTGACACCGTGATCTCCTTCGAGCGACCGTTGACGGTGATCGTAATGGTGGTATCGCAGTTGCCATTGCCAAAGTCGGTAGTGATTTTCTTGTCGTTGACAACAAGCTCTTTCGTGCCTTCCACTGGAATCACCATTTTGCTGGCGATTGCGCAGGAGCGCTTGAAGACAAGAGCCTTCGTGATGGTCATCACATACTCGTGACCCTTTCTTGTGGTGCCTGAGGCGTTGCCGGTTACGGTCCAAGTGTCTTCCAGGGGGTTGGCCGCGCGGTTCCACACGCGGGTACGGGTGGAAAGACGAGTGGCAGTCGAACCATCGAGGAAAGTTACTGTGACATCTTCGGTAATCGTGAACCGGGGAGCATCTTCGTTGCTTTCAGAGGAGTTCGTCTCGGTACGTTCGCCGTCGATCCGGATACCATCCACATAGAAGTCTTCGGTGGTAATCTTTATCATAGACCCTGGCAGGAAGCGCTTTCCAAGGAACTCAATCCTGATTTTGCCCTTGCGAACGCGACCATTGGGTCCTGTGCAGCCGGTACCGAAGTCAACCGTGATGAAACCATGTATCGTGGTGGGCGGGTCATTAGCCGGGGGATTGTTTGCCGTTGCAAACTCCAGGGTCACGGTCGCACAGCCAAAGCGGGTGTCAACAATTCCAGTGATCTCTCGCGATGCGCTTGAACTGCGGGAGCCGGTAGAAGTGCCCGCGTCGGCCAGCATGACCACACTGGCCATATCAGACATGTCTTCCATCTGGGCGTCAGCACTTGCTTCGCTTTGAAGGTTGGAATTGTCATCAGCGCTAAAACTGATTTCATCCTGCTCCTTACACGAGGTAACAAACAGGAACAGCGACAATGCCGTTATAGACAGTAACTTCATAGATGTTCGGGAATTCATGGTTTTCATGATAGGTTGTGTAGTTGATTTGTTAGGTTAGATGCCAGGCACCCCGAAGGGTTTAAGCGCCTGAATAAATAATGCAAAATGATTGCCAAAAGCTCAATTAGAACGTTTTTAGGCCTGTTTATTGCCCTTGGGGTTGGACTGGTAACCCCTTTTTCCGTCCAGGGGCAGCAAAAGATCGCCAAACTGAAGTATGGCGGAGGGGGCGACTGGTACGCCAACAAGACCGCCCTTCCCAACCTGATCAAGTTCTGCAATGCACAGCTGTCGATGAACCTGGCCGTGGAAGAAGATAATGTCGACGTGGGCAGCCGCGACTTGTTCTCCTACCCTTACGTCTACATGACCGGCCACGGCAATGTGGTGTTCTCCCCGGAGGAAGCAGAGAACCTTCGCAACTACCTTGTCGGCGGTGGTTTTCTGCACGTGGATGACAACTACGGCCTGGACAAGTTCGTCCGCCTGGAATTGAAGAAGGTCTTTCCGGAACTGGAGCTGGTTGAACTTCCTTTCAACCATCCTATCTATCATCAGAAATTTGAATTCCCTAAAGGCCTGCCGAAAGTTCATGAGCATGATGGTAAGCCATCACAAGGGTTTGGGCTGATCTATGAAGGACGACTCGTCCTGTTCTACTCTTTTGAGTGCGACCTGGGGAATGGGTGGGAAGACCAGCGCATCCACAACGACCCGGAGACCAAACGCATGGAAGCCCTTCAGATGGGGGCAAACATCCTGTCGTTTGTGTTCACCTCCTACTAGTTCAGTACCTCAGCCAGTTTTTTGTGAAGCTCAGCACCACGGAGGTTCTTGGCAATGATGACGCCATCGGGATCAACGAGCACTGAAAAAGGAATGCCGGTGATGTTGTAATCGCGAGCGGCTTGTGATTCGAAGTAACGAAGGTCCGACACGTGTGTCCAGGCGAGGCCATCCTCAGCAATGGCCCTTACCCAATCCTCCCGCTTCCGATCGAGGCTCACACCAAGGATGTCAAACTTCTTGCTCTTGAAGGTGTTGTACGCCTTCACCACGTTGGGGTTCTCCCGCCGGCATGGCCCGCACCACTGCGCCCAAAAATCAACCAAGACGAATTTGCCTCGGTACGATGAAAGGGTGACAACTTTGCCATTGGGATCGGGCAGGGAAATCTCGGGTGCCTTGCTTCCGATAGCTGTGGCCGCCAGCTTGTCTACGTATGCAACAAAGTCCTTGCCGTACTGGATGTCGGGCCACTGTGTGCGAAACTTATCTGCGGCTTTGCGGTAGGCGTCTATGTTCTTGTCTGCGTCAAAGAGTCCAGCGTTTTGCAGCAAGTGAATCATGCCAAGCGATGGAGGCTCATCATTGAGTAAAGCTGCCGCCTCCTTTGTTGCATTCTGTATCACAGCAAGGTACCGACCTTGCAAGGCCTCAATTTCTTCGCGATTATTTCGCTGGCTGGCCCCCTGGAATTCCTCTTCGATTGCTTTCGCTTCCGGCAGATCTTTGGCCTCTGCGATCTTTGTCTGAACACGCTCGATAAGGTCAAGATCCGGCGAGCCTTTCACAGACACAGCGCCTCCTGGCCGGTCGCCATCCACATCGACGGTGAGATCCGACTTGTCGAGGATAACATCCACTACCTGGTTTTGGAAGAAATCGATCCGGTAATAACCGGGACTCGTTAGCCGCATCTTCTTTTCGAATCTATTGCCATCGAGAAGCGTGATTGTGTCTTGTTCCGGCCTCGTACCGGTATTGCCCGGACGCATTTCAGTAACGAGGATTACTCCGTTTGCGGGACGGGCGACCGTGCCACGAATGGTTACTTCCCAGCCGCCAGTTTCAGTCTTCTTCTCCGGCCCTCCACAGCCCACCAGGACCATGGTAAGTGCAAACATCCAAGTGCTTTTCAATACACGACTCATTTCTTCTCCAGTTTTACCGTTATCAGTTCACTTGCCCGCTTTGCATCCGCTTTTCCTTGCGTGCGCCTCATCACTTCGCCCATAAACATAGCTACAATTCCTTTCTTCCCATTTCGGTATTCCTCCACCTTTAAGGGGAACTCACGGATCACGTCGGCGATCACCCGTTCCAGTTCGCCGGTGTCGCGATCCTGGATAATGCCAAGCTCCTGAGCCAGAACTTTAGGGTCAGCGCCCGGGTTCTCGACCAGCAAAGGCAGAAGTCGCTGGGCGGCAGCTGAGAAGCTCACCAGTCCCTCCTCCACCATCTGAATTACCGAAGCCAGCTTTGACGAAGCCAACGGCCATTCGGGCTGGCCCCACCCCTTTTCGTTCATGATCGACTTCACAGGGCCAATCATCCAGTTGGCTGCCGCTTTGTGACGAACGCCGTGACCGCACAGCTGATCGAAATACTCGCTGCTCTCCTTGGTATCGGTTAGCGTAAGCGCGTCAGTGGTTGAAAGACCATAGTTAGAAGTCATCCTCTCAAACCAAGCTGAAGGCAGGACTGGCATGGATTGCTTCATCTCTTCCAACCAAGCGGCCGTAATGGAAATCGCGGGCAGGTCTGGGTCGGGGAAGTATCGGTAGTCGTTCAACTCTTCCTTTGTGCGAAGAGAAAAGGTGGTACCACTCGCTACGTCAAAGCCACGGGTCTCCGAAGGTATGGGCTGGCCGGCAGTGGCTAACCCAATTTGTCGCTCTACATCACTGCGGATCGCATGACTCAGGTTTCGCAATGAGTTCAGGTTCTTTATCTCCACTTTTCTCCCGAGTGTGGATGTTCCTTTGGGCCTGATGGAGACGTTGGCATCGCAACGCAACGAACCTTCCTCCATGTTTCCGTCAGAAATGCCGAGGTACCTGACCAGTTTCCTCACCTCAGCCAACGTAGCCGCTGCGTCCTCGGCACTGGAGATCACCGGCTTGGTGACCACCTCGAGCAACGGAACACCGGCCCGGTTGAAATCAACATGAGAGTCCGCGTCACTGCCGGTATGAATGGACTTGCCGGCGTCTTCTTCCATATGAATCTTCTCCAGGTTCACATAAAATATTCCGTTGCGCGAAGGAACGGCGATGCGTCCCCCCCGGCAAAGCGGCGAGCGGTCCTGGGTGATTTGGTAACCTTTGGGAAGGTCCGGATAGAAATAGTTCTTGCGGTCGAAATGTTGAATGGGAGAAATTGTGCTTTCACATGCCAGCGCCATCCGGATACCCATCAACACGACTTCACGGTTCAGCCGCGGGAGTGTTCCAGGATGGGCAAGGGTAACCTCATTCACCAACGTGTTAGGTGATGCGCCAAAGTCGACCGGGTCTGTGCTGAAGATCTTGCTCCGTGTGTTGAGTTGGACGTGTACCTCCAGTCCAATTACCACTTCATAAGATTCGCGGGCACTCGGGTTCATTCCGCAAAGAGGTGCGTTATGCGAGACCGGTTAATTGCCGTGCCTTGGCAAGGACCTTGTCAAGGCCATCGAGGTTTTTTCCACCGGCAGTCGCGTAGAAGGGCTGACCGCCGCCACCACCGTCAATTTCGCGTGCCAGTTCTTTCACCATATTCCCGGCGTGATGGGTCTGCTTTTGTGCGAGTTTCTCACCTAGCATCACAGCTACCATCGGCTTGCCGCTTACCTCCGCCGCCATCACCAGCAAGAGGTTGTCGAACTGGTTGCGCAAGGCGTAAGCAACATTCTTCACGGCATCTGCGTCGGGCAATGAAACCTTGGAGCAAATCCACTCGACTTCCCCATGACGCTTCACTTGAGCTGCGAGCTGTTCCTTTACCAGGTTGGCGCTTTGCAAATTAAACGCCTCCACTTTCTTTTCAAGGCTGTGTTTCTCCTCCAGGAGAGCCCCCAGGGTTGCGATCAGATCCTTCGGATGTCGAAGTAGCGTCTTGACTTCCTGCATCATTGCCAACTGCAACCGGATGAAGGCCTCGGCCCCATCGGCGGTCACTGCTTCGATGCGGCGCACGCCGGCAGCCACAGAACTCTCTGATATGATTTTCAAGAAACCGATTTTGCCTGTCGCTTTGACGTGGGTTCCTCCACAGAGCTCCACCGAAAAGGCCGGATCAAACGTGATCACCCTGACAAACTCCCCGTACTTCTCCCCGAACAACGCCATGGCGCCCATTTTCTTTGCGGATTCCAACGGCACATTGCGGCGCTCGTCCAGCGGAATGTTTTCCCGAATCTTTTCATTCACGATCCGCTCAACTTTCTCTAACTCTTCGGGGCTCAATTGCGCAAAGTGCGAGAAGTCAAAGCGAAGAACCTGGTCGTTAACCAGCGAACCCTTCTGTTCTACGTGCTTCCCCAACACGCTTCGAAGGGCGGCATGAAGCAAGTGTGTGGCTGAGTGGTTGTTCATGGTCAGCCGACGCCGGTTGCCATCCACACGGAGGAGCACAGGTTGGGTGGGATTCTCGGGAGCAGATGCTGCGAGGTGAATGATGAGTTCATTCTCCTTCCTTGTGTCAAGGATTGGGATTTTCTTTCCCCCTGATTCCAGGTGACCCGTATCACCCACCTGGCCACCACTCTCCGCATAAAAGGGTGTCTGATCGAAGACCAGCTGGTACAACTCCTGGTTCTTCTGTTTTACTTTCCGATACTTGACAAGTCGTGCGGTAGATTCGGTGCTTTCGTAGCCTACGAAGCTGGGAGTGTCAGACTCCGCGACGATCGTCCAATCGCCGGTCTCTTTTGAAGCATCTGAACGCGACCGGGTCTTCTGCGCATTCATTGCTTTTTCAAAGCCCTTCTGGTCTACGGTCAACCCGCGCTCACGGGCAAGCAACGAGGTAAGGTCAAATGGAAATCCGAACGTATCGTTGAGTTCGAACGCAAAGTCGCCGGCTATCTCTTTGCCTTTGAGATTGCCGAGATAGGCCTCGAACCGGCGAATGCCCAATTCAAGGGTGCGCAAAAAGGATTGCTCTTCCTCATGAATGACGCGCTCCACGTAATCGCTCTGTTGTATCAATTCTGGGAACGCGTCTTTCATCTGGGCTGCCAGCAAGGGCACCAGCCTGTGGAGAAATGGTTCCTTGAAATTGAGGTAAGAGAACCCATAGCGGGCAGCACGGCGGAGGATGCGACGGATTACATACCCGGCGCCAGTATTCGACGGCAATTGTCCGTCGGCGATGGCAAAGGCTACTGCACGAACATGGTCGGCCATCACGCGGATGGCCACGTCCGTCTTAACGGCTGCCCCATAAGCAACCCCGGCGTGCATCGCGATGAAATCCATCAGGGGCTTGAACACATCGGTATCATAGGTAGATGTCTTTCCCTGGATGGCCATGCACAGCCGTTCGAATCCCATTCCGGTATCAACATGCTTGTCGGGGAGCGGTTCGAGCACTCCTGACGAAAGCCGGTTGAATTGAATGAAGACCAGATTCCAAATCTCGATCACCTGGGGATGGTCAGCATTGACAAGGTCACGTCCTGGTGTTTTTTTGCGCTCGGCCGCGGGGCGAAGGTCAATGTGAATCTCCGAGCAGGGACCGCAGGGTCCGATCTCACCCATTTCCCAGAAGTTGTCCTTTTTCTTTCCATGGATCACCCTGTCTTTCCCGACGATGGGGAGCCAAAGTCTCTCGGCTTCTTCGTCGGCGGGGAGTTTGTCTGCCTTGTCGCCGCCGAATACAGAGACGTAGAGCTGATCAGGGGGCAGGCCATAGCTTTTGGTGAGCAGTTCCCAGGCCCAGGCGATGGCATCTGCTTTGAAGTAGTCGCCGAAGGACCAGTTGCCCAGCATTTCGAACATCGTGTGGTGGTACGTGTCGAGCCCGACATCCTCCAGGTCGTTGTGCTTGCCGCTAACCCGCAGGCATTTTTGTGTGTCCACCACGCGGCGGCTGGGTGGAGTGCTGTTTCCGAGAAAAATGTCCTTGAACTGGACCATCCCGGAGTTCGTAAAGAGAAGTGTCGGGTCGTTTTTGAGTACCAGTGGTGCCGAGGGTACGATTTGGTGACCCTTCGCAGCGAAGAACTCGAGAAAAGTGCGTCGTATCGTGGCGGCGTTCATCAAGGGCGAGAGTCGTGAGGCAAAAAAGTCAGTCCGTGTATACCTGAACGGCCAAAAGTACAGTCTTCGATACCATTAAGAAAATAAACGCTTGAAAATCATTGGCTTCACCCCGTGTACCGACTTCATTATGCAATTACATCATCATAAGTAGCCGACTGTTTTGCATTTCATGCAACATCGTGATGCAAAGATTCCCTGCCGAATAAACAGAAATCCACATCCTGGTTGTTGACATCTTGTAGATAGAAATAAGTTTAGGTTCTTGCATTGGAGTTTAAAAGAATTGCTACTTTGCATCAGTGCGCATAAGTAGCACGCGCTGAACTCGGTAAACCCCTTGCATGGCATACAAAGAAAAAGAGATCGAGAAGCTTTACTACTCGATCGGCGAGGTGGCGGAGCAGTTCAGCGTAGCTCCCTCGCTCATCCGCTTCTGGGAAACCGAGTTTGACATCCTCCAGCCGAAGAAAAACCGCAAAGGAAACCGGCAGTTCACCAAAGAAGACATCGATCAGATCCGCCTGATATACCACTTGGTCAAAGAGAAGGGTTTTACCCTTAGTGGGGCCAAGGAAATGCTAAAACAGGATGCCCTGGCCATCAAGGACAAGATGGAAATGATCGACACGCTCCGCAACATCCGCACCTTCCTGACGGAAATCCGCGAGCGCCTGAAGTAGGTGGTGCCCTTCGGCCCTTCGACAAGCTCAGGGACCGAAGCTAAAAGGCTCCTCCAACGAGAATCAAGAAAAATCATCCGGAAAACCGGACACTTTACCCCCTCATCGCTACTTCATTTTGACATTACTTGCCGGGCCATGGTTATGGACCCGGATCGGCTTGCCTTTCTTGCACTGCACTTTATTCCCGGCATCGGAACTGCCGTGCTCAAGCAACTCATTGGCTATTGTGGGTCGGCTTCTGAAGTACTCCGCCAAACACGGAGCAGCTTGTTGAAGATTCCCGGCATTGGGGAGGTGACTACCAATGCCATCCGCAGCGGTGTTAGAATGGCTGATGCAGAACGCGAATGGAGGCTTGCTGAGAAAGAAGGAGTGCAACTGCTGTTTTTCACCGACGCATCTTACCCACAACGGCTTCGGCCGATTGACGATGCCCCCACCCTGCTCTATGTCAAAGGGAATATTAACCTGAACCAATCGCGTACCGTTGGAATCGTCGGCACGCGGAAAGCAACACCTTATGGGAGGGCCTGCGTAGAGGAATTGGTGGAGGGCCTCGTGCCGCACCGGGTGGTGATCGTCAGTGGCCTTGCCTACGGGATAGACATACACGCACACAAGGAAGCATTGCGCCAGGGAATGGCCACTGTTGGCGTGCTGGGCAGCGGCCTGGATGTGATATACCCTGGAGCTCACCGCGAAACAGCCAATCGGATGACCAGCCAGGGCGCCCTGATCACCGAGAACCACTTTGGAGCCCAGCCAGACGCACACCACTTCCCGGAGAGAAACCGGATCATCGCGGGAATCTGTGATGCCCTCGTAGTGGTGGAGGCCAGCGACAAAGGTGGTGCCCTCATTACTGCTGAGATCGCCAATACCTACAATCGGGATGTCTTTGCAATTCCAGGCAACCTTCATAGCCAGTACTCCACAGGGTGCAACCGGCTAATCAAAACTCACAAGGCCAACTTGCTGACTTCCGTGGCTGACCTGGAGTACATCATGAATTGGACACAGGATGAGCTGGCGCAGTCCAACCAGCTAGCACTGGAACTGGGAGACCTTGCGGAAGAAGAGCGTCAACTCCTCACATTGCTTCGTGAGAAACGGCGAGCTCTTTCCATTGATGAGTTAGGCTACCTCTGTCCGTGGCCTTTGGGCCAACTCTCCGCTTTGCTGTTATCGTTGGAATTCAAGAACCGGGTCGTCTCCATGCCGGGGAAGATGTACGCCATTCGTGGCAGGAGTAACCGTTAGTGCGCGGAGAAAAGTTCTTTTGCATTGCGTTCGGCGGTGCGAAAGGCGACAATGTTGAGATTGGGGGGCGCTCCCCGAGACGTGAGGTGAGCAACCAGGGTCTCCGTCGCAATATTGCCTACGAGCTTGTCCTCAGCCATTGGGCATCCTCCAATCCCGTTCATAGCCCCATCGAAGCGACGGCATCCCGCGGCAAAGGCTGCCTCAATCTTCTCCACAGCTGTGGCAGGATTCGAGTGAAGATGGGCGCCAATTTCCAACGAAGGATAATCCTTGCTGAGCCGCCTGAATAAATAGGTAATCTGTTCAGGGGTGGAAACCCCAACGGTATCTGCCAACGATACGATACTCACCTTGAGCGTGTGGAGTATGTCCACAAACTGTGACACGACATCCAGGCTGTAAGGGTCACCGTAGGGATTGCCAAAGCCCATGCTGAGGTATGCCACCAGCACGCGGCCGCTTTGAACACAGAGGTCCTGGATCTCGTTGAGCGTCTCCAGCGCTTCAGGGATGGACCGGTTGGTGTTTCGTTGTTGAAAGGTCTCTGACAGCGACAGTGGAAATCCGACGTAGGTGACTGCCGGGTGACGACACGCTTGTTCGGCTCCACGGGTATTCGCCACGATGGCCAGGATGCGGGTTTTGGTGGTCGTCAAATCAAGTTGATCAAAAACCTCGGCCGTATCGCGCATCTGCGGAATGGCTTTGGGGGAGACAAAACTTCCGGCATCGAGGGTGTCGAATCCCACCTGGAGCAGTTGGTTCAGGTAGCGCACCTTTTCCGTGGTCGGAATGAAAGCCTCCAAACCTTGCATGGCGTCGCGTGGACATTCGATGATCTTCACAGCATCGTTCATGGGTCCAAAACTGCGAAGAAAACGCCAGCGAATCCATCGTGGCCGGTTTACTTATTGCCGAAATTTATCTTCCTTGAATCGCAATCATGCTGACCATCCGGGAAAACACATCGCTTCGCGAACTGAATACCTTCCGGTTGCCCGTCAAAGCGCGGTACTTTGTTGACGTCACCAGCCTGGGGGCGATGGAAGAGTTGATAACCAACGCAGTTTTCCGTGACCACAAGCGAATAATCCTTGGCGGAGGCAGTAATATCCTCTTCACGAAGGACGTCGATGGCCTTGTGATCAGGTCTGCCATAGCCGGCCGGCGAATCGTAAGGGAAACGGACGATGAAGTGGTGATTGAGGTGGGCGCGGGAGAGGGTTGGCACGCTCTTGTGGTGCATTGTGTAGACCAGGATTGGGGTGGGATCGAGAACCTGTCACTCATTCCTGGCTCCGTGGGTGCGGCGCCTATTCAAAACATCGGGGCCTATGGTGTTGAATTGAAAACCGTTGTCGAAAGCGTAGAAGGCTTTGACTTGTCGACGGGTCGCGAGCGCCGGATGACGCCTTCCGAATGCCAGTTTGGGTACCGAGACAGTGTCTTTAAGCACACTTTGAAAGAAAATTTTTTTATCTCAAGTGTTACTTTAAGACTGACCAAAAAAAACCACCGGTTGGCGACCCAATATGGGTCCTTGAATGAGATGTTGAGTGCAAAAAAAATCAATACACCAACCATTCGTGACATCAGCAACACAGTGATTGACATCCGGCGCAGCAAACTTCCCGATCCGGAGGTAATTGGCAACGCCGGTAGCTTCTTCAAGAACCCAACAGTTGCTTCAAGTGTCTACGAAGAGTTGAAGAAATCATTTCCGTCAATACCCTCCTATCCTGTTGACAATCAAACTGTTAAGTTACCTGCCGGTTGGCTGATCGAACAGAGTGGATGGAAGGGGAAACGTGTTGGTGATGCTGGTGTGCATGAGAAGCAAGCGCTCGTGTTGGTGAATCACGGTCGGGCAACCGGCGAGCAAATTCTTCAGTTGTCGGAGCGAATTCAGGCTGATGTTTTGAAGAAATTTGGTGTGACATTGATCACTGAAGTCAACATCCGTTGAGGTACGCGCGCGACAACCATCGGCAAATGGAAAACACACCATGTTGACTGCAAAAAATTTGGTCAAGTCAAAAAAAAACGCAAAATTCTTTTGCAGTTAATGATTTTATTATACCTTCGAATACGTTTATCCATTAACTAACCTTAAAAATTTAAACGCTATGGCAAAAAAAGCTAAGAAGGCCAAGAAAAAAGGCGGTAAGAAGAAGAAGTAATTAGGTTCGCCTAATTCATCTTACAGAGAGAAGCGATCCAGGATCGCTTCTCTTTTTTTGTGCCCATCTCATTTCAGAATTATTGGTATCGGTGCGTCAAGGATCAAGTGATGTGAGTAGCCCGGCAGTGAGGAAGCGATGTCAACCCCGCCACATGGGTCTAAATAATCCCTCATTCTCTTTTCAAACGGCTAGGTGAAACGCTAATTTTGTCGTCCCTAATCGTTTTGACCATGGCAAAAGCAACAAGCAAGGCGGCCAAGCCCGCGAAGAAGACCAGCACGCCGAAGAAGAAGACAACCGGCAAGCCTTTCCAATTGATTGAAGATGCCTGTGTGGCCTCCTTGGGCAAATTGCAAGAATTGGAACTTGACTATCAATTGCAGTCTGAGATCAACTGGTGCCTTGGAAGCTATCGCAACGATGGAAACCCTGTGGGTCTCTACCTCATGGCAGAGCGTGCCCTTGGCATTTTCAAAGATGAACTGGCAGCGAAACGAAAAGGTGTAGCGGCCAAGCTGGTCAAGGACATCGAGATTGCCCTGAAAGATCGCTGAAAGACCACGACACCAAGACTACGACACCACGACACCACTCGTCAGATCATGTGCGTCACATTGGTCAAAGTGCCCCGGTAACGCGTACAAGCAACGCCAAAAGTATTAAGAAACTCCACCCCTTCGTCAAGGGGCAGCCCCTTGTGCTCGGCATACGAGTTCAGGTAAATGACCTTGTCGATGCCCATACTGTAGATGATGCGGGCACAGGCCAGGCAGGGTGACAGGGTTACATAAAGGGTTGCACCCGAAACAGAACTCTTGTTCTTTACCGCGTACAGGATGGCATTCTGCTCGGCATGAATTGCCAGCGAACATCCTCCCCTGGAATCACGTGGGCAGCCGGCATCGGGCCACTCTTCGTCGCAGTTGTGGGTGCCACTTGGCGGGCCGTTGTAGCCAATGGAGATAATCCGGGTGTCTTTGGTGAGCACCGCACCGACATGTCGCTTGATGCAGTGCGACCGCTTCGCCAGATTCACGGCAAGCTCCATGTAAATGTCGTCGAAGGCAGGCTTGTCCATCCCGCAAAGTAAAGAATGGCGTCAAAATTGTTACTTTTGAACCTAAATCTTGCCATGCGATCACTTTGCCTGATCCTCCTGCTCGCCTCCTTCCAGGGCTTGGCACAGGATGCAGCGAAGCCCAGGCCCAGCCCCCTGGCCCTGGCGTCAAGCCGGTACAAAGACACGTACATTAAAATCACCTATAGCCAGCCTCGCAAGGGCGGCCGAGTCATCTTTGGAGGACTTGTACCCTTCGGCCAGGTGTGGCGGACTGGTGCCAACGAGGCAACGGAACTCACAGTTACGCGCGATATCAAGGTCAATGGCCTTGATGTCAAGGCAGGGACTTACGCGGTGTTCACAATACCTGAAAAAGAGCATTGGACCGTGATCCTCAACAGCGACCTCGGCCAATGGGGCGCCTACAACTATAACAGCAAGTTTGATGTATTACGGTTCGACATACCCGTTACGCCCGTTACAGATGTTGTCTATGAGGTGTTTACGATCCTGATCGACCCGCGCAATTCCAAGGCCGATCTTGTCATGGCCTGGGACCGCACGAAAGTGGTGATCCCTTTGCAATTTCAAGACGCCGCGCCATGAGAACGATCGCACTGGTTCTTCTGCTCACCGCAGTCACCTCCTCATGGGGCCAGGACCTGGCGGAGCTGTTCGTCTGTGATCTCCCATTTCCGTACCGTCAG
>CAZJWV010000038.1:0-633 GCA_964549855.1 uncultured Ohtaekwangia sp. | reverse complement strand
GCCAGGACCTGGCGGAGCTGGATCGCCGAAAGGGATTCAAAGACATCAAGCTGGGGACACGAATCGACAGCCTGAAGGGGGTCACGTTCAAGAAGGACACAAAGGAGAAGAACGAGTTCCCGGTGAAGCTTTATGAAGTGGAAAACGATGAGTACAAGAGCATCGGCGAAGTCAAGGTGAAGAAGGTGGAAGTGAAGGCCTACAAGGACGCGATCTACGAGATTGTCGTGATTACCACCAAGGACACCCGCCTGATGAAGGGTATGCAAAAGTCATTTGGAAAGCCCCTGTACATTTTGCCCACGGATACCTACAACTGGAAGACCGACAGCCTGAGCCTTACATTCAAGGACCACTCCAAAAATGAGCTCCGCCTCACCTACCGATGGTACCCGGTGTTGAAGCAGATGCAGATTGATAAGGGGAAGAAGATTGATGAGATTGCGGAGGATTTCTAGTATTTGAGTTTTGCCCCACGGGCGTGGCAAAGCTAAGGCCGGGCCATAAGGCAGAGGATAAACAGAAATTGATCGGACGAAGTTTTGCAGCATGAGCGTGATCAACAAAACCGTTCACTTTAAGCATAGCCAACCCTTTCTTACAACCATTATCAAAAATATGCTCAAAGACTTC
>CAZJWV010000037.1:0-26996 GCA_964549855.1 uncultured Ohtaekwangia sp. | reverse complement strand
GCGATTGAATCAGTCAGAGAGGGCACACTTTCATGGAGGTCCAGTGGATCGCGGCAGAGACGCCGCGACGGCACAAGAGACGTGGCCGCGAAGACAATTCGTTAGTATTCAAATTGACTAAACAGGTACATATGAGCTCTTCTGACATTGACAAAGCCCTCCGCCATTCGCAGGAAGCCTTTCAAACTTACCGCACCAGAACAGGGAAACAGAAAGCAAAATTGCTTGAGGCGATTGCCGCGGCGATTGAAGGTCTGGGTGACGCCCTCATCAAGCAAGCGATGGAAGAAACTAACCTTCCTGAAGTGCGGCTCACGGGGGAGCGGGCTCGTACCTGCAATCAACTCCGTCAGTTTGCAGCGATGGTTAACGAAGGATCATGGGTTGAAGCACGGATCGATACCGCGTTGCCCGACCGCCAACCGCTTCCGAAGCCGGATATCCGCAAGATGATGGTGCCCCTCGGGCCGGTAGTTGTGTTCGGCGCCAGCAATTTTCCATTCGCATACTCGACTGCCGGGGTTGACACAGCCTCAGCACTCGCCGCAGGCTGCACTGTGGTACTGAAAGCGCATCCGGCGCATCCTAAAACCTCGGATCTGGTGGCAGGTGCGATTGCCAAAGCGATCGCTGCATGTGGTGAGCATCCTGGCGTGTTTCAGCACGTACACGCCCCATCGTTTGAAGCCGGCAAAGCGCTTGTCCAGCATCCGCTGACCAAGGCTGTCGGTTTCACCGGTTCTTTTTCAGGGGGCAAAGCACTGTATGATTATGCGACGGCCAGGAAAGAACCCATCCCCGTGTTCGCAGAAATGGGATCGATCAACCCGGTATTTATTTTACCCGGCGCACTCAAAGCCCGAAAGGAAAAGGTGGCTGAAATGTATGCCGCGTCGATTACGCAGGGTGTCGGACAGTTTTGCACGAACCCTGGCTTAATGTTGTCCACAGAGAACAGCGACCTGGAGGAATTCAAGAAGGTATTGGCAGCAAAGATCCGAGCCGTAGCACCTGGCACTATGCTTCATCCCGGAATTGCAGAGAACTTCATCAAAAATCGTGGCAAGGCATTGAAAGAGAAAGGTGTTTCCCTCGTTGCGGAATCCGATACAAAGGCAACAACTAACCAAGGTATACCCACGGTGGCGACCGTTGCCGCTTCCGATTTTCTCGCGAACCCGGCACTTGTCGAAGAGGTCTTCGGCCCCTACTCGTTGCTGGTAGTTTCGAAATCAAAAGACGAACTCTTTAAGGCCCTTGATGCCATTCCGGGACAACTAACCGCAACCATCATCGGCGAAGAATCCGAGTTGCCTGAATACAAGGACTTCATTCAAAAAGTGGGCGACCGGGTCGGCAGGCTTATCATCAATGGGGTTCCCACCGGCGTAGAGGTGTGCCCTTCGATGCACCACGGCGGCCCGTTTCCGGCAACGACCGATTCCCGTTTTACTTCCGTCGGCATCGACGCCGCGAAACGTTGGGTGAGGCCGCTGAGTTTTCAGAATTTTCCCCACGACTTGCTCCCCGCCGAGCTGCAAGACAAAAACCCACTCGGTATCTGGAGGCTGCTTAACAACAACTGGACGAAGTAATCATGGCGGCCAAGACGTTTTTCTGCATTGACGCCCACACGTGCGGCAACCCGGTGCGGGTGGTAGCTGGAGGGGGTCCAATCCTCGAGGGCAAGAACATGAGCGAAAAGCGCCAGCACTTCCTCCGGGAGTTTGATTGGATCCGCAAGGGCCTGATGTTTGAACCGAGGGGGCACGACATGATGAGCGGCAGCATCCTGTATCCACCCGTTGATCCGGCGAATGACATCGGCGTGTTGTTCATTGAAACAAGCGGATGCCTGCCGATGTGCGGTCATGGCACGATCGGGACGGTTACCATTGCAATAGAGCATGGTCTCGTCGTGCCGAAAACCCCTGGAGTCTTAAACCTCGAAGTCCCGGCCGGACTGGTGAGGATTGAATACAAGCAGGAGGGGGGAAAGGTGAAGTCCGTGAAGATTAGGAACGTCAAGGCGTTTCTTGCGGCAAAGGATATTACCGCTGCTTGTCCTGACTTGGGCGAATTGACCCTCGACGTGGCCTATGGCGGGAATTTCTATGCCATTGTCGATGTGCAGAAAAACTTCAAAGGCCTTGAGCACTACACGGCTGATCAGTTGGTGAGTTGGAGCCGTGAACTTCGGAAAGAGATTAACAAGCACCACACCTTTGTACATCCGGAGAACCCGACGATTACCAAGTGCTCTCACATTCTCTGGACCGGCAAGACGATTGACCCCAAGGCCACAGCCCGCAACGCTGTTTTCTACGGGGACAAGGCCATCGACCGCTCGCCGTGCGGCACGGGGACCTCAGCGCGTCTTGCCCAATGGCATGCACGCGGTCGGATCAAGGCCGGCGAAGAGTTCGTACATGAAAGCATCATCGGTTCAAAGTTCATCGGCCGCGTGGAGGAAGTAACTACACTCGGTGATCTGCCTGCCATCATCCCGAGCGTGGAAGGATGGGCGCGTGTGTATGGGCTCAACACGATCTCCATCGACCCGGAGGATGATCCGTACGCATACGGTTTCCAGGTGATCTGACACATGTCTCAACGTGTAGGTATCATCGGTGGCGGAATAGTAGGCTTGAGTACTGCCTACTTCTTAAAGAAAGCCGGGTTCGACGCTACCATTCTTGATCGCGGTGATCTTTCAGATGGTTGCTCCTTTGGGAACGCGGGGATGATCGTGCCCAGTCATTTTGTTCCGCTGGCCGCTCCGGGCATGATTGCCAAGGGTATTCGTTGGATGTTTGATTCAGAAAGTCCCTTTTATGTTCGCCCTCGGCTGAGCAGGGAGTTGCTTGACTGGGGATGGAAATTCTACCGACATGCCAACGAAGGCCATGTGAAGCGGAGTGCGACGGCACTGAGCAGCCTCAGTTTGTTCAGCAAGAAAATGTATCAACAATTGTCGGGCGATCTGCCTTTTGATTTCGGCTTCCACGAACGTGGTTTACTTATGCTCTATCACGAAGCATCCTTGGCACATGAGGAGGAGGAAACTGCACACGTTGCCAAATCGCTTGGCATAGAGGCGAAAGTTCTTGGCCCGGATGAGGTACAAGCCCTCGAGCCCGACGTTCGTGTAACTGCTCGCGGGGGAGTGTACTACCCTGGCGATGCCCACGTAACTCCGCACTTGCTGGTGCGCAACCTGATTGCGCTTTTGCGCAAGGAAGGGGTGGTCATCGAAACGAACAAGGAAGTGGAATCAATGGTTACTGAGGGGAAGCGAGTGCGTGCGCTGCGAACCACGCGCGGCGAGGTGAGTGCAGATCAGTGGGTGCTCGCTGCCGGCTCATGGTCAGGCCAAGTGGCCAGGGGTTTTGGATTGACGTTGCCGATGCAAGCTGGGAAGGGCTACAGTTTCATGGTGAAGAACCCTCCGCGCAACACGCGTATTCCTACCATTTTTTTGGAAGCCCGGGTGGCAGTAACGCCGATGGGCGCCGACTTGCGGTTCGGCGGCACTATGGAAATCACGGGAATAGATCATCGTGTGAACATGAACCGAGTGCGGGGAATCGTGAATTCAATTCCTAAATATTATCCCGAGATGAAAGTGGCTTTGCCGGAAGCAAAAGACGTATGGCACGGGCTGAGACCTTGTTCGCCAGATGGTTTGCCGTACATCGGTCGCACCCGGCAGCGCGACAATGTGCTCGTGGCAACTGGCCACTCGATGATGGGATTAAGCCTGGGTCCGGGAACAGGGCACCTAATCTCCCAGTTGGTGCAAGGCAAAAAGCCTGAAGTGGACCTGTCGATGTTCGACCCTGACCGTTACGATCGGTAAGGGCAAAAAAAATGCCCCGACTTGTCGGGGCATTGAATATCCTAGCTAGTAGCTACGCGCAGGAAATTATCCTTCTCTGCGGAAGCCGCCGTTGTTGCTGCGGAAGTTGGGGCGCTCTTCACGGGGACGCGCCTCATTGACCACCAGGTTTTTACCCAGGAAGTCGGCGCCGTTCAAGCTTGTGATCGCCTGGCGAGCGGAGCCATCGTCGGCCATCTCAACAAAACCAAACCCGCGGCTGCGCTGGGTGACTTTGTCCATGATGATTTTTGCGGACGTTACTTCCCCGAAAGAGGAAAAGTGAGCTTTGAGCTGATCTTCCGTGGCTTTCCAGGGAATGTTGGCAACATAAATGTTCATCGTACTGTTGAAATTAGTTAATAATTAAAGTTCCGTTAATCCAATAATCTCAACTGTAGTACCAGGAAACCTATGTGCCGACAGAGAACGATTACTAATTAACCCCGCAAATATAGAAAAAATCCAAATGTGCAAGGGTTTTCTGTCGATTTGTAAGGCCCTAAACGGCCCTGAAAACGGCAATTAGCCCCTTCGAGGCTCATTTTGATTGCCCAGGTACTCGGGGTGCTGCGCACAGAAACGGGCAAGACTTGATGCCGCGGTAGCACGGATTTTCCCCTGCATCCACGGCGTCCATCCGAGAAGTTTCCCAGGCACCCCCAATGCCATACCCGCCCATCTCCGCAAGTCAAACGTGTCGATGTGCCGGATGATTTTGCCATCGCTGAATTCAAATTCTGCGTCGATGATGTTGTGAACCTTCGCGCCCGTCTTTGAAAATGTATACCAAGCCTCCCAATGCGCAGAACCCGTGTTGCCTTGGCTTGTAATCCCGCTGTACGTCACCTTCAGGTCACGGCCAGCCGTAGTCAGCATGTGCCACATAGCCCTCGCCTGGTCACCCGGAAGGTTTGGGAATACAGGATCACTGAAGACAACCTTGTCATGATAACAGGCGTTCATCCGCTTCCAGTCACGCTCCTGGAAGGCCCGATAGAAGGCATCAATTGTTTCTGCTGTCGTCACGGCTTTTTCTTCCAGCTAAAGTCGAACACATCCGGGCGGTTGTAATGGCCGATGACGTCAAAGTCCATTTTCGCCTTGATGATTTCGCGTGCATCGATCTCGGCGGTGAGGATGGCCTCTTTACCAAAAACCGGGCCCGCAAGTGGTTTACCCAGCGGTCCGAAAATTACGCTCCCACCGGAACTGGGAAGAGAAGGATGGTCGACGATCAATTTTTTTCTCAAGTCGGCGGGGTAGTGCTGTTTGGTAAGGTACTGATTGCAACCGAGTACAAAGCAGCGCCCCTCGCAGGCGATATGTGCTAGGGTAGCCTGCCAGCTGTCGCGGCAATCTGCCGTTGGGGCGAGATAGATTTCCAGTCCCTGGGAATACAAGGCCATGCGGGCCAACGGCATGTAGTTCTCCCAACAAATCAAACCACCGAGTTTACCAAGATCAGTATCGAGCACATTCAAGTCTGTGCCATCGCCTTCGCCCCACACGATCCGCTCAGCAGCCGTTGGCTTGATCTTCCGGTGACGGTGAATCAGCTTTCCCTGTGGAGAAAAGTAAAGGAGCGTACAATACAGCGTATCGCTGGTGGTGTCTCTCTCGGTGACGCCGACGGCTATGTAGGCCTTTGCCTCTTTCGCCCACTTGGCGAGTTGCTGTGTTTCGGGTCCGGGCACTTCAATGGCGTTTTCCCAATACCGAAGGAACATTTCCCGCCCCTCCGGAGTCCGGCCTCCAACAGCGGTTCCAAAGATCAGGCCACGCGGATAGCCTGGAATGATCACTTCTGGAAACAGCATCAACCGCGACTTCTCGCGGGAAGCGGTGCGAATAAATTGCCCCAGTTTTTGAAGCGTGGCTTTCTTGTCAAAGAAGACAGGAGCCGCCTGTATGACCGATGCGAGAAATGGTTTCAGCGCGAGTGATTAGTAGGCGCGCTCGACAGAACCTGAACCGTAGATTTTCTTCATCAGGGTCTTGGTGTTGCCTTTGAGCTTGACAGCCCCCGAGCCGAAAACAAAGACATCGGCATTGTTGGTAGCGTTCAGTTCTGCACCACCTGTGCCGCTAACCTTCAGGTTAACGGTCTCCAGTGGGCATTCAAATGCTTTTAAAGTGCCGACTCCCGACAACGATCCGGTGAGTGAAGTGGCATAACCGCGCAGCGTCATTGTTCCAGCCCCACTCAATTCTACCGTCACGGCGTTGCCCTTGATGTCCACATCCATCGAACCGGTACCTGCCAAGCCCACCAGGAGTTGATCGGCGGAAATTGAATTCTCAGAAAGAATTTTTCCTGCGCCATTCACGCGCAGTTCGTTTACGTTCTTCATGCTGATGTACACCTTCATGGTGGGATTCAGTTTGATGTCATCAAGCTTTCCCCAAATGCTCTTGCTGGCGGTCTCCGGCTTTTTTTCGATGTTAATCATGAGAATACCATTCTCAACTTTAAACTCCGATACGTCGAATATCTCCGTTAGCGCCTCGACCACAACTTCCTGTTTGTTGGTCTGTTTCAGCATTACCGTATAACTGGAGTTCACATAGATGGCTTTGAACTCCGGAATTTCCAGTGTCTTCTTTGTGGTTTGACCGAAGGCGATGGTGCCTGCCGAAAGCAGAAGCAGCGACAGGAGGATCAATACGAGCAGCAGATTGATCTTTCTCATAAGTAGGTTCTGTTTAGATTCAAAAGTAACCCCTCAGGGTTAAGCGTAACGTTATCAGTTCGTTAAGCTAAGCAGAGAGTTGCGTAAAATGCAACTGGGGTCTGATTATTGTGAACCTATCGGCGTGGTTTTCTAAAGATCAGGCGATAGACAACCACAAAGATCGCCAGACCGATCGCCATGACCAGTCCGACTTCGGGGGTTATCTGCGCTGCGCCGTGCATAGAGGATCATCAGGTCAACCAAGCCTACGGCCTGATTCGAACCTGAAATTTAACATCATTTCGCGCATTTCCGTCGATCAGGTCACCTCCGCTCCCGATCTCATGGCGGTCGGCGTACCAGGTGCGCGACCATCGGCCCCACAGATCAACATGCCTTGAAATTGAATAATGCACTAAAACATACGTGCGCAAGCCTGAACCCTCATACGCAGGGAGGGAGGTGGCCAACCAGACGTCCTTTTCATAGACATACTGCCGGTTATCGTAGTCATCGGTGTCAAAGAGGGCGTAACGAGCAGTGATTGAGAACTTCCGTCGTTTCCAGGTTAGCTCTTGAACCACGGCGTGTCCAGCGGTGGATTGCCCCGCCAGGAGGTAACGGCTGGCCTGTATTCTTCCCTTCAGCGTCAGCGCGGGTGAGACAACAAACTCACCGTTCAGCCAGAAGTTTGTGCGGCGACCCTCGGCAACGCGGTATCCGGGCCCTTCCGAACCTGCATTGCGTTCTTTCACTTCTTCCCGAACCTGGATGAAAAACCTCGTTGTTTTCGAAGGGGAGTAGTCGAGGCGCAACAGCCACTCGTATCCATCCGACGGCCGGTAGAGCCGGTATCGCAGCCAGGGGAATTGAAACACATCCAGGTACCCGCTGGCAACAAGTCTCCTTGTCGGCGTGAAGCGAAACCCCCAGTAGAGTCCCTGTTCATTTTCCGGCGCAGACCCTTCGCTGATCGCGTTGGAATAGGAAGAATAATAATCCGAGTCAAATTTTCTGTAGAGCCAGGCCATCTCCAGTGTGCGGCCAAGGTTGCCAAGCACGCCGGCCGTAACCGCCCATCCGTGCGACAGGGTCTTTGCCACCTCACTAAAGAAAGAGACGTTGGCTACCGAGACATTGAAGTAACCGCCTGCGTTTCGATAGCCACTTCCCTGGAATTGAAATCGATTGAAGGGAGAGGAAGATGGATTGAATGTAGTGCCGAGGTTTTTCTGATGAAGGATGATACCGGCATCAACCCTCTCAGTTTGGTATTGTAAGGAGAGTCCGATGTCCCGATCTGGTAACCTCTCTCGCGATAGTTGTTCCGCGGCGGTCCGGTGCAATCCGCTTTGAGGCATGGATGTTACACCTGTGCCCTCGCCAGCTACAGCGTCACTTTGGCGCACAGAGGCGAAGGCGTGGACCTTAAGTTCTTTGGCAAGCCTTGCCGTGACGGCTGCTCCCCGAAGAAAGAAGCTCTCATTCGCCGATATGTAAGGAAGGAAACCCAGGTTGCTCCGGCGAATTCCGGTTATCGTTTGCGCTGTCTTTCCAAGCCCGAATGCACTTCCGAATTGCAGGCCTTGACCGAACTGGCATTGGTAGTCGCCGAGGATTAAGTTTTCCAGGAACCCCTTCCGAATCAGTTGTAAATGATATGAGTAGTAGTCGAACCCATACAAATGTTTTGATGGGCTCCACGAGAATGGCTCACCTGGATCTTTCTCGGCAGTAAGGCCGACGCTGAAGTCGTTGGATCGGGCTACACGGAGGCGGAGGTAATATTTGCCAGCGAGTCCGGCATACCGCTGACTGCTGTCCGTGGATTCCCGGTACCCCTTTTGGGTCTCGAGCGTTCGCTCGTAGCGGAAGACCAGGTATTGATTTGATTCCGATACCATTCGCTGCAGTATGCGTGTGTCCAGCCGGGATGCCGGGTTGACCACCCTGACGAAGGGAAGTAACTTCTTTACAGTGGCCATTGACCACCCAGGTATTGCCTGCAATTCCAGTGCGCTGATGAATGGGCCCGTGGTATTTCGAAAGAGAAGAAAGGCGTTGATCTCCGGTTCCGTTAATATTAAGATAGCCATCAACTGTTCGCGTGAGACCCGGTTGATGTCAACCGGGTTGGCCAGCAGGTGGGTGAGGGTTTCATAAAGCTCTTCATAACTCGCATCTCCGTCGGCAGTCGACAATAGTTCATCTGCAAGCCGGTCCAACATTTCTTGACGGTCGGGCTCCTCTTGAGCCAGGCATAGCTGCGTCAGACTCGTGAGCAGGATGATCAGCCACTTCATCATTTTTTCTTTTTTGAAATGGCGTATCCCGCGGAGGCCTGGTACGTGAAATCAAAAGATCGCTGGTAGACGGTTGAGAAGTCTAATGCCAAGCGCTTAGCCCGGGCTCCGAGGCCGAAACTCAAGCGGACAGGCTGAAGGCCGAAGCCCGTTCGAATGAAGAGTTTTCGCCGCAGCGTGAACTCAGCACCGCCTTTGATTTGTACCGCCGCGTCGAGGCGTTTCTCCAATTCCGCAGTGACGAGAAATTTATCTGATTGCCAGCTGCTGGCCAGGGAGAGAATCACGGGCAGCGTTTCGCCGGCCATGCTGGCCTGGGTAAGGTTACAGAGGTTCGCGGCGACTGTCCATGCCGGCGTCAGCCGGGTAAGTCCACCAACGTCGACGGTCATTGCCGTGCGGGTTTCAAATCCATCCGCCCTGTATTGCACAAGGCTTGTCTTTACACCGAGCGAGGTTGAGCCGACTCGATGGCCATACCCAGCCATCAACATCTGCTCACTATACAAATTGTCGCCAAAGCGGAAGGCCCCTGCCGCCAGCACGCCAAGGGTTGTGGGCACCTGGATCGCGGCGGCAACGCGGTTGGCGCCGGGTAGGGTTGGGGTGGCCTCGGATGCGAAAAATGCCGAAGGGTTATCCAACCAGCCAAGCGCACCCACGTTGTTAAAGAGAACCGCTTCGTCGCGCAGGGTGAGACTTGCATTTCCAAGGGCTGCGGATCTTGCCCCCATCCGTGTGGATACACTCTGACCGAGCGCCGGACTAAGCATTAGCAGGAGGAGGAGTCGTGCCATTGATCCGTTTTATTCGCGGTAAGTTTACCTTGAGGAACCAGATGGACATGAAAGGGATCGCGCCGGTTTTTGTGATGGTTTACATGCTGATTTCAGGATGTGCGTTGGCGCAGCCCTTAGACACGGTTGATCATTACTCAAATGGGGCGGTACGGGCGAAGGGCCAGACGGAGAAGGGAATCAGACAGGGTGTATGGACATTTTACTACCCGACAGGAACAGTGAGCGCAACAGAGTCTTATCAATCCGGAAAGCTTGACGGCGAAACGGTTTATTTCTATCCGAGCGGTGTTAAGCAGGGCAGAGAGCAATGGGTGAAAGGTTCCTTACAAGACTCCGCCTGGTATTATCATCTCACAGGGGCGCTGGAAAAGAAGGGCACCTACCGCGATAGCCGCTACGAGGGGTTGTGGCGTCACTTTCATCCTTCGGGAAAGCTCGAGCGGGAGGTTCGTTACGCGAATGGATTCCCGGAAGGACCCTTTTCCCTCTATGGCGAAAACGGTTTACTCCTCCAGGAAGGAGCGTATCACCTCGGCCTCGAGCATGGGAAATGGCGGTTCTTCGATGAAACGGGAGCGCTCCGCTACGAAGGGGAGTACCAGGATGGCAAGCGGGTTGGTGTTTGGTATAAAATCAACCGCAAGGGGAAACGCAAAGTGTGGAAGTACTGACTTTGATTTACCTGATTTTATTGATGAACATGATTTAAGGATAGTACGTTACGACATCCGCGACAATCAGGCGAATCAAAAAAATCATGTGAAAATCACAGTCAAAATTCTTTCCGTGCGTTCAGGAAGAATCCTCCGCGCTGGTCTTGCGTAAAGGTGTATTCCATTCGGATGACCAGGTCGTACACCGTGACGAAATCGAGACCAACCCCGGCCCCGGCGAGCAACCGGTTTGACAAACGGGTGTTCAGGTTTTTCTCCTGGTAGTAGTTGTAGTTCTCCACATAGCCGAAGTCAGCAAAGGCCTTAATATAGATGGCTAGCGGGAAGTAGTTGAACTGTTCGAGTGGCATCTTTTCGATGGTCCAGGTCTTGCCGAAGATCTTTCGCTTGAAGGTTGTCTTGTTGATGGCGAACGCTGGTCCTTCTACAACAAAGTTCTCGAAACCCCGAACGATAAGGCTTCGGTAACCCAGCGCGTCGTACACGGAGTATGGCTGATTGTTGGGCGAACTCCAGAAAACGGAGGAGAAGTTGGAAATGAAGTACTTCTTTCCCACTGGTCGATGCCATGCATAGGTCAGGTTCACCTCCAGCTGGTTCACATCATCATTGGGAAGTATGCCGCTCTTGGCGACATAGGCAGTGAATTGATACCCTTTCAATGGGTACATGACCACATCGCGGTGCTCAGAAACAAAATAGTAGGACACCTGGGAAAACCGCTGATTTGGTTTCGGGCCAACAAAGTAGTTCGGGTTCAGCGCAAGAATGGTGTCAATTACATGCGAGGTCCGATAGAAATACGAAAAGGAGTGAGTCTCGAAAAATGTTTTGCGGTAGGTGTACGTGACGCCGGCGCCGGCCGTCTCGCGGACGACGTTACTTTCTCTCACAAACTCAAGACGATGGTCGACCGTTTGGTAGGCGAGGTTTCTAGGAGCGCCGAAATCAAAATTGAAGGTAAGCCCGTGCTTTTGACTTCTGTCGAGGTTGGGAATCCGGTATTGCAGGTCAAACTTCCGGTAGAACCCAAACTGGGCCGTGAACCGGAGCGACTCATTTCTTCCACGAAAATTGTTCTTGTAGATGCGGACACCATAGTTGACCCGCGTGAGGTCGTGGTTGTAGTTGTTCCACCACTCGTTGAAGTTTCGATCGGACAGTTCAAATATGGGAACCGGGAAGATATACCAGCGCTCGGTGACCTCGACCAGCAAATCGAAATGGTCATTGCCTTTATCAAGAGCGCGCACCGAGACGGTGTTGAACAGCCGGAGGTTGTACAGTTTTTTCTTGTCCCAGTCGAGCTCAAAATCCAGCCGGCGCGCGTTGATGCTGTCGCCCGGTTTAAGCGTAAGTTCCCTTTCAATGATGCGCTGGCGGGTGACTTTGTTGCCGATAATGAGAATCCGGTCGACCTGAAGAATCCGGTCTGCGGTAGTGTCGATGACGATGGATTTGTTCACGACGGTATCGGCCGCCTCCGCCCCATCGGAGGACGCGCTAAAAGCCAACAGGATACCCAACGACCAACCGAACATGGCGGCTCAAACCTCCTTTTTACCAAGACTGCTGCGACCCTTTCAGGCGGCGCTGTCGGTCTTGCGATACGACCTCACCAGGATGAGGATGCCAATGATAATCAGCGGGATGCTCAGAAGCTGTCCCATGTTCAGGGGTAATTTGTCCTCGAAGGAGACCTGATTCTCTTTCAGGAACTCGTAGGCAAATCGCAGCGACCAGAGGATCACGAGGAACCACCCGAAAATCCGCCCTTCGGGCAGGTTAATGCGGTACTTGTTCCACAACGCAAAAAGAAACGCGAAAAGGATGAGGCAGGAAATCGATTCGTAGAGTTGCGCGGGGTGCCGCCGGATTCCGTTCAGGATAACACGGGCCAGCACCTGGTTTGATTGTTCGTCGCGAATGGTGGTGTAGCGCAACCCGAAGCCCTTGGGCCCTTCGACTGATTCCGGAGAATAGTAGAGCCGTTCTTGCAAGTCACCATTCATAAAGTAGGGAACCTCTTGTTCGGTGTAACCGGGCTTGAAAAGTACGAGCAGCAGGAGGGGCACCTTCCCGCCGCCGGCAACTCCTTCGGGGTCTGCTTTGATGGTAGCGGCTTCTACAGGATTCGACGACCTCGACCGGTCTCCCATCACGGCGCGATGGGCCTGCTGGGCAAACACAATTCCGATCGGAAGGTCTGTCGGTTTGCCAAGGATCTCGGAATTGAAAAAGTTTCCAAGACGAATAAGGCACCCGGTAAGCGCCACAAGGATGACAATCCGATCCAACACCTGGAGATAGTTTTGATTGGGCCGCCGCTCAGTGCGAAGTACCGTCTTGCCATCTTCAGCAAGCACCTTCACCTTTTGCCTGGAGTACAACCAAAGCGCGAACAGGATGCCGATGGCGGCACCGTGACTGGCCAATCCCTGCAGGCCGGTAAAGCGAAAGTTTGGCGAAAACTCAAAGGGTAAAATGACGCCAAGGGGATCCTGCCAAATAATTTCCGGCTGGTAGAAAATGACGTGTCCGAGGCGGGCACCGATTATGGTGGCAACGATCATGTAGATCGTCAGTGTTTCCACATCACTGTCAGGTTTGCCTTCCCGGCGATGGATGAAGTAAAGCAGTTGCTGGCTTAACAAAAATCCCAGGGCGAACAGGATTCCATACCATCGGAGGGAAATCTCGCCGATCGGCGAGTCAAATGAAAATAGCTCGGGACTACCTGTCCAGATTATGAAGTTCAGTGTATTCATCCGTTTGAACGCATTTTACAGGGTGCAAATATATGCTGAAAATTGCCGCAGGCAAGTAGGGTGTCGTGGTGTCGTGGTGTCGTAGTGTCGTGGTTGTTTTGGAGCTTGGAGCTTGGTGCTCGGTACTTGGAGCTTGGTGTACTCCCTTCCACATGGCCGCATTGTCACTAGAGTGCTTCGAGTTCTTCCCTAAAACTACCCGAGAGTATCGGGAACCGGCACCAGCTGCGTGGATCGACATTGAAATCATCGAGGTGAAAAGAGGGGGCAAGACGCTCGCGCTTCCATTGATGGGCAGACCATAACCGGTAAAACGTGCGCACCCATCCTTTCAGCGTCTCCCCGTCATAATCTTTTTTCAACCGTGCATATACCTCGGCGGGTGACAGCCGCTTGCCGATGGCAAGGCGCTCAATAGCGACAAGCACAGGGTAGGGCATAAGATCGCTTTCGTCCGACTGGGCCCGGTCGGCCGGGCGAAGTTCCGCGGTTGGCGTTTGACTGTTGACTGCCCCCAACCCGGAATACCCCAGTTCTGTTTCGGCCCAGCGTAACCACTCCAGGATAAACGGCTTGTCGACACCGGCGAGCGGTGCGAGGCTGCCACTCGTGTCGCCGTCCATGGTGGCATAACCGACGGCCCCTTCGCTGCGATTGGAAGTGGTGAGGAGGAGGCAGCGTTTCACGTTGGCCAACATCCAAATGATCGGCGAGCGGGAGCGGGCCTGGATGTTTTGCATCGCGATGTCGTCAGTCTCCCAGGAGAGCTTGCGGCCCAATGCCTTTTCGATCTTCGCCTGGTAAGAAGCGGTCTCTTCATCCACAGACCAGGCATGATAGGTGGCGCCGATCGATTCTGACAATCTGCGTGCAGCCTCCATGGTTTCCTTCGATGAGTTGCGCGTTGACTGGTACGCACAGGTAAGAAGTTCCCCGACTGCATCGGGTAACTTTGAAGGCATCTTTGACGGATCGCGACCCAATGCTTTCCAAAATTGACTCCATCCCAATTCAGTACTGCATCGCTTAACCATCTCGGCCACCAACACAGCGCAACAAGCGGAGTCGGCCCCGCCGCTCAGGCTAAGAACAAAGCCGGACGCCCGGCTCTTTCGCAAATAGTCGAACAGCGCCAGGGAAGCTGCGCGGGCGAACTCATCGTTGCGGTCGCGACCGTCGGTAATTGGTTTCCTTTCAGAACGACTTTCGTCTTCAGTGTCGACGGCCAGGGCCAACAAATTCCAGGGCTTGAACGACAGGCGGTTATTCAGTGCCAACAATTTTCCTTTCTGCCCAAACACAATGTCGCCGTCGTAGATCATGCGACCCGATTCGTTACCAAGGTGGTTGACGAACAGGTAAACACAATCAAAGTGCGACGAACCGTCAACGATCACTTCCTTTTCGCGCGTGGGGGCCTTGCCCATGGCGAAGTGGCTTGCGCTTGGATTGAGAATCACGTTCACACCCCGCTTCAGAAGCCGGTGACCCGGCCGGTCTTTGCTCCACGCATCTTCACAAATCTCAAAGCCAAAGCTGAACCCCGGCAACTCGTAGACCAGGTCGCCGACCCGCACCGTCTCTTTTCCTTTCTGCAACTCTACCACTTTCCCCGCCAGCCATGGGACAAACCATCTCGGTTCATAGTGCACTCCTTCGTTGGCCAGATTTTGTTTAAGCGTAATGCCAAGGATTTTTTTGTCGCGCACGACGCACACGCCGTTATAGGTCTTCCCGTCGATGCGGATAGGCAACCCCAGGCAGGCGGTGAGGCCCTCGCACAGGGGAACCAATTCCATCAGTTTCTCCCAGGCAGTGGCCGAAAGCCATTCACTGAGGAACGCGTCTTCACACCCGTAGCCCGTGATGACCAGCTCGGGGCAGAGGAGTAGATCAACCTTTTGTTTCTTTGCCTCGCTGAGTACGGCACGGATGTTAGACGTGTTGTTCTCCCAGTCCAGGGGAACCTGGTTCAGGGTTGCACCGGCAAGGGTCAGGCGGGTCATTCGAGGTTTAATTGCTGACAGGACTTCTGGGCAGCGTCTTGTTCCGCCCGTTTCTTTGTAAAACCATATCCCATCCCCATCGGTTCATCGGCAACGAATACCTGGATGGCAAACTCCTTCTGATTCCTTTCTTTCTTGATGTCGATGAGGTCAAACCGGACGCTCTTCCCATTCCGCTGTGTCCATTCGATTAACTTGGACTTATAGTTCAGATTGGTTTGTACCACAACCTCCAGGTCGAAATGTGGTTGGACGAGTTTTTCGATGACAAATTTCTTGCAACGCAGGTAGCCTTTGTCCAGGTACACAGCGCCCACGATGGCTTCCAGGGTGTTGCCCAGCACCACGCGCTGGAGTTGAGCGTTCTTTTGGTCGAACAGCACAATGTGGTTGACGCCCATCTTCCGGGCCAGGAGGTTCAGCGAGTCGCGGTTGACGATGCGCGATCGAATTTCGGTGAGGAAACCTTCGTCCTTGAACGGGTATTTCTTGAAAAGATAATCTGCGACCGCTGCGCCGAGGATGGCATCGCCGAGGTACTCGAGTCGTTCGTTGGATTCGCGGTAGCCGTTGGACTCTTTTGCCCTGCTCGTGTGGAGGATGGCGAGTTTGTACAGGGAGAGGTTCGACGGGCTAAACCCGGTGATCGTCTGGATGGCGGTAATCAGTTTCCGCTCTTCTTTCTTTGAACTAAGCCCCGGGAATTTCAGTAAGTTCCACACACGGTGTCTTACGAAGGTTTCTTGATGATGATCGAGGCGTTATGGCCACCGAAGCCAAACGTATTGCTGAGAGCAATGTTGACGTTGCGCTTCTGGGCTTTATTAAATGTCAGGTTAAGGGTGGAATCGAGGCCTTCGTCGTCGGTGAAGTGGTTGATCGTGGGCGGGACGATGCCTTCAGTGATGGCGAGAATGCAAGCGATGACTTCGACAGCACCCGCGGCGCCCAGGAGGTGGCCTGTCATCGATTTGGTGGAACTGATGTTGAGTTTTTGAGCGTGCGCTCCAAACACCTGTTGTATGGCTTTTATCTCACCGATGTCGCCGAGCGGGGTGGAGGTGCCATGCGTGTTGACGTAGTCGATGTCGGTAGCCTTGATCCCCGCATCATCAAGGGCATACTTCATCACGCGTGTGATGCCTGCGCCCTCGGGGTGTGGTGCGGTGATGTGATAGGCATCGGCCGACATGCCGCCGCCGAGTATCTCGGCGTATATTTTGGCGCCTCGTGCCTTTGCGTGTTCGTATTCTTCCAGGATCAGTGCGCCGGCGCCTTCACCGAGCACAAACCCGTCGCGGTCCTTGTCGTAGGGACGTGAGGCGGTAGCCGGTGAATCGTTGCGTTCGGACAGCGCCTTCATCGCGTTAAATCCGCCGACGCCGGCCTCGCATACAGCCGCCTCGGAACCGCCGGTGACGAAGACGTCTGCCTTGCCGAGCCGAAGGTGTGTGTAGGCGTCGTAGATGGCGTGCGTCGACGTGGCGCAAGCAGACACGACAGCGTAGTTCGGGCCGCGAAAACCATACTTGATCGAGATGTGCCCGGCGCTGATGTCGGGAATCATTTTCGGAATGAAGAAGGGATTGAAGCGCGGGGTTCCGTCGCCCTTGGCGAAAGCCTTCACTTCCTCCTGGAAGGTGAGCAAGCCGCCGATGCCTGAACCCCAGATCACACCGACACGGTCGTGATCGACTTTGTCGAGGGGCAGGCCGGAGTGCTTGATGGCTTCGTCGGTGGCGACGAGGGCGTACTGTGTGGATGGGTCGAGCTTTCGGGCTTCCTTGCGATCCATGAAGCGTGTGGCGTCGAAGCCTTTCACTTCACAGGCGAACCGGGTTTTGAATAGGGTGGCGTCGAAGTGAGTAATGGGAGCCGCTCCGCTTCGACCGGACTTCAGTCCTTCCCAATACTCGGAAAGGGTGTTTCCGATCGGCGTGAGGGCACCAATCCCAGTAACTACAACCCGTTTCAAATTCATACGATGTCGAACCGGAGAACCTCCGGTTATTTCTTCCCTGCGTTCTGCTCGAGGTAAGCGATGGCCTGGCCTACCGTGGCGATGTTTTCAGCCTGGTCGTCCGGAATCGAAATGTTAAACTCCTTCTCGAACTCCATAATCAGCTCGACGGTATCCAGCGAGTCTGCACCAAGGTCGTTGGTGAAACTTGCCTCCGGGGTGACTTCCGACTCTTCGACGCCGAGCTTGTCGATAATGATTTGCTTAACTTTTTGTGCGATGTCCGACATGATTGTAAGGTTTAAGGATTTCAAAAATCTGCGCAAAGTAAGAGATTTAGGGCCATATTGTCAAACTTTTCACTTTTCCGCGCCTGCCGTCCATGAGTGGCAAAATCAGGAAAAACAAGCTTGAAATTGAGTACTCGTTTAACTTCGAGTTGGTGGGCATTCGCGCATCCTTAAAAGGGTACAAGTTGGCCTGGCATCTCAATCAACTTTTGCAGACACACCTGGTGCGACAGAAAGACCTTGAGGTTCACCATCGCAAAGGCATCGCCTTGTATGACCACTTTGCCCACGTAACGCCCCTGAACACGCTCCACCTCTTTCGAAACAAAGCCGCGGACTCAGAAAGTTCCGCAGGCGAGCAGAACAGTGGTGCACTTCCGGCCCTGGTGCCTGAATTCCCCCATTTTGATTACGTTCTGATGACGCAAAGCGAGGAAAACTTGTCCAGCAATCGATTGCTTCAATTCTTGCGCCAGGTTCCTTCCGTCGAATTGGCTGCTTTGATACCTTTGTCGGCCCTGAAATCAAAGGAGACCTTCATCCTCTAGTCCCTTTTCCCCCAGACGCTAATCGGGGCCTATCCTAACAATGGAAAAAATTACCTACAACAAGACCAAGATCGTCGCCACCGTCGGACCTGCTTCCAACTCCAGGGAAATGCTACGCGCTTTGGCCAAAGAAGGCGTCGATGTTTTTCGACTGAACTTTTCACACGGCAAGCACGCCGACCACCAGAAGGTGATCGACTTCGTCCGCGAGATTAACCAGGAACTGGGAACCCACATCGCACTGCTGCAAGATCTGCAGGGTCCAAAAATCCGTGTTAACGAGGTGAAGGAGGGAACGGTGCTGGAGCCACGCTCCGAGCTCATCATCACGACCCGTGAGCTGGTCGGCACGCATGAGATCGTGAGCACGAGCTACCAGGGCCTGCCTAACGATGTCAAGATCGGCGACATGGTGCTGATCGACGACGGAAAGATTGAATTGAAAGTGAAAGAGGTGCGCGATATCGAGGTGGTCTGCGAAGTCGTGTATGGCGGCCCGCTCAAATCACGCAAAGGCATCAACCTGCCCTACTCGAAAGTGTCGGCGCCCTCCCTTACCGACAAAGACATGGAAGACCTCATGTTCGGGCTGAAGAACAACCTGGACTGGATTGCCCTGAGCTTCGTACGAAAGGCAAAAGACATCGACATCCTGCGAGGTATTATTGAAGAGAATAACGCGACGTCAAAAATCATCGCCAAGATCGAGAAGCCTGAGGCCCTTGAGAACATCGACGCTGTGCTCCACGCTACCGACGGTGTGATGGTGGCCCGCGGCGACCTTGGCGTTGAAATCTGGCTGGAGGAAGTGCCCATGGTCCAGAAGATGCTGGTGGAGAAGTGCAACCGGCTTGGCAAACCTGTCATCGTCGCCACACAGATGATGGAGAGCATGATTGACAACCCACGCCCGACGCGCGCGGAGACTAATGATGTGGCCAACGCAGTAATGGACGGTGCCGACGCGCTCATGTTGTCGGCTGAAACGGCCGCCGGCAAGTATCCCCTTGAAGTGATCCGGAGTATGGTGAGGACGATTACGTCCGTGGAAAAACAAGCCAATGTTTACTATCGCTTTCGCGATGTGGATACGCACTCGCCGATTTTCACCAACGACAGCCTGGTGCTGGCCGCGTGCAAATTGGCCAAGGAAATAAACGCCAAAGCCATCGTGGGCATGACGGCCAGCGGGTACTCTGCCATGAAGTCCTCCTCACACCGACCCAACGCAAGCATCTTCGTCTTTACCAGCAACCGCAGCATTCTCAACCAGATGAACCTGGTATGGGCAACGCGGGCCTACTACTACGAAAAGCAAACCTCCACCGACGAAACGATTGCCGACGTGGAGGAAATCCTTAAAAATGATGGGCACGTGAAATCTGGTGACGTGTTTATTATTCTTGCGTCGATGCCGATTCACGAGCGGAATCGTACAAATATGATCAAGGTGCACGTAGTAAAGTAGGCAACTCCAAGGTCTCAGCCTTCGGTTTCGTGGAAATTGGAAACTGGAAATTGGAAACTAGAGGAGTCCTCCAATTTCTAATTTCCAGTTTCTAATTTCTTTCTCAAGCGAAGGAGTACTCCCTCACTTTAGAGCCTCCTCCCAATTTCTGATTTCGAATTTCTAATTTCTTCTCCTAACTTGATGGATAGATGAAGGCATTGACTCTCCTCTTCATGCTATCGACTGCCTGTCCCCTCCTGGCACAGACGGTGAAGATCAAGTTCGTTGTGTTGTCAGAGATCACAACCGAAATGACTTCAACCACCGACATCCATGTGATCACCAAAGACGGACCTTACAACTTCAACGAAATCAGGTCGATGACTTTCTGGGGCGACGCTCCCGATTCCGCCACCATTGATCATCTTCGGAATAACGGGATTGGCATATACCTGAAATCGAAATACCTGAAGCCGAATTCGGAGAAGTCATCGAAGGCGTTTGAAATGAAAGTGAGGGAAAGATCCGACACGACTTTACGGAAGGATACAATCCGGATGGAGCGAAACCGCTATTGGAAAGGTTCCGTCAAGATGAGCGAACGGGACATACTCTCAATCCTGGAAAGCAACCCAGCCTCTCATGCCGAAGCCGCAAGGGCAAGGGCAAACATGAATGGGGCACAAGTTGTTGGTTTTGTCTCCGGCATATTGATCGGCTACCCCATTGGGCAAGCGATTGGAGGCAAGCAAGAGCCGCAATGGGGATTGGCAGCCAGTGGTGCAGCCTTCTTGCTCATCGGCGGCATTTCATTCAGCAATGGGTACAAGAGGCACGTGAAGAATGCCATTGAACTGTACAATGCAAGTCCAAGGTCAGCGCGAGCCACGTCGATAAGGTTGGTGCCGTCACTCAACGGCGCAACGCTCTACGTGCGGTTCTAATCACACGGTAGTGGCCGCTTTCGTGGAAAAGAAACTGGAAACTGGAAAATAGAAATTAGAAGAGTCTTCCAGTTTCCAATTTCCAGTTTCTAATTTCTCGCAGGTTCTACGAGGATCACTTTCTCCCGCTGCAGCACTACCATCCCCGGAGCATCCCCCTTGCGCTTGCGAACATATTTGGCTGAAGTGTACGCCACGGGGCAGAGAGTGTCCGTTTTCCTTTTTGAATTCGCAGCGGCGAGAGAGGCGGCGTATTCAATCACTTCTTTCGGAAATGGTTTGCCTGCCTTGTGGCGAATAACGACGTGAGATCCCGGAGTATCTTTCGCGTGCAGCCAGAGATCCTCTTTATGCGTGTGCCTCAAGGTTAACTCGTCGTTGGCAGAAGCGTTCTTTCCGACCCGGATGGTGAACCCCTTATAAAGGTGCTCATGGTAGGGGAGCTCTAGTTTCTTTTTCTTTTCGATCTCATGCCCGACATACTTTAGAACAAATGGCTCCAGCGTCGTGAGGTCACTGGCGGAGCGAATAGCCTCTTCGTCAATTCTTAGTACTGCCAATTCAGACGATTTCTGCTTCAGGGTTTCTTCAGCTTTCTTCTGCCCGGTAGCCCTGCTGCGAGCCTTGCGGTAGTAGTCTTCAGCAAGACGTTGCGGTGTCAGGTTGCCTTTCAATGGGATCGTGATCATCCGCCCCGGGTTGTGATAGTCTTCCAACTCAATGGAGGCGACGCCCCGGGGAATCTGGTGAAGGTTGGCCATCAGGACATCTGCCCAACGATGATAGGGAGCATCTTGTTCTGCATTTTGTAGTAAGGTGGCAGTTCGTGAAACCGCGTTCTCACTTTGCTTGATTAGCCGATGAACGATCTCCAGGCATTCCTTCTTCGCCAGTTGGAAATCTGTTTGGGAGTGAAAGACCCGGTATAGTTGCGTGACTGCCTCAAGGGGGCTGTTGAATTGTGCGGTGACGGCTGGGCCCTTGAACAGGGTGAGCTTCGGAGTCCCTTCATCTGTGAGGAAAAACTGATTTGGATTCTCCAATTGGCGACGGGTTTCTTCGATCAGCTTCCATCGATCTTCCGTCGACGCCCCGGAAAATCCAAGCGCGTTGAGGTGTTCCCACACTGGCCTGCCGAAAGTAAAATAGAGTGACTTGAGGTCTTCCTGTTTGGCCTCGAAGGCCTGGCGGCTCCAATCGACATCGCGGTCGAGGGTGTCAGGGTTGAGTTCGAGGTCTGCGGGAAGGTTGTTGCGGAAAACGGTCACCACTCCTTCGGCACCGCTGAGGATGACGTTGGATTGTTTACCATGCATTTTGAAGAATAAGAGCATCGATTCACCAATTCGAAGTCCCAGGCTGCGCTCGTTGTTGAACTGGCGAACGCCTTGAACCGTTTGCCCGATGATTTCATGGAAGAGGTCAATGCTGTTCTTTCTGGCCCGGTGGAAGGTGGCCGGAAAGGTTAGGCATTGCAGTTCAGGCTGCAGGCTCGCGACGAGGAAGAGATGTTGTGCTTTGGAATAAAACTCAATGACTAGTTCATCCTTAGACTGGCTGAAGCAGGAAATAATCTGTGTGTTTCGCACACGTTCATCAAGTGCGGCGGTCAACTGACGGAGAAAGTAGTAATTGTTATGCACGGTTCAGTCCATAGTCCATAGTCGATGGTCGATGGCAATGCAAAGCCCATAGTCCATGGTCGATGGTCCATGGCAATGCAGAGTCCATAGTCCATGGACGATAGTCCATGGCAATGCAGGGTCCATAGTGGATGGTCCATGGTATTCTCTGTTAGTATTATAGACCATAAAGAGCGAACAAGCCATGGACCATGGACTATCGACTATCGACTACTTACGCTAAGTCCATCGTACGCAAGCCGCACACTCTTGGGCAGCTCAAGCTCTACTTCCCTGTGCAATCCCATCTTGTGACTGAGATGAGTCAGCCAGGTTTGTTCTGCGCCGATCTTTTCAGCCATGGCCACGGCCTCGTCGAGATTGAAGTGCGAGATGTGTTTTTCCCGCTGCAATGCGTTGAGCACAAGAACCTTGGTTCCGCGGAGCAGATCCAGGGTCGACGTCGGAATATCGTTCGCATCTGTGATGTAACTAAAATCGCCCACACGAAAACCGAAAACCGGCATGTGGAGATGCATGACGGGCAATGGAGTGACCGCGACATCGCCCACCATGAATGGTGCTTCGGTGATTGGATGGAGCTTTAGCCTTGGAATGCCCGGGTAACGATGTGGTTCGAAGACATACTCGTACTCCCGTGTAATTTGCTTGAGCGTGGACTCATGGCCGTAGACGGGCATATCCATGCTTTGGAGAAAGTTGTAGGCCCGCACGTCATCAAGTCCAGCTGTATGATCCTTGTGGCTGTGGGTAAAGAGCACGGCGTCGAGTCGCTTCACTCCCTCGCGCAACATTTGTTGGCGAAAGTCGGGGCCCGTGTCGATCACCAGGCTCGTGGTGCCGGTGTCGATATGGACCGAGGTGCGAAGGCGTTTGTCGCGGTAGTCGAGGGAGCGGCAGACGTCGCAAGTGCACCCGATGACAGGTACGCCCTGGGAGGTGCCGGTGCCTAGGAATGTTACTTTCAAGAATTCGAACCCACCTCTTCGTGCTGGAGTTCTTCGTACAATTTGAGGTTTTTTTCGCTGAACCTCGCTGTGTTGAGGGCCACGTTTTTGAGAATCTCCAGCAGCACGTTGATCTTTCCCTCCGTGGTGAAGAACTTATTGACGATCATGATTTTCTGGTCGCGCAGGAGGCAATAGCCGGACTTGAACGTACCCTTTTCGTACCGGAGCATGTAGTCCGATTCGGTGATCATGTCTTCGAGCTTGAGGAGGAACTGGTTCGTGTATTTAATCATGTATTTAATCCGTGAAAATCCGTGCAATCCGTGGCATTTGTATTTCCTGCAATCTATGAAAAAGTACCGTGGCCGTGCGGCGGAACCGTTGTAATTTCGTGTGCGCATGAACCGGCCGAAACTGATTGTCTTGCTTGGCCCAACGGCCGTCGGTAAAACCGCACTGGCCATCCGCGTGGCGCTTCATTTCCGTACCGCCATTGTATCGGCCGACTCCAGGCAGGTGTTCCGCGAGCTTGAGATAGGCACGGCCAAGCCGTCGAAGGAGGAGCTGGCGCTGGTTCCTCACCACTTTATTAACTCGCGATCAATCCATGACGGCTACGACGCAGGCACGTATGGCCTTGAAGCACGCCAGGTGCTTGATGAGCTGTTTCGGGCACATTCCACGGCCATTCTCTGCGGGGGATCAGGACTCTATATAAAGGCGCTGCTGGAAGGTTTCGATGACATGCCGGAAATCCCATCAGAGGTGCGTGAGGCGGTGATTCAGGACTACCAGCAAAAAGGGATAGACTGGCTCCAGCAAGAGGTACGTAACGCGGACCCAGACTACTTTGAAGTCGTAGACCGAAACAATCCGCAGCGGCTGATGAGATCGCTCGAAGTCATCCGGCAAACGGGGCAACCTTTTTCAGGATTTCGCAGAAAGGAGAAGCGAAGCCTTCCGTTTGATGTGGTAAAGATTGGATTGACCCTTGACCGGGAAGTGCTATACAAACGAATCGACGATCGCATGGATTCCATGGTCGCAAGCGGGCTCTTTGAAGAAGCTGAGCGGCTGTTCCCTCTTCGCCATCTTCCGGCGCTCCAGACTGTAGGTTATCAAGAGATCTTTGGATTCCTGGAGGGCGAGTACGATCGGGATGAGGCCGTGCGGCTGTTGAAGCGCAATTCACGGAACTACGCCAAGCGGCAGCTTACCTGGTTTCGAAGAGATGCTGAGATCCGGTGGTTTAATGCGGATGAGGGTGATGCAGTATTCAAGGCAGTTACCAATTCATGAAGCGAAGGAAATTTCTTGCCAGCGTAGCTGCACTGTCCTTTGCGGGGATTTCCCTTGGACAGGCGCGATCATTACCTGTTGTCCTTCGCGGCGGCCGATGCTTTAGCAAAAATGAGTTGCAGCATTTGGACGTTGGCATCGATGCTGGCGGCAAACTGGTTTTGGGAGAGCCTGGCACACTGGATGGGCTGTCGATCATTGATGCAACGAACCGTATCGTGTCACCCGGCTTCATTGACATTCTCAGCGACAACACGGCCAACCCGCAGCGGACCTACTCCATTGTCGAGAAGTACAAGGTGGGAGATGGGGTGACCACGGCGCTGCAGATGCACGGTGGTTCGGCGGACATCGCTGGATACTACCGCACCTTCGGCACGAAACCGCACTTTATTAATTATGGAGTATCTACGGCGGTGATGAGGGTGCGATATGCTGTCGGATCCATACCTGACCGAAAGCGCCGTGTCGAGAAGTGCCTTGAGGAAGGTGCACTTGGCGTTTCGCATAGCATCGAATACCAACCAACACCTTTCGATGAAGTACTGACGTATGCCAAACTGGCGAAAAAATACGACCGGCCCTTCTTCCTGCATTTGCGCTATTCTTCAGAGCAGCAGGAGTTGGAAGGTGTGAAAGAGGCGATCCGGCTGGCGGGAGAGAGCGGGGCGCGTGTGCACATCGACCATCTGCATTCAACCGGTGGCACCTTTCACATGTCCGAGGCGCTTACGCTAATTCGCGACGCTCGAAGTTCAGGTGCTGAAATCACCTGTTGTGTTTATCCCTATTCCTTCTGGGCGACGTATCTCCACTCAACACGCTTTGATGCCGGATGGCAGGAACGATATCATCTCACTTACAGCGATCTCCAGTTGGTGGGCACCGGCGAGCGCCTCACGAAGGAGTCGTTTGCCAAGTACCGGGCATTGAAGAAACTTGTTGCCGTACCGGCCGGTACGATGCCAATGGACAAAACGGTGGATTTTGCGTTGAAAGAAGAATTCTGCCTGATTGGCTCAGATGGAGGAATTGAATATGCTGCCAACGCCAACTCGCATCCGCGTGGTGCAGGATGTTTCTCTACGGCACTCCGGCACGGCCAGGAACTCGGCATCACAATCGAGACAATGCTATTCAAGATGACGAGTGGCCCGGTAAAGCTGGTTGGTGCTGCCATGAAAGGTCGCGGAGCCCTGGAGACAGGCGGCATTGCGGATCTCACCGTATTTGATCCGGCGAGCGTGGATGGAACGGCGACGGTTGCCAATCCGAACCAGTTCTCGAAGGGGATTGATTATGTGTTTGTCAATGGGCAGTTGACTTTTCGACAGGGAGTTGCTGCAGTTCACAGGGGGCAGGCGATCAAGTACTAAGGGGCCAGGGACCAGGGGCCAGAAGAATTTCATGTGGTGTGGTTGTACGGTTTTCCGGACAGTTTCTTGTGAAGGGTAGCATGCTGAGTTCAGGCGGTACAACTTCGGTGCATGGATGTTGTGCGATTGCAGCCATTGAGTCATAGGGATCAGTCATGCATTGCGATAGTGGGGAGTTTGACGGCGGGTGCCTATCAGGCCATAAACAGCTTTCCTGGCAGGCGCTATAGCAGGACACATGGTTGCTGGTATGTGCCCTATGATGCTTCAGCGCTGGACAGCCTTGCACAGCAGATCGGGCGATTCCAGGGCGTAGATGTTTCTGAGAAGTTCAGGAGCAGTACACTTGGATCAGTGATCGCCCTGCCTGAGGGCTACCACGAACAGCTTATTCGTCTACGGTACAGCGAGTCTACTTCGGAAAACTATGAATCTCAGTTCCGTCAATTCATGAAGTGGCTTGCGCCTAGGACCCTGAGCGATCTCAACGACGAGGTTATCAAGGGATACCTGTTCCATCTTGCTAACGATCGCAAAATCGGTATCTCAACGCAGAACACGGCAATTAATGCAATAAAGTTCTATCTCGAGAAAGTACATCGCGGTGATCGCAAGGTTTATTACGTTGACCGTCCGATGAAGGAAAGTAAACTTCCCCATGTGCTTACACAGGATGAAGTGAGGCGGCTGATAGGTGCTACCAAGAACGTGAAACACCGTTGCATCTTGCTGGTATTCTACTCCACCGGTGTCCGGATGAGTGAGCTGCTCAATCTCCGGTTGAGTGATTTTGATCATGAGAAGTGTCAGGTATTTATTCACGGCGGGAAAGGGCGAAAAGACAGGCTGACAATTACCTCACCTAAGGCATTAGCGTACATCAAGACCTATGCAGAGCTTTATCAACCTAAGGATTTCCTATTTGAAGGTGCGGCTAAATCGAGGTATTCGGCGAGGAGTGTTAATAATATAATAAGAAGGGCTGCGAGTAGCGCCGGCATTCACAAGCGAGTAAGTGCCCACACTTTGCGGCATAGTTTTGCCACACATTTGTTGGAGGAAGGGACAGATATCCGTTATATTCAAATGTTGATGGGGCATTTAAGCAGCAAGACCACGGAAAGGTACACACACATGACGACAAGAGGTTTTACATCAATCAAGAGTCCCCTGGATCACTTGGGTCTGGACCTTGATGCCCCACAACAGAAGTTGAATGAAAACGAATAAGGGTGTTTAGGCCACTGGGTGGCCTAAACACAAACGTTGGCGGACATATCCGCGCGGGCTTACGCCTGCTGAACAAGCTACACGAGTTAGAGAACGGACAGCATTTCATAGTCCAGGACAAAAAGTGCCGCATCTTCGCGCCGCTACGCCCGCCAACACTGTGTATATGTCATGTGCTGGATTTGTGTGAAATCAAACAGCTA
>CAZJWV010000036.1:0-27010 GCA_964549855.1 uncultured Ohtaekwangia sp. | reverse complement strand
CACCCGGGGAGAACCAGTTGACCTTAGTAGACCGGTAGTTCAAGCTACTCGTTGGATTGATTTTAGGTGTCCACGAATACTTGGGAGATATCCGGGGAAGGTTCTCCTGGCGCGTCCACAATTCTCCAACACCGGCACCAAGGCCCCATTCACCGGAGAGGCCGGCTTGCTTTTGCTTCTTGTAAACAATATTGATGACTCCCGCCATGCCTGCTGCATTGTACTTTGCGGAAGGATTCGTGATCACCTCAATCTTCTCGATGTTGGAAGCCGGGAGGTTGTCAAGGCCCTTCTGGTTTCCAAAGCCTGTCAGGCTGCTTGTCTTTCCATCGATCAGAACAGATACCTGGTCACTTCCGCGAATCTGGACTTTGCCATCCGCCGTGACTGTAACACCCGGCAGGTTCCGCATGGCGTCCAGCACACTACCTGCCTGCTGAGAGAAGTTCTCTGCCAAGTCGAAGGTTCGTTTTTCCATCGCTTGTGACACCAATTCCCTTGATCCTGTCACGGCCACCTCATTGAGTTGAACGGCACTCGGGGCGAGGTATACCTTACCAAAGTCAAATACCTTGTTAAGCCCTCCAACCAACAAGGGTAGGAGTTCTGGGTTATAGCCGACGTATGAAAACTCAAGATTGTATTGACCGGGTGGGATTCCGGCAAGAACAAATCTGCCCTCAGTATCCGTCAACGTACCGCTGACAAGGGTGCTGTCCCCTTTTCGCAATGCAACCGTGGCATACGGGAGTGAAGTTTCAGTTCCCTTTTCTCTTACTTCCCCAGAAACCGTCGCCGTCTCCTGACCCGATGCTGCTAAAGCGGAACACACTAAAAGGGAAATGAGGGAAGGGCCTTTCATTTCATAGTCTTACCGACTCCCTGAAAGTAGGCAGGATGCTTTTCCTCGTGCTCAGTCTTAGCCTGCAATAGAAATGACGCTTCAAGCATGGGCCCTTCATCGTAAAGATTCCCTATCAACATGAACGACGTAGGTCGTCCATCCTTGGCGAATCCGGAAGGCAGTGCCATGGCCGGATGGCCTGTCAGGTTGGTCATCAGGGAAAGGCTCCTGCCGTTCTCAGGCGCGACGACGAAATCAAACGGTGCCATCGCCTTGTTAAACTTTTCGATGAGAATCTTCCGGTGCCGGTATGCCTGGATATACTCAACGGCCGAAATGAACCTCGATTGGCGAAGGGAGTTTGCCCGTGAGGGCTCGTCTTGTTCCGACATCAGGCGGTCGCGGTGCTCACGAACCAGATCGTCAAAAAAGGCGCCTGCTTCTGCACGCAGGATGATGTCGAATACATTGAAGGGAACAGAATCTGGAACGGTGATCTCATGAAGTTCAGCGCCCATTGACTTCATGGTATCCAGCATCGCCCGGTTGTTTTGGCTGCTCCTGCCGGAATCCCGCTCGAATAGTCTCTTGAAATACCCGATTCGGTAACCGCGCAAGTCGGCGGGAGGGTTGAATGCCACAGGGTAGTCAAACACAGCCCGATCTTTCTCCGAAGGTCCACCAGATCCCCGGATGATATCAAAAACGATTGCACAATCCTGGGCGGTTCGACAAATAGGTCCTGCCTTATCCATCGACCATGACAGTGACATCGCTCCTTCCCGACTCACTGCGCCGAACGTGGGTCGAAGTCCGGTGGCCCCGCATCGGGCCGAAGGCGCCAGGATGGACCCGAGCGTTTCAGTGCCCACAGAAAATGCAACCAGGCCGGCCGCCACCGCTGAAGCTGATCCTGCGGATGAACCGCTGGCACCTTGCTTTAAATCCCAGGGGTTTTTCGTTTGACCGCCAAACCACACATCACCCCGCGCAAGGGCGCCTGATACCAACTTCGCCACCAACACCGCCCCGGCTGCATCCAGTTTCTTCACCACCCTGGCCGATTCATTGATCACCTGCTTTTCATAAGGCTCAGCACCCCAGGTGGTCGGATAGCCGGGAACAGAGAAAAGGTCCTTGATGCCGTAGGGTATGCCGTGCAAGGGTCCGCGGTACTTGCCAGCCACGATCTCTGCATCGGCAGCTTCAGCTTGTTTCAACGCAAGCGCCTCCGTTATTGTCACCACTGCCTTCAGTGTGTCATATTTTCTGAGACGGTTGAGGTAGATTCTTGTCAACCGGGCAGAAGAAAGTGCCCGTGACTTGATCAATGCCCCGAGTTGCGCTACTGATAGAAAGGCGATCTCTTCATCACGTGCAGGCAGCGATGAAGTAGCCGGCAGCCTGAAATCAGAAGTCTTTTCCCGACGACGCATCTGATAATTGTCAGGGCGTGGATCAAAATAGGATGCGGGCGCCACGTCGTACCCAAGTGGATACTTCCTCATGGTATCGTACCCCTGGCGGTTGTCGACCAGGTAACCCTTCATGGTCTTCTTCTCTGTCTCTGAGAACTCCAGCCCGATTAATTTCTGTGCGCTCTCAATATCGCGCGTGGAGATTTGTGCGCTGGGCTTGCAAGCGAGCACAAGAAGTAACAAGAGGGAGAACCCGTAGCGTATCATGATCCTTAATTGCTCAAGTATACGGCAACGCGGGCGATTGGGGAAGCTAATTGTTACAAGGGCGGGATGTGGTAATCCTTTTCACCAGCCACGACGCGAATGCTCATCACATTCTGCAGGGGTGGAAGCGGACAGGTGGCAAATTCCGTGAATGCACAGGGCGGGTTTTGAGCCCGGTTGAAGTCCATCACGACTTGTTCGGCACTATCGGGCCGAGGCACGTAGAGGTATCGCCCTGCTCCATAGGTCTCTATTGTGTTTGTAGCATCGCCGAAAATGATAAAGAGCTCATGTGGATCACCTTCGTCGAGTGCATCCAGCCGGAATTCTTCCCCCTGGAGCCTGAAGGTCAATCTTCCGGGTGCCACCTGTTGGGTAGTTTGACCGAGAACGTTGGTGATAGGAAGTGTTCTTCCGGGAGTTTCCTCCCATTGGGCTACGACTTTCCATGAAATGTCCACAGGAAACCTGTCAACACCCTCGAAGCTGGCCAGGTTGGGATGGTTAAGGTCCCGGACACGAACTCCATATTTATTGTCGCGTTTGATGATAAACCACTTGAGAGATCCATACTCCATCACTGGCTGCCGCGTAGAGTCGGGGTGAAAAACCACGGTCATTCCTGTCGCTACTTTTTCATTGACTTTGACCGCTACACCAGGCAATAGTGAGAGTGTAACCACGCCTTTTGCCAACAGAAGGTAGCCTGCATCCTTCAGGCCCAGGGACGAAGGGAACACTACATTGCTGTAGGCATCCGTACCAAACGAGTTAATCCCGTCTTTCAACCAAAACAACCCGGCAAGGTTAAGCCATCCGTTGGGCCCCTTCAGAGATTCAACCCGACGCGCGTGCCAGGCATCGATCTCAGCGACGTAGGTCGGCTCGGTGGTAGCCTTAGGAGAGCAGGCTGCCAGCCAGGCAAGTACGACGAGAACCAAGGTCCTCAACGATAGTCTCTTATTCACTCTACTTTCTTATCGAAACGGATTTCCAAGCGCGGCAGTTCACGGAAGCGGGAATGCTTTCAACAGTTTTGGCTTCTGCATCTCAAAAGACATACCCAATGCCTTTTCAGTGATTTTCTCCGTGTCCTTCAGATCGTACAACTCCAGGGTTGCACTCTTCTTCCGCACAACCACCAATCTGCCTCCGCTGAGCGAAATGCCAGCCACGGTTGCGGGTGTGTATTTTCCATCTGGATCTCGCGGGATCGACCAACTCTTGTCGGGCGCGCCGACATTCGAACCCAATAGCACCACACCTGTGCGGCCCCAGGAATTAGGTTCGCTGTCGCCAGGTGGCATTACATCGGTTTTGACTTCCTTAGTCTCCATCAAAAACAGCCCAGTCTTAGGCAATTCGCCCGGAACTGCGAAGGTTTTTTCAGTACTATACATGAGGTTACCCTGCCAGGTAAAGCCGAAGTAATTGAATTTCTCGGCCGTTGCTCCCAGCGATTCGTCCTTCTCAAAGACTTTAGACCCGTCGTCAGCATTGAATATCGTCCATTTGAAATCACCTGACTTAAGCGCTGTTGCGGTCGCGATGTATTTACCATCCCGCGAAATATCCATTTTGCTCCGCTCCGGCAGGGCGATGGTTTTTGGTTCAGCCCCCGGCGTGTAGACTACCAGGTTGTTGCCATCGGCGACAAAAAGTTTCGACTGAGACTGCGGAACGATGAATTCGGAACCTTTCAGTGGCTCTTCAGAAGCCGAAGTCAAATCATAGCGAACTATCGACCTGTCGCGGGTAAATACGATGTAATGCTCGTAGGCTTCTGCATCCAGCACCTTGGGGATTGTGGCAATGACCTTTCCTCCGGCCACTTCCCAGATCCACAGGTTCTTGTTCCTGAAAATTGCGAAGGCCGTCTTGCGATCCGGCGTAAGGCCCATTTGAAATATCTTGGCCTTGGGGTCGGTCTCTATCTGGTAGGAGTTGGCAACAGCGCCAGTAGATAGGTCTACCAGGGTGATAGCCCCCGTGAGGTCTGCCATGATCGCTTGATCATCGGTAGAGAATTGAACAAATACAGGGTCTTTCTTTTGCGCCAGGGCAGTAGTACAAAACACAATAGCGCTAAAGATCAGTGCAAACTTCTTCATAGCGGTGGGTTTTGGTTGGGGTAATGAATGTAAGAAGAATACCAGGGAGAACAAACCAGTACCTGGTCCCCGAAAAAAACAAAACCCACACCAATTGGCGCGGGTCTTGTTTAAGTAAAAAATTCAGAAGGCTATTCCGAAGCCGCTTCCTTTTTGCGTGTGGTCCGTTTGGCTTTTGGCTTTTCAGGGGCCGCTGCAGCCTCAACCGGGGCTGCCGGTTTGGAGGTCGCCCGTTTCAGGTGTGCCTTTATCTTTTTGCGATTGCGGGATACACCGTATGATCCTTTCCAGATTTTTCCTTTACGAGATTTCTTGTCTCCTTTTCCCATTGTGTTGATCTTGAATTGAGGGGCAAGTATAGCAACGTGACCCTAATAAACCAAACCTAAGGCCGCGCTGAAAATGCCTATGGGCGCATGCTCAATGACCTTCTTGAAATTCTCCTCCGTAAAGACGGTCCAGGTCACCCATGAAATTACCCAAAGCCCATGTATTTTTTTCCAACAAATGGAGGGAACAAGAATAGGCGTTATCCCGTTATCTTCGGGACGTGGCAAACGGAACGATCAGGGTCATTGAGGCTCTTCGCGAAACGGCAACCCGGCTGGAGAACTCGCCAGGCTACCAGTGGGGACACATGGGCAATTGCAACTGTGGATTCCTGGCTCAAGTGGTTACGGGTGAGTCCGCCCCCGCTATTCACCAGGCAGCCATGCAGGGCCATGGCGATTGGAGCGAGCAACTCAATGATTACTGTCCTTCCACGGGGTTGGGAATCAACGCACTCATTGATAAGTTAATTGACTTCGGATTTGAGCGGGATGACCTTGCGCACCTGGAAAGACTAACCGATCCTGTCGTGCTTGCCACTTTTCCCGAAAGCGGAAAGCTACTTTGCCACAACAACAAGAACGATGTAGTCGAATACTATCGTCGTTGAGCCCTGTGCGTGGAAACCGAGTGGGCTTCCGCTCAACCGCCGATCGATCTTAATGCCTGCGAAGCGGGAATCGAAAAAGCACACAATCTTTAAGCTGGTTGCCCTGGTTGACAAACCGAAACCATTTTTCCCTGCGTTCAAGTTCTTGTAAGCCGGATTTTATCAATACCCGTGAGGAGGCAACATTTTCCGCGTCGATGAACGTGCCGATCGTTTTGACATTTGGGAGGGCGGTCAGCAATTCCATGAGTCGTTGGCAAACTTCGGTTGCATACCCATTACCCCACTGGCTCGGGCTTAGGATATAGCCGAATTGCAAGACCCCCTCATCGTTCACTACCCCACAGCTGCCTACCAATCTTCGGTTGGGGAGACGTATGCCAAAGGTATAGTCGTAACCGTTTTCCCAGGCGTCAGCACAATAGGACAGAAACGACCGTGTATCGGCCAGCGAACTGTGGGTACGCCAGGAAAAAAACCGGGTAGCTTCAGCTTTGCTGGCATAGGTATAAAATATTTCTTCCGCATCTTCGTGCCGTAGGCGATGGCACCCAAGACGGTTTGTAAAGAATTGCTCAGGTAACGCCAGCCTCATCAAGTCGACAATCGATTATGAGTTCAAATATCGTGCATCGCTACTTTAAAAAGGAGCTGGACGGCGGCACCATCCTGGTCCGGGTCAACCCGGTTTACCTGAAGGGGACCGAGCTCCAGGTCCATTCCAATGGGAAGGTTGATCGCCGCGACCTGCAATTTGACGAGGCCATCTACACCGACCTGGCTGCGGACGACTTTAAGGAGGCCAGTGCCCTCGAGTTCCAGCTCTACGCGTCAGGCCTCGCAGGCCCGCCCGCCTGACCAAGCTCGTACTATCGGTAGTTACAAACAAGGCGGTCAGGCGGCCCGCCCGCCCCGACTAACTCTTCAGGTTTTCCGCTAGCCTATTCTTGGCGGTCGGGCGAGGGTTTGAGGATTGAGATAAGGCTTCTATTTTTGCACTCCACTTCCAACTGACTATGGGCCGAGTCTTTGAAAAGAGAAAACATAAAATGTTCGCCCGCTTTGACCGGATGGCCAAGGCGTTCACCCGCATTGGCAAAGACATTGCCATTGCCGTAAAGCAAGGGGGCGGGCCAAATCCGGATAACAATCCGCGCCTTCGCATGGCGATTCAGAACGCGAAGGGGGTGAACATGCCCAAGGATCGCGTTGAGGCGGCAATCAAGCGCGCCTCGTCCAAGGAAGAAAAGGATTTCCAGGAGGTCATCTATGAGGGCTACGCGCCGCATGGCATCCCTGTGCTTGTAGAGTGTGCTACAGATAACCCGACGCGGACGGTGGCAAACATCCGACTTCACTTTTCCAAGAACGGCGGCAGTATGGGAAACTCCGGCTCCGTGGCCTTTCTGTTTGAAAGGAAAGGTGTGTTCAAATTCGATCCGGCCAAGCTAAATCTTGACGAACTGGAACTGGATCTGATCGATGCCGGCGCCGAAGATATTGCTCGGGATGATGAGGAAACGGTCGTTTATACCAAGTTCACTGAATTTGGCAGCATGCAGAAATTTCTAGAAGGTAAAGGACTGGTTGCCAAGAGCGCCGAGCTGCAGTATATTCCTTCTGCTACCAAGGAGCTCGGTGAAAAAGAGCTGGATGAAACCATGGAGTGCATTACCGCTCTCGAGGAAGACGACGACGTCCAGAACGTTTATCACAATCTTGCCTGATCAATGACGCACGGTATCGGGCAGCAGTGAGCCCGCCGTCGTAAGATTGTCATCCACCATCCTGTTCTTATACTGCTGCAGGAAAGCCTTCAATTGAAGCTCCATCGCTCGCACCGTATCCGGCATCTCACCGATCCTGTTCATTGTTAACAATGGATCACGTCGAAAGTCAAAGAGACTTACCGAGGCATCGCCATTAAACTGGAGGAGATAGGATCCCGAGAACGCCTGGTAGGTATCGTCAAGAAAATTGAAAGCAGCCGGCTTGCTCGTTTCATCAAATACATTTCTTCCAAATGCAACGTAAGGCTTGTCATAATGCAGGTATGACAACACCGATGGCATGATATCAATCTGCTGAACGATCTCAGGTTTCATGCTCATCGAAGGACTGCCGGGTTCAAAAAAGAGAATCGGGATTGCAAAATAGCCCCATGATGTATTGTATTCCTTTAAGCGGATTTGAGCAGAGGCATGGTCGGCAGAAATCACAAAAAGAGTATTCGAATACCAGGGTGCCTTCTTCGCCTTTTCGAAGAACCGGCGCAACGCAAAGTCGGTGTACTCAATGCAACGGTAAATGCTGAGTTCTCCTCCTTTGAATTTCCCACTGAACTCTTCGGGGAGATTATAGGGATGGTGAGATGAGACCGAAAAGAAGTTGGCGTAAAACGGCTCAGAAAACGAATCCAGCTTGCCGGCAAAAAACTCCAGGAATTTGTCATCCCATATTCCCCAAATACCATCATCGTCGGCATCATTGCCATACTCATCCTTTCCAAAGTACGCGTCAAACCCGCAGGAGTTGGCGAAAGCCTGAAATCCCATTGATCCGTTCGGCGCACCATGAAAGAACGCAGTGTAATAGTCTTTCTCATTCAAAAGAGACGCGAGGCTGTTGATCCGGTCGCCGGAGTAATGCGACAGCACAAAGGGAACTTCTATGGCAGGAATACTGCAGATGACACTTGGCATAGCATCAATAGACTTGCGGCCGTTCGCGAAAGCGTATTTATAGGAGTAGGAATGTCCAATAAGTGAGTCGAGAAAGGGGGTGTATCCGGCATAGCTTCCACCCTCCTTTCCCTGGTTGTATGCACCTACAAACTCCATTGAAAAACTCTCCAGGATCAGGACAACGACATTCTTCTTCCGAAAGGGCAGGGTGTCCGTTGGCCACCGAACCGGGGAAAACACTTTAGCGGACGCTTCATCACTGGAGAAGTAATCCACCTTTTGGACAATCGGCGTACGGGCTGTCCGAAGCAGCGCAAAAGGTGTGTTGAGAACCAGGTTAATGTCCTTTGGCACGGTGGCATACTGCGCAGCGTTGCTAAGCGTGATTGGTCTCGTGCTTTCGCCAAAACCTCCCCGGATGCCGGCCACCACAAGTCCGGCAATGACAATCATCGCAACCGTCCCAGATACATAGAATGTTGGCAAGTGGGTTGTCAACGGGCCTTTTATTGGAATCTTCTCATAGACTTTTTTCAATGCCCAGCACAGCAACAGGAAGAATACAATGGCAAACCAATAGTCGACGAGAAACTGAAACATCAGCCCGAACAGGTTCCGTTCATTTTCAAACTGACGAAATACACTCAGGGTCGTGCGGCGGAGGGTAAATCGATAGTAGACCGTGTCCGCTATGTTTGCGAGAAGCCCAAGGCTGTTCGTCGCGAGAAACAGGTACTTCAGCGATTGTTGGTATCGCGGCCGGAACCGAAACCGAAAGGGCACAATCATCAGGAGTACGAAGAGGATATTGAGGTAGAGTACGGCGGTCAGATCAAATCGGAGTCCTCCCCCGGCAATCGTTGCGAAACGGCTGAACGTCATCCCCGGAAAAAAATCAGCATTGTAGGCGTAGAAGGCCACGCGGCACAGCATAAAAAGGAGCATCACCAGTGTAAGGGAAATGGCAAGGGCAACGTAAATGTTACCTCCACGCAGCGCCGTCCTGGCCCACGTTGATGCCTCATCCCATTGTTTGATCGCCATCAATAAATCGTTGCCCGGAACCGCAAAATACGGCAAGGAACCTAATGGTTCCGCGATCCAATGGCCATTTTCTGTTAGATTTGTCATCGTTCCAATATGAAAGGTGCCCCTTAGTAAACCTCTTGCCGCCAAAGCCTACTATCCGTTCATGAGAAGAATTCTTCAAGGCCTGCTCCTGGCGGTGGTGGTTCACACAGCCGATGCCCAAAACGTAGTGTCGTTTGGGGTCTTTGGCGGCTTCAATGTTCCCATTACCATAGACCAAGGACTTGAGAACGACCCCCGGTTCGTTTCACGATTCTCCATCAAGGGGTCTCCGTTCGGGTTCTACTATGGCTACGACCGACCAGGCCTTGGGTTTGTGATCTCTCCGAGCTACCTCAGCATCGGGCAGACATACACGATCAAGAACACTACCGGCGGAGATGTAGGATCGAGGGAGATCAACATGGACTATTTCAGCCTTCCCGTGGGACTCAAGTTTCACCTGACGGACATCGCGTTCTTCAGGTTGAGTGTAGTCGCGGCTCTTGATTTTTCTTTTTTGGTTGATGGCAAGGAAACTTATACTCACTCCGCGTCAAAACTACGGTACCCGGAAGGTGTTTCAATTCCCATCGACCCTCCAGGCTATTCTGTTGTCTACGATGGGGTATTCGTCCCGGATCTCCGCGACTACGTTCACGTCTCCAAAGACAAGTTCAAGAGCTTCCAGCTTTTCGGCGGTGTGGGTATGAGAATGGAACTGGATTTGAACGACAAATGGAGTGTGATGGCTGAAGGCCGCGCCAACTTCGCCCTTTTTGATCCGCGAACCGAGGAATACATCGACGTTTTAAAGAATCCATCGGGCCCGGCAGATTTCAAGGGGAACCCAGGGGCGCCTGATCTCTACGGCGCACGCCGTGACATTTTCCTCCAGGCATCCTTTGGCATTGCCCGCATTGTCACGACAAAAATGAAATTCAAGGCACGCCAGTCGGCGCCCATCCCGAAGATGAGTCAGCCAAGGTTGAAGGTGAAGAAGCAGAAGCTAAACTGAGGCTTGGGACGGGACGATTACCAGCGGAACCTTCAACTCCGCCAACAATTCCTGGAAGGACTCCACGCGCGCCATCTGGCTGTCCATCACCACCAGGGCCAGGTCATGTTTCTTCGCAAACTCCGCGATCCGATCGCGAAGAAATCCGATTTCCGACCGAAAGTCGAACGGGACACGGCTGCTGACCAATAGTCCCTGGGCCATTTGCTCGAACTTCAGAACCGCCTCGCGCTCCAATTCCCTTTTGGAAGCAGGGGTGCCTTCCATCCTGCGCTGTGGATCAAATCGATATGGGTATAACACTGAAATATGTAAGTCGTTCATTTGAGCTTCAGGGATAGCCCATTGGAATGCCTCCAATGAGGCGTCAGAAAAATCGGTTACAACCAGAAGGGACGAGGCCGCTGCAGAATGCGTCGAGGACTTCTTCACCACGCAAACATATCGGTGCGGCCTACTACTCCTTTGGAGGAATTGTCATGCGGCAGAGTGATTTTCATCATACTTTTACCTTAATGGGGGAAAAAACCACATTGTTTGGTGTACCCGTATTGTCCGGTGATGCCTTGAAAGAAATCTTTCAAAGCATGATGGAGGGCTTCATTGTCGTTGACAAGAAGGGAACCATCTTGCTGGTCAACCCCATTGCCGAGGGCATGTTTGGCTACGCGGTGAACGAGCTACCAGGAAGAAACCTGGAGTCTCTGCTACCTGAGAGATACCGGAATCATCATGTACGATTGCGGGATGGCTTTAACAATCAACCTACGCCTCGCCGCATGGGCCTTGGACGCGACCTCACCGGGCTCCGTAAGGACGGGACGGAATTTCCTATAGAAATCAGCCTGAGCTACTCAACTTCCGAAGGAACTTTTGTCGCCATTGCCTTCATCTCTGATATTTCACAGCGAAAGAAGGCCGAAGAAGCCCTCAAGCAAAGTGAAGAGCAGCTAATTGTGTACGCGTCTGAATTGGAAAAGAAAGTCAAGAGTCGCACAGAGGACCTCAATGCATCTGTGAGCAAACTGGAAATAGAAGTGGCTGAACGCAAACGCATCGAGGAGGAAGTACTCAAAGCGCTTGCCAAGGAACGCGAACTCAACGAAATGAAGTCGAAGTTTGTCTCCATTGCTTCCCACGAGTTCCGAACTCCCCTGAGCACGATTCTCAGTTCCGTCTCCCTCATCGATCAATACCAGCGAGCAGGCCAAGCTGACAAACTGGAAAAGCACATTGCACGAGTGCGCACATCCGTCAAGCACATGACAGGTATCCTGGATGACCTGCTCTCGGTTGGACGCCTGGAAGAAGGCAAGGTAGAAGTCGTCCGGGAGCCGGTCGACATTAAGGAACTGATTTCCGACATTGCCGAGGAAGTGGAGATGACACTGAAGCCCGGACAACAACTTTTGACAGACTGCCAACCGGATGTACCCGTTGTCGTCACGGACAGTCGCATGCTGCGCAATATTCTGTTCAATCTCCTCTCCAATGCCGGCAAGTACTCAGGGGCCGACACGCCAATCCGACTGACATGTTCAGCTGATAAGACCAACCTTTCCGTGAGTATTGAAGACCAGGGGATTGGCATCCCCGAAGAGGACCAGGTCCACCTCTTCGACCGTTTTTTCAGGGCAAGCAATGCGGTCAATATCCAGGGCACAGGCCTTGGATTGAATATCGTGAAACGATATCTTGACTTAATGAATGGTTCGATTTCCTATTCGAGCAAGCAAGGCCAAGGGAGCAAGTTTACCATCAATATCCCAATTCAAACCCGATGAAAAAGATCATCCTGATCGAAGACAACGCAGAAATTCGGGAGAATACCGGAGAGATCCTCACCTTGGCCGGCTACGAGGTCCGAACTGCAGAGAATGGAAAGGTTGGCGTACGGCTGGTTCAAGAATCTCCACCAGATCTCATCATCTGCGACATTATGATGCCGGAACTCGACGGCTATGGGGTGCTTCACATCCTGGGAAAGTCACCGCAGACTGCGAAGATCCCCTTCATTTTTCTCACCGCGAAGACCGAAAAAGCTGATATCCGCAGGGGCATGGAACTCGGTGCAGACGACTACCTGACCAAGCCCTTCAGTGACACAGAGTTACTCAATGCCATTGGGACACGGCTCCGGAAGTACGACCTCCGGGTCAATGATTACTCCTCCACCCCAGAAGGACTCGATTCCTTCATACGTGACGCCCAGAAGGTGCTTAACCTGAAAGATCTCTGCAAAGACAAGAAGATAAAACAATTCAAGAAGAAAGCGGAAATCTACGGTGAGGGCGACATGCCGCAATTCGTATTCTTCCTCAAGTCTGGTGACGTTAAGACGTTCAAGTCGCATCAGGATGGCAAAGAGTTCATTACTGACCTGTACAAGACCAATGATTTCTTCGGCTACGAACCGATCCTCGAAGGCAAGGACTACCACGACTCCGCCGTAGCCATGCAGGACTCGGAAGTAATTGTTGTCCCCAAACAGGACTTCATGACACTCCTTTACACCCACCACGATGTGGCTTCCGGCTTCATCTCCCTCCTCTGTCGCAAAGTTGCTGAGAAAGAGAAGCAGTTACTCAACCTGGCCTACAGTTCGGTTAGACAACGAACCGCCGATGCTCTCCTCAAAGTATCTCAACTCAAGGATCAAAAGGAGAAGATCAACATCTCCAGGGACGATCTCGCCAAAATTGTGGGAACGGCTCCTGAATCTGTTATTCGCGTGTTATCCGACTTTAAAGAAGAAGGACTGATCGAAATTGAAGGTGGCAAGATTCTCGTAACCCAGCCTGCCAAACTCGAAAAGATCGTCCGGTGGAACGTAGCGCTTTAAGTCAGGGGCAAACAACTTCTGATTGCCCTGAAGCCACTGGAGCTCGTTCCACACCACCGTAGTAGGCCGTTCGCGCCAGCAAGACCATTCCGATCGCAATCATCGTCACCGACGTGAACCTGCGGAACGTCAGTCTGCCCGCAAATCGATCAACCAACCAGGGAATTCCAACCATTGCAGGAAGCGTCCCAGCTCCGAAAAAGGCCATGAAAAGAAATCCCTCCTGGGCGTTGGGCAGAATGATGCAGTAGGTAAGCGCAAAGTAAGTGAGACCACACGGCAGTAGTCCGTTGATGACGCCCATGGTGAACATGGCGAGGTACCTCGTACTTCGGGTTTGACTGATGAATACATCCTTAAGAGCGGCCGTCATGCGGTAAAGTAATGGTGAGAGGACCGGGATTCGAACGAGGTTTGACCCTGTCATACCCAAGAGGACAAGCAGAAGTCCAAGCGCACCTCCAAGGACCAACTCATATCTTGTCAAGCCGGCAAAAGCCCCAAACGCCCCAATGCCTGCGCCGAGAACTCCATACGTGGCAATCCTTCCTCCATTGTAGAGCACTCGGTTAGTAATAACCCTGGGAGTAAGTCGGGTCGCCGCCAAGGCTAGCGGGCTGCACATACCCACACAGTGCACGCTGCCAGCCAATCCCACGAGAAGACTTGTCCACCACAACATCATAAGTAGATCACTTCCTCAATAAAATACTCCTTGCCCTGCATGGTCCACCACATCCGGGCTTTGTAAAGGCCTTGTGGGAGTGAACTGACATTCAGGCGCTGCTTCACTTCCGCAGTCAAGTTGAAGTTCCGGTCGAATCGCTGATCAGAAGGGCGAAACAGTTCCAGGGTTGGGTTCTCCAGGTCGGCCATCAAGGTGTATTCGACCTCAAGCCACTCCCAGGAAACATGAATCACCGGACGAACGGCCAACCTGTTGGCATTGTTCATTCGCTCCAGCTGCTGCTGGTATACAAGCTCCTGTTGGTAGTAGTCAGGTGCAATCAACTGAACATCCTGTCGGAGGCAAACCACCACAAGGGAGCCAATGAACAAGGCAAACAGCACGAAGGCCAGGATGATCGATTGTCCCCAGTTCATCGGGATGACTTTACGGGGCCGATAAATCTTACTTTCAAAGTTTCCAGTTTCCTGCCATCCAGGTACACGCCCATGAGAACCGTCGTGTGCGCGTCTGTCATAGCTTGCGAAGGTATCCTGATTAAGCCCATTCGCTTTACCAGACCTTCGGCCGGCACCGTGATCTCGGCGCCCTCAGGCATAATTACACTTGCAAAAGCCGGCTCGATCACACGGACCTCGAGGGCAAGAGGCTCAAAGGTCTTATTCACAAACTCAAACGTATACAGGTTGGTAAGGTGTCCATCGTCGGTTCGTTGAAACAGTGTGCCGGGTACTTTGAATACATTGGTTTCGACGTCCGATCGGGTGGCAAGCGTGAACCCCAGCGTCAGCATCAGGAGCACCAATACAACAGAGTATCCGATAACACGACCAGTGAAGAATCGCTGGTTGCCTTGTTCGATCAGGTTTGCTGAAGCATGTCGAATGAGTCCAAGCGGCCGATTGATCTTGGCCATCACATCGTCGCATGCATCCATACAAGCAGTGCAGTTCACACACTCCAGTTGCGTCCCATGTCGAATGTCGATGCCAGTGGGGCACACGTGTACGCAAAGGCGACAATCAATGCAGTCCCCTGCATGGGCTTCCGCGGTGGCCTTACGACGCTTTGCTCTTGGCTCACCCCGCTTTGTATCGTACGCAACCACCATGGAGTCTTTGTTTAACAATACTCCCTGCAACCGACCATAAGGGCAAACCACAACGCAGGCTTGTTCGCGGAAGTAAGCAAAGACGCTATAGAAAATTCCAGTGAAGGCGAACATCCCGATAAAACCAGCCATGTGCGCGGACGGCGGTTCCTGGATAATCGCAAGGACGGCTGTCTTTCCGATCAGGTAGGACATCACCACGTGGGCGATCAACAGAGAAACACCCAGGAAGAGGGCGTGCTTCAGAGATTTCTTCGTGACTTTCGAAACTGACCATGCCGATTGTGAAAGACGGCGCTGCTCGTTGGCGTCACCCTCGATCCAGTATTCGATCTTCCGAAAGACCATTTCCATGAACAGCGTTTGGGGGCACGCCCAACCGCACCATAGTCGACCAAACACCACCGTAAAAAGGATGACGAACACAAAGAAAGTGATCATCAACAGTGCGAGTATGATGAAGTCCTGCGGCCAGAATGCATGTCCAAGAACGATAAACCGGCGTTCGAAGACATTAAGAAGGAGTGCTGGCTTGCCGCCAATGGTAATGAAGGGGCCGGCAAAAAAAAGTGTTAAGAGTACAACGGAGACGATAGCACGCTTTCGATGCCAGAAGCCAGACGGCTTTTTGGGGTACACCCAAACCCGTTTGCCAGCCTTGTCGACGGTGCTAATGCTATTGCGGAACTCTTCATCATACTCGTAGAATTCCCGGTGCTCGTCGCTCTCCTGGGCTGTTGCAGCGTGGGCCATGTCAGGGTTTGCCCACTTTGCTTGTGTCGGCAGGGCTGGTCACAGCTTTTTGTTCAAAAAGTACTCCTTGCGGTTTGCGAGCTTCCTTGGGATTTGAACCTTGCAAACTCATCACATAGAAAGCAACGTCGCGGACATCCGTGGGACTCATTACCTTTCCCCAAGCGGGCATGCCTTTTTCTACAACCCCCGTGTTGATGGTCTTAAATACATCACGAATACTTCCCCCGTGAATCCAGTAGGTATCCGTCAGGTTCGGTCCGATGGCATTCCCGCCGCCATCCTTGCGGTGGCACTGCTGGCAGTTGTTGCTCAAAAACACTTTCGCTCCATTGGCCAGGATTCCTGCGTCAGCGTTGTACTCCAGGGTACTTTCATCAATTGTCGCCACCGGCTGGGAGGCCCGGAAAGCGCGCAGTTGCTCAGCCGCGGTGGCCATCTCCTCTTCGTATTCAGCTCCGGACAGGGGGAGTGATCCCATGAAGTGGTAAACCACCAGGTATCCGGCAGCCCAAATGATAGAGCCGTAGAGAATTCCTTTCCACCACGGGGGCAGGTGATTGTCCAACTCACGAATGCCGTCGAAATCGTGGCCCAGGTCGATTTGTTCCTCTTTGGCGACCGGCACCGATGCATTGAATTCATCCCAGGCGCGTGCCCACCATGAGATGGGCTTGACATAGGGTATCCCCTGCCTTTTTGCCTTTTCACGCGCAGCTTCTTCGGTAAACACATTTAGAATCCGTACCAAGTAACTGGCCACAACCACGACAAGAATGATCGTGACGAATAAAAGGGCCGTGACGAAGTAGAGGGGAAAAAGAGGGTGATTCACAGGGTCATCGAGAAACGATTTCTGTGTCGAAGTTTCCTGTGCCACGGAGGGAATGGACGTGATCCCGATGAGCAGGAAAGTCATCCAGGGCGAGACCCGCCAGTAACTGCGATAATGTTTGAATGTGCTCATGTATTTATCAAGTCGTTTTCGTTATTGCTGCCTGTCGCATCCTCCAGGGGAAGCTGTTTCATCCGGGTGATGTACGCCTTTTCGGCGGTGAACGCCCACGCCAGCAGAACCAGGAAGAAGATAAAGAAGATAGAAAGTGAAATGATCGGCCAGATTTCTACGCTGTCGATTTGTTGGAGGATGTCTTTATACATACTCAGTTGGGTTTAACGTCAGCTACTTTGCTTGCCTTCACATCTTTGCCTAACCGCTGCAAATAGGCGATTAGCGCAATTACTTCAGTTTCCGGTGCCACCTCGATGCCCTCCATGTTGAGGTTCTCAGAAATGGTTGTCGCTTGCTTCAGCAAGTCTTCATTGGCTTTTTCCTCGTATCCTTCTTCATAGGGCACTCCCACCGTTCGGAGTGCCTTGATCTTGGCCGCGGTAGTACTCATGTCCAGGGATTGCTCAAACAACCATGGATAGGCAGGCATGATCGAGCCGGTAGACACCGCGTCTGGTGCAAGCATGTGATTGTAGTGCCATGAATCTGAATACTTCCCGCTGGTGCGATGCAGGTCAGGTCCTGTCCGCTTGGAACCCCAAAGGAAGGGGTGGTCATAAACAAACTCCCCTGCTTTTGAATACTCTCCGTAACGCTCCGTTTCTGATCTGAAGGGTCGCACCATCTGCGTGTGACATCCAACACATCCTTCACGGATGTATATATCACGACCATGAAGTTCGAGTGGTGTGTACGGCGTGACTGCCGCCAATGTTGGGACATTTGATTTGATGAGGAAGGTGGGGATTATCTCCACAATGCCTCCGATGAGTATTGCGATCACCGTGAGGGCAGTGAACAACACAGGCTTGTTTTCAAGCACGCGATGGTGCCAGCCTCCACCTCCGGCAGCAGGGCTGGATGCGAGGGGCGCTGCTTCGGCCGCTTCGTTGGCAATAAAATTTCCGGCGTAGGCAGTGCGAATGAGGTTATAGGTCATCAGGATTGCACCTATCAGGTAAAGACCTCCCCCCAACGCGCGGATAAAGTACAACGGAATGATTTGTACAGTAGTCTCAAGGAAGTTCTTGTACACGAGGAACCCATCCGGGTTGAACTCTTTCCACATCAAGCTCTGGACAACCCCCGACACATACATCGGCAATGCATAGAAGATAATTCCAAGGGTGCCCAGCCAGAAGTGCACATTGGCCAACTGCTCGGAATACAAACGGGTGCCCCACATACGAGGAACCAGCCAATAGAGGATTCCGAAAATCAGGAAACCATTCCAACCGAGGCCGCCTACATGCACGTGTGCTACAATCCAATCTGTGAAATGCGTGATGGCATTGATGTTCTTGAGCGAGAGCAGGGGTCCCTCAAGGGTGGCCATCCCATAGGCGGTGACCGCTACCACCATGAACTTCAACACCACCGTTTCACGCACCCTGTCCCAAGCCCCGCGGAGGGTCAACAAGCCGTTGAGCATGCCGCCCCAGGACGGCGCGATGAGCATGATGGAAAACACGGTGCCCAACGACTGCGCCCAATCTGGCAGCGCGGTGTACAACAGGTGATGGGGGCCTGCCCATATATAAATGAATATCAGGGACCAGAAATGGATGATCGACAATCGGTACGAATACACGGGCCGGTTGGCAGCTTTAGGCAGGAAGTAGTACATCAAGCCGAGAAAGGGGGTGGTCAGGAAAAAGGCAACTGCGTTGTGACCATACCACCACTGCACCAGGGCGTCTTGCACACCCGCATAGAAAGAATAACTCTTGAACCATGTGACGGGCATCTCAAAGGAGTTCACCACGTGCAGCACGGCGACGGTAACAAACGTGGCGATGTAAAACCAAATCGCAACGTACATGTGCCGTTCCCGACGTCGGAGAATCGTTCCCACCATATTCCAGCCAAATACTACCCAGATCACAGCGATGGCAATGTCGATCGGCCATTCCAACTCAGCGTACTCCTTGGATGTGGTTAGCCCAAGCGGGAGCGTAATCGCCGCAGCCAGGATAATGGATTGCCACCCCCAAAAGTGAATCCAGCTGAGAATGTCGCTGAACATGCGCGTCTTCAAGAGGCGCTGCATGGAGTAGTACACTCCGGCAAACATCGCGTTTCCTACAAATGCAAAAATGATTGCATTGGTATGTAATGGTCGGATCCTGCCAAAGGTGGTATATGGCAAGTCCATGTTCAGTACCGGGAACACCAGCTGAAGGGCGGCGGTTAGCCCCACCAACATTCCCACCAGCCCGAATGTCACCGTGGTGATCATGAAAGCTTTAACGATTCGGTTGTCGTAGCTGAACTTCTCCAATTCCATGGTATCAGGGTTCATTTTTGGTCGTCCAAAAATAAAAGGGGTCCATAGTGGAACTCATGACGCAAGTCAGTAAAAAAGGAAGCATTCTGCAGCCATGAGAATTTGCACCACACTTCAGGGTGATCCCACTTGGTGAATAATTTATCGGCTGACCAAAATCATTGACGAAATGTCGCGCTGCAAGTACCTATGCGGCGCAAACAATTCAGATGCACCAACCTATGAAACTCACACGCAACGTCGGCTGGCTCGATAAACTTTTGCGCTATGGGGCAAGCGTTATACTCATTTCCCTTCACTTGACCGGAATGGTCTCAGGAACGAATGGCCTCCTAACGCTCGTCGTGGCAGGCATTCTGCTCGCCACCGGGATCTTCCGCTTTTGCCCGATATACTCCGCACTAGGTTTAACTACCAGTAAGTCGGAAGAAAAATCCCATGGGAAGTACGAGTAAGCGGTGCCACTTCCTATTTATTTTGGTTCCGGAGGCAACAACACGCCGTCAATGATGTAAATGACACCATTGGAGGCAGGTACGGTGGCGGCGATTTCAACCCCGTTGACCGTGTACTTCCCGTCTTTAGCACCAATGGTCACATTGTCATTTTTGTCGATTGGCTTCGATTTCTATTCATGGCTCTGTTTTGACCGAACGTCCGCATGCAATCACCTTCTTAATTGACCTACAATACTAAAATAAAATCGCTCTAGGAGCCTCATATCGTTGGTTACTATTTCCGCATTCGCTGTTAGCCCATCCCGGTATTGTACTTCTTTCCAATAAGTTGTTCTTAAGCTATTGACCAATTTTACTTTTGCCAAATATGCATTTTCCTTGGTTGGGACATGACTGATGAATTCTATTTCTCCAAGGACCGAACCAAATTCCTGAAATGGATAAGATTGAAACTTAAGCAGTACTTTCTGACCAGCCCTTACTTTACCAAAATTAGATTGCGGAATCGTGACTTCAGCAAAATACTGGCTGTTTTCAGGATTAATAAAACAGACAATTTGATTGGCTGACAATTGTTGATTTTCCTGAATGAATGAATCGAACGCAACCCTGCCTTCGATTGGCGATAACAATACATACATTTTTATCCATTCATCGACCTGACTTATGAACGTGTTTAACGATTGTTGAAAGGTAGCTTTTTGCTGTTGTATAGAATTTCTAAGTTCCATGATCTCCTTTTCCTTTTCTACTTGTTGTCCCTCGTTACTAATAATGCCCGACCGGATTAGAGGGATGGATTGTTTCTTATTAAGAAGTTTACTTTGCTCACTCCCGAAATCAAAATCAGAAATAACCTTTTCTTTTTTCAATGACTCATTAGCTTCGAATGTTCTCCTTGCGAGTTCAAGGTCTTGCTCCTGAAGTTCTTTCTGCTCTTCCAGGTTCGTATGAAGCTTCCGTAAATTGTTTTTATCTCTTTCCAATACCTCAATTTTTTTAAGGAGGAAACCACCTTCTATAGAATTTTCAAAGTTAATCCAGCTTTGAAGGAAAGTCTGGTGAGCAACTTGAAGCTCTCCCAGATTAGCGGGTGATGAAACAAAATTTCTTATTCGGCCTGGATTACCATCAATGAGTAGGTTTTCGATTGAATCAAGTGCAGCGGCCAACAACAGAATAGTTTCATGGCTACCGGTTGATTCAATGTATCCTATTAGTAAACCACGATCTACTTTTTGGCTCTCCTTTACAAAGATTTTAATAAGCTTCCCATTAGTTCGGCAGATTACCGGTTTTGGTGCGTTGATGGAAGTCATTTTAGCGGGCGCCTTTACCAAATCAGGGTATCGGATAAACCAACATACCAGGATTATAAGAACCACTATTGCCAGAAAAAAGGCGTTGCCCCAACGCACCAAAAACCCCGATTTAATTGAAATAATTTCTTGTAATCGTTCCGAACGGTCTGCATTTAATTCAGGCCCGGATGTAGAAATGACCTCGTGATTATTGATTGGTTCGAATGGCATATCTTCTTATGTTCCCAATTCCAATTGGTCTTTTACCAACTGATAATACTTTCCTTTTTGAACTGAAAGTTCTTTATGGTTCCCTTCTTCAACGATTCGCCCATTTTCCAACACAACAATTTTATCTGCATTTTTCACTGTGCTCAATCGGTGAGCAACAATTATCACAGTCCTCCCACTGAAAAACTTCTGGAGGTTTTCCACGATAATCTTTTCGTTATTTGCGTCCAGTGAATTAGTTGCCTCATCAAACAAAATAATTGAAGGGTTTCTATATACTGCGCGGGCGATCAGAATCCTTTGCCTTTGTCCGGCACTTATCCCATTGCCCTCTGCCCCTATTTTTGTGTTGAAGCCCAACGGCAACGATTCCACAAAACTTAATATGTTGGCCACTTTGCAGGCGGAAATAAGCTTTTGGTGATCCGGAAGTTCATCGCTTACGGCAATATTTTTCTCAATGCTGTCACTGAAAATAAAACCATCCTGCATCACGCTGCCCGATATTGAGCGCCAGTAGTACGGTCTGATATAATTTAGGTTACTTTCACCTATCCTGATTTCACCCTCGTACCGGTTATAAAATTTCTGGATCAACTTCAGAATTGTGGTCTTTCCGCTGCCGCTCATTCCAACAATTGCCGTAACTTTGCCGTGAGGAAATTCAACACTGATGTTGGATAACACGGGTTCGTTTCCGGCACCAGGGTAAGAAAAGGTCAAGTTTTTTAGGGTAATGCCTCTGTTCTCAGAAATTGTATTGATATATTGCTTTTCCTTATCCTCCTCATCTTCCATTTGGTATATTTCATTCAACCGTTCCAAAGATATTTTGGCATCCTGGGCCTGTTTGCTAAAACCAACAAGTTGCTCGACCGGGCTGTTTAATTGCCCGATAATATACTGGATGGCCAACATAGCGCCCAACGTAAGATGGCCTTCTAATACCGAGATGGCGACCCAATAAGTAATGAAAATATTCTTTCCCTGGTTAACAAAAAAGGCTCCCGCTTGTTGATATTGGTTTAGGGATAGCGATTTGAAATTCAATTTGAACAAAGCAGCCTGTAGCCCTTCCCATTCCCATCGTTTTAACCGTTCGGCATTGTTCAATTTGATTTCGTGCATACCCTGAATCAATTGCATAGTGGCGGAGTTTTCTTTGGAGGCAACTTCAAACCGCTTATAATCCAGTTTTCTGCGATACTTAAGAAACACCTGAATCCACCCTATGTATAAAAGGCTGCCTAAGAAATAGATGGAGAACACTATCGTATTATAGGATAACAACACAACTGAAAAGACCAACAGGTTAAACAATGAAAATAAAGTCTGCAAAGCGGTACCTGTAATAAAATCTTCAATGCGTTTATGGTCTTGAGTTCGTTGAATGATATCGCCTATTCGTTTGATATCAAAAAAATTAAGGGGTAGCTTCATTAGTTTAATCCAGAAATCGGAAAGGATTGAAAAGTTGATATGGGTGCTAATAAACAGCAGTATCCGGCTCCTGATAAACTCGACAAAGGTTTGGCCAAAGAACAGGGCAAACTGGGCAGCTAAAATGATTTGAATAAAATTGAGGTTTTGTGTGTTGATTCCAGTATCGACGATACTTTGCGTGAGGAATGGGAAGATCAACTGCAAAAAACTCCCAATCAGCATGCCTATGCATAATTGTAGTAACTGTTTTTTATACTGAACATAATAGAGGATAAGTAAACCCCAACTTACTTTCTTACCGATTTCATCCTCCTGCTCATAGAAAGATGCGCCTGGCGTTAAAAGCATGGCGATGCCTTTGTCCTCGACATCCCCCTTGATTGAGACCCAACTATTTACAAACTCATCCTTTGTGTATGTGATTAATCCATTGGCAGGATCAGCAACGGTAAGCTTTTTAGCATTGGCCCCCGGGGTTAATACTACAAAGTGGTATTGGTTCCAATGAAGGATGCAGGGAAGAGGCACATCCTCCAACAATTCCTTCAATGTTATTTTGGCGCTAATAGTACGAAGGCCGAACCTTTCGGCAGCTTCCGACAGTCCCAACAAAGATGCCCCTGATGTACCTACTTGTGATGCTCGCTTGATTGACTCAAGATTAACATGGCGGCCATAATGCTCGAAAACCATCTTGAGGCAGCTTGGCCCACAGTCCATTGTATCATGTTGCTTATAAAATGGGAATTTAGCCACAAACGCTACCTTTCAATTATCACCCTAATGCTCTTATTAAGCAATCCCCTTTTTATCCTGCCGAATATCAATCTTTCAAATTCCGGCTTTGAGTTTTGTAAATCCTCTGGATCAAAAGCGGACTTGACTTGTTCGAAGAGCTCACAAACCGGAATGGGGTCTTTAATGGTCTGCAAGAGCATGAGATCAAGATCATCAACATTACTGAGGGAATAACCATGCTGGTCACTTTCCGGTACAACCAAAGTGTAGACCGCACCTTCTGGAGGATCCACAAATGAAGGTTTCATTTCTATTTCAGACCAATCGAACTGGCTCTCAATTATCTCAACAAGGCTGTCAGCCACAATAACTTTACCATAAGTTTGCCCACTATTACCAAATAAGTATTCTGCGTAGGTAGCACCCAAAAGATCTCTTGCAAACAAATAAGTGCATGATATATCACTAAAATTCTTCAAGACAATTTCCGTCAATCTTTTTTCGAATTGCTCGAGATCAGTAAAATACCTTTCGGTATTGGCCTCAATTTGTCCATTTCCATTTAAGGATTGAACAATTGATTTTGCAATAGGCGCCCGAAAACATATTTCACTTATCGATTTTTGAATTCGGCTGGGATCCCGCTGATATAACTCATTTTTATTAAAAGCATCTTTTAACAAATTGTGACGATTGAAGAGACTACTCTCTGAAAAATCATTGTCGAACCAAAAATAGTCTCGCTTCAACGATACCTTATTAGTCTTAAAAAGGGAAATTATACGATAGTAAAATTCCGGATAATCTTCTCTCAGTTTGCTTGCCAATTGATCACACACAGCCTTGTTCCTTTTATAATCACCCAAAAGGTGAAGATATTTACTTTTGTAAGGTACTTCGGCAAAGTCACCCAGTCCCTTGTACTCATTATCACCGATTATGTCTTTTATTAAAACACTGACCTCCTTATTCTCCTTCCTCACTAGGCAATAGAATAGATATTGCTCAAAAAAGATATTGAAGTTTGTAACGTTGATATGGTCAAGCTTTTTTAAGTTATTTTCAACAAAATGAAGGGATTTTGACGTGTATGATTTAAAAAACGCTATGTCATTTCCACCCATAATGCCTGCGTTATAGGCGTGAATAGGTTCCTTCGATTGCCGATGTTCCAGAATCTCGAGCGGAAAATAGGAAAGGTTGGACTCCAGCGACTTCATTATTGCTTCGTAATAAACAGTTGCAGCCTCCTCATTTTGGGCGATAAGATCACCTTTAAGTAGCTCATCTTTAAATGGCTCCCATATAAAGACATCACCGTCAACGTGGAGAAAAGGGCATTGCTGTTGGGCATAAGCATATAGCTTTGGCAATGCCCAAAGTTGAGGATGGTAACGATCCAACTTGTTTAAGTCACTTTGAACCTCAGCATAAGGCAATTTCAACGTATCGATCAACATTCTTGCTGAAATATCATCAGCATACAAGTGAATATTATTATAATATTTTCTCAATTGAAGACAACTCAAAGCCCAACTCATTAGATTATACTCAGGGCTTATCCATCCTGCCTTAAATTGCAGTAAGTTCTTATTGTGACACGACCAAAAAGATTGAACTATTTTCATTACTTCATTTTGCAAATGCTTCTATTCTTTCAGTCAATGTCAATACATTGCTATTTATCATTTCTTGTGGGAGAGGGATGGAAAGACGTGCTGTGCTTTCATTAATCAACTACACCTTCCTTCTGCAGGGGATGTAGGAAAAGGTAGTAAGGGAAGCTTATCGAAAGTAAGATCTAATGATGATCTCATTGCAAAGGGATCAGAGCATTCTCAATTGTTGATGTTAACTTTCTTTAAGAATTATGCCGTTGATCAAGCTGAAATGGTAACCTGAAAAGTTGTTTTGTGATCCATTTATGAAAGGGAAATCACAAAATCAATTTAGGGTGTAATTCAGTATTTCCTCCCAAAGTCCTTAAAACTTTGGGAGGAAAATAACTAAGTGAAAGTCGCAGAAGTCAGCAGCAATAAATGGTGCCCCCGGGACCAAGCCAACAACAGCTTGAAATCCATTGAACGCAGAGGCTCATACCAGGGTAGCAACACTGCCGACACTCACCTCCACCACCCGACCCAGCTGCAATGCTCTTCATCTCATCACGGCTCAGTACATCTTTGATGTTCTTGAAACTCATTTTTTGCTTTTTCATTTTTGTGAATTTAAGTGTTGAGAATAACTACCAACCTGTTTTTGCCCTGCGGCCAGGTACCCTTTAAAATCTGTTTGTCAAAACATTACTTAACAATCAATGTCAACATTATCAATCGGAACACCCTCCGCCGGTTCTTAAGCCTTTGGGAGGAAAAGTCGCAGAAAGTTAGCAGCAAAAAATAGTGCCACTGCCACCCCATGGTATATAGCAACAACTTGAAACACAAATGCCATGATGTCCACCACCACCCGAGCAACAAGTACACCAGGTGCCCCCACAACAACCCGATCCCGCTGTAATATTTTTCATCTCATCCCTGCTCAGTACGGCTTTGATGTTCTTAAAATTCAATTTTTGCTTTTTCATCTTTTTGAATTTAAGTGCCTAGAGAATAACAACAACCTGTTTTGCCCGCGGCCAGGTACAAGCCCTTTAAAACCTGTTTGTGTTGATCAAAACAATTTTCCTTTCAAAGCTTAGCGAAAGTGGCATTCAAGATGTTAGCAGCAATAAATGGTGCCATTTAGTGCAATGTAACAACAACTTGTAATCCATTCAACGCAAATGCTATAGCCATGGGAGCAACACATTCGACAACTATTGCCTCCACCACCCGACCCAGCTGCAATGCTCTTCATCTCATCACGGCTCAGTACATCTTTGATGTTCTTGAAACTCATTTTTTGCTTTTTCATTTTTTTGAATTTTAAAGGGTTTAGAATAACTACAAACCTGTTTTTGCCCTGAGGCCAGGTACAAGTCCTTTAAAACCTGTTTGTTTTGATCAAATCAATTTCTTTTTAACACCAATTAATTAATCAGAGCACGCTCCTGATGCCGTTCAATTACGGTGAGTTCTTTCAAATCATTGGCAAGGAGGGGCACCAGCGCCAGTAGATCATTTATTGCATATCCTGTGGGCAGTTCATAACCGTTTACAAAAAACGCGGGGACAGTTTTAGCATGGCTTGTCCAACCATAATGCTGTTGTACCAAGTTGTCAATTACAGTGCTGCTGGTTTTTATACCATATTTCTTTTCAAATTTTTGCAAATCCCACAATTCAAACCAATCGTGCATCAGTTTGAGCGTATTGATTGATTCATTTTCCTTTCCATAAATATTATGAAACCAATAGGTCAACAAAGTCCCAACAGAATTTGGCCAACTTGTGCTTTTCGCAAAACGAAAGGTCACGTTTAGCAGGTCGGGATATGTGGCAACCAATTGGTGGACCACCTCATGCTTTAATTTGCAGGGATTACAATGCAGAGAGCTTACCATAATAATTTTTATCGGGGCTGATGGAGTGCCAATCTGCATTTCATAATCAAAAGGCTGTTCGACCACTTTTTTTTGTTGACGCAAAACTGTAGTAAAAACAACTGGGTTAAGCCTTATTCGGTTGTTGCTGCCAAACTGGACCATTTTTTGATAATACCCCAAACCCGCTTTCGCAGATATTACCGTTAAAAGGACCAAAAGTGCAGTTGCAGCCATCGGCACCAGCACGGACAAACCTATGCTAGTTGCTAGTGTGCCCATGTATAAGCCATAGCTGAACACTAGCGCCTC
>CAZJWV010000035.1:0-27631 GCA_964549855.1 uncultured Ohtaekwangia sp. | reverse complement strand
TGCTGTGTTCGAGAATGGCCGATCGCCTTGCGAAGAATACGGGAACGCCTTTCACCCCCAACAAAGAACTTTGGGGACAAGGTCTGGTCAACCTCATCACGCCCCTCTTCAATGGATTTCCTCACACGGGTGCACTTGCACGTACTGCCGTAAACATTCGTGTTGGCGCCATCTCACCACTTTCGGGAATCGCCAAGTTCACTTTTAAATTGCTCCTGGCTGCTTTCCTTGCCTCATACCTCGAACACGTACCCATGGCCTGCATTGGTGGCATACTCCTGTATGTGGCGCACGGGATGGTGAAGAAGGCGGAAATCGTCGAGGTACTGAATAATAACAAGTTTCATTTGACTCTGATGATCCTTACTGCCGCAATGGTTCCATTGTTTGGATTCATGAATGGTGTTCTATCCGCCATCGTCATCTATTTCGTGCTCAGGAAGTTCTTTGACAAGCCAACCACCCATAACCCACGCGGCTACCAACTGAACGGTGCCAACCGGGAAGAAGTGAAAGAAGTAAAGAATGCGTAGACTGTTTTCAGAACCTCAACACGACATCCCTTCCGGGCTGATCGTTTCGTTGGTGGGCCTTCCGCTCTGCCTGGGTATCGCCTTGGCCTCCGGCGCTCCGCTGGAAGCTGGCCTGATCAGCGGAATTGTAGGTGGCGTGGTATGTGGCGCACTGAGCCGATCCCCTCTTGCCATTACCGGACCGGCGGCTGGAATGGCAGCGGTAGTGCTCTATGCCAAGGCTGAACTTGGATCTTTCGAAGCTCTCCTGTTTGCTACGGTACTGGCCGGGATGATTCAGATTGCCTTTGGTTTTCTTAAGCTGGGTTCAATCGCCCGGTTCTTTCCTGCTTCGGTTGTCAAAGGGCTGCTTGCGGGCATCGGGCTGATACTTGTGTTCAAGCAAATACCACATGTCCTCGGCTACGACCAGGAATCACTGGGTGCGGAATCATTCCTTCAAATGGATGAACAAAACACACTCAGTGAATTGTGGCAGGCCAGCACCCACCTGCATCCCGGGGCTGTACTGATTGCATTGGTCACCCTCGCAGTTGTACTGGCCGGCTCATCACAGGTGTGGAAACGCGGGTTTGTAGGCAAGTATCTTCCTGGTGTGCTTGTCGCAGTCGTTGCCAGCATCGGTATCAACGAATTGTTCCTCATTGCAGTACCTGACCTGGCACTGAGCGAACAACATCGTGTTACCCTTCCACACGTCAGCACGTGGATTGGGCACCTGGGTACATTCCAGACTTTGGATTTCACCCCGGAGTACCTCGGCCAGTTCATCATTGTCTCCCTCACCATTGCCATTGTTGCCAGTATTGAGTCGCTGTTGAATGTGGAAGCTGTTGACAAGATGGACGCTTACAGGAGGATTACTCCCCTCAACCGTGAATTGATGGCGCAGGGCACCTCCAATATTGTTTCCGGACTTCTCGGCGGCTTGCCGGTGACCGCTGTAATTGCGAGGAGCTCACTCAATGCGTATTCAGGTGCGCGAACCCAGCTTTCGGCCATCGTTCAGGGCCTTGTGCTCGCCATTGCTGTGCTGCTTCTGCCATGGGCCCTTGAGCGCATTCCGTTGTCGGGCCTGGCCGTGATTCTCATGTTTACCGGTTACCGTCTTGCCTCTCCAAAGCGATGGAAGCTTGTCTATTCCAAAGGCAGGGACCAATTCATACCCTTTGCTGTGACCGCGATCGTGATCTTTTTCTCAAACCTGCTAGTCGGGATTTTGTCCGGCGTTGCGGTGGCGCTGTTCTTCGTTATGAAAGCAAACTTCCGGACAGGTATTGTGCGAGTCAACCGTGGGAATCACCACCTGGTCAAGTTCACCAAGGACGTCTCTTTCGTCAACAAGGCTGTATTGTTCCGAATCCTGGAAGAAATCCCGCCGGATTCAGTGGTATCGATCGACGGCACCAGGTCATACTTTGTCGACCAGGACATCATTGAGACCATCGAGGACTTTCAGCGAAGTGCTCCTACCCGTGGGATCACTGTAGAAATCGTACAAAAGGCTTTTGCCATACACCCATTTTTCAAGACTAAATCCAATTGATTGTGAACTCCTTCGAACGTCTGCTACTTGAAAACAAAGCATGGGCTGAGGAGCGCGTGCTGCTGGACCCCGAGTACTTCAAAAGACTGGAAAAAATTCAGCAACCGGAATTCTTGTGGATTGGCTGCTCCGACAGTCGCGTCCCCGCTAATGAAATCACCGGAACCGAGCCAGGTGAAATATTCGTGCATCGCAACATTGCCAACCTGGTGGTGCACACTGACCTGAACATGCTGAGTGTGTTGCAATACGCGGTCCAGGTGTTGAAAGTCAAGCATGTCATAGTCTGTGGTCACTATGGCTGTGGCGGTGTAAGAGCTGCTATCAGTCATCAGAACCTCGGCCTCATCAACAAATGGCTGCGAAACATCAAGGATGTTTACTACTTCCATAAAGAAGAACTGCAAGGGCTCCCTGAGGGCGATGCACGGGTTGACCGACTCACCGAATTGAACGTGCAGGAGCAGGTGATGAACCTGGCCAAGACATCGATCATACAGATGGCCTGGCGCGAACACCAGCGGCCTACCCTTCATGGCTGGGTATACCGGCTCAGCGATGGCATCCTGCATAATCTCGTCAGGATGGATCCCAATTCGCCCATCGATCCGGTGTATGAGTATGAAAGAAAGTGACTATGACTTATCCGGGCCCCTTGCCCTTAAAGGGGAACGAAGAGTCACTGGCATTTGGAAGACGACAACTAAAGAAAACGGGTTGTACAGGTTTAGGTAAAACAAGGACCGGGGCTCCTCAGCCCCGGTCCGCAACCCTAACTAAAACTATTCTTTACTCAACTACCTAGAAGGTCACCTGGTATTGCAGCACAACCTGGCCCCGCGTGCCGGCGTACCGGAAGTCGTTCCCATTGGGATCGTAGACGGGTCGCTGCTGATAGTCCAGGGTGAATTTGCTGCTGTGACCCTTGAGGAACCAGTTGATGCCAACATCCCAGACAAGCACCGGTTTGTCAAGACGGTTGTAGTTGGCTGACGTTACAGATGCATATGGCATGAGCGTACCGTTTCCATCGCCAAGCAAGTCTCGTTTCAGCAGGTAGCCGGCCTGCGCGTAGATCACTTTGCCTGTACCAAACATTGGGAATGCGTTACCTTGGCTTCCTTGCGGCATTCCCGGCGTGGTTATCCCGCTCGACGGGTTCATGATTCCATTGTAGCGGACATAGCCCGGACCGAAGTCGTAGTCGAAAAGCCCCAGGTAGGCCGATACAGCGGTGCCTTTGTCTGCATTCAGCGGTGCATCATAGTACGCGGCAACAGACCAGAGTTTCATATCGTGGAACGTATTCGTGATTCCATCACCCGTCCACATGGCGTTCTTCTGACGGATGAAACCGGCTTCCAGGTTCAGTACTTTCCTCTTGCCGAGGTAAGTGCCGGTCATGTACGGCGTCACATGCGATTCCTTGTCAAAGAAGTTCCACATAAAAAAGCCCTGGTATTGCAACTCGTGCCCAACCTGTGCAAACGAAGCATTGGGACTGTTGGCAATGGTCGCCGGGGCGGTAAGACCATTGGTCGTGATGGGAAACGGGTCGCTCAGGACCACGCGATAATCTAACCGTCCGATCTGACCGCGCGCGAAAACGCTCAGCTTGCGAGAAAACTCATCCGTTTGATCTACTGTGGCCTGGGCGAACACCGGCACGTCCATAGTCATGATTGTGCCGATGCTGGGCTGACTGAACCGTGAGAGTCCATTGGCAATGGTAAGCCCTCCGCCAAGGATGAGTGCCTCGCTTCCTTTTGTGGCCCGGTATTCCAGCAGGGCATCATGGAAGAAGGCGGTCAGTTTGCGGTTGCCGGCATTCTGGGCCAGAAAATTGTAATTATTCAGGCCGTACTGAAAGTAGAAGAACACACGATCAGTGAGCTGTCCATAAAACTGGAAGCGTGTTCGGCGCAATCCAATGTCGAACGTTTTGGAGGCCGGTTCACCAAGTACTACAGTACCCGGGTTGCTTTCATTTTGCCGCAGCCATAACTGGTTCAACAAAGTGAGCTTGACGTAGTGGGACCCCGATTCATTGAGCTTGTAGCGAAGCTCATCGGCTTCCTTTGGCGTGTCCTGGGCAAAGGCCCTGCCGGCAGCCGCTATTATCGCGGCTGCCAGAACCAATTTCCTGTTCATTTTCGTGTATTTAGATTACAGGGGCAACGGTGGGTGTTACAACAGCCAGGAAGTCTTCAGCAAACTTCTCCATGGAAACCATTTCTGAGGTGTCCAACAATTCACGCTTCTTGTAAAACAAGAGTTTATGCCGATGGCACTCAATGTGAATGTTCTCGTGGTTCTCAAGGAATCGCAATACCGGCTCAGTGAAGAACTCACGGACCTTGATTTCGTTGCGTCCGCGAAGGAAGTACTTCTTCGAAAACTGGGGATGATCTTCAAAGTCAATGTCGCGGGCACCGGTCAGTTCAGAAAGCTTTGTGAGCAGCCCTTCGGGCTCAAGCGCGAAATCCGGGATGGGGAAATCATGTTCCGTGATTTGCACCAGGGTAATCTGGGTCTCGTCGGAAGCGGAGCGCGCGCCTTCTGTCAAGTGAACGTCGCTGAGGCTGATGCGCCCGTTTTCGAGGTATTTCTCGAGGATGTTCTCCTCGTAAAGAATGTTCACACCATGGCTGATGGGGAAATCTTTGTATTTCAGGACACTCCTCACCTTTTGAGGAATAAAGGTGTAGTCATTTTCTGTGGCAAAGGCCCTGAGCTCAACTTGCCGGGGTGTGAGTCTAATCTCGAATCTCGACTGCGCACCGGGATCAAACTTGCGCGTTGCCAATGGATGATTGGAAAATGCTTTGAAGTTGTCAAACCCGAGAATCGAAACCGAGCCGCCTGAATGCTGGTACTCATCTTCAAAATGGTGCAGCGCTTCCATAAAGGAGTGATCAACAATGCGTGTGTCAGAGAAATTAATAGATACTTTCTTGCCGGGCTTCAACCTGTTGAATACTTTCTTGTATCCTATGAGGTTTGAAAAAATGGCCGCGTCGAACACTCGCATCTGGTAGTCGCCATTGTTCTCACTCAAATCATAACGGGCCTTGAACAGGCTGCGGAGGGGCGCTCCGTTGAGGATGTGAAAGAAGAACTTCATGGCGATGCCGGCACCAACACCTATGAGCAAGTCGGTGGAAACAGTCACGATGATGGTTGTTACGAAGATCACTAGCTGCTCGGAACCGATCTTGTATGTTTTGAAAAACTCATTGGGCGAAGCCAGTCGATATCCCACTGCGATAAGGAGGGCGGCAAGCGCGGTGTTGGGTATCATCTCGATCACGGGGACAAAAAGGAGCATGGCCGTCAACAAGAAGAAGCCGTGGAAGAAGTTGGACCAGCGGGTTCTGGCGCCGAACGAAATGTTGGCTGAACTACGGGCTACTTCAGAGATCATCGGGAGCCCTCCGAGCAGTCCGGAGACTCCATTTCCGATGCCGACCGCAACAAGGTCTTTGTTGGGATTGGATATCCGCTTCCATGGATCGAGGCCATCAATCGCCTTCACCGTGAGCAGGGACTCGAGACTGTTGACGAACAGGAACATGATGACATATTTCCAGAACACCATGGAGCCGATGGCGGAGAAGTTCGCGTTATAACCTACGTCGCCCCAGAAATCGCCTACTTTCACCAGGTCAAACGCCGGTTCGGTGTGCTTGAAGTCCATGATGAGGGCCATGGGTATCGTAACCAGGAGGACGATCATTGGAGGCGGGACTCGCTTCAACAATTTGAATTTTATCATCGGCATACCGAAAATGATGATGAGACTCACTACGCCAACGAAGGTTACCCGGGGATCTTCGTACATGATGGAGTGAGGTATCATCTGGAACAGCTCTAAGGGCTCCATGCCCTTGAGCGTGGCGGGGTCAATCCCAAGGAGGATATGGATTTGCTTTGAAAAAATAATCAGCCCGATGGCGGCAAGCATTCCGTGCACGGCAGAGTGAGGGAAGAAGTCACTTAGTGAACCGAATTTTAGCATGCCGAGAACGATCTGTATCAATGAGGCAACGACAACCGCACCAAGGGCAAGGTGCCAGCCCTCTGCGCCGCCGCCGAGTTCCGTTACCGCGCCTGCACAGATGGTGATCAGGCCGGCAGCAGGACCTTTGATGGTAAGTCGCGAGCCGGCGAAAAAGCAGACGACAAGGCCGCCGATCATGGCTGTCAGCACACCCATGGCTGCGGGAAACTCACTGGCCTTCGCGATCCCGAGGCTCAGCGGAAGGGCCAGAAGGAAAACAAGGAAACCAGAAAGTGAATCGGCGCGCCAGTTTTGCTTCAAGCCTTCTATGCCGTCTTTGGGAATTTCTAGCGTGTTCATAATCATTTATATCTGCGTTGTTGATGAGACCTATTTCTTTTTTCGACGGATCATCTCGAGCACTCCGTTCACGAAAGTGAGCGGGTGGGGAGGATTGCCCGGCACATAGAGGTCCACCGGGAATTCGTCGAGGAAACTGCGTTGTAAGGCCGGACTGCCGGCAAAGATTCCGCCGCTGATGGCGTCTGTACCCACCAGGATGATGAGTTTGGGCGATGGGATAGCGTCGTAACAAATGCGAAGGGGGCCTGCCATGTTTTCGCTGATCGGCCCCGTGATCACAATTCCATCAGTGTGCCGCGGCGAGGCGAGGAACTCAATGCCGAAGCGACCCATGTCGAAGTTCGGGTTCCCACAAGCGTTCAGTTCGGCTTCGTCTGCATTGGATCCGGCGGCAGAGACTTCCCGCAGCTTGAGGGATCTCCCGAAGAGAGATCGAATCTCGGCCCGAACCTTTGATTCATCGAGGGCGATAGGACCGCTGTCCCCTTCCTTCACGACCAGCCGCTCCCGGACATTCGTTGCGATCTTATAGTCTGTCGTGAATTTGATTTTGTTGGGAAAAGCAAAGGAGCACTCGCCACACATTACACACTTGCCCATATCTACCGAAACTGGTGCCTTACCGATTGCGCCGGTAGGACAGACTGCTGCCAATGCGTCTTCGTCGACGCGTTCAGTGGATATTTCCGGGCGCCCCTTGAATGGCCCTGGCACCTTGGGAGCTGTGACATCGGGGATGTACTGCTTTCCCAGGCGATTCAGGATACCTATTTCTGGAATGATAGTCATGCGATTTGTTTAATGGTTAAAGGTCGAATCCGCAGTAGCTGAGGTTATAGCTCTTGTTGTTGATCGGGAAGTCTGAGATTTCCAGGTCGCGAAGGCTCAACGCCAGCGCCAGCCAGTTGTGGAATGAAGGATCCTTGACTTTGTAGTGAGCGAGTTCGCCGCGGCTATCGGTGACCTCACAGTGGCAGATTTCGCCACGCCAACCCTCCACCAGTGCAATGGAGAGCGAGCTTGGAGCGAGTTTCAGGTCCTGTTCACGCACCGGTCGCTGCGGAGGCGACGCAGGGTCCCAGCGCTTAGAAAGGTCGCGCACAAAGCGTACTGAATCTTTTACCTCCTGGCTTCGCAACATCATGCGGGCCCAGACGTCGCCTTGAGTAAGGGTTTGCGTATCGATGTTGAATCGCTTATACGCGGAGAAAGGGTGGGAGGCGCGTATGTCTGACTTCACACCGGTGACACGGGCAGCCATTCCTACAGCACCGATTAGGCGCATCTGCTTTTCGGTCACCCGGCCAATCGTTTCCGACCGCATCAGGAAACTCGGGAGGGAGAAGAGCCGCTCTGCCATCGGGTCATGGACATGGTCGACTTTGGTGAGCAGTGTGCTCAACTTGTCGCGGAGATCCTCGTTGAACGGATAGTATGTGCCGCCCACGCGGTTCAATCCCTTTCCAAATCTGTTTCCGCACCAGGTTTGAGCGTAGTTGATGAGCGGGGTGCGCAGCGTACCGAACACCGACGAGGCCAGTTGGTAAGCCATGCCGATGTTCACATTACCCAGATCGCCCACGTGCACAGCGAGGCGTTCCAGTTCCAGGGCCATCACGCGTTCGAGTTCAAGCTGTTCAGACACTGCAATTTTGCCTAGCGACTCCATGAGGTGAACAAATGCCATGGAGTGACCGAGCGCTGTATCTGCCGCGATGGACTCCGACAGCACGGTGCGCTGGATCAGCCGGGGTTTGCTAAGGAAGAGGGCCTCCACACCACGATGTTGCCAGCCAAGTTGGATTTCCAGATGCAGCACCGTCTCGCCATTGCACAGAAAACGAAAGTGCCCTGGCTCAATTACACCGGCATGAATGGGGCCGACTCCAACTTCATGCAGCTCATTCCCATCGATGCGGTAGAAGGGATAATTGTTGATGACTTGACTCTTGTCGGCACGGTTCCATGCATAACGCACGGGCTTTGGCCAGGGATGGTCAGCAAACCTGATCCCGAAGTTCTCCGAGATCTCCCGCTCGAAGATGTGCATGGGGAAATGCGACTTTGAAAGCGAGTCAAATGGACCGGGGCCATCGAGGCGGGTGGAAAAAACGTGAATGACGTGGCCTTCATCGTCGGCGATGCAGCAAATCACTTTAACAGCAGAGCCGTCAGGAAGGCCATAGCAACTCACGCAATGGTGCGCTTCTTTCCCCAGCAGTTCATCGGCCGTTTGAAAATAATCGGCGTAAGAAAGTACAGGGAGATCTTGCAGAGGCAGCACACCCTGGTTGGGAATTGTCGCAAATCGTGCGTTGGAACTCATAACGGGAGGGCCTGCAAGGCCAGTTGAATGTTGGAAACAATAAAATCAGGCCGGAATAATCCGATGTAGAATACCGCGAGTATCAGTCCGAGTTGAAGCACGGATTCGTAAGGTGAAGCGCCGGCCGTATTGATCCGGGCGAGCGGCTTCTTCAGGAAGAGGATTCCCAGCAGCCTCACCGCCAGTCCGTAAATGATGACCAGGACGAGGAGGAGAATTATAATGGCCAACCACCAATAATTTTTGGCTACCAGGGCCTGGAACATCATCAACTCAGTAATCAGCATGCCCGAAGGCGGCATGGCGATGATGGAAAGGAAGCCGAGGAGGAGCACAAGTCCACCCAATGGATTGACTCGCAGGTAGCTTCCAATGCCATCGTCCCATTTGCTCCCATAGATCCGGTGCATCTGCGACACCTGGAAGAAGAGACTCGACTTTGCGAGCGAATGCATGATGAGGTGCAACACGGCAGCGAAGTAGCCAACGCCTCCACAGGAGAATGCGATGATCACCAGCGAGGCGTGTTCCATGCTGGAGTAGGCGAAGAGTCGCTTCACATTCTTGACTTTTAGCAAGTAGGCCGCAGAAAAGAAAAGCGAGACGATGCCGGTAATCATCAGCAGTTTGTTCATCCAGGGAAGGATTGCGGACCCGGAGAACGCGTCATAGAAACGGTAGATGGCAACGAACCCTGCATTCATGAGCACGCTGGAAAGGCTGGCGCCGACTTGGGATGGTGATGCATCCTTTGCGTCGATATCAACATTGAAAAGGGGTACAAGTCCCATCTTCACGCTGAAGCCGGTGAGGACAAGGAGGAAACAGGCCTGCAACCAAACCGGGTTGAGTCGTGCGGCCTCTGCCTTGATCGCAGTAAAACTGAAATCGATGTGACCAACCTTGTGGGCTGCCAATCCCAGGAAGAGAATGCCGGCAAAGGCAATGGCGATGCCGATGGAACAAACAAAGAGGTATTTCCACGTTGCTTCCAGGGAATCCTGGTTGCGGTTGTGGTAAATAAGAACCGAGGCACCCAGGGTGGTTGCTTCCATGAAGGCCCAAAGCGTACCGAAGTGGGAGGTGAAGAGAACTCCTATGATTGCACCCGTGAACAGGATGGTTCCAGCGTTGTGAAGTGAAACCGTGCTAGCTACCACTCTCCTGTCGTCAACAAACTTGATGTAATGAACAGCCGAGAGCAGGCTGACAACGACTAGAACCATGTAGAAAATCAATCCAAGCCGGTCTGCGTAGAAGAACTCACCCATGGGCTGGCCGACATTCTGCAAAAGTGTCGTTCCAAAGAAGATCATCAATGCCAGGTATCCGAACACCAGGAGGTGGCTGACCACGACGGACCTGACGAAGTAGGTCACTGCGGCCAGGGCCACCGTAAGGGTCATGAAAACAAGAAAGTCCATCAGCTAGTCTTTTAATTGTGAAAGTTGAGAGATGTCGGTGTTCTGGAAGTAATCTTTCAGTTTGTTGAAGAAAATTCCCATGATGAGCACGCTCGTGAAAATGTCGAGGAGAATGGCTGCGTTGACGAACATGGGCATTTCAGAACCAAGGGCCAGCGAGAGAAGGAAGATGCCGTTCTCGATCACCAGGTAGGCGATCAGGTGTGTCACCAGGTCACGGTTGTTGATCGCAATGAACAGTCCGATGAGGATCGACGAGGTCGCCGCCGTGAAGTATTTTACATCGAGGAACTCATCATGCATTTCGTGCGACATGATGAAACTCAGCACGATGATCACCAGGGCGATGAACACCGCATAGTACCCTTTTACCGGAGAGTGCTGGTGGCGATGGATCTTGCCGCGCGTGATTCGCAGCAAGAATAGCGGAACGAATATGGCCTTGAAGATGAGCGTCTCGAAGAGGATGAATGCCAGTTGAAGGACTTTGATTTCGTGCAATTCCAGGATGGCCAATCCAAACAACAGCATCCCCTGCAGGCCCATGAGTGGGTAATAGCTCTTCACCATCTCCACCTTGGCCAGGTAGATCAGGGTAATGATGAAGCAGATGATGACAAAATTGATCATAGTGTCAGATTTTGTTGTTCAGGATGATGATGACGAAAATGAGAATCATGGCGATCGCGGAAATGGAAAGGATATACTGTGCGTTCATGGCCATCTTGTTGCGGGCGCGGAACGACTCAACGTAGCCGATGCCCATGGCGAAGAATACTTGCAAGGCGAGGTACACCAGGATTTGCAGGCCCAGGTTCCACGTCTGGGGAATGAAGCAACTTGCGCTGAGCGTGCTGAAGAGCACGAACTTGATGTTGTTGGCGGTTTTGATCAACCCGAGGTCTACGCCGCTGTGGTCAAGTACCATCACCTCGTGAACCATGGTCAGCTCCAGGTGCGTGAGCGGATCATCGACGGGCAGACGACTCGTCTCGACCAGCGTCAGGTTGACAAGTACAAAACCCGAGATGATGGCAATGATTACAGAGAAGTAGTTATCATAGTGGAGATTGATAAAGATGTCGTTAAACGAGGTATACCCAGTAAACATCGCCAGCGAACCCAGGAGTATGAAGAAGGCAGGTTCTGCGAGTAAGGAATAGAATGCCTCTCGATTTGCGCCCATTCCCTCAAACCCGCTCGACACGTCGAGTGCACTGATGATGATGAAGAACCGGCCCAGCCCCAGCAAGTAGGCAAACATTACAAAGTCGCCCGGGAAAGAAATTAATGCGGGGTGCTGGTCGAAGGGAATGAAGAAGGCGGCTACAACTACGGAAGCGAAGTAAACCGATGAGCCCAGTTGAAACACATAACTGGAGGCTGTACTGAATACGCTCCCTTTTTTCAATAGTCGAGCAATGTCCAGCCAGGGCTGGAGTATCCCTGGTCCCTTGCGGCCGCTGAACAGGGCCTTGGTTTTGATGATTACCCCGGGGAAGAAAACGCAGGCAATCAATATCATGGCGATAGCAAGCATATCAGATGTAATTGAAGTGTGTGAGTAGCATGATGAGTATCATAAACACGACCGGGTAAATGAGGTAATGATGAATCATACCGGTTTGGGCACGGCCAGCCATCGGCAGGTAGGTTACCAATCGGCCGATGAGCCACGCCACGACCGATTGCTCTACGCGGTCTTCTGCGTGAGAATGAAAGGACCGCGGCTTTGGAAATACTTCTCCTTCAGGCATCGGGGTATAATCTTTCTTGTAGTGGATGACGGGCTGTACCACTTCTACCAGGCTGTCGGCATAGGAAGTGGGGGTGTACTGGTGGCGATAGTCGCCGGCCGAGTACCCGCAGCCCCATGTAGGGCCGACGGTTCGTTCAAGTTTTGACTGCTGCCAGCCGCGCCAGGCAGATGTTGCAGAAACGGTAGCGAAGAGGAGGAAGTTTGTTATGCCTATCGTGCGAAATGAGCCACTTGCTCCAAGGATCACCGGGGCCTCTTCTTCAAGATTGCTGAAAACGGAAAGCGCACCGAGGAGCGTCTCTAGGATGAAAACAGGGAGAAAGCCGATGAAGGCGATGGCTGACCCGAGAAGCGCCAACGGCATCAACATGCTGGAGGTAACCGGGTGAATGGGAGGTGGATTGGGGGAACGGCGCGTGCCCAAGAACGTGAGGCCGAAGGCCTTGGTAAAACAAAACACACAGAGTCCTCCAATGAGAACGAGTGCCATCAGCGCGGCCAAACCTGCCAGCGACATCTCGAAGGGCGCCTGGGTGAAGTCGCCGACTATTCCGCGATACATCAGGAACTCAGAAATGAATCCATTAAAAGGAGGAATCCCGCTGATGGCAATGGCGCCAATGAGGAAAGCAATAGAGGTGTTGCGCAGCCCCTTGGCCAGCCCTCCAAGCTCATCCATGTTTACAGTGCCGGTGGCGTGGTGAATATTCCCCGTTGCGAAGAACAACAGTGACTTGAATAGCGCATGGTTGACACAATGGAGCAGTGCACCGGCCATTGCAAGCACCGCCAGGGTTTGATCGTGGTTGGCCATTCCCAGCACGGACAAACCGATGCCAATGCCGATGATCCCGATATTCTCCACGCTGTGATACGCGAGTAACCGTTTTAGATCATGTTGCATGATGGCCAGGACGACACCAACCACGCCGGAGATAATTCCTACCGCCAGAACAATGCCGCCAATGAGCCACAAATCTGCAGTCACGTAAGAGGTCACGCGGAGGATTCCATAGATGCCCATCTTGATCATTACCCCGCTCATGATCCCCGACACGTGAGAGGGTGCCGCCGGATGTGCTTTCGGGAGCCAGGTGTGAAGGGGAATGAAGCCAGCCTTGATGCCGAATCCGGCGAAGAAGATCAGGTAGACAGTCGCATTCGGATGGTTGGCGAAATAGGTACCCATAGCAGCAAACGACATTTCGCCTGTCGCCTGGTTTACCACCAGGAATCCGAACATGATGAGTGCAAACCCGAAATGCATCTGCAACAAGTAGTTGATGCCAGTCCGTAGCGTGCTTTCCCTCTGCCCGTCGAAAATGACGAGAATAAAGGAAGTGAGAGACATCAATTCCCAGGCGAGCAGGAAGCTGAGTCCGTCGCCCATCGCAGTCACCAGCACCATCGATGCGTTGAGCCACAGCAGACTGAAAAAGTGCAAGGAGATAATCACGGACCGCTTTCGCGCGATGGCTGGTTTCAGGTAGCCCCCGGCGTACCACATGCCAGCCAGTGTGACCAGGTTGACGAGCAGGATGAAGAATGCACTGAGTTTGTCGATGGTCATTGTGATTTCGCCGCTCCAGGTTGCCACGCCAAGAGGAATTCTCACAATTTCACCGCTGAGGAAAGCCTCGAATGCCCACAGCCCTGTCGACCCCACCAGCATGACCTGCAGGATCAGGGTCATCGCAAACTTGAAGCGCTTCGGCACAAGGAAGAGCCCGAAAGAGAGCAGGAGAGAAGCCTGGAAAACCAATTCCATATCTGTTGGGTTAGAGCAATCCGAATCGAGTAAGGAGAATGATCACCAGCAGGAAGAACAGCGGGTAAACGAGATAGTGATTGATTTTGCCGGTTTGTGCCCAACCGATGAGCGTCATCCTGTCAAGCGCTTTCCTCACGGGCTTAAGTACAACTTCTTCTTCCACGACATCGCGGACTTCTGTTTTGAAAACACGTGGAGCGGGGAAGATTTCTGATTCCTGTATGGGTGTGTATTCACGTTTTGTGGTCACCACCGGGCCTGCCAATTCACCCAGGTATTGTTGATACGACGTTGCGGTGTATTGATGCCGGGCGTCTCCTGCCGAATAGCCGCAGCCCCACGTGGGTCCGGTGGCCGACTCGTGACGCTGTAGCGCCACGCGCAAAAGAAAAACGCCCACCAAGCCGACGAGTACGACGGCACTAATCAGGCTAATCATGTTAAACGTAGGAAGAGCATCTGCCAGGAGGGAGGGCTGCAGGCCCGCATGCGAAAACAAAAACAAGGTTCCACTCACTTTTGTGATCACCCACGGAGCCAGCAGCGCCATCCCCAACATGCCGGCCACCAGGACCATTCCTGGCAGCCGCATGCCCAACGGTACCTCGGCAACCGGTTTACCAGTCCGGCTGGATCCGAGGAAACTCAACCCAAACGCTTTTGTAAAGGCATAGACAGACAACCCTCCGACGACTACCAAGGTCAGCACAGTAGCCAGGTAAATCATTGACTGCCCGAAGTTGGCTGTGCTCACCTGGTTGAAGATGCCTGAGTAGAGAATAAACTCGGACACGAAACCATTCAAGGGCGGCAGGGCGCAAATGGAAAGGGATCCAATGAGAAATAGCCCAGCGGAAACCGGCATGGATTTAATGAGCCCCCCGAGTTTGTTGATCTCCCGTGTGTGCGTGGCATAGTACACGTTGCCGGCCGTAAAGAAGAGCATGGATTTGTAGAGACCATGGTTTAGCACATGAAGCAGGCTCCCGGTTATTCCAAACACCGAAAGTGCGGGGAGGTGGTAGTAGACACCCAGAACGGCTATTCCGAGACCGACGCCAATGATCCCGATATTCTCGATGCTTGAGTAGGCCAACAGTTTCTTAAGGTCGTCCTGCATGCCGGCATACAGGATGGCCACCGCTGCGGTGATGAGGGACACCACGAGCAAGAAGAGACCGATAACCAGGAAGTCACTCTGTACCGCAATCAGCACCCGGATGATTCCGTAGATTCCCATCTTGATCATCACACCCGACATGATGCCGGAGATTGACGACGGTGCTGCAGGGTGGGCATGTGGCAGCCAGGTGTGCAGAGGGATAAAGCCAGCCTTGATGCCGAACCCAGCGAACATCACGATGAAGAGTATCCAATTGGTGTGTTGTGTGAAGTATGGCTCAAGGCCATCGAAGCCAAAGATGCCTGTGGCTTGGGCGACCCAGAGAAACCCCAGCAACAGGAACGTGAAGCCGGCGTGCATCTGGATGAGATACTTGATTCCCGTAGTCAGGTTATCGGGATCCTCACCGTCGAAGATGACGAGCAGGAAGGAGCTCATCGACATTACTTCCCAGGCCATTAGGAATCCAAATCCTTCGCGCAACATGACGACATGAAGCATGGAGGCGTGGAGGGCCACCAGCGCCCAGGTGTGAAGCGAAAACGCCATCTTGCTTTTCGTTGCATGATAGGGGGTCATGTATCCTGACCCATACCAGGCTCCGACAATGCAGACTATATTAATGAGGAGGATGAAGAGCGTGCTGAGCCGATCGATGGTCAGCATGATGTTGCCACCCCAGTATGGAATGGCAAGGTCGATGATCAATGGAGTTGGCGCATTCCAGGCGGCGAATGCCCAGTAGGTTGTAACTGCAGCTAGTACAACCTGGATGGCCAGGCCTGTGTACGCCTTTCCCTTCACCGGGATAAGGAATGTCACAGGCGACAACAAAATGACTGTCTTGAATAAAAGAGTTCCGATCATATGAAATACCAGGAAAAAGTTGAACCATAGAGTAGACTGACTCTGTCGAGTCAGACACAGGCAACTTTGGTATTCAGATGATCAGTCTGTGATGGAGTGTGTAGAAGGGAACAAGGCCGCCCCGAACCGGCCGAGAGCAGTAGGCTGCAACTTTTCTGGCTTCAATATGTTCGAAACCGGGGGGATAGATTACATCGCGTTCGAGCGGCACCTGGATATCGTCATCGCGCTCTTGCTTTTCTTCGCTTTCTTCGGCGAGCAGGCTAACCAGGTAATGAGCGTCGTGGTGCGTAGCAACACGCTCGTAGGTATTGGCAGATGAAGCTGGACCCTCGAAAACGGACGCCAAGACCACGTTCTCCGAACAGAACAGGACGAGCAGCAGCCCCAAGAGAATCCTACGTACGACCCTTACCGCCATAAATTTTAGCGCCCAAAGATGCTAACAAAGTCGTTTCATTTCCTAATTGGCACGTTTTTGTGATGTTCGCCGGCTTCCGAAAACGTTTGAGAAATCATGACGACTATCAACTAGTTAGGTCGATCTAGCAAGAAGCCTGCCACTCGAGTTGATCGTTGATGAGCGGTGTCAATTGTTGATGAGCCGTATTGCTAGGTTGTGCGATTCATCAGGTAGACGAGTGCGAGCACATATCCCTGGAGCCCGAAACCACTGATGAGCCCTGCGCAGTTTCCGGAAATGAGGCTTCGGTGCCTGAACTCCTCGCGGGCGTAGATGTTCGAGATGTGCACTTCGACAACGGGCGCCGTGATGGCCGCAATCGCGTCGTGAATCGCTACCGATGTGTGGGTGTAAGCCCCGGCATTAAGCACGATGCCGTCGAATGAAAACCCGACATCCTGAAGGGTATTTACTATTTCTCCTTCGATGTTGGATTGAAAATAGTGGAGCTCAACCTGCGGGAAGCTCTGCTGCAGGGTCAGGAAAAACGTTTCGAATGCCTGTGTGCCGTAGACCTCAGGCTCCCGCTTGCCTAGTAGATTGAGGTTTGGCCCGTTGATAATCTGAATCCTCATTTGCCTGGCTTGTGCTTGATGGGGAGATAGATAAAGATATCGTGAATTGCCTTACGGATGGTATAGTCCATGTCGGTGGAGTAATCCAACTCTTTCTTGGCCCACCCTCTCCAGAGCACCTTTTGTGTTTTCAGGTCGTACATCTCGATCACCAGCGTACCCTGCTTGTAATAGTTGGCAGTTACCTCTCCTCCGGCAACGGGTACCATCCCGCCCATGTAGTAACCAGGGCCGCCATAGTATCCCGGAGAGCCGACACCAAATCCAACACTCACGGTAGGCGACTGCGTGTAGCGCACGTGATCCTCCAGTCGGGTATCAAACATAAAGACGGCTTGCGGACTTTGGGTGTCGACCGCCATGCCTTTTGCCTTGAGTTCAGTGTCTGCAACATTCTGTATGAGGCCGGCATACAATTTATCATCCCGTCGGTGTCCCAGCACTGTATCGCCCGGAACAATCCAGGCATACGTAGAGTAGGCTTTCAGGTCTACTCCCTTTGCTCTCCATGATGAGGTGTGAAGTCCGGATGTGCAGCCTGCAAGAAGGCCGGCTGCAGCAAGGACAAATACTGATCTGGTCATTGTCATGAATTGAACGGGGATAACGATCTTTACAAATGTCGCGCAAATAATCACGCCGACGAAACGGCATGAGCAGGAAATCGTGGGAGTCGGACATCCGGGAGTTCGGCAATTACCTCAAGCTCGAACGCTCGTTGTCATCGAACTCGGTCGAAGCCTATACCGACGATATCCAGAAACTCGCACAGTTTGTGGAACTGCGCCACGAAGGCACGCTGCCCGAAGAGGTCACCCACCGTCAGTTACAAGGCTTCCTGAAATATCTCAACGAGTTGGGCATGAGTGCCCACAGCCAGGCACGCATTCTTTCCGGGGTGAAGGGGTTTTTCAAGTTCCTCCTTTTCGAAGAGCGGTTGGAGAAAGATCCTACTTCATTGCTGGAAGGCCCACGGCTGGGCCGCCGTCTCCCCGACACGCTGGATTACAATGAGATCGTTCGCCTTTTGGAAGCAATCGACCTCTCGATGCCCGAAGGTGGCCGCAACCGGGCCATGCTGGAAATACTATACAGCTCCGGTCTCCGTGTATCGGAACTGGTGGAGCTAAGGAAGGCGAATGTTTATTTTGATCTGGGCTTTTTGCGCGTGTTGGGAAAAGGAAACAAGGAGCGGCTGGTTCCTATCGGCCGCGATGCCATGAAATTCCTGAAAATCTACCTGGAGGAAATCCGGGTTCACGCCCCGGTACAGAAGGGATTCGAAGGACACGTCTTCGTTAACCGGGCGGGTCGAAGTGTTTCCCGCGTTACGGTGTTCCTGATGATCAAAGCCCTGGCGGGAAAAGTAGGCTTGAAGAAGCGCATCAGTCCACACACGTTTCGACATTCCTTTGCTACGCACCTGATCGAAGGTGGCGCCGACCTGAGGGCCGTTCAGGAGATGCTGGGACATGAGTCCATCACCACTACAGAGATCTACACCCACCTCGACCGGGATTACTTGCGCCAGGTGATCCAGGAGTTTCATCCAAGGCATTGAAGCGGGCATTTAATTGGCTCGATGCCTTCGAAAACGCCATGACCTTCGTATTTTTGGGTATGCGCCTTATCCCTTTCTTCCTGGTAGTTGTTTCACCCTCTTTTGCTCAAGACATAAACGTCGAATACGACAAGAACCGGGACCTTTCGCACTACAAGACGTTTACACTGGGCTCGGGCGAGGTGATCACTCCTCGCGATAGGCGGACGGGCAAAGAGGATCAACTCCATCAATGGATCAAGGATGCAATCACCAACGAGTTAACCGCGAAGGGCATGCAGAAGGTAGATTCCGCTGGCGATCTCCTGGCCACGTACCTCGTTGGCACGCAGCAGCGGCGGGATGTGAGCCAACTGGGCCCATTGGGTGTGTCGCCCGACAACAGCAGCCAAACCTGGTCCCGCGACTACCAAATGGGCAGTCTCATCATTGACCTGAACGACAAGAATCGAAACCTCATCTGGCGCATCAACGCCACCACCAGCGCAGCTGCAATGGATATCAATGTGTTGATCGACCAGGTGGTTTCCGCCGGCTTCAAGAAATTCTCCCTCAAGCCGAAAAAAGTCAAGAAGAAAAAGTAGCTCATGTACAAGGCGCTCTTCCGTCCGCTGCTGTTCCTCCTCAGCCCGGAACGTGCCCATCAGGTTACCGCGTGGTGGCTGCGCCTCGCTTGTTCAATCCCAGGCGTTAGGTCGTTGTTAACCACTATATATAAGGTGACGGACCCACGCCTGGAGCGGCAACTGCTTGGACTCCGTTTCCCAAACCCGATCGGCCTGGCGGCTGGCTTCGATAAAGACGCGCGACTTATCGATGAACTTACCTGCTTTGGTTTCGGCTTCATTGAAATAGGTACTGTTACCCCGAGGCCGCAGCCTGGCAATCCGAAACCCAGGCTCTTCCGGTTAATGAATGATATGGCGCTCATCAACCGAATGGGATTCAACAACGAGGGCGCGTCGGCCGCTGCAGGGCGTCTGGCCCGCCGCCATGCAAATGTCATCGTGGGTGGAAATGTAGGAAAGAACAAGTCGACATCGAACGAAAATGCCGCTGCGGATTACACATCCTGCGTAGAGGCGCTGTATCCGTATGTGGACTATTTCGTAGTGAATGTAAGTTCGCCAAACACTCCGGGGTTGCGCGAATTACAAGAAAGGGAGCCGCTCACAAAGATCTTGCTGCGTGTAAAAGGCTCCATCAAGAGTCAAGGCAAAGAGAAACCGGTGCTGCTCAAGATCGCTCCTGACCTAACGAAGGAACAACTGGATGATATCGTTGAGATAGTTCTATCCACCGGAACCAATGGAGTGATCGCCACCAACACCACCCTGTCGCGCGACGGACTGGTTTCGTCGGCGGAAAAGGTGAGCACCATCGGCGCTGGGGGACTCAGTGGCAAGCCACTCGCTAGCCGGTCGACCGAAGTGATCCGGTACCTTAGGGCAAAGTTGGGTTCCGGCTTTCCCATTGTCGGGGTAGGGGGAGTGATGACACCCGAGGATGCGGTGGAGAAGCTGGAAGCCGGGGCGGACCTGGTGCAGGTCTATACTGGTTTTATTTACGAAGGTCCTTCATTCGTTCGCAGCATCATCGAACGTGTCCGACACCTTAAGGTGTCGGACGGGATCTTGAAAACCTGACATTGTTCTGTCTCAAAACTGTGAAGTGTCCGACACCTTAAGGTGTCGGACACCATTGTCCCGAAAACCGTCAACCGGTAAGGGTTCGATCAGAGTAGAAGCGGACTATCTTGCCTCATGCATTTGATCGAAGGTGAGATCTATCACGTTTTTAACCGGGGGAACAATCGTGGAGTCATTTTTCCGCGACGGCAGAACTATAAGTACTTTTTGCGTGGAATTGAAAAGTACGTGAAAGGATATTGTGATATACTTTCCTGGTGCTTAATGCCCAATCACTTCCACATGCTTATTCACGCCAACGCGAACACTGTCCCCTTGATCCAGGACGGCGGTATTGATTGTCAGCAGTTTTCGCAAGGAATCAAGCAACTATTAAGCTCCTATGCCAAGGGCATCAACCGACAGGAGGGCAGAACCGGAAGCTTGTTTCAGCAACATACCAAAGGGCTTCATGTGAGCGCTTCCTCTCGTGACTATGCACTTACGGCCTTTCACTATGTCCATCAGAATCCAATGAAGGCAGGGCTGGTTGACTGTATGGAAGATTGGGAGTTCAGTTCTTTCCGCGAGTACCTTGGAAAGGAAAGCACCTTGCTTTGCAACCGCGAACTTGCCATCAACTTGTTGGATCTGAATCGAGACAGGTTCTACGAGGACGCTTACGATGCCCTTGCAGATGCGTCCTACACCTGTCAGGTGTAGCACAACTTGGGAATCCTGTTTTGACCCAGTGCGCTTGTGGGTTAATTGGGGTGGTTTATTGTTTTAATTTTTCCTCCTGAAACCTTCCTTCTCAAATGCAGTTAAAATAACTTTAACACCCCGAAAACATCCATAAACAATCAAACACACATGAAAATCAAGTACTTACTCACTGTCGCAGCTGCTTTCTTCCTCTCTTCCGCGGTGGCCCAGTCCGCTGAAGACATAGTCGCGAAGTATTTTGAAAATACCGGTGGCCGTGCCAAGTGGGAGGCCCTGAAAGGGATAAGATTTTCCATGAAGATCAACCAAGGCGGCGTTGAGATCCCAATTGTCCAAGTGTTGATGAAAGACGGTCGTCAATCGCAAACCACAACCTTCCAGGGAAAGGATATCAAGGAACAGGTCTATGATGGAACCACCTTGTGGTCACACAACTATGTCAACATGAAGGCGGAGAAGAGTGACGCTGAAGCCCTGGCCAATTTCAAGCTTGACATTGGTGAATTCCCTGACCCCTTCCTGCATTTCAAAGACCGTGGCCTGAAGATCGAATTGCTGGGCAAAGAGACTGTGGAAGGCACCGAAACATTCAAAATCAAGTTGACAAAGAAGCCCATCATGGTGGATGGAAAGCCTTCGGATAACATTGCGTTCTATTTCTTCGACACGGAGAATTACGTGATGCTGATGAGCGAAGCGGAGATCAAATCTGGTCCCGCCAAAGGTGTGACCTTGCAAAGGAAGTTTAGCGATTTCCAGGAGGTTGGAGGGATCATGATGCCTTACTCCATGGTCATAAGTGCTAAGGGTCAAGGCGCCGGACAGACACTTACCATCACCAACATTGAATTGAACCCGACGGTGGCCGACGCTGAGTTTAAATACCCGGAAGGAAACTAGTTAAAGACGTCAGAAGCAAAGGGGCAGACACAGGTCGGCCCTTTTGTTTTCATTTTCAATCCTCAACAAAAAAATTCCCATGAGTAAAAAGATATTGTTTACCGCATTGGTGGCAAGCCTTGCGCTGTCGGCCGCGGCTCAAACACCCCAGCAGAAAGAGTCTGTAACCAAGGGCAAGGAACTCTTTGGAGACTTGCGCGCCCGGCATATCGGCCCCGCCATCATGAGCGGCCGAATCACCGACCTGGAACTGCATCCGAAGAATGACCGTATCATCTATGCGGGTACCGCCGGTGGCGGTGTGTGGAAGAGCGCCAACGGAGGCGCAACCTATACTCCGATCTTCGATGACTACTGCCAATCGATCGGCGCCGTGGAGCTCGATCCATCCGATCCCGACAACACCGTGTATGTGGGTACAGGCGAAGTATGGACGCGCAACAGTGTCTCTGTCGGCGACGGACTTTACAAGACCGTGGATGGGGGTTCGAGCTGGAACAAAATTGGTTTTGAAAAGTCCGAACGCATCGCAGGCATCCAGGTAAATCCTGCCAACCGCGACGAAATCTATGTGGCTGTTCTCGGCCCCTTGTGGAGCGACAGCGAGGAGCGTGGTCTCTACAAGACAACGGACGGTGGAAAGACCTGGAACAAAATTCTCTTTGTAAGCAAAAGAGCAGGGGCAAGCGATTTAACACTCGATCCAAAAGATCCCAACACCATCTACGTAGCATTCTGGGAAGTACGACGCCTACCCTGGGTTTTTGACTCTGGTGGCGAGCAGAGCGGGCTGTACAAGTCTACCGATGGAGGCAAGACATTTGCCAAGATTCACAATGGTTTTCCTCCCGGGAAACTTGGTCGCCTGGCCATAGCCGTGGCACCATCGAATCCAAAAGTTCTTTATACCGTGGTGGAGGGAAAACCGGACGAACGCAAAGGACTTTATCGCAGCGATGATGCCGGCGCCAGCTGGAAGCAACTCAACAATGATTTCGGAATTGTCGTTCGCCCCTTCTACTTCTCGCGCATTGAGGTGGATCCAAAGAATCCCGATGTGGTGGTGAAAGCAGGCTTGTTAGGTTCAATCTCCCGCGACGGCGGCAAGACCTTCAAGAACCTCGGCCCGAACCACTCCGATGTCCACGACATTGTCTTTAGCATCAACAACTCCGACCACATGCACATCGCCACCGACGGAGGTATCTACCGCTCGTGGGATGGCGGCACGACCCTGGAGATTGTTGAAAACATCCCTGTATCGCAATTCTACCACGTGAGCGTCGACAACGAGGAACCATACAACGTTTATGGTGGGTTACAAGATAATGGATGCTGGTTCGGTCCTTCCGCATCTCCCGGTGGGATTGAAGCGAAGGACTGGGTACGTGCCGGCGTGGGTGACGGCTATCGCGTGTATCGCCATCCCACAAAGAAACTGGTGTACTCAGAAATGCAAGGTGCGGAGAACGTATGGCGCTTCGATCCCGCCAAGGACCAGGCACAAACCATCCAGCCTTTGGCCGGAAAGGGCGACCCCAAACTGCGGTTCAACTGGAATGCTTCCCTCGCTGTCAGTCCTACCGTGAATGACCGCGTGTATATTGGCAGTCAGTTCGTGCATCGCTCTGACGACATGGGTGAAACTTGGGTGAAACTTTCACCCGACCTTACCACGAATGACCCGAAAAAGCAGGCCCAGGAAGACTCCGGTGGACTATCCCGCGACAACTCTGGCGCGGAAAACCATTGCACAGTGTTTACCATTGCCGAGTCACCGCTCGATGCCAACCAGGTGTGGGCAGGAACTGATGACGGGAATCTGCAGCTGACAAAAGACGGTGGAAAGACATGGACAAACGTGATCGCGAACGTTCCTGGCCTTCCGAAGAACACGATGGTTTACCACATCGAGGCTAGCGTCTTTAACAAAGCCAACGCCTATGTCGTGTTCACAGGCTACCAGACGGGAGACCAGACTCCCTATGTGTACAAGACCACTGACTTCGGCGCTACCTGGAAATCAATTGCTACCCCTGAGATTTACGGCTTTGCGCGCAACATCCAGGAGGACTATGTCAATGAGAACTTGTTGTTCCTTGGAACAGAGTTTGGCTTGTTCATCTCGCTGAATGGCGGCCAAAACTGGTACAAGTTCACCAACAACATGCCTGCTGCCAACGTACACTTTATTGAATTGCACAAGAAGACCAATGACCTTGTACTCGCCACACACGGACGGGGCGTCATTATCATCGATGACATCAGCGTGTTGCGCGAGCTTACACCTGAGAATATTGAGAAAGATTTCCACTTCTTCAAACCGAAAAAAGCGGTGATCCCGGAGAACAACGGCTTCGGTGGTGCGAGCACGGAAACGCAATTCATCGGGGAGAACCCCAGCCAATCGGCTCGTATTGCGTATTATCTCAAGAAGAGACATGTCTTGGGCAAGATGACCCTGGAAATACAGGATGCCAACGGTAACCGGATGACGGATATTGGACCGGGCAAAGCAAAGGGCATTAACATTGTCAACTGGAACTTTATGACGAAGCCTCCGAAGGTGGCTACCGGCAAAACGTTCACCTTCGGCGGGTTCACCACACCCAGGGTGCCTGCGGGCACTTACAAAGTTGTGATTCAAAAAGGCAAAGAGACCTACACCAGCGAGCTGGTGGTTGAGTACGACAGCAAGTCGGGCATTTCATTGGCCGATCGCAAAGCACAGGAAGCGGCCACCAAGAAAATGTTTGATATGTCGCAGGAATTGGCATACATGGTTTATACCGTGGACGAATACCTGAAGATGGCTGAACAGGCCAAAGCCAAAAACCCGAAAGTGGCTGACCCGATGATCACAGAATTCAACAATCTAAAAAAGACGCTGGTTGTGACCACAGGCGATAACTACGTTGGTGCTGCCGAGCCGCAATTGCGGGAGAAGATGACCGACTTGTACGCCAAGGTGGCGTCGAGTTTCTACAAGCCCAACCAGGCAGAAACCAGCAATATGGAAGCCATCGAGTCAAGGTTCACTACGGCTAAGGCGGATTACAAAAAACTCAAGGACAAGCACCTGCCGAAATTGAATTCGGTGTTGAGCAAGGATAAGTTACAGCCGATTGTGCTGAAGACGTACGAGGAGTACTTGCAGATACCGTAGCGAAACAGGCTTATTGCCTAACAAAAGGGGATCATTCGATCCCCTTTTTTTATCGCCTTAGTGAAATGAAGCCGGTCTTCTTGTCCTCGCCCCCCGGGAACTCCAACGTGCAGCATTATTGACGCTCTGCCAGTCATGTGCCCATTCCCGGTTCTGCTACCTTCTTAACGAAATGAACCCGTTTTGCTTTGGTTCACCACTGGTGAATTCAATTGTGTAGAAATACGTCCCCGGAGGAAGTTCCTCGCCGCTGTTGCTCAAGCCCTTGAAAGCGTTGGTTGTGTTGTTGTAGTCGGTAGTTTCATAGACAACCGTTCCCCATCGATTGAAAATAGTCACCTTGTTTTGTTTCGTTTCCGGAAGGGAGTTGATAAACTCGATAGTGAAGGCGTCATTTTTACCATCACTGTTTGGGGAGACTGCATTGTAGACCGTGATATCGCCAGCCACCTCGACGGTGATAACAGCCTGGGCGCAGGCGCCCACTGCATCGCATACCCCGAGTGTTAACTCGTCTGTCCCTGCAAAGGGCGTGTTGGAATAGTCGATCACCAGGTTGAACGATGCATCAATCGAGGCCAATGCTCCGCTGATTGGCTGTGCCACAATGGATAGCGAATTAAAATCAACATTGTTGTCAAGATCGCTGGCAAGAGACAACACATCGACAGTTACAGAGGACTGAACCGTTGTTGCGATAGTGGTGGCCGCCAACACGGGCGCCTGGTTACAGAAGGCGGATGTAAACGCAACTGGCGTGGACGGGGGACTGTTGCAGCCTAATGCATCGATTACATAAAGCAAATATGAACCTGCCAATGTAACGGCAATGGATGTTGTGGTGGCTCCGTTCGACCAGTTATAACCGGCGAACCCAACTGGACCCGTCAGGGTAGCACCGCCTGCCGTGCAATTGCTGGTCGTGATGATTGGCGCAGCAAGTGAACTGACCGTTGCCACGGAGGGAGTCCTTGAACTTTCACACGTGCCGTCATTGATGGCAACGAAGTAGGTGGTCGTGGTGGACAGAACCGGCGTGTAATAAGTGTCAGAGAACTCCCCAAGGTCTGTCCCCCCCGTTGAAGCAGCGTACCATCGATACTCACCGTTAACGCCCCCGGTTGCAACAAGCGTGAATGAAGTTGGAACGCAACTCGCCCCACCGGATGCTCCAGGCGCTGGTGGCAGGTTATTGATCGTTGCAGTTACTGGCGTGCGAATGGTGCTCTCGCAAATGCCGTCATGCAGGGAAGTGTAATACGTGGTAGTGGTGGATAGACTGGGAGTGATATAGCTTCCGTTAACCTCGCCACTGATCGGAGTACCACCGGTGGATACTGTATACCACCTGTATTGAGTGGGCAAACCACCCGTTGCTGTAAGCGTAACCGTTCCAGGACCGCAACGAGAGGAACCGCTTGCCGATGGGGCACTGGGTACACTATTGATTGTTGCCGTTACCGGTGTGCGGTTGCTTTCGCATATGACATTAATGATTGCGGCATAGTAGATGGTCGTGCTGGTAATCACGGCGGTGGTGAAATTGCTGTTCACCTCACCTGGAATAGGCGTGCCCCCAGTCGCATCCGTGTACCATAGATACTGACCATTGGTTCCGCCGGATGCCCCCAACACCAGTGAGGCTGGTCCGCAGGAACTATTGCCGGTGGTTGACGGAGCTGCAGGATAAGTGTAAACTGTCAATGAAGCAGAATTGCTAGACACTTCGGCTGCAGTGGCTCCCCGAACCAGGCATTTGTATGCATAGCCTGTAAATGCAGTTGGCACATTCACAAGCTGCAGTGTAGCCGTAGTTGTTCCCGTGTAAACGGTGGTGTTCGAAAGGTTGACGAAGCCTGACCCCTGGTCTTCCTGCCACTGGTATTGTAAACCAGTGTCACCCGTGGCCACTACCGAAAAAGAAGCATTTCCATTTTGGCAGATTTGTTGATTTGCCGGGTGAAGTGAAATGGTGATCGTAGGAGGAGGCACGAAATTGCATGAAACCGTTGCCCATGGTGTGAAAACAACATTCGCACTGATGCGGTCACCCAAACCGCCAGGATTCAACGTTGCATTTGTTGGGCCGGTGATATGACCCCACCAGTTGTTCGCGGCATTCACTGTGCCGCCGCCCGTGTTATTAATACCGAACGTTGTGTTGCCAGTGAGGCAAGAGTTGGAAATTGACGGCGATCCCGCGATCACCGCCATGCCGGTAATACTTGTCTCGATCCTGCTGCCAGAGATCACAGGACTTCCATTCTCGACATAAATACCCGATGAACTGCTGCTTTTTATTCTGACATCGTTGATTCCTGGCGCCGCGCCGCTCGATACCTGGATGCCGACCCGACACTGGTAGAACCGACTATTCGCAACGGTCACAGCAGAACTTGATATCTGTAAGGCGTTAAGCTGATCGCAGCAATCATCACCCATGCGGAGGAAGCGGGTATAGGCAAGTTGGCCACTGCTTCCGGACAGGAGTCCCACCCCGCCGTCGCGGGTGGTTTCGCCGATGAATGAAATAGAGTCGGCAGCCGTGCCTATGGCCGACAGGGATCCGTTGACAAAGATGTTTTCGTACTGGCTGAAAAGTACACTCACACCCGGTTGGATGGTGAGTGTCACGCCCGTGTTGACGGTAACATCGCCCAACATCCCGTAGTCCCATAGTTCGGGGCTAACGGGAGAGTGCCAGGTGGAGTTAGCCGTGATGGCCTTGTTGTCAATGTAGACGCGGGATAGGCCGTTGTTGTCGAAGTAGGTATCGTCAACGATTTGGGGGTGAGTGATGATGTCGATGTAGTTTCCTGAGAATGTATTTGCGTTAATGACGGGGACCACGGCGGCATCGATGTGTATGCCCGCGTCTTCACTGTTGGATCCGTTGTTTG
>CAZJWV010000034.1:17017-28420 GCA_964549855.1 uncultured Ohtaekwangia sp. | reverse complement strand
AAGATTTTGCCGCCTCCGATAAAATCCGTGACCGGCTGAAAGAAATTGGCGTGATCGGCGGGGCAGACCTGACGATCGAGGCCGCGGTGACGAAGATGATGCTCTTGCTGGGTGAGCTGGGACCGACGGGGACGAAGAAAGCCATTACCGAGTCGATGGCTGGTGAGCTGTCATAAGTACCAGGCCATTAGCCTTTAGCCATTAGCTTTTAGCCTTTGGCTGACATGGATTTGCTTCCCTTCGACTGTGCGGTGAGTTGATAAGACCCGAAATAATCCATTTCTTTGTGGCCCTTTTCTGGAGAGGTGTCCGAGTGGTTGAAGGAGCACGCCTGGAAAGTGTGTATACCTGAAAGGGTATCGCGGGTTCGAATCCCGCCCTCTCCGCCAACCCAACCAAAGCCCCGGCGTCAGCCGGGCAAAGTTGATTTCGCAGCGTTGACTGCCGCTATCAGTCTCAATGGTCAAGCGGAGGAGTATCTAACGTCTGTTTCGCCTGGCAGTCAAAAGCAGAGAAATCAGCTTTGAGAGTGAGCGAAGCGAACAGGCTTTGGTTGGGTTGAAGCTCCTCCACAACGGGATCACCGCTGGTAATCCCGCCCTCTCCGCCAACCCAACCAAAGCCCCGGCGTCAGCCGGGCAAAGTTGATTTCGCAGCGGCTATAGCCGGTCGTGACCTGCCAATCTGCCAAATGGGCTCCCCGGTAGTGGTATGCAGTTAGCGAATTCGGATCAATACCACAGCGTGTTCTTTATAGAATGTTAAAATTGTTACCAACGCTTTGGCAGCAATCAGTGACTTTTTACCGTCACTGGGGTTAAACCAAACAAGTGTTCGACAAACACAGGCTTTTTCATGGAAAAAAATGCCATTTTTTGTTTAGAAATAGACAAAAACTTTAATTTTGGCCACTTCAAGAATCGACTTAAACCTCAAACCATGAAAAAAGCATTCTCTATTTTCGCCCTTGTTTGCACCCTGCTACTGGGGGGCTACGCGACCTTCGCCCAGGATACTACGGCGACGGCCACCCCCACGGAGACGCCTGCGGCTGCCGAAACACCAGCGGCTGATACCGCCGAAGCTCCAGCAGAACAATCCTTCCACCAGCTCCTGAAGGAGAAGTTTATTGAAGGAGGTGCGCCGTTCATGTGGCCCATCCTGATTTGCCTTATCCTTGGCCTGGCCATCTCCATTGAGCGGATCATCGTGCTAAACTTGGCTACTACCAATACCAAGAAACTTCTTGCCCAGGTAGAAGACGCCCTGGCGAAAGGCGGCGTGGAAGCGGCGAAGAACGTTACTAAAAACACCAAGGGCCCTGTTGCCTCCATCTTCACCCAGGGCCTCATGCGCGCAGGAGAAGGCATTGACATGGTTGAGAAATCAGTGGTATCCTATGGCGGTGTTGAAATGGGCAAGCTCGAAAGCGGATTGATCTGGATCTCCCTTTTCATTTCACTCGGACCCATGCTTGGGTTCTTCGGAACTGTAGTAGGGATGGTGTTCGCCTTCGACGCAATCGAAGCAGCAGGTGACATCTCTCCTCAGGTTGTCGCCGGCGGTATGAAGATCGCCCTTATTACAACGGTCGGTGGTTTGATTGTAGGTATGATTTTGCAAATTCTGTACAACTACCTCGTCTCCAAGATCGACACCCTGGTTAATGCCATGGAAGACGCTTCCATTTCCCTGGTTGATATTCTCGTCAAGCACAAAATATCGAAGTAATGGAACAGAAATGTTTAGACGAAGGAATTAGCGAGTTTGGCTGCAGCCTGATTTCGGGCGGGCTTTACTTTGGCTACGTCCTGTTCTTCGTGGCAGTAGCCGCGTTGATCATTCTGCCGCTATTGAATGCGCTCAAGGCACCGAAGGATCTTTTGAAATCCGGGGCCGCGATTGGTGGGCTTGTGCTCCTCTTCATTATCGGTTACGCTTTGTCAGGTGACGAGGTAACACTGAAAGCCGCAGCGATGGGCACCACTCCCGCAAGTTCCAAGATGATTGGCGCCGGTCTCATCATGCTCTATTTTATCTTCTTTGCCGCCGTAGGTGGCTTGGTGTATTCGTTCATAAACAGAGCAATGAAGTAATGGCTCGCGCGACACCTGAAATACCTAATGCGTCGATGGCGGATATCGCTTTCCTGCTATTGACGTTCTTCCTGGTGACAACCACGATCGCCAATGATCGCGGCTTGATCCTTCAGTTGCCCCCTCCTCCGGAGGCAACGCCCCCGGAAGATATTAAGATCCAGGAACGAAACATGTTCAAAATCCAGGTTAACTCTTCCGATGCATTGCTGGTGGAAGGTGAACCGATGACAGACGTGAGTGGGCTAAAGGAGATGGTGAAGAAATTCATCCTGAACAAAGGCGCTGATCCGGCATCGTCTGACAGCCCGGAGAAGGCCATCGTCTCCTTCAAGACTGACCGTGGTACATCGCATAAGCGCTTTATCGAGATTCTCGACATCATGCAAGGTGCCTACTATGACATCTACGCTGAGCGCGCCGGAGTGACGAACGCGAAATGGCGCGAGTTGGTATCCGACCTTGCTGACCCAGACAACCGCAAATTGTACGACAAAGGCCGCGGCCGTAACCCTGATGGCTCCGTCGAGATCCCCATGCAATTGTCAATCGCCGAACCTACCAAGGTGGGCAACTAACCAAATCAAATGGGAAAATTTAAAGGAAAGATAAAACCCAAGCAGGACATCCCGACCTCGTCGATGCCTGATGTGGTGTTCATGCTTCTGTTCTTTTTCATGGTTACAACACAGCTCCGTGAAACTGCCATCGACGTGCAACAGAAGATTCCCCAGGCAACCCAGATGCGAAAGCTCCTGCGGAAGTCCCTCGTGACGAACCTTTACATCGGTGCGCCCAAGAAGATTGAACAGTTCGGAAAAGAACCGAAGATCCAAGTGGACGACCAGTTCATCGAACCCAAAGACATTCTCCTTTGGGTAAACCGCCAGCGCGACCTGATCCCTGAAAACGAACGCGCCCAAATGACGGTGTCGATGAAGGTGGATGAAGAGTCGAAGCGGGGTATTATCGCCGACGTCGAGACGGAGCTTCGTAAGGCGAATGCCCGCCTGATTCTCTACAACACGCTGGCGAAGAAAACTGATATTTAGGTAGAGTTTATATTCTTGAAGTGAAAAGGCCCCGACTCGTCGGGGCTTTTTCATTACCTTGATTGCGTGACCTCGCAAGCAGTTCAAATCAAGAATGATCCCGGTATCATCCGCGCCTGGTGCATGTACGACTGGGCTAACTCGGTGTATTCACTGGTGATTACCTCGGCGATCTTCCCGGTTTATTACCAGGCCGTCACCACCGGACCTGATGGAAGCGATGTGGTGAACTTCCTCGGATTTCGCATCGTGAACTCGGTGCTCTACTCATACGCCATCTCTGCTGCCTTCCTTCTCGTGGCTCCCTTGCTTCCCTTGCTTTCAGGAATGGCCGATTACGCGGGCAACAAGAAACTCTACATGAAGGTATTTGTTTATATCGGCGGCCTGGGCTGCATGGGCCTGTTCTTCTTTACAGGCCCCAACATCGAGTGGGGCATCCTTTGCAGCATCCTGGCGAGCCTGGGCTACGCCGGCAGTGTTGTGTTCTACGATGCCTTCCTCCCCGAAATCGCCACAGAGGACCGCATGGATGGCATCAGCGCGAGAGGCTACTCCATGGGATATTATGGCAGTGTCGTGCTGCTGGTGATCAACCTGGTCATGATCCTCAATTGGTCCTCCTTTGGATTCCCGTCAGAAGGATGGGCCACACGGTTCGCTTTCCTCCTGGTGGGCGCATGGTGGATTGGCTTTGCCCAATACACGTTCGCCTACCTGCCTGAGCAGCGACGCACCCCTTCGGGGAAACGGCTCCTGTGGCACGGCTACAATGAACTGGCTAAAGTGTGGCGGAGTCTTTCAGCCTACCCAGACCTTCGACGCTACCTTGCTGCCTACTTCTTCTTCAACATGGGCGTGCAAACGGTGATGTACCTGGCAGCAACATTCGGCTCGAAAGAACTAAAGCTTGAAGACAGTAAACTCATCCTGACGGTGTTGGTGATCCAGCTCGTGGGTGCGGGAGGGGCTCACTTGTTCGCCGGCGTGTCGCGGCGCGTGGGCAACTTACGGGCCTTGATGATCATGATCGCCATCTGGATCGGGATCTGCGTGCTGGCATACCTGACGACCACCGAGTACGAGTTCTACGGCATCGCCACCCTCGTTGGCCTGGTCATGGGAGGGATCCAATCCCTGTCCAGGGCCACGTACGCCAAACTGATACCGGCAAGTTCTGTCGATCATGCGTCGTACTTCAGTTTCTTCGACGTGACGTTCAATCTTTCGATTGTTTTCGGCACCTTTTCCTACGGCCTGATCGAGCAACTGAGCGGAAGCATGCGCAACAGCACGCTGGCCCTTGGATTATTCTTTATTGTCGGTATGATCCTGCTTTCGAAAGTTAAGCCGTTGCAGTCGGGTAAGGCAGGTTAGTCGGCGGTGTAGTCAACGACGTCGACTTGAAGCAATCGGCCGAGTGCCATCAGTTTCTTTTTCACAGGTTCTTTCCTGCCGGAAGTCATCAAGTGAATTTTGTCTTTTTCCGAGATGCGAAGGTACCCATCGTAAACATCCATGTGAATGGTTCGTGACGTCGTGAATGAATTCATGTTTTGGCGCATCCGGTTTTGCTTGATGAACAGGTATTCGATGTGATCAAAGTGATACCAGTCCCCCAACCGTAAGCCCAGTACCCAAACATAATGGGAGTATCTCTTCTGTCTGAGATCAAGGCACAACCGGTAATGCGAAGTGAGCATAACCAAGCCGAAAGCAATAAACACAAGCTTCGGTAGCCAATGGATCATCGGAACGAGCAGAAGGAGAATCAGTAAGACCGCGAGGAACCTGAGCGAACCGGGGAAATAGGGCGAAGTGTGAAAATCAACCTTGCCTGATTCTTCCATTGGCTGCTAGTAGAGCAGGTGCTTCACTGTTACACCCTGGTTGATGAGCTGACGGAGGGAGTCGATCCCAATCTTCAGGTGCAGATCGACGAAGCTGGCCGTCACCACTTTGTCGCTTGCTTCCGTCTTCACACCGTCAGGAACCATGGGTTGATCGGATACCATAAGCAACGCGCCTGCCGGGATTTCATTGTAGAAGGCAGTAGAGAAAATCGTCGCGGTTTCCATGTCGATGGCCATGGCCCGGATCTTGACGAGGTAGTCCTTGAACTGCTCATCCCACTCCCACACACGGCGGTTGGTGGTGTATACGGTTCCTGTCCAGTAGTCCTGGTTGTAGTCGCGGATGGTGGTAGAGATAGCCTTTTGCAGGGCGAAGGCAGGTAATGCGGGCACTTCGGGTGGAAAGTAGTCGTTGGAGGTTCCTTCGCCGCGAATGGCCGCAATGGGAAGGATGAAGTCACCCAGGTCGTTCTTCTTCTTCAACCCGCCGCACTTGCCAAGGAAGAGACAGCCTTTTGGTTTCACTGCTGTAAGACAATCGATGATCGTTGCCGCATTGGGGCTGCCCATCCCAAAATTGATGATGGTAATGCCGTCGGCGGTGGCGCTGCGCATGGCCCGGTCGCGCCCATGTACTTCCGTGTTGTTCCACTCGGCGAACTTGACGACATAGTTGTCGAAGTTGGTAAGGAGAATGTACTCGCCAAACGAATCCAGGGATAAGCCCGTGTAGCGTGGCAGCCAGTTCTCCACAATTTGTTCTTTCGTCTTCATTTCAAGTACTTCGTTTAGATGACCGTCCTCAACCTACCGGCCTTTGCTGTCAAAGTTAAGAAGAGTGAGGGAAAGGCCTTCATTTTTGATTCTGTCCGGAAAAAGTACGTCGTGATGACGCCGGAGGAATGGGTTCGTCAGCATGTGATCAATTACTTGATTCATCATCGGTTTTACCCCAAAGCGTTGTTCCGTGTGGAGGGAAGTCTTGCTTATAACACCCTGCAAAAGCGGTCGGATATTCTCGTCTACGATCGGGCGGGAAAGCCGTGGATGTTGATTGAGTGCAAGTCGGCAGCCATCAAGTTGAGTCAGCGCGCTTTCAACCAGGTAGCCATCTACAACATGACGGTTGGCGCAAAATACCTGGCCGTTTCCAACGGTATGTTACATTTTTGTTGTCTTGCGCCGGCCCCGGGCGTAAATCCTGAATTCCTCGAAACATTTCCGGATTTCGATGATACCACCGCCTCTCCTGATTGAACCGCGGGCATCGCTTCTCCCCAAATTCGGTTATCTTTGCACTCATTTTTAGCAAAACGAGAAGAATTCGCACGTTATGGAGGCCAGTAAGATCAGGAACATCGCTATTATCGCCCACGTTGACCACGGGAAAACCACCCTGGTAGACAAGTTGTTGCATGCCGGTCATCTTTTTAAGGACCACGAAAACCCCGGCGAATTGATCATGGACAGCAACGACCTGGAGCGGGAGCGCGGCATTACCATCCTGGCCAAGAACGTGTCCGTTCGTTACAAGGACTTCAAAATCAACGTGATCGATACACCGGGTCACAGTGATTTTGGAGGTGAAGTTGAACGCGTATTGAACATGGCCGACGGCTGCCTCCTTTTGGTCGATGCTTTTGAAGGCCCAATGCCTCAAACCCGGTTTGTACTCTCAAAGGCCCTTCAATTGGGCCTGAAACCCATCGTCGTCATTAATAAGGTCGACAAGAAAAACTGCACACCCGATGAAGTGCATGAGCAGGTATTCGACCTGATGTTCGCTCTTGACGCCACAGAGGATCAGCTCAACTTTCCCACCTTCTACGGCTCGGCCAAGCAGGGGTGGATGAGCACCGACTGGAAGAAACCCACGACTGACATTACCGCTCTTTTGGAGGGTGTAATTGAACATATTCCAGCTCCCCGGGTAGATCAGGGAACGACACAGTTGCTGATTACCTCACTCGAGTACTCTTCGTACATCGGCCGGGTGGCCATCGGCCGCATCCAGCGAGGCAGCATCAAGACCGGGCAGCCAGTATCGCTCGTAAAGCGCGACGGCACCTCAGTCGTCAAGTCGCGGGTGAAAGAGGTCTATGTGTTTGAAGGATTTGAGAAGAAGCGGATGGAGGAGGTGAAGGCCGGGGAGATTTGTGCCGTGGTCGGCATCGAAGGATTCGAGATCGGTGATACGATCGCCGATGCGGAAAAGCCGGAAGCCCTCAAGACGATTGACATCGACGAGCCGACGATGAGCATGTTATTCACCATCAACAACTCTCCGTTCTACGGAAAGGAAGGCAAGTATGTAACCAGCCGTCACATCAAGGATCGTCTGTTTCTTGAGTTGGAGAAGAACCTGGCCATGCGCCTGGGTGATACTGGCTCTGCCGACAGTTTTACTGTCTATGGCCGCGGGGTGTTGCACCTCTCTATCCTAATCGAAACCATGCGACGCGAAGGGTACGAGCTCCAGATCGGTCAGCCGCAGGTCCTTTACAAGGAAATAAACGGAGTTCGCTGCGAACCCATTGAAGAAATGACCATCGACCTGCCGGAAAACGTGGCGGGGAAAGCAATTGAGACGGTGTCCATCCGGAAGGGTGAGATGACTCACATGGAACCGAAAGGTGACCGCATGAATCTGAAGTTTCTCATCCCGTCGCGCGGAATCATCGGTATCCGCAACTACCTGATGAACGTGACTGCGGGCGAAGCTGTTGTTACGCACCGCTACAAAGAGTATCAGCCTTTTAAGGGCGAGATTCCGGGCCGCATCAACGGATCGTTGATCAGCATGGAGGAAGGAGAGGCCATTCCGTTCAGTCTGCACAACCTGCAGGACCGCGGAAAGTTCTTCATCGAGCCCAGCGATCCAGTCTACACCGGACAGGTGATCGGAGAAAACAACCGTGGAGGCGACCTCGTGATAAACGTGACCAAAACGAAAAAGCTCACGAACATGCGGGCTTCCGGCTCGGAAGAGAAGATGCGCATCGCGCCTGCGGTTAAACTCACGCTCGAGGAAGCCCTCGAATATATCCAGGGTGACGAATACGTGGAAGTGACCCCGAAATCAATCCGCCTTCGGAAAATTTTCCTCAACGAGAACGACCGGAAGCGGGAGCGAAACAAGGTCTTGGTAAGCGAGTAACCCATGCTCCGGGGAACACTGACGCTGCTGACGGTATTGGTGATTTTCTCCCCGGCGTTCTGCCAGTCCCTCAAAGGCAAGTCCTGGATTCCCAAAGCGGACACGGCCTACGAACACGAGGAATACGGTAAGGCAGCGGAGTTGTACACCCGCATCATTGACGCCAACCGGCGGAAGGGAGGTTCCTTCCGTGATCGCAGCGTTTATAATTTTATTTACAAGCGGGCGGTATGCTACTACAGCACTGAGGAATACGAAAAGGCGCTGGCAGATGTGGCAATCTTTGAACCTGAATTTCCGCGCAGTGCACAGCCAAAGATCCTGAAGGCATTCATCTATCGCGAGTTGGATGATCGCGACTTGCAATTGGAGAACCTCAACGCGGCGATGACGCTCCAGGCACCCAAGGCCGATTTCTTGAAATGGCGTGGAATGCTCCAGATCCAGGGCAAGAATTACAGCAAGGCCTACCGAGACTTGATGAGGGCGAAGTCCATGGAGGATGATTCGGAACTGGAGGCGTATTTGGGCATGTACTACCATGGCACTGGCGACCCCGACAGTGCATTTCTCTCTTTCAACAAGGCTATCGAATTGAATCCTACTTACCTGTCGGCATACCTTTATGCGGGCTCGGTCGCCATGGAGGCCGGAGACTATTCTATAGCTCTTAATTACATCGACCTTGGTCTTCGTATAGAGCCGAAGAATCCCGACCTAATGTTCTATCGTGGTGTTGCGCTCGTAGAGTCTAACCGGATTGACGAGGGTTGCCGCTGCCTCAACCGCGCTTTTTATAGCGGTGCGGATGATGCAGGGGATTACCTGCAGCAATACTGCTTCGGGGGCAACTGAACGTGCTTCTGTATTTTTTTAAAAGGGCCTCATGCCCTATTTTTGCGCATGGCGGAGCAAATTATCATCCTCGATTTCGGCTCGCAGTATACACAGCTGATTGCCAGGCGAGTACGTGAGCTGAATGTCTACTGCGAAATCCATCCTTTCAACAAAATCCCTGAACTCACTCCCTCGGTCAAGGGAATAATCCTGTCAGGCAGCCCGTGTTCGGTTCGCGACAAAGGTGCACCGAGTGTCGACCTGGGCAGTTTCGGAAAACGCCCCATACTTGGAATCTGTTACGGCGCTCAATTGATGGCGCAACAGAACGGCGGCAATGTGCAGCCCTCACAAATGAGGGAGTATGGCCGCGCCCGCCTTACCTCGGTTGATCACCACAACGAGTTGCTCAAGGAAGTTTCCCTCGACACCCAGGTGTGGATGTCGCATGCCGATAGCATCACATCAATAAGCGACGCTTACGATATCATCGCCAGCACTTCGACGGTCAAGATCGCGGCCTTTCGGAAGCGGGGAGAACCGGTTTACGGAATCCAGTTTCACCCGGAAGTAACCCACACGACTGAAGGCAAGAATCTGCTTAGGAATTTCGTCGTTCACATCTGCCGCTGTTCGCAGGATTGGACGCCCGACCTTTTCGTAGAATCCACCATATCATCCCTCCGCGAAAAGTTGGGGAATGACAAGGTGGTGATGGCGCTTTCCGGCGGTGTTGATTCTACCGTAGCGGCCACGCTCGTCCACCGGGCTATAGGCAAGAACCTCTTTTGCATTTTTGTCGACAACGGGTTGCTTCGTAAGAACGAGTTCGAACAAGTTCTGACTTCGTATACGGGAATGGGATTGAATATCAAAGGTGTCGACGCCAGGAAGAAGTTTTATGATGCGCTGGTCGGGTTGACTGATCCTGAAGCCAAACGCAAGGCAATCGGTCGCACTTTCATCGAAGTATTCGATGTGGAAGCCCATCGTATCAACGACGTAAAATGGCTGGGCCAGGGAACAATATACCCGGACGTCATCGAATCCGTTTCTGTTAAAGGCCCGTCGCAGACCATCAAGTCGCACCATAACGTGGGCGGACTTCCGGAGAAGATGAAACTGAAAGTGGTTGAGCCGCTGAACACCTTATTTAAGGACGAAGTGCGGCTGGTAGGCAAGGCCCTCTCCATTGATCCTGCCATCCTTGGGCGTCATCCGTTTCCGGGCCCGGGACTTGGAATTCGCATCATTGGCGACATTACCGAGGAAAAGGTACGGATCTTGCAAGAGGTAGATCACTTGTTTATCCAGGGATTGAAGTCGAAAGAACTCTATTCGTCGGTGTGGCAGGCCGGGGCAATTCTCCTGCCTGTTCAGTCAGTAGGTGTCATGGGCGACGAGCGGACCTACGAGAAAGTGGTCGCTTTGCGGGCAGTCGTCAGCCTTGACGGTATGACTGCCGATTGGGCGCACCTTCCGTACGAATTTCTTAGCGATATTTCGTCTGAGATTATCAATAAGGTAAAGGGGGTCAACCGTGTGGTCTATGACATCAGTTCCAAGCCGCCGGCGACCATCGAATGGGAATAAACGAATGAGGCGCTGCTGTCTGATGCCAATGAAGACAATTGCATTGGTCCTGGCCTTCCTGGCCGGGATGTCGACACTCTCTGCCCAGGATTTCAAGAAGCAGTACAAGCATGCCCGGGACTTTTACAACGAAGGAAAGTACAACCTGGCCATGGAAGCCTTCAAGCCATTGATGGTGTATGACAAGAACAATCCGTATCCGGAGTACGCTTCCTTCTTTTATGCTTTATCGGCCCTGCACTTAAACTACAGTACCGTAGCGCGTGACATGCTGCTTCAGGTCAAGCGCTTGTACCCGGATTGGGACCAGATGAACGAAGTCAACTACTGGCTGGCGAAGATTTATCTCGATCGTGGCGAATACTTCCAGGGGATGCATGTTTTACAAGAGGTAAAGCAGGAAGACTTTATCGAACAGCAGGAAATCCGGAAGGTGAAGCGCTACTACCTGTCGCGCATCAAGGACCCTGAGATACTCCGGATGATGTGGGAAAATTACCCGGACGATGAAGAGGTGGGAAAGTGCCTCGCCCGGGCCATTGCCTTTCAACCGCCACTGAGCCAGGACCACGAACTTTTCAACCAGGTAATCACGCGGTTTAATTTGTTGCGGGAGAATTACGAAGGCCTTTCCGGTCCGAAACCAACATTTAAAGAGACGTACACTGTTTCTGTTCTCTTCCCGTTCCTCACGGCCAGCCTGGAGCCGACACCAACTGTAAAGCAGAATCAACTCATCCTTGATTTGTATGAAGGCATGCGCATGGGCGCCGACACATTATTCCGGCAGGGGACCAACATTCGGCTGCTTGCCT
>CAZJWV010000034.1:0-17007 GCA_964549855.1 uncultured Ohtaekwangia sp. | reverse complement strand
ACACGGAGCGCAATCCGTCAGAGCCGGAGCGCAGTAAGGAAGTGATCAACCGCCTCCTGGCGAGTGAAGAATTGAAGAATACCGACCTTATTGTTGGCCCCATCTTCCGTGAAGAGCTGAAGCCGGTGCAAGCGTTTAGCGAGGCCCGGTGGATCAATATGATCAACCCGGTGTCGAACAACTCGGAGTACATCGGCGCGAATCCCTATGCCATGTTGTTCCAGCCGTCACTGGAATCTCTCGGTGCACGTTCAGCGGAATTGCTGGCGGCCCGGACAAAGAACAAACGCTGCATGATCTTCTACGGCGGCACGCCGAAAGATTCCATCATGGCAGCAAGTTTCCATAAGCGTGCACTCGAATCGGGAATACAGGTGGTTTGGTCGGAAAAGTTCAGAAAAGAAACGGCGGAGCGAATCTTGTCAATATTGGCCAAGCCGGTAGAGTATGACGACAAAAAGAATCCCATCGAGTTTTCCCTCAAGAAGGACAGTATCGGCAGCGTTTACGTGGCTTCGGACGACCCCCTGATTTATACCAAGGTGATCAGCAGTGTGGAGGCCCGTGGGGATTCAGTGCTGATTGTTGGCGCGGAGTCCTGGCTGGACAATACTTCCGTGGACCTGAGCAAATATGAGAAACTGCATATCATGTTCGCTGCACCGAACTTTACACCGTACACCGACCCGGTCTTTTTGAACTTCCGGCGTGCGTACATCCGCTCACACGGATCCTATCCGCCGGAGTACCTGAATTACACCAAGATTGGTTTTGAGTTTATGATCATCATCGGGCGGGCCATGAAGAAGCACGGGGTGTTTTTCCAGGACGCACTTTATCAGCAGGGGGCCGTTCCCGGTCACCTGACAAGGCGCTTTCAATTCTCAGCCAACCGCGACAACATCGGATTCCCCTTCGTCTACTTTAGGAATGGCGACCTCACAGCGATCGAGTGAGCATGGCTGACCTGCTGATTACCCACATCAAATCCATCGTACAGGTGCGTGAGGCAACTACCGGACCCATAGCCGGCGCCGCCATGGCTGAACTTCCCATTTTGCACGACGCCTTCCTGGCGGTGGAGGGGGATCGCATCGCAGCGTATGGACCAATGCATGCCTTACCTGCGGGACTCAAAGCCAAAGAAACCCTGATGGCAACCGGACGGTTTGTGTTTCCCTCGTTTGTGGATAGCCATACGCACCTTGTTTTTGCAGCACCTCGTGAGGAGGAGTTTGTATTGAAACTTAAGGGAGCCACCTATGCGGAGATCGCGGCACAGGGTGGAGGCATTCTGAACTCTGCGGCCAAACTCAGGGCAATGTCGGAAGATGAACTCTTCCAGCGGTCGCTTCCCAGGGCCTGGGAAATTATCAGTACCGGAACCGGTGCGGTGGAAATCAAGAGCGGCTATGGCCTCACCGTGGCCGACGAGGTAAAGATGCTTCGGGTCGCAAGACGAATTGGGAAGGAGACGCCGCTCACGGTCAAGACCACTTTGCTGGGTGCCCATGCCGTACCGAAGGAGCATACCCGGGAGAGCTACGTTCGCCTGGTCCTTGACGAGATGATCCCTGCGGTAGCTTCGGAAAAGCTCGCCGACTACGTCGATGTATTTTGTGAGGAAGGATTCTTCACCGTAGAGGATACATTGAGAGTTGCCGAGGCGGGAGCGAAGCATGGATTGCCCTTGCGATTGCACGCCAATCAGTTGCATCGCTCAGGGGGCGTGCAGGCCGGTGTGAAGGCCAAGGCGGTCAGTGTCGACCATCTTGAGAACATGGGAGACGAGGAGATTGAAGTGTTGAAGGGTTCCGGCACTATGCCTACCGTCTTACCAGGAGCCGCCTTTTTCCTGAACCTCCCGATGCCTCCAGCCCGACAGATGATCGCGGCGGGACTTCCAATCGCCATCGGTTCTGATTACAACCCCGGCAGTTCACCCAGTGGCAACATGCCATTGATGCTAGCCCTTGCTTGTATTCGTATGAAGATGACTCCTGAAGAGGCTATCAATGCCGCGACAATCAATACAGCTTGTACACTCGGCCTGAACGAATCGCAAGGAAGTATCACACGCGGCAAGCTGGCAAACTTGTTTATCACGCGGCCGATGCCTTCTATCGCCTACCTGCCGTATGCGTATGGGTCTTCACTCATTGAGACGGTCTTTCTGAAGGGCAAGCGACAAACTCTTAGCTAGCCAGGTTCCTCAAAGAACTCAAATTGATAGAAGTGGCTTGCGAACAGCATTCCATATGCAGCTGTGCCCGTGACAAGGATCATGATTGGTACTTTAAAGAGTACGGCTGCGAAAAGCACTAAGGTTACAGCAAACGTCCTCCTGGAAAACCGGTCCAGGGATAGAGGCTTCTGGAGTAGATGGGTGTAAATGGCAAACTGCACGCCAAGACCCAACAGAAGCAATTGAACAAGCTCCCAACCAGTGCGGGCTTCAGGCAGGTTCCATCGAAGGGTCGTCAGTTCAGGAACCTGCAGTAACAAGATCAGGGTCATCGTCCAAAGCACACGGCGAAAGGTGGGCACAGGAAGCATTCGGACCAAGCCAAATGTTTGGCTTTCAAACCGGGCAAAGTGGTGGAGTACGAAAGCTGTGGTTCCTGAGGTAATTACTGTACCCAATGCCAGCAAGCGAACGTCATATTCATCGAGCCAATGCATTCGACACAAGCCAAATACCAAAAGTGAATTGAAACATTTGGTTACAATGATCAAACCGGGAAATGAGCGGAGCATCCATTGCAGTGCAATGACTGGATAGTTGTGAAACGCACTCAGAAGATTGCGGCGCCCTACATATTCCGCCGACCCGTACCACTGGCTTCGCAGCAATTCACTACAAAGGATCAACAGCACTGTGACCTCAAGAAAGACAATGACTGCGACCTGGCTTTGCCCCAGCATTACTGCAACCATGATCAGAAACCCGGCATAAAGCACAAGGGGTGCGCATTCCTCAGCGACTACGAGGAAAGAGGAAATCCATTGAGCCGAACTGGGGACAATTGTGAGTTGACGAATGAACACATTTTCCGGAGCCCGACCCACATTGCGGTTATACAGAATAACCTTGATTCCATATGCTACCCAAAATGCCGCTGGGATGAGTGTGTATACGGGTGCGCTGACGAAGACCTCAGCAAGGGCCATGTGTTCCCTGCCCGACAGCACGCCGAAGGCCAAACCAAACAGAATAAGAAAGGTGAGTGCGTTCGCCTCATAAAACGTTCTCGCATACACGCGGCTTATTGTGACGAGTATTGCTTTCATGGACTCCTGAGTGAGCCTTCCACAATTTCATAAGTACCCTGTAGTTCAGACAATCCATGAGTCAAGGACTCATGTGAGGAAACTAAGAAAGTTGTGCCAGGCATCGACTGTTGTCTCTGGCGAATGAGTGAATCGAGCAAATGACGGCTGGCCTCGTCGAGGGTAACCATGGGTTCATCGAGAATGATCACCGATGGATTGCCAAGAAATGCCAACACCAGCGAGATCTTCTTCATCATTCCGCTGGAGTACGTGGCGCACGGAGTGTCGAAATAGGAGGTGATGCCGAGTTGCTCGCAGAATTGGTCTTGCTTCGCTGGTTCAGTATCCCGTGTTTTGCCGACAAATCGTACTAGATTCCTGGCGGTTAAGAACCCGGGAAAAGTAGGTTCCGCTTCGCTGTAGGTGACAAGTCTGCGATATTGAACGGGTTGCTTCTTTTGGCTGGTGCCGTCGATGATAACGTCACCTTCGAAGGGGATGAGTCCTGCAATTGATTTGAAGAGTGTGGATTTTCCTGCACCGTTTCGTCCCTTGATCCAGAATAGGCCTGCGCCAACAGAAAAGGTTGGTACGTCGAGAATGACTCGCGAAGCGTAGGACTTCCTGAATGCAGACAGTTGAAGCATCGGTTAGCGACGGACTTCAACGCTGAACGTGAGTTCGCTCTTCAGGGATGCGCCTACCGAACAATATTTCTCTACGGCAAGGGCGGCAATCTTGTTCAATTCCTCTGCCGTGGCATCGGGCGAAGTGACCACAAAGCGCAAATGAATGTCAGTGAAGTATCTGGGTGTCGTTTCTGCCCGGGTTCCTTCGGTATGGATCTCAAACCTATCGATGGTTTTCCTGCGCTTTTTGAGCATGGCTACAATATCCACGGCCGTGCATCCCGACAAGGCCGATAGGAGGAGTTCAGTGGGTGACTGGTTCTTTTTTTCAGCCGCCGGCCGCATGTCGATCAATACCTTGTTGTCGTACTTATTCGAGGCTTGGAACAGTTCGTCGCCCAGCATGGTTGTAGTGATCTTCATTGAGGTGGAATTTGAGCCAAAGGTAGCGCTGGTCAATTGACAGTTGACACAAAGCAGTTGACAATGTTCGCGGCTTTAGGTGATCCTTCGGCATCGATCCCATGCTGAGTTCAATTGAAATTGGCAACAGGGAAGGTGTTTCAACCCAATCGTTGTCAACTTCCCTTTGTCAACTGTAAACTAACTCCTGTACCTTTGCGTTATAGTTGTATGGAAGGCTTTGTCCGCATTCCCATGTTTCCCTTGTCCATCTTCCCGCTCCCGGGAGAGATGGTGCCGCTGCATATTTTCGAGCCCCGCTACCGGCAATTGCTTCGCGACGCGGAAGACCGGGATATTTCCTTCGGGATTTACTTCAATCACACGCTGAATACCACGAAGCTTGGATCCCTGGTAAAGTTGGAGAGTGTGATCAAGCGCTTCCCCGGCGGCGAATCAGACATCATCGTGAAGTGCCAGGACCTTTTCCGTATGGAAACGCTTTACCGGACCTACAAGGAGAAACTCTACCCCAGTGGTGACGTTGCCTTTTGGCAGGTAGACCTGCACGCCTCCGTTTCGCCGCGCCTTCTCACAGAGTTTGAAACGTACATGCGTCTGTTAAAATTCAACACAGTCACCTCACCGGTATCCGTGTACCATGTTGCCAACGAACTCAACCTCGCCGTCGAAGAGCGGCTGAAGTTTGTAGGGCTGGACAGCGAGCGCAAGGAGGGGTTTCTCTTGAACCAACTCAAGTTTCAGAAGCATCTGATCTCCCAGGCTGAGAAGGCGAAGGATGTATTCCACCTTAACTAGATTTGGCCTCCTCCTGGTGAAATTCATGCGCCTGAAAGTCAATACGCTCTTGATCCTTTGCTCGGGCCTGGTTTTTGAGTGCTCGAAGAAAGATCCCGCGCCGCCCCTTTGTTACCTCACAGCGACCAATTCTGTCAGCCCACTAAGCACGTATGCTTCAGAATTAACCTATGACGACCAGCACAGGGTAGTCAAGGTTAAATCAACTTCCGATGGTCTGGTGGTGCGGATTTCGACATATGACTACAATTCCAACGGCAAACTGATTAGCATTAGCCATGACGATGGCAACCTATCGACCTTTGCATACGACAACAAGGGGAGAATGGTGGTGTCTACCTTTTATTATCAGGCTGCAACGCTTACGACCATCGGTTCCTTTACATGGACGTACAGCGCGACGAACCAACCTATTATGAGTGTGTCCGAACTGGTGGATTGTTCAGCGTGTGGAAGCACCACGTATTTCACTTATCCCAATAGCACAACGCTCAACTACACGACAGTTTCCAAGGTCTCTGCAAACGGGGAAACCATCACGTCGAGTTACGAATACGACGATCATCCCAATCCATTAAGGGTTATGCTCTATGCGGTGGATTGGACAGAAAACAACATCACGAAAATCACTATTACAACGAATACCGGAGTCGAAACGTGGGCCAATTCTTATACGTACAACGAGCGGGGCTATCCACTTGTACGGACTGGCAGCGATGGGGGCACGTCAACGTACACATATAACTGCCCTTAATGACCAGCTCAAGTTCAGAAATGCATGTTATCCCAGGCTGAGGATGTTTCACATCTCAACTAGCTTCAGCATGTCTTCTCGACTCGAAGGTTAAGGAGGTCCAAATTTTTTGCCTTTGACGAACCTTCCTTGCAGACGGGAAAAAAAACCGACTAACTTGCTGCGCATCAAACCCGACCGCCCATGAGTTCTATTCGTACCCGTTCAATTCTTTTCATTGTGTTCAATGTATTCCTGTTCACCGACTGCTCGAAGAACGATCCTGCCACCTCTGTTTGCTACCTTACTTCATCTACTCTCGAAAGCAGTTTTGGTACTGACACAGAAACGTTGACCTATGACGATAAGAACAGGGTGATTTCGATCACATCGTCTTCATCCGGTGGGGCGCCGCTGGTGAGCACATATTCGTACGGATCCAATGGCAACCTGGCGACAGCAACCTTTTTTGATGGCTCAACAGCCACGTATACCTTCGACAGTCAGAACCGAATGATTCTGCAAACAAATTCCGACGGCTCTACTGTTACGGTATCTTACAACGCGTCTGGCCAACCTACTTCGCGTGTGATCGCAGATCCAAATTGCGCCACCTGTGGCGGAACCATCACCTATACATATCCAAACACCACCACACACAATTACACTTCGGAGTCATTCACCAGTAATAGCGGGACTCCCGGGTCTTCATATGCCAGCACCTTTGAATACGACAACCATCCCAATCCATACAAGCCAGTGCTGTATTCCTCGACTGGAACAGACAACAACGTAACGAAACAAGTATACACGAGCAGTACAAGTAATTTCACTTCAACCACCACGTATACCTACAATGATAGGGGGTACCCGATTACCAAAACCTTCAGTGACGGTGGAACGGTATCATATACCTACAATTGTCCATAACAAAGAAGGGCTGCAATTTAGCAGCCCTTCTTAATCAGCGTCCTTCAGGAGTTACTTTGTTTCCTTTTTAGCTTTGGCGAAATCGCCCGCCTTGAAGACGTTGATCTTTGCCGGGATCAAATACTTCTTCATCGCAGCATTGATCTGTTCAGGCGTCAGGTCAGCCACTTTCTTCTCGTAGGCGGCATCCCATGAAAGATCTCGTTTGATGAACAGGTAGTTGGCGAGTGTGTTGGACAAGCCGCCATCCTGTGCCCGGCCCACCACACGCGACTGCGACCAGCCGGACTTGGCGGCTGTAATTTCATCCGCTGTAAAGCCTTCCGTGATCACCTTATTGATCTCCTCGTTGAAGGCCCTTTCCAAACGCTCAAGGTTCTCAGGGGCATAGATCGCGAAGGTTTGGAAGGTGGAAATCGCGTCGATGCTGTTGGAGTTGAACTGAGAGCCCACACCATAGCTGATTCCCTCTTTTTGGCGAATGCGAACGGCCAGCCGTGAATTGAGGAAGCCACCGCCGAGCATGTAGTTGCCCAGCACCATGGCCGGGTAGTCAGGGTTATCATCTCTCATGTCGAAAGTGTAACCTGCGATGAAGAAGGCGTTGGCTTTGTCAGGTGTCTCTGTAGGCTCATTTACAGTCGCCACGGGAAACAGCTTGCCTTCCAGGCGCTGATAGGGTGTAGCGCTCTTCCAGGTTCCGTACTGCTCGGTCAACAGGTTCCTGATCTCAGTGGCATCGAAATCGCCAACGGCAGAAATCGTGGTCCCCGCGGTAACGCCGTAGTTGTCCTTGTGGAACTTCTTGATTTCGTCCAGGGTGACCGCTTTGATATCGGCTTCGTTCTCTTCAAACGTAGTCGTATAACGCGGGTCCGTCCTGGGATACGGGTTGATGTGACGCGCAAACTTCCGGAATGCGATGGCTTGAGGATCACTCTTGCCCGATTCGATCTGGGCCAGTCGCTCGTTCTTGAGTTTCTCCAGTTCGTCGGCCGGGAAATTGGCTTCTTTTAAGACTTCGCTCACGAGTTTGAGCACCTCCACCAGGTTGGGCCGGGTGGTGGTGATGTTCACAGTGGTTAGTGTAGCACTCCCGAAGATGTTGACATTTGCTTTCAGGCGATCGAACTCATCTTTGATTTGCTGGCGCGTGTGCTTGGCTGTGCCCCTGTTGAGCATCGCGGCAGCTAACTCTCCGGCTTGTGCATGCCCGGAAGCTGCCTGAGGGTTGCTCATGCGAAGCATGATGCGCACCTCGACCGATTCTCCGCGGGTTTTCTTCGGCAACAGGGCGAGCTTTGCGCCGCTGGGAAGCTCGGAGCGGGTCGTGCGCGACTCTATGTTGGAAGGAGAAGGATCGAACGCCTCTCCGGCGACAACGGCTTCATTGCCTTTGTAGTCCTTGACCAGTGCCTCCACATCCGGCGACTTGGGAATCTCCGCACGCTGCGGTTTTTCTGTGGGAATGAATACGCCGGTAGTCCGGTTGTCATCCTTGAGGTAGGTTGCCGCAACACGCGCGACATCCTCCGTCTTCACGGCTTTCACCCGGTCGCGGGTGAGGAATAGCATCCTCCAGTCGCCCATACCGGCATATGTAGTAAGCTGCAGGGCAATACTCTGCGAAGAGTTAAACGACAATTCGATCTGCTTGATGATCTCATTCTTTGCCCGCTCCACTTCCTCCGAAGTTGGTGGGGTCTTGACCACATCAGTCAGGGTGGCCATCATGGTGGCCTTCGCATCGTCGAGGGATTTTTCCTTCAGTACTTCTGCTCCAACGTAGAGCAAGAACGGGTCTTTGAATTGGAGTGTATAGGCAAATACCTGGCTCGCCTTCTTGGTATCCATCAGTGACTTGTGCAACCGACCGGAAGGAGGGCTGCCGAGTACACGGGAAAGCACGGTAAGAGGAGCGAAGTCCGGGTGTACACCGGCCGGAATGTGGTAGGCCGCCATGGCTACCTGCACATCACCGGTGCGGCGGAGTGTAACGTTGCGCTCACCATCTTGTACAGGATCGAGGGTGTAAGTGCCCGGAATCTCACGTGTAGGTTTGGGAGTCGTGCCGAAATAGGAATTAACCATGTCGAGCGTTTTCGCTTCGTCAATCTTGCCGGCTACCACCAGGGTAGCGTTATCGGGCTGGTAGTACTTCCTGTAAAAAGCTTGCAGGCGGTCGATCGGCACATTCTCAAGATCGGCGCGGGAGCCGATCGTCGATTTGCCATAGTTGTGCCAGAGGAATGCTGTTGACGTGATCCGTTCTTCCAGCACGCTGGAGGGGTCGTTCTCACCCATTTCAAATTCGTTGCGCACTACCGTCATCTCGCTGTCCAGGTCTTTCTTGGCGATATAGGAATTGATCATGCGGTCCGCCTCCAGGTCAAGCGCCCATTTCAGGTTTTCCTCAGTGGCATTGAATGTTTCGAAGTAGTTGGTACGGTCGTACCAGGTGGTGCCGTTCGGTGAGGCACCGTGTTCAGTAAGCTCTTGCGGGATGTTGGGGTGTTTCGGCGTGCCCTTGAACACCAGGTGCTCGAGGAGGTGGGCCATGCCAGTCTCACCATAGTTTTCATGCTTGCTTCCGACCATGTAGGTGATGTTCACCGTGATCGTTTGCTTGGACTGATCAGGGAAGAGCAATACCCGAAGCCCGTTTTGAAGGCGGTACTCCGTTATGCCTTCCACGGTGGTGATTTTCTGCGGAGCGGCGAGGGCAGGCTTGTTCTCCATGACCTTGCTTTCCGGTTTGGCCGCCTTCGCAGACTTCCCCTTGGCAGGGGTAGTCTTGTTTTGGGCCCATGCTGATCCGCAAAGCACAACTAGACTGAGGAGGAGGAATTTGCGCATAAGGGTTTGTTTGATTGTTGGGTGACCAAGATAAAGGTTTTTGGATGAAGACATAGTACTCCCCTGGCCTCATTTTGACCGGGCATTTCTAGTAGATTTACGACTCAGTATGTCACCACTTTCAACCCGATTGTCGATAGCAGGCCTCTTGCTGTGCTTGCTCAGCGATTGCAGCGAGAAGGACTCAATCGGCTTGTGTCTGCTTCAATCCGACAGTTTTGAACTGGGCGTAGTTACAGAAACCTCCTACGTGTATGATGGCGTTAGATTGTTGTCGCAGTCAACAACGGCGCCGGGGTATTCTTATACCCTGAACTTTCACTATGGACTTGACGGCTTGATCGATATTGCCAACGCGGAAAAAAATGGAGTCACGGGAAAGATCTCATACGCCTATGGTGTCAACAAGCAACTGGTTCAAAGCATTAGCATTTTTGGGACGGATACCGTTACCACAATCTACCAGTACAACGACAACTTCCAATTGATCAAGAGTATCCAGGCTTATGTCGGCGCCGTTTTGACTGACAGCCTCACCGTGGACTATTCGTACCCGGACCTGGTGACCAGGAACCCGTCTTCCAAAATCAAGATCCAAGGTGGAACCTTGCCGGACACGACGAATTATCAGTATGACAGCAAAATAAACCCATTCAGGGAGTTGTTTCCCTCCATCCAGCCTTTCAACAACATTATCAGAATTGAAGAGGCCGGATCCATCGTCAATATCGGATACACTTACAATGATCTGGCATACCCATTGACCGCCACATGGTCGTCGGGAGCGACGCAAACCTTTTCTTACAAATGCGAGTGACGCTCTGCTTTACCCGGCGCTACTGGTAACTGGTTGCTGGTAGGTATCACGACCTGGAGTGGCCCTGCCAGGTAAAATTTAGTGATTCCCAATCTGTATCTTTTTCAATTATTCGCGTTCTGGTATTGCATGAAATCAGAAAGGTTTTTAGCATCTGCATGGAGACAAATCCCCATGCTGGTATTGGTTGGTGGCGCACTGCTTGGCAGTTGTGAACAGAAAGCGGACCAGGTTTCACCAATAGAGCCAGAGGCTGACACGGACACTACCATCTGCCGGCTGCTCAAAGTCATTCGTGACGTAACAGACCTTCCTCAATTCAGTACCACAAGCGAACTTACGTATGACAGCCAAGGGAGAGTGGATTCTGCAATCCAGTCGTCAGCAGATTTCAAAAAGGTGACAAAGTTCTACTACTCCATCGACGATAACCCGGATTCGGTGATTACCACGAACCTTCCGCCGTCGCTCAACCCGGGTGCTGAGTTTCGTACTTACTACGGCTATGACAATCAGCGCCGCCAGATTTCGCGCACTGTATCGAGCGATCCGAGAGACATTATGCGATACACTTACAATTCACATGGCCAACTGAGCATGCGTGACAGAGAGTTTTTCATGAATGGTGTACAAGTTTTCGACACGATATGGTTTCATTATCCCGATCACACAACGCATAACTTCAATAATACATCTGGCCGAGGGATCAATGGGCAATGGTGGACTGGGGTATTTTATGCCTATGACAACCATCCGCTACCTCTGAAGTTACCCATGAGCTCTCCCATCGATGTCGGCAATTTCGGCTGGGGTGTGTACACTGACAACAACATTGTGGGCATCATGAGCAACGGGATGCAACAGTATAAATTTGCATACACCTACAACGACGCAGGCTATCCCCTGGTCCAGAGTGACGTGATGCGTTCTCCGCCACCCGTCACTTGGACGTTCACGTATTATTGCGAGACGATAGAGTTGCCCTAGGTACTGGTTGCTGGCTTCTGGTCTCTGGTCAAAGGTGCGCGAAGCTGAATGGGAACACGGATATCCTTCGACTTCGCTCAGGATGACGATGCGGACTTAGAGCGCATGCGCTTCGGCTCCGCTCAGCGCCAGACATGCTACTGCTTACTACTTACTGACTACTGGCTACATATTCCGCCGGTACTGCCCACCCACCTCAAACAAGGCTGCTGTGATCTGCCCCAGTGAGCAAACCTTGGTAGCTTCCATCAGCGCTTCAAAAATGTTCTTGTTATTGACGGCTGTCTCCTGAACGCGTTGCAGTTGAGTGGGGGCATCGCCGCGATGAAACTCCTGGAGAGAACGGAGCATCTTGATCTGATATTCTTTTTCCTCTGTAGTAGCGCGTATTACTTCCTGCGGAATGATCGTAGGCGAACCCTTAGAACTCAGGAAGGTGTTGACACCGATGATCGGGTACTCACCCGTGTGCTTTAGTGTTTCGTAGTAGAGACTTTCTTCCTGGATCTTCCCGCGCTGGTACATGGTCTCCATAGCGCCGAGCACGCCGCCGCGCTCGGTGATGCGATCGAATTCCAGGAGTACTGCCTCCTCAACGAGGTCAGTGAGCTCTTCGATGATGAATGATCCCTGGAGAGGGTTCTCGTTTTTCGCCAATCCAAGCTCCTTGTTGATGATCAGCTGTATCGCCATGGCCCGTCGCACTGACTCCTCGGTGGGAGTGGTGATTGCTTCGTCGTACGCGTTGGTATGCAGCGAATTGCAGTTGTCGTAAATGGCATACAGGGCTTGCAGCGTCGTGCGTATATCGTTGAAGTCGATTTCCTGCGCGTGCAGCGAACGGCCGGAGGTCTGAATGTGGTATTTCAGCATCTGGCTCCGCGCATCGGCGCCATACTTGTTCTTCATCGCCTTGGCCCAGATACGGCGGGCCACACGACCAATGACGGAATACTCCGGGTCTATGCCATTGCTGAAGAAGAAGGAGAGGTTCGGTGCGAAGGCATTGATGTCCATCCCACGGCTGAGGTAGTACTCAACGTAAGTGAACCCGTTGCCGAGGGTGAAGGCAAGCTGGGAAATGGGATTCGCGCCGGCTTCGGCGATGTGATAGCCTGAAATAGAAACAGAATAGAAGTTCCTGACTTTCTTGTCAATGAAGTACTGCTGCACATCACCCATCAGGCGCAGGGCGAATTCCGTGGAGAAGATGCAGGTATTCTGCGCCTGGTCCTCTTTTAATATGTCGGCCTGCACAGTTCCACGCACCTGCGTGAGCGTGTCAACTTTGATCTTCTCGTAAACTTCTTTCGGTAATACCTGGTCGCCGGTGACACCGAGCAGCAGGAGGCCAAGCCCGTCGTTGCCTTTAGGTAATTCTCCCTGGTAGGCGGGTGGTGTGGCATTGCGCTCCTTGAACAAGGCCGCGACTTTTTTCTTCACTTCAGCCTCCAGGCCATTCTGTCGGATGTAGAGTTCACATTGCTGGTCGATGGCCGTGTTCATGAAGTACGCCAACAGCATGGGCGCCGGACCGTTGATGGTCATCGAAACAGACGTCCGCGGGTCGGCCAGGTTGAATCCACTGTATAACTTCTTGGCATCGTCCAGGCAGCAAATGCTCACGCCGGAGTTGCCGATCTTTCCATAAATGTCCGGGCGGAAATCGGGATCATTGCCATAGAGCGTCACCGAGTCAAACGCTGTGGAGAGTCGTTTGGCAGGTGTGGTCAGGCTCACATAGTGGAAGCGCCGGTTCGTGCGCTCCGGTCCGCCTTCACCGGCAAACATGCGCGTAGGATCTTCTCCCTCGCGCTTAAATGGATAGATGCCTGCTGTGTAAGGATATTCGCCGGGTACATTCTCCTGGAGGAGCCAGCGCAACCGGTCGCCCCAGGCTGCGTAGCGTGGCAGTGAAATCTTAGGGATCTGCAGGTGCGACAGCGACTCGGTGTGGGTCTTGATGCCGATTTCCTTGCCCCGAACGGAAAATGTGAAGACAGGTCCCTTGTATTTCTTCACCATTGCATCCCATTCATCGACGACCATTTTCAGGTTGCGCGGATCGAGCTGGAGTTTTTGACGCTCCAGCTCTTTCTGCAATGATTCTTTGGTAGGAGCATCGGTAACTGTCTCGAGGGTCTTCTGGATGGCGTAAATCCGCTGGGCAACGTCTGACTGAGCGCTCACCCACTGGTCGTACTGGCGGTTGTTCTCGGAAATCTCGCTGAGGTATCGGGTGCGGCTGGGGGGAATGACAAATATCTTCTCCGACATTTCCCGCGTGACTTTGAAACCAGATGAAATCTTTGTACCGGTCTTTGCGATGAGGGTATCGATCAGGTGCTTGTAGAGTTGGTTGGTGCCCGGGTCATTAAACTGTGAGGCGATGGTGCCATAGACGGGCATCTCCTCCACTTTTTGTGTCCACTTCTGGTGGTTGCGCTGGTATTGCTTCTTCACGTCGCGAAGGGCGTCAAGGGCACCTCGCTTGTCGAACTTGTTCAAGGCGATCACATCGGCGAAATCGAGCATGTCGATCTTCTCAAGCTGCGTCGCGGCTCCGTATTCCGGGGTCATCACGTACAACGACACGTCGCTGTGATCAAGAATCTCCGTATCGCTCTGGCCTATACCTGAAGTTTCCAGAATGATCAAGTCGAATTGCGCAGCCTTGAGAATTTGAATCGCCTCTTTCACATAGGCGGACAACGCAAGGTTGGACTGACGTGTGGCCAATGAGCGCATGAAGACCCGAGGCACGTTGATGGCGTTCATGCGAATGCGATCACCAAGCAATGCGCCACCGGTTTTGCGTTTCGACGGATCAACGGAGATTAGTCCGATCGTCTTGTCCTTTTGGTCGAACAGGAAGCGCCGCACGATTTCATCCACCATCGATGACTTGCCAGAGCCCCCGGTTCCTGTAATACCAAGCACAGGAACCTTCGACTCCGCTGCCATTTTTTGAATTGTACCAAAGATTTCTTTGTGGCTGTCGAAGTAGTTCTCAGCGGCAGAAATGAGTCTTGCAATGGCCAGCGGGTTCTTCTTGGTTAGCTCCTTAAGTTCGTCGGTAAGGGTTTCGCCCACGGCATAGTCACTTTTCTTGACCAGGTCGTTGATCATACCTTGGAGACCCATCGCACGTCCGTCGTCGGGCGAATAGATTTTGGTAATACCGTATGCTTCAAGCTCTGAAATCTCTTCAGGCAGGATTACGCCACCGCCGCCGGCGAAAATCTTGATGTGGCCTGCACCCTTTTCTTGAAGGAGGTCGTACATATAACGAAAGTACTCCGTATGTCCGCCCTGGTAGCTCGTCATGGCGATGGCCTGCACGTCTTCCTGGATGGCGGTGTTGACCACCTCCTCGACGCTCCGGTCATGACCCAGGTGGATTACCTCGCATCCCGTGGCCTGGATGATGCGGCGCATGATATTGATGGCAGCATCATGGCCGTCGAAAAGGCTGGCAGCGGTGACGATGCGCACCTTGTTCTTGGGCACGTATGGCGCCGGGGCCTGGTGGCCGGCGAGGTTCTTTTTCTCGGCTTTGGGAGGAGTGGTGGTCGATGACGCCATGGGTCAAAAATACGAGGAAATCGGTGGAATCGGTAGGTCGGTTGGTCGGTGGAATCGGTGGGTCGGTGGAATCGGTAGGTCGGTGAAATCGGTAAGTCGGTGGGTCGGTGGAATCGGTAGGTCGGTGGATCGGTAGGTCAGTGGATCGGTGAATAGGCAGATCGGTAGATTGGGTTTTCCCTTCGACCCCTCCGACAAGCTCAGGGACCAATACCAATTTTGTTGAATGGGTGCATTCTTCTCATTTTTGCCGCCGCATGAAATACAAGCGACTTATTGTTAAGCGTTCCAGTCTGCCAGGGAGTGGCCTGGGGTTGTTCGCGGGAAGAGAAATTCCGAAAGCTGGCGTTGTAGTGGAGTACGCCGGGAGACGCAGGAAATGGCGCCTTATAAAGGACATCGAAGGTTGCGGCGATTATGTTCTTGGGCTGAATCGCACAATTGTTATTGACGCCCAGCCACGGAGCAGTGGGCATGGACGGTATGCTAATGACGCCGCAGGCCTTCAGAGAGTTCCCGGGTTCAGGAATAACTCCGAGTACGTGATCAGGGGAGGCAAGGTCTTTATCGAAGCAACCCGTCGAATCAAGAAAGGGGAGGAGATCCTTGTCGGGTATGGAAGGGCATACTGGAAGCAGGCGGAGAAAAATATTCTAAGCAAAAGCAAATGGAAGGCCGCCAGGGCGCTGAGTAACTAGGTTCCCATCCCCAAAGAGTCGGTCGTGGCCGAGTTGGGTCTGGGGTCGTTGGTGAAGAACACCAACGACGTGCCAGGACCTTGTCCATTGTTGGTGTTTGCGGGGAGGGGGGCGACACCAACAATCATTGGAGCCAAGTTCCTGATTCCTAATTCCTGATTCCTGATTCCTTTGTGGTCCTCCGCGCCTTTGCGTCTTTGCGGTGGTTACTTACCCTACTGGGTTTACGGATACTCCCGTTCATGAGTGACAGGTACTCCAATTCTCACTACCTTTCTATCCTAATTTTCTTTAACCATGACCACCCGCAGAAAAGCCATTCAACAAATTGGAATGGGAGCGTTGGCGTTGTCCGCGCTCGCCACGTCCGCCGCAAAAGCCAATCCCCTTCCCGTCGCTGATGATCCGGAATTCTGGAAGAAAGTCCGCGACCAGTTCATGCTGGCCAAAGACAAAGTTTTCTTTAACCCAGGAACTGTGGGCGCCATGCCACGTCCGGTTTTCGATAGAATGGTAGAACACCTGCGATACATCGGCACCGATGTCGCCGACTGGGCTTACAAAGACGATAACAAAGAGGAGTTCATCAGCGGCTATAATAACCTGATGACGATTCGCACGAAAGTGGCAGGGCTAATCAATGGTACTGCCGCGGAAATTGGAATGACCGATAACGTCACCAACAGCATGAACTACGTCGCCAACGGGATGACGTTGCAGGCTGGCGATGAGATTGTGACCACCGACCAGGAGCATGGCGGCGGTTTGGGTGGATGGCAGGTGAAAGAGAAAAGGTACGGGGCCGTTTTGAAACTGGTTCCAATTCCCAAACCCGCTCATAGCCCGCAGGAAGTGTATGACATCATCGTGAAGTCGTGGACGCCGAAGACGAAGGTGTTAATGATCTCACACCAGATCACCGGCAGCGGGGCACTCATGCCCATCAAGGAATTGTGTGCTGAGGCTTCCAAGCGCGGCATCTTCACCGTGATCGACGGAGCGCAGACAATAGGCCAGGTAAAAGTGGATGTTAAAGACCTTGGATGCGATGCATACGTGGGTTGCTTCCACAAATGGATGGGCGGACCTCCCGGCACGGGCTTCATGTATGTGAAGGCCGACAAGATCAAAGACCTTTGGACGACGGTGGCAAGTTACCGGTGGAATCAACACGAAGACGAGGGCTTCCGGTTTACGCAGCGCGGTACGGGCAATTTCCCGGTGCTCAAGGGACTGGAAGCTTCCATCGACTTCCACAATGAGATTGGGCCTGATAAA
>CAZJWV010000033.1:22061-29087 GCA_964549855.1 uncultured Ohtaekwangia sp. | reverse complement strand
TAAGCATAGCCAACCCTTTCTTACAACCATTATCAAAAATATGCTCAAAGACTTCTTGCCTGATAGTTCTATCAAGCAACGGCTCCCAGTCTTTGGTAGACCAAACCGCGTGAACCCAGACTCTTACAAAAGGCATGGTTCAAAGTAGATGGTCCCAGAGAGTCGGCCAAGAATTGAGTTGACGGTTTTCGTGACAGTTTTCAGGGATGGGCTAAAGCCCAATTGGAGGATCGGCCAGGATTCCACGCCCTAAAGGGCGTGGCAAAACTTTACCCCTTGTAAGTAATCCTGTAAATCACCCCCGCCCTGTCATCGCTTACCAACATCGAACCATCTTCCAACAACAGTACATCCACGGGGCGGCCCCAGGCTTTTTGGCTCGCATCGTCCAGCCAGCCGGAGGCAAAGGTCTCATAGCTCACCGCCTTGTTGTTCTGAACTTTCACAAGGCTCACCTTGAAACCCACCTTCTTACTCCGGTCCCAGGAGCCGTGCTCGGCAATGAACAAATGACCTTTGTATGTTTCAGGGAACATGGAGCCAGTGTAGAACTTTAGGCCCAGGGGTGCTACGTGGGGCCCCAGGTTTTGTGCCGGAAGGGTGAAGTCACCGCAAGGACGTTTCTTGCCGAACTCAGGGTCGGCGATTGTGCCACCGTGACAATAAGGGTATCCAAAATGCATGCCTGCCCTGGGCGCTGTGTTCAGTTCACAAGGAGGCAGATCATCACCCATACTGTCGCGATTGTTATCGGTAAACCAAATCTCATTGGTTGTCGGATGCCAGGTGAAACCAACCGTATTTCGCACGCCGCTGGCAAAGACTTCAACGCCTGAACCATCGGGGTTCATGCGCGTGATGCTTGCGTAAATAGGGTCCTTCGATTCGCAGATGTTGCACGGTGCGCCAACAGGAACATACAACTTGCCGTCAGGGCCAAAGGCGATGTATTTCCATCCATGATGTGATTCAGTGGGGTACTTGTTGTAGACCACAGTGGGCTTACCAGGGCTGGCGAGTTTCGATTCAATGTTATCCAAACGGGAAATCACACTGTTTTCTGCGATGTACAATGCGCCATCGCGGAACGCCACACCGTTGGGCATGTTAAGACCACTGGCCAACACCCATTTTCGATCCGCCTTTTTGTCGCCATCAGTATCGCGAACAGCATAGACCTTGTCTTCATCCCTGTTCCCGACGAAGAGAGTGCCTCCAGGACTGATGGCCATGGAGCGAGCGTTGTCCACTTCTGCATAAACCGCGATCGAGAATCCAGGAGGAAGCTTGATGGTATTCAGCGGAAGAGACGCGCTAGCCTCTGTTATGGCTGCCACGGCACCATCGGCTTCTGGGGTCTGGGCCTCATTTCTTGGCGACTGGCTACAGCTCAAAGTCATGAGGACGATCAGTGGTATGGCGTTTGTTTTGTTCATGGCGTTTCTATTCAGACGGGCAAGTTACTGGTTCCCGCGTTTCCACTGAGGCCGTTGAACCTCTGTTTGCGACCGGAAATAGTATCTTTGGGGCATTTTTTTAGAAAGGACGACAGTTATTCATGATTTCAATCTCTAACATATCCTACTACATCGGCGGGAGACCCCTGTATCTCAATGCCTCCATGTTCATCAAGCCTGACGACAAGATCGGGCTCATCGGGTTGAACGGACGTGGCAAGTCTACGCTCTTAAGGCTAATCGATGGCGAAATGAGCCTCGACGAGGGCAGCATCAGCAAGTCTAAAGATTGCACCATCGGGTTCCTGAACCAGGACCTCCTGTCGTTCCAGAGCGAAGATGCCATCCTGACTGTTGCCATGGGAGCCTTCAAGGACGCCGTAGACACGCAGCGGCAGATCGAAGTGATATTGCACAAGCTGGAGACCGAATACTCCGACGACCTGGTGAACAAACTCACCCGCCTCCAGGAAAAGTTTGAGCAGTTGGACGGATATACGATGCAGGCTAAGGCAGAAGAGGTACTTGAAGGCATCGGGTTCTCAACGCCTGATCTTCATCGTCCCCTGAAAGAGTTCTCCGGCGGCTGGAGGATGCGCGTGATGCTGGCCAAACTCCTCCTGGAGAAGCCCTCCCTCCTCATGCTCGACGAGCCGACTAACCACCTTGACTTGCCGTCGATCGAGTGGGTAGAGAACTACCTACGCAACTACGACGGGGCCGTGGTCATTGTCTCGCACGACCGGCAGTTTATCGACAACGTGGTAACCAAGACGGTGGAGGTCACCCAGCAACAATTGTTCACCTACGAAGGAAACTACAGCTTCTACCTGAAGGAGAAGGAACTGCGAGAGACCATCCAACAGAGCTCCTACGAAAATCAACAAGCCAAGATTCGCCAGGCAGAACGCTTCATTGAGCGATTCAAGGCTAAAGCCAGCAAAGCCAGGCAGGTCAAGTCGAAGGAGAAGGCCATCGGGCGGATGGACCTGATCGAGGAAGTAGTCGACGATATGGCTTATGTGAACTTCAAATTCAAGTTCAAACAACCCTCAGGCCGGCATGTAGTCACCTTGCGGGATCTGTCAAAGTCGTATGGTCCCATCGAAATCCTCAAGCACACCAATGTTGCCATCGAACGCGGCGACAAGATTGCCTTGATCGGAGCCAACGGGAAAGGGAAGTCGACCTTACTGCGTATTCTCTCTGGGTCGGAGCCCGTTGAAGGTGAACGCACCATTGGTTACAACGTGATCCAGGGCTTTTATGCCCAGCACCAGCTAGAAGCCCTGAACATCGAAAACGAGATCCTGGATGAATTGAAGCAGGCAGGCAGCGGTAAGCTCGAGCAGGAACTCAGGGGCATACTTGGATGCTTCCTGTTCTCTGACGAGGATCAGTTCAAGAAAATCAAAGTATTGTCGGGAGGGGAAAAGTCGCGTGTGGCCCTTGCCAAGACCCTCATCTCAGAAGCCAACTTTCTGCTCCTGGACGAACCGACGAACCACCTGGATTTTATCTCAGAGAACATCCTCATCCAGGCCTTGCAGCAGTATTTAGGCAGTTTCGTGGTGGTGTCGCACAATCGCTACTTCATCACGCAGGTCGCCAACAAGATCTGGTACATTGAGGATCACCAGGTGAAAGAATACCCGGGCACTTACGAGGAATATGAGTACTGGCGCAGCCATAACCCGCAACACCTCCCTCCTCCTGTCAAGAAGAAAGAGAAGGCTCCGGAACCGGTTCGTGCAGATGCTCCATCGAACGAGTCGCGCAAGAAGAAACTGAATGCCGAATTAAAGGCTGTTGAGGAGCGACTTGCCGTCCTGGAAAAAGAGAGGGAGGCCCTTGAGGTTGACCTTGGGAAACCGGAGACGTATGCGGAAGAAGGTGTATCAGCGAAATACCAGGAACGTTTGACGCTCGTTCAGAAAGAACTTGAGGGGCAAACTGAGCGGTGGGATCAATTGGTCGATGAGCTTGACGCCCTCGAACCTAAAGCTTGACCCACTCGAGAACTGTGCTGGCGAGCAGTATCCCGCAAACGAAGAGGATAGCGTCGATAACACGCGCCACACGGCGTTTAAAGAAGGTGGTATGAACTTGCATGCTGTTAAAGCCTTTGTTGTTAATTCCTCATGGAGACGGGCTGTAACCTGCTGGGTAACTCTATGTAGTCTCACCCTGGCCGCGCAAGGCCAAAAAACCCTAAGATTGGAGGATGCGATCTACGAGCCGGCCATCCGCACCGTGCTGTGTTATTCCCTGGGTCCCGGCCCGGGCACCCCGTCGGCAACATCCAAACTCGAGGCTCAGAACATTGTGCTGGAGTTTGACGATCTCCAGGAAGACCGCGCCTACTACTATGCCCGCCTCGTGCATTGCAACTACGACTGGACCAAGTCCATCCTTCGCGACCTGGATTTCATGCGGGACTACAACGAATTTCCCATCAACACCTTCGAGTTCTCAATGAATTCGGCAGTGCCTTATGTGCATTACCGGTTCCAACTGCCCACGGTAAAGCTCCCGGGCAATTACGTTCTCGTGGTTTACCGCGACGGCGACAAGAACGATCTGATCCTGAGCCGCCGGCTTCAGATATACCAGAACCTGATCACCGTGGCCCAGGAAGATGACATGGCTGGCCTCGGCAACCTTAAAAACACCAACCAGGCCCTAAACTTCTTTCTGAACTACTCACGAATTGAAGTCATCAACCCGGCCACATCCATCCATGTTACACTGCGGCAGAACCAGCGGTGGGACAACGCGCGGCAAGACGTCCGGCCCAGTTTCATCCGGGAGGACATCAAACAGTTGGAGTACCGTTTTTTCGACATGAACAATACGTTTGCGGCAGGCAACGAATTCCGGTTTGTCGACTTTCGTTCGTTGAACTCTCCCGGCATCAACACGCTCAAGCTAGATCGGAGTGTGAAGCCTGCACAACTCTCTGTGGCACTTGATGCCCCGCGCGGCAGCCTGGCGTACACACAGTATCCTGACAAGAACGGGGCGTTTGTGATTGAAAACCTCGATACCCGGCAGGAGCCGTGGATCAGCGCCAATTACCTCGATGTCAGTTTCACGCTTCGCTCACCAAAAATCGCCGAAGAAGTATATGTGATCGGAACCTTCAATAATTGGCAGCGGGGCGAGGAGAACCGGATGACCTGGGAAGGGGGCGCTTACCATGGAAAGTTGCTGCTCAAGCAGGGATTCTATGACTATCAGTACTGGGTAAGCCCCAATGAAACCAAAAACGGTAACTACTTCGAGGGAAACTTCTTCCAAACTGAGAATGTGTACGAGTTCTTCGTCTACTACCGGCCGTTTCAACCGAATGCCGATTTGCTGGTGGGGTACTACTTTGTGAATGTGAACGCGCGATAAGGCTTCCCTTCGACCCTTCGACAAGCTCAGGGCAACGCAGCTCGGGGCAACGCGAGAACCTCAGCCACCAGGGATCAGGCGTAGACCAATTCGAGGTCTGCGTTCTTGCGGATCGAATCGTTGTGCGCCATGTCGAGCATGCCAAATCCCTTGTGCGAGAAGTGGCCCAAGCCATGCTCATATACAAACTGCTGAACGATGGGAGGTGCGAACAAGGTGAAGGGGAACGTATACCCGCGCACCTCATACTTGATGTCTGAATCGTAGAGGGGATAGATCCGGGCGAATTTCTTGCCCGCCGCTTGAATCCGATTCAGGTAGTCTTTGTCAGGCACCAGTTGGAATTTATACACCTCAGTCAATTGCTCCGTGGTGAATTTTCCGGATGTCTGCATCTGGGCGGTGGTGGAATCATAGAGCAAGTCTGAAAACTCATCCGTCTCCGGCGAAATGAAACGCTTCGCCGACTCATCATTGAATGCAGCGGGAAGGAGAACGATGGGAGAAATACAGAGGTACTTAACCCGCTCGGATACGGCAACGGGTTCCTCATGCTCGACCAGCTCCGGTGATAGCTGCAGCATACCGATCATGATCTCCTTGTGCTCGAACAGGACTTTAAGAAAGTAGTCCAGGAACTCTTTGTCGGCCGTGGAAAAGACGAGCGTTACCCGTGACGAGTAGAAGTGAAGCCCTTTCCGGCTGACTTTCGTCTGGCCCTTTAATCCGGAGAAGTTGTAGTGTGTGAACTGCTGAAAGCGTGGCTCCTTGCCGGCCACAATCATGCCCTTAACCGTCTGCGCCAACAGGAACTGGTGATGGAACGGTACAAAGCCGCCCTTATTTCGGAGTGAAAAAACGATCCTTACTCTCACGTGGATTCCCGGGTCTTTGCTAAAAAACTGCCAACAACCGCAAAAAATCAGAACTGCGGATAGCTAAAGTACTAAAAATCAGGCACTCAGAAATTGGCCTCTATAAGAATATTTGAAGTGTGAGTTAATTAGCTATGAATCAGCTTTTTAACATGATGTTACAACTCTAAACATTGAAGCGAAAATGCATCACATCTCCGTCTTCTACCACATAGTCTTTTCCTTCAACGGCCAGGCGACCGGCCTCGCGGCAGGCGGCTTCGGTCTTGAATTTTTGATAGTCAGGAATCTTGATCACCTCGGCCCTGATAAACCCCTTCTCGAAGTCCGTGTGTATCACCCCCGCAGCCTGGGGAGCCTTCCAGCCCCGATGAATAGTCCAGGCGCGCACCTCTTTTTCGCCTGCGGTGAAGTAGGTAATCAGGTTTAACAAGTGATAGGCAGCATGGATGAGCTTGGTTAGCCCTGATTCCTTGAGACCATACTCTTCCAGGAAAGCATCTCGGTCTGCCACGCTCTCCAATTCTGCAATCTGTGCCTCAATCGCTGCGCACACTACAACCACCTCAGCACCCTCATCCTTGACAAGGTTCCTTACCGCTTCAACGTATTTGTTCCCCGTGTGAATGGCGGCCTCGTCCACGTTAGTGACGTAAATCACAGGCTTGTCGGTAAGGAGTTGCAGGTCCTCGATAGCCTTCCGGTCTTCTGTATCTGTCTTCACCGACCGGGCATTCTTACCAGCCTGGAGTGCGGTTGCAAACATCTGGAGCACCGCCAATTCTTTCTTCGCTTTGGCATCGCCGCTTTTGGCAGTACGTTCGACCTTGGCGATCTTCTTTTCGATGGAATCCAGGTCTCTTAATTGAAGTTCGGTGTCGATGATTTCCTTGTCAGCAACCGGGTTGATGCGCCCATCGACGTGGATGATATTGTCGTTCTCGAAACAACGAATCACGTGGGCGATGGCATCTACTTCCCGGATGTTGGCCAGGAATTGGTTACCGAGGCCCTCCCCCTTTGAGGCTCCCTTCACCAGGCCGGCGATGTCCACAAATTCGAACGAAGTGGGAATCACCTTCTGCGGGTTCACCAGGCCTGAGAGGATGTTAAGCCGCTCGTCAGGCACCGATATCACCCCTACATTGGGCTCAATGGTGCAGAACGGAAAATTGGCTGCTTCTGCCTTGTTGTTGGATAGCGCATTGAAGAGGGTGGACTTGCCAACGTTAGGCAGTCCGACGATACCGCATGTTAATCCCATAATTGACGATCAGCCGGCCATTCCGGCAAAA
>CAZJWV010000033.1:13206-21961 GCA_964549855.1 uncultured Ohtaekwangia sp. | reverse complement strand
GGGGCAAAGAGAAAACCCTGTCGCGGTCCCTAACGGGTGCAACAGGGTCTTCGGTTTAGGAATAGGTTAGGTAAATATAATTAATCCCATTTCAATTCGCTATCGACGCTGGCAGATTTTGTCTCGGCCACTTCCTCCCGTTCTTCACGGGCGTGGTCAAATTGCGTAAAGTCCACTCCTGGCATCAATTCATTTTTCACGTGGTTCACGGTATTGTTCAGGGCATCCATGAACTTGTTAAAATCCTCCTTGTAGAGAAAAATCTTGTGTTTTTCGTAGGTAAACCCGTCGTCGTTCTGGTTGTATCGCTTCTTGCTTTCCGTGATGGTGAGGTAGTAGTCATTTGATCGGGTGGACTTCACATCAAAGAAATAGGTACGCTTGCCGGCCTTCACTTTTTCCGAGAAGATCTCGTCGCGGCCGTTCCTGTTGTCTTCCACAAATGGGCGGTTTAGGTTATTTTTAGATTTTGGGGCTGACCAAGTTAACAGTTTGATAAAGAATAGCAAACAGGCGCCGTTAAATATAGGAGTCAAAAAGGGCTCAGGAAGCTCAATTAGGCCACTTTTCTCTCTCACATGAAGACACCGTTGCAAGAAATGCGACAGACGGGAAGCCTCGAACTGCTTGCCAAGCAGTTGGTGGAAGGCTTTATCACGGGCTTGCACAAGTCGCCTTACCACGGCTTCTCAGTGGAGTTTGCCGAGCACCGGCTTTACAATATGGGCCAGAGTACGCGTCACATCGACTGGAAAGTCTTCGCCCGCACAGACCGACTCTACACCAAGCAATACGAAGAAGAGACCAATCTTCGGTGTCAAATCGTTATCGACGCCTCCTCATCAATGCGGTACCCTGCCGACACGCAGGCCAAGTTTCGCTTCAGTGTGTATTGTGCCGCCGCCCTGGCCTATTTGTTACAGCGGCAGCGCGATGCCGTGGGGCTCTGCCTGTTCTCGGAACGCATCGATGAACTTACCCCCGTCAAGTCGACGCCCTCTCACCTGGATAAGCTCTTCCGCCTGCTGGAGAACGCACTAAAATCAACTACCGTATCCGGAAAACATACCAGTGTATCCGGGGTACTCCATGAGATCGCAGAGAAAACCCACCGCCGTTCGCTCGTGATCATCTTTAGCGACATGTTCGACGGAGCCTCCGAGAGCCAGGAGGATATCTTTAAGTCACTGCAGCATTTAAAGCACAACAAGCACGAGGTGCTTCTCTTCCACGTCAGCGACCACGAAACAGAAATGGCCTTCAATTTCGATGACCGCCCCTATGAGTTCGTCGACCTGGAGAGTGGCGACAAGCTGAAGTTGAACCCCATGGAAATCAAGGAATCCTACACCGAGGCCCTTGCAGCCTTTCACCGTAACCTTAAACTTCGGTGTAACCAATTGAGGATTGATTTTGTGTCAGCCAATGCGAGAACCGACTACTTCCATGTGTTGCAGCAGTACCTAATCAAGAGGGCGAAGATGAAGTGAAGAAACAGTGATCGGTGATCGGTAATCAGTAATCGGTGGATCACTCAATTGATTACTTCGCAATCAGCAATTAGCGCGAACCCAAACTGAACTCCTGGGGATTACCCTATTAAGGACCGTATTCTTTCGACCAGACCGCGCCACCGATTACCAATCACTGATTACCGATCACTCTTTATGCAGGTATTTCTTCCTTGCACCCAGTACATCCTTCGATTCCACATGGTCCGGGTCAGGAACACAACAATCCACCGGGCAGACAGCAGCGCATTGAGGCTCTTCGTGGAAGCCGGTGCACTCTGTGCATTTGCCAGGAACAATGAAGTAGAACTCATCAGAAACAGGTGATTGGGGCAGCTTGGCATCTGCCACGGAGCCATCCTCCTGCTTAACCTCGGTCAACTTAGTACCCCCCGCCCAATTCCATTCCCTGCCGCCTTCGTAAATAGCGGTATTCGGGCACTCCGGTTCACAGGCACCACAGTTTATGCACTCATCTGTTATCTTGATCGCCATCTACCCTGTTCTAATTTTGCAGGCAAAAATAAGCCGTTTCCACCGATCCTAACGTCGCTGTGCCCTCAAATGTTCAAACCATGGACCTGCCCGACCGGTTGAGTGCTTTTGTCAGGCTCGGCCAGGCACTTCACCAACTCACCGGCCCTGAAGTCTCGGCCATGGCAGAGCGCGCACTTCGCGAAAACGGCTGGTTCACCGAAGACGCGGTCCGACTCGCATTGGAAGGTATCATAGAAATGTTGGAACCTGATCGTATGCGCGCTTGGCTCACATCCTACGCTGCGGCCTCAGGACCCAAGACCATCGGTGTTGCCATGGCAGGTAATATCCCACTCGTAGGATTTCACGATATGCTTTGTGTTTTGATATCCGGGCACCGTCTTCTGTACAAGCCGAGTTCCAAAGACAAGGAACTCCCAAGCATTATCTGCAACAAGCTTTGCGAGATAGAGCCGCGATTCGCCGCGATGGTCCAGGCGACGGATCGCCTAAACGACGTCGATGCCCTGATTGCCACAGGCAGCGATAACACTTCCCGCTACTTTGATTTCTACTTCAGGAATGTGCCGCATATTATTCGGAGAAACCGGGTATCCTCAGCCGTCCTCCAGGGCGACGAGCCTGCAGCCGAGATTGAGGCGCTGGGCAAAGACATCTTCTCCTACTTTGGGCTGGGTTGCCGCAACGTTGCTTCTCTCTGGATTCCGAGCGGTTACGACCTCAAGGCGTTTATCGAACGCCTGGAGCCATTCGCTGCTATCGTCGAGCATTCCAAGTACCGGAACAACTACACCTACCAAAAGTCGCTTTTGCTGTTAAACCGTGATCACTTTCTCGACAACGGCTTTCTCCTCCTGCGGGAGAGCGAAGTCATGATCTCGCCCGTTGCCGTGCTCCACTACCGCACCTACAGCGATCTGGCCGATCTTCGCGCCCGAATTCGCGAACAGGCTGGAAGGCTGCAAGTGATTGTCTCAGCCAACGGTTGGTTCGAAGGGAGCGTGCCGTTTGGAACTGCGCAGTTTCCTTCGGTTACAGACTACGCGGATGGAGTTGACACGATGCGATTCCTTGCGGAATTGGGTGCTCGGCGCTAGGCACTCGGCTCTCGGTACTCGTCAATAACAACTGGCGAGGTCAGTCTGAGCGGAGCCGAAGACTGCCCGATACTTGAAGACAAGGAAACGTCATGGTGAGCGGAGTCGAACCATGACGCCGCTCGGCTCTCGGCCTGAACTAGGAATTAGAAATCAGGAATTAGAATTTCCTTCGCAGGATCTCGCTCATCACAAACGCCTTCTTGAACCCCTGCGGGTCGCGTAGCTCTTTGAGGTATTCACTGAGGAGGTTGCGAGGGGCCTCCTTCTCATAGCCCTTGAATTGCTTGAACCGAACAATGGTATCTGAGAGCTTTACCGTCTCCTCGAGTGAGGGACGCTCGAAGGCCTGCTCCTTGGCTTTCTGGTAAGTCTTGTAGATCTCGTCGTCGGACTTATAGGATGGCTTGATTTCCTCCAGGTCCTGCTCCTCGTCCTTTATGTCTTCGTCATAGTCGACAACGGGCTGATAGCGCCTTTCCGGCTGGGGCGGTGGCGCTGGCTGCTTCATTCCCTCGATTTCCCTCAGCAGCTCTTCAAAACTCTTCGGCGCTGGGCGCGGCTGGCTAGGTTCCTCTTCTGGCTCATCGCGCCTCACTGGAGGTGGTGTCTCTGCCTTCTTCCTGCGGGAAAAAAGGTAGATCAACCCGATGATGATCCAAACGATGATTTTTATGTCATCCATACGTCCTAAAGGTATCAAATTCCACGTTGCCCGATACTCTTCGATATGCCTTCATTTTCCCACCTTCGCGAACCGGTGCTCGGTACTCGGCACTGCACGGTAAATCGACACTTAGGATTGCCGATACGTTGTGGGGTTGCGATATCCATGTAAACCCTTACTTTACTTAGATGAAATGGTTTAAACGAACGCTAATCATTTTAGTGGCGTTGGGTGCATTAGGTTACCTGGCAGTCCACCTTGTTACCCAACTCCCTCAATTCGGCGGTGAGCCCGAAGGTGCTCGACTAGAACGCATTAAGAAATCGCCTGAATATTCCGGAACTCGTTTTGAAAACAAGCCGCCACAGAGCAAGAATGATGAAATTATCAAAACCATTCAGCTCTACATGCAAGGGCAGGTTCGAAAGCCAAAATCTGAAATCCCAGTCATCGACATCACGGCTCGTGATCTCGCCATGCCCGCTGACACTGGCCTTTCTGCCCACTGGCTTGGTCACGCAAGCGTACTTGTAGAGATAAATGGAGTAAGACTATTGACAGATCCGGTCCTTTCAGATCGGGTTTCACCACTTCCCATCGGACCCACACGCCTTCATCGCGCGCCTATTGAAATGGAAGACTTAAGGGGTGTCGACGCTGTTCTTATTTCACACGATCATTACGACCACCTCGACATGCCCACCATACAAACCCTTGCCCAAAAAGGAAGTCACTTTTTTGTTCCGTTGGGGATTGGAGCACATCTCGAGCGCTGGGGCGTGCAACCCGAACAGGTTCACGAAATGGAGTGGTGGCAAAGCGTCGACTTCAAGAACATTACCATAAACTGTACACCGGCACGTCATTATTCAGGCCGAAAGAAAATGAGCAATTCCACACTCTGGAGTTCTTGGTTTGTCAAAGGTTCCGGGCGTTCCTTCTATTTCAGCGGTGACACAGGCTACTCACCACACTTTCGCGAGATTAAAAGTCGCCTGGGCACTGTAAGCATGACCCTTATGAAAATCGGCGCTTACGGCGATCCTGAGTCCTGGAACGACATTCACATGAACCCTGAGGATGCAATAAGAGCCCAACTGGATCTCGGAGCAGAAGTTCTCTTGCCTGTACACTGGGCGACATTTAATTTGGCCTACCATGCCTGGAGTGAGCCAATTCTAAGAACATTGGAGGCGGCATCAGGTAAGCCAGTGACCGTCATCACTCCTCGTATCGGCGAACGCTTCACCTACGGCTCTCCATTTACCAATGTGGAGTGGTACAAAAATCTGTGAAAAACGTCCATCGCCGTTGATTCGCTGAGACAGCTTCATCGGGCAGGTTAGCACCGAGAGCCTGGCGCCGAGTGCCAAGTACCTGGTGCCGAGAGCCCAGGTGATCGAAGCTATGGCCATGACCAAACCGGGGGCTGCGACCGAAAAGTAGCAGTCAATTAAACCAAAGGTTTAAGTCAATATTTGCACCTCGGGCGAGTCAGATTTCCTTCTATCTTTGCGACCTTTATACAGACAATCACGACAGGAAAGAATGCAACTTGCGCAGTTAGAGATCAAAGGATTCAAGAGTTTTGCCGATAAGATTGTCATCAATTTCGACGAGGGTGTAACCGGGATTGTCGGCCCCAACGGGTGCGGTAAATCCAACGTCGTCGATGCCATCCGCTGGGTGCTCGGAGAGCAGAAAACCAGCGCGCTGCGGTCGGAGAAGATGGAAAACATCATCTTCAACGGCACCAACCAACGGTCGCAACTCCAGATGGCCGAGGTCTCCCTCACCATCAACAATACCAAGAATCTCCTCCCTACCGAGTACGCACAAGTAACTCTTACCCGCAGGCTCTACAGGTCGGGCGAAAGCGAGTATTTGCTAAACGGAGTCACTTGCCGGCTCAAAGACATCACCAACCTCTTTCTCGATACTGGCGTTGCCTCAAACAGCTACGCCATCATCGAGCTGGGTATGGTGGATGATTTGTTAAACGATCGCGACAATTCCCGGCGCACTTTGTTCGAAGAAGCTGCCGGCATTTCAAAATTCAAGAAGCGCAAGAAGGAAACGCTGAAGAAGCTCGAAGACACCGATGCTGACCTGGAAAGAGTAGAAGACCTGCTCTTCGAGATTGAAAAAAACATGAAGAGCCTGGAGAAACAGGCAAAGCAGACGGAATCGTACTACAAAGCGAAGGAAGTCTATAAGGAGAAGAGCATCCAGCTTTCCCGCGTAGTGGTAAGCAAGCAACAAGAGCGCTACAGCAACCTGAACCGGCAAATGGATGGCGAGCATGCCCGCAAGGCTGCCCTCGCCGCAGAGATCGCCGACAAGGAAGCGAGTATCGAGAAAGAGAAGACCGATCTTATCAGTAAGGAAAAGGCACTTACCGTCAGCCAAAAAGCGGTAAATGATCACGTGGCCAATATCCGCCAGCGTGAAAGCGAAAAGCAGATCAACAATGAACGCCTGCGCTTTCTGAACGACAGGGCCTCTAATCTCCGCGAACAGATCGACCAGGATAAGAAGAGCAATGAGCGCGGGCACTTCGCCATCGGAAGCTTGCAAGAAGAAGCCACCACGGCACAGGGCGCATTGATCGAAATCCAGGGCAAGTCCGATGTCATCAAGAGCGAGTACGAAGCACAGCGCCTGGCCACACACCAGTTGCAGCTGGACGTCGATGCCCTTCGTCACCAGCAGCGACTGAAGCAGGACGAGCACTACGAAACGAACAAGGCGGTCGAAATCCGTGAGATCCAGATTGCTTCCCTCAAGCAGGAAATAGACAGGGCAACCTCCGATACCCACCAGCGCAGTGAAAGCCTTGTGGAGTTTGAGAACAAGCTGGTCGTCCTGAAAGAGGAGATTGCAGAAAAAAATACAGCCCTGAGTCGCATCAAGGAAGATGAGAAAGATGTGTTGGGGCGCATCAGTTCACTGGAGAAGACCATCGAGCTCATCCGTGAAGAGATGACGGAGACGGGCCGCAAGCTCGACGCCCGCCAAAACGAGTTCCAGCTGACCAAATCACTCGTCGAGAACCTGGAAGGGTTTCCCGAAGCGATCAAGTTCCTGAAGAAGAAGGTAGACTGGACGAAGAATGCTCCCCTCCTCTCCGACATCCTCACTTGTCCAGAGGAATACCGCGTTGCGATAGAGAACTACCTCGAACCCTACCTCAACTTCTACATCGTTAACCACGAGGCGGAGGCATACGAAGCCATAAACATCCTCAGCGACGCCAGCAAAGGAAAGGCGAACTTCTTCATCCTTGACCGTTTCGAGAAATTCACGCCTCACCCTACGCAGATCTATCCCAATGCGTACCCCGCCACACAGGTGATTGAGTTCGATCCGAAGTATGGCAAGCTCATGACCTTCATCCTCGATCGCGTATACTTTGTTGAAGGTGACACTAAAGTCATTCCCCAGGATGACGACAATACGTTTATCACGAAGAGCGGCAAGTACACCCGCCGTCGTTTCAGTCTCTCCGGCGGTTCGGTGGGACTGTTTGAGGGAAAGAAGATTGGTCGTGCCAAGAACCTGGAGAAACTCGACAAGGAGATCAAGGAACTGAACCACAAGCTGGAGGAAGTCCGCAATTCACTACTCGATCGGCAACGAGAGCTCGAGCGGCTCCGCAATCACGATCTTAAGAACGCCATCGAAGAGGCACAGGTGGCTATTCGCCAGGTGAACGATGAGTACATCTCCGTGAAGACCAAGAAGGAGCAGTTCGCAGAGATGATCAGTAATTCCGACTTGCGCCGGGAGGACATTCTCGAGAAGATCAATGTACTTTCCCGCGAACTTGTTGAGCTTCGTCCCCAGTCGGTGCGCATCGATGCTGAGTTAAAGGAATTTGACGAGCGCCTGACGCGTGAGGGAGCTGAACTCAACACGCAGAATGAATTGCTGGGTCAGAAGTCGAATGCGTTGAACGAGCAAAACATCTTCTATCACCAGCAGACTAACCGGGTAAAGAGCCTCGAACAAGAAATTCGCTTTAAGCAGGAGTCCGTTGAGCAGAGCAATCGCCGGATTAGCGCTGCGTCCACGGAACTGGCCCATAACGAACAGGAAATTCGCACGATACTGGAGTCCACACACTCCGGCGATGAAGAGCTCATCCGCATGTATGCGCACAAGGATGAGATGGAGCGTGCGGTGAACCAGGCCGAGCAGGGCTACTACGCCGCCCGGGGCGTGATCGACCAGGTGGAAAAAGATTTGCGAGCCGTACAGCACCAGCGTGAGAACATCGATGATTTATTGATGCGCCTCCAGCAGGAACTTACTGAAAGCAAGTTGGAGTTGAATTCTGTTAAGGAGCGCCTCTCCGTAGAGTTCAATGTGGCCATGGACGAACTCATGGCGCAGCTCAGCGCTGAAGAAAGCCTGGCACTGGCTTCCGAAGACGAAGAAAAATTAAGGAACGAAGTTGCCCGGATTAAAGAGCGGCTCGATAACATGGGTCCCATCAACCCGATGGCGATGGAGGCTTACAATGAAATCAAGGAGCGAAACGACTTCATCCTCGTACAAAAAGATGACCTGGTGAAAGCCAAGGAGTCACTTTTCAGCACCATCAACGAAATCGAGGGTGTGGCGAGCCAGACCTTTATGGAGGCCTTCGCGAAAATCAAGGAGCACTTTGTTTCGGTATTCCGCTCGTTGTTCAATGAGGGAGACGACTGCGACCTGCGGTTAGCCGATCCTTCGCGTCCGCTCGAATCCGAGATTGACATTATCGCCAAGCCGAAGGGAAAGCGTCCACTGACCATCAACCAGCTCAGTGGCGGGGAAAAGACGTTGACGGCCACGGCCCTGCTCTTCTCGATGTACCTCCTCAAGCCAGCGCCGTTCTGTATCTTCGACGAGGTAGACGCCCCGCTCGACGATGCGAACATCGACAAGTTCAACCAGATCATCCGCAGCTTCAGCAAGGACTCCCAGTTCATCATTGT
>CAZJWV010000033.1:6065-13106 GCA_964549855.1 uncultured Ohtaekwangia sp. | reverse complement strand
ATTCCTGATTCCTGATTGCAAATTCCTGACTATGAATGCACAATTTGGTTTTCGGATTATAGTGGCTGGCCTTTTCATAGCGCATGGTCTGATGCGAATCGCTAATGGTACTGTCGATGATTTCGGGTCCTTCCTGGACGGAAGAGGGTTCCCTCTAGGCGTCGTACTCGCATGGCTGATAACTGCCTACGAGATCGCCGGTGGCATACTGATGATTGCGGGGCGATGGACCCGGTATATCGCCCTGGGATTTGTTTTTCACCAGGTGATGGGCATCGCGCTCGTGCACGCAAAGAACGGGTGGTTTGTCGTAGGCGCAGGAAGCGGAGGGATGGAATACAGCATTCTCTTGATAGCAAGCTGCCTCTTGATAGCTAGTAAATCTTCATAGTTCAGGTTCCAGGTTTAAGGTTCAAGGTTCAAGCGCAACTCTGGTGGTCGGTTTGCGTTAGCATTTGCCAAATGCCGCATCCATGAAGGAATTATTTGCAGACCTCTTCAAATACCATCATCACTTCAACCAGAAGCTGATTGTTGAACTCAAGATCCATGGACCCAAACTCCCGGAGCGCAGTTTTCCGCTCTGGTGTCATGTCCTGAATGCGCACCAGATTTGGAATACCCGCATCCTCGGTGGCACTGAGTTAGGTGTGCGTCAGGTGCATGCATTGGAAGAGCTGGGTGCCATCGACGACACCAATTTCACAAATACCCTGAGGGTACTCGAGCTGGCAGACTTCGATCGCGTGGTTAACTACAAAACCTCCAAAGGCCAGCCATTCACAAATACTGTTCGGGATATCTTGCTCCACGTCGCCAACCACACCACGCACCACCGCGGTCAGATCATTTCAGATTTCCGCCAAACCGGGATTGAGCCGTTGGTGACGGATTACATTTTCTATCGAAGAGGCTAGGTTGCCACGGATTACACGAATTAACACGGATTGAATGCACTAATCCGTGAAAATCCGTGGCTTTACTCGTACTTCAGCGTCTCCGCCGGATTCGACAACGCTACCCGCACCGCATGGTAGCTTACCGTCAGCAGCGCAAGGGCCAGCCCAACCACTATGCTCACGGCAAAAAGCTCCCACCCTACTTCGATCTTGAACTCGAAGCCTTTAAGGAACAGGTCGTTGATGAAGTACCAAGACAATGGCGCTGCAATAATGTAGGCCAAAAGCGCCAAAAGGACGAATGGCCGGTTCAAGAGCACGAGGATGTTCGTCATGCCTGCCCCCATCACCTTGCGGATGCCTATCTCCTTGGTTCGATTCACGGCGTTGATGCCCGATAAGCCAAAGAGTCCGAGGCATGAAATAAGGATCGCAAATCCTGTGGCAAGCCCCATCATGCTCATCCACCGCTGGTAGCTCGCGTATTGTTTGGCCACATCTTCATCAAGGAAAGCGACGTCAAAGGGACGGTCGGGATACATCTCCTTCCAGATGCCACGCATCTTTTCGATGGTGGCCGGGATGTTCCCTGGCGCCACCTTAATGATCATCGTGGAAAGACTTCCTACGTTTTCCGTGGGCAAGCTGAGGAACATGGGTTCGATCCCGGCTTCCAACGACCGGAAATGATAATCCTTAACCACACCAATAACCTTTGATCCGAGGCCCACTGTGTCCTCCTGGTAATTGAGGTAGGAGTTCAGTGGGTCGGTCCATTTCATATCACGCACCAATGACTCATTCACGATCACCCCAGTACTATCGCTTGCGATATTCGGATCGAAATTCCGCCCCATGACGAGCTGAATGTTTAGTGTCGGAATGTAATAAGGATCAACTCCATAGACGAAGGCCGCCTTCTGCTCTCCATTGATGCGATAACCATACTTAGAAAAACCCCGATTGAATGAAATCGTGCTGGCACCGACGGAGATGATATCCCGTTCCTGGGTAAATCGTGTTCGCACCTGGGCAACTGTGCGGTCTGACTCTGCACTCCATCCCTTCTGCGTAGGCAAGACCAACACCTGCGCCTGGTTATAACCCAGGTCTTTCGTCGTGACATACTGCATTTGACGGTACATGATCACCGAGCTGACAATCAGAAAGGACGACAGTGCGAACTGCAACACAACGAGGGGTCGCGTAAAGCCAGCCTTAACGCGGGAAGTGAACCCGCCCTTCAATACCTGCGCAGGCCGGAAACCTGAGAGGAAAATCGCGGGGTAGCTTCCAGCAATCAGGCCAACCAATAAGGAAAGTCCCACTGTAACACCGATCATTTTAATCCAATTGCCCTCTAACAGTTGAATGCCTTTGCCAGTGAACTGGTTGAAACTTGGCAGGAAAAGTGCCACAAGGCCAAGCCCGATCACCATGCTGATGAGCGCCAACACGATAGATTCAATGGCGAATTGGTTGACGAGCTGGCCCTTTTGGGCTCCCACCACCTTCCGGATCCCCACTTCAGTCCGCCGAGCCGTCGATGTCGTAAGCGACAGTGAGATGTAGTTGATGCAGGCTATGGAAAGGATAAGGATAGCCACACCTCCCAGGATAAGCGAGTATTGAGGATCACTCACCTTGTGCCACGGAAGTTCCTTTTTCAAGTGCATGTCCGTGAGTGGTGTAAATGGATACTCCAACATGATGGCATCGGCTGGAATGGGGTTAGTCGCACGCTTCCTCCATTGCTCAAGTTTCTCGCCCATGTGCTTGTCGACAAACTTTGTCAGGTTACCCTTGAAAGCCCCCAGGTCTGCGTTGGGAATAAGCTGCACAAAGGTGGGCGTATTGTAGTTTCCCCAATTATTGAGGTTCCGATCGTAGTACGGCCTGTTTTCCTGGGGCACCAGGATCTTGAAATCCAAACTCGAGTTGGCCGGTGGCGCTTCAATAATCCCAGCAACGATAAAAGGCTTCTCACCTTCTACATCGATGGTGAACGATTTACCCATCGGGTCCTCATCACCAAAGTACTTCCTGGCAATCTCCGGCGTTAAGACTGCGTCTGATTTTTTCTTGAACAGCTCATCGGAGTTCCCGGAGAGGAGCTTGAAAGAAAACATCTTGAAAAACCCAGGATCTACATAGGTGACCTTTTCGGTGATCGCCTTGTCGGCATAACGAAAAATGGTTTCTTCGTTCGAGTTGAACCTCGTATACTCTTCAACCTCAGCAAGGTCCGCTTTCATGGCTGGGCCGAAACCTGTTTGAATCCACGCAGACCTTTGGTATGGTTCCTTGGGATTCGGCTGCCACGTGTCATAGCTCTTCTCCTCTATCCGGTAGATGCGGTCCTTGTTGGTGTGGAACTGGTCGAAACTGCGCTCATCTTCGATGTAGAGGTAGATCAGCATGCAGAACGCAATGCCAATGCTCAAGCCAAAAGCGTTGATGAAGGAATACAGCTTTTGCCGGCGGATGTTGCGGGCAGCGACTTTGAAATAATTGTTGATCATGATGGTTCGGATGATGGGTCCAGTAAACTTGTTACGGAGTAAAATGGAGGGGCGAAAGAAACGCAAGACATGTACGATAAACCGACGACGAGCCCCGCGCACCCCCCTCGAGGAACGGTCTTCCTCAAACTGCTCCATCAGGTCGCCTTCAATGCTTTCCAGCAGTTGGTCTGGGCAGAACCAGTGGAGGAACTTGATAGCCCAGTTTGGAGGAACTTGATGGTGTGTGCGGCGAGGCAAGGGTAGTCGGTGATCGGTGATCAGTAATCGGTAATCAGTAATCGGTAAATCAGTAAAGAGTAATCTGGAATTTGGAGTTTGGAATTTTAATAGTTGAACTTCAACTGTGGGATTAGTTTCCAAAGATCTATTCTGGCTTCCTTCATGGAGCGAAGCATGGCTAGACCGGCATTTGTGACTTGGTAAATGCGCTTGCGGCGGCCGCCCCTGGTTTGCGTGGCCCCGCCCATGCCTGACTTCACCAGGCCCTTGTCTTCGAGCCGATAGAGGGTTACGTGCACGGCGCTGAGGTTCACTTCCCTCCCCACCCGTTGCTTAATTTCAGCGACGATGGTATTCCCATAGGCCTCTGCCTGCAAGATACCAACCATGGTCAGCACCAACTCCTCAAATTCACCAAGGTATTCTTTTGCCATTTGTCTATACTTTGTAAAACAAATATACGCGCGGTCACAATATTTGTTGTGTACGCTAGCTAGAACTTTTGGTTGAACTTGACTATTGGCCTTCGAAAGGTTAAAAGCTAGTGGCTAAAGGCTAATGGCCGATCGTATTAAGCTATATACCAGCCTGATACTCGACCAATACCCTACAGAAGTCCATGGTTGAGATACCGAGCCTACGGCTCTCGTGGTCAGGTCCTGGGGTCCTCCAACGGTCTGAAGTCCGTTGTTCCAAGATGCGTCGAGGCTATGCCTCTGGGTCCATCATTGAGTTATCTCACCAATACCTCCCAGAGCCGGAGGCTCGACCGACTTTGTAACCACGGATTTCAACAACGGACTGAAGTCCGTTGTTACAAGATGCGCCGAGGCTACGCCTCTGAGTCCCAACACTGAGTTATCTCACCAATATCCCAGAGCCGGAGGCTCGACCGATTTTGCAACCACGGATTTCACTCCGTGGTTGTTACGGGAGATAATGTCGCAAGTGCCGTAGGCACGGACCTGTCTCCTTTAGCCATCATCCGACGCCCTCCTACTCGTACTTTAGCGTCTCTGCAGGATTCACGAGGGCGGCTTTCAACGTCTGCGTGCCTACTGAAAGGAACGCAATCAGCACCACTCCAGCTCCCGCAAGGAAAAAGACTACCAGGTTCAATGTGGTGTGGTATGGGAATCCTTCCAGCCAGCGGCTCATCAGGTACCAGGCCAGCGGCCAGGCAATGAAATTGGCAATCAATACCAGCTTGATGAATCCCCTGGAAAGGAGAAGTACAATGTTGGGGGCTGAAGAACCGAGCACCTTGCGGATGCCGATCTCCTTGGTCCGCTGCAGGGTCATGAACGAAGCCAACCCGAATAGACCAAGGCATGCAATGAAGATCGCCAGTACTGTGAAGAGCCCAAAAATGGTTCCAAACTGGCGGTCGCTTTCATACTGTCGGTTGAAGAACTGGTCCAGCAGGAAATAATCCATTGGGTTGCCGGGGAACAATGTCTTCCAGGGAGCATCAAGCCCCGCCAGCGCGCTCTTGTAGTCCTCTCCTTCCAACTTGAAAGCAATAAAAGTCGAAAACTGCGGCAAGTAGCGATAAACCAGCGGCACGACAGCCTCCTTAAGTGACATCTGGTGATAATTTTCCAGCACTCCGACCACTTCGAAAGTATCTCCCTGGATCACCTTTTGTCCAAGAGCTTCCTCCGGGTCTTTCCAATCGAGTGCTTCTGCCATCGCGCGATTGAGGATGATGCTTCTCCGGTCATTGGGGTGATCAAGGTCAAAGCTTCTTCCTGCAGCTACAGCAAGCCCAAAGGAACTAATGTAGTCCTGGTCAATGCCAACCGTGTAGCCAGAAATGCCCTGCTCTGGTCCTCCCACCTGTCGGCGAATTCCGCTCGCCCAGAAGATCTCATCTCCGGGGACGTTGGTTGATGCCGTAACACTCTTCACTCCGGGGATGCGCAGCGCCTCTGCTTTCAACGTTTGCATTTTGCTGGCGAAAGTAGAGTCCGTAATCCCCGGACTGCGAACGACCAGGGTGCTCACGATGTCTACGCCCAGGTCTCGATTCTGCATGAAGTTCAGCTGCTGGTAAACGACAATGGAGCCCACAATCAACAGCACGGAGGCCCCGAACTGAAATACAACCAGCGACTGACGCAAAATGTGACCATGCCCGGAGCGAAGGATGCGGCCCTTCAACACGGATACAGGCTTGAATGACGAAAGTACAATGGCCGGGTAAAATCCTGAAAGCACAGCTCCAACTCCAAAGAGCGCCATCAGCGATAACCAGAAGCCGCTTTGGGTGAGGTAGTCGATCGGTATGCTCCTTCCGGTAAGCGACGAAAACAATGGCCAGGCAAGCCAGATGGTCACAAGCGAAATAAGTGCAGCGATCAGGTTGACCAGGAAGGACTCAGCGAGGAACTGGTAAATGAGCTGCGCGCGCTGGGCGCCCATCACCTTTCTCACTCCCACTTCATTAGCTCGGTCGAACGAGCGCGCCGTGGCCAGGTTGATGTAGTTAACCCACGCGATAATCAGGATGAAGAGAGCGATGAATGAAAGCGCGTAAACGGAATCCCGGTTGCCTCGCTCATCGGGTTGTGACTCCTGTAAAAGAACAATTCCAAGATGGATGTCCAACATGGGTTGGAGTATGAAATCCTGCTTGCGATTGCGTTTCTTCCAATCTTCTTCGCGGGTCTGCACAACAAACTTATCCCATTTCGCTTGCAGGGTCTTGACGTCTGTTCCCGGTTCGAGCAACACATACGTATTGAAATCGTACCATCCCCACGATGTTTCGTGGTCGGTACTTGTACCGTCGCCGCCGCTGAGGGTAACCATCGTTTCATATGAGAACAGGAAGTCGAACTTGATGTGCGAGTTAGCAGGGACGTCCTTGAAGATTCCCGTCACATCGAACTTGAATCGCCCATTCCACTGGAGCGTCTTACCCATCGGGTCGGCCTCACCAAAATACTTTTTTGCTGCCCGCTGGCTGATCACCACCTTATTCGGCCCTTTCAATGAGGCCGAAGGGTCGCCAGTGATCAAAGGGATGTCGAAAATGTCGAACACCGAGGTGTCGGTGATCTGCATCTTCTCCTCCATGTGCGAGACCAGTCCGGTGGGGCTGTCATAACTCATCACCCCGCTCACCGGGTAGAGCCGCGTGAATTGCTTTACCTCCGGGAAGTTGTTTTTAAGGGCTGGTCCTACTGCTGGGACTGCAGCGGCACATTCGAACCGGAGCTTGCCGCTTTGGTATCCGTTATACTGAACACGGTAAATGTCCTTGGCCTTTGAGTGGTATGCGTCAAAGCTCCGCTCATACTTGACGTACTGCCAGATGAACAAACTCGCCACCATTCCCAGCGTCAAGCCGACGATGTTGAGGGCAGTGTAGGATTTATACTTCTGGAATGTCC
>CAZJWV010000033.1:0-5965 GCA_964549855.1 uncultured Ohtaekwangia sp. | reverse complement strand
TACTTCAGCGTCTCTGCCGGCTCCGAGGCAGCGGTCTTCAATGTTTGCCAAGAAATGGTAGCCAAGGCAATCAGCAAGGAAATACCTCCTGCCAGTGCAAACACTCCCCAACCGAGGGTGATGCGGTATTCGAACGTCGACAGCCAGTCACGCATGGCCATGACCGTAAGCGGGATCGACAACACAAGGCTGATCACTACCAGGAACACATAGTCCTTTGATAGCAGGGCCAGAAGTGACTGCTCCGTTGCACCCATCACCTTGCGGATGCTGATCTCTTTCACCCTCGATTGCATGGCCAGGGAAGCAAGGGCATAAAGGCCCAGGCTGCCAATGAGGATAGCCAGGACGGAGGCAAGTGTCACAATCCGACCGAGGTTTTGGTCACTCCGGTACTGCCGGTTCAACGATTCGTCGACGAATGCAAACTTGAATTCCTCCGAACCAACGATCTTTTTCCAAGCTGCTTCCATGCGCTCAATCCCCCCGGCGAGTTGGCCTGCCTTGATGCGCACAAACAATTTGGGCGCCGGCGAGTTGTCGATGTTGATATTCTCCGACCCACTCAATGCGATGGTGGGGTCTTGCACCATCACCAACGGAGTAACATTGGTGTACAGTGATCTGAAGTTGAAGTCCTTGATCACACCGATGATTTCGTGATCCTGGAATTTCTTACCAGGGATCCGCTTGCCGATGGCGTCTGTCCAGCCAAACTCTTTCACAAACGCTTCGTTTACGATCACCGAACGTCGCTGGTCGGAAGTATTTTCGTCGGAGAAGTTGCGGCCTGCTGCCATTTCCATGCGCATGGAGGGGATGTACTCATCATCCACGATGTTGAGGCTGAACGTGTGGTACAGTCCTCCATCGTCGGTAAATCCAATATTCACCCAGTCGCCATTTCCGAAATCATGTGAAGCCGCGCAAATGGATTCGATCTCCTGGTATTGCTTCAGTTCTGTTTTGAATTGCTCTGCCTGCAGAAATCCATTTTTCACCCGTTCGGCTAATTGCTGTCGTGGGCCGGTTGTGCGGAACACAGCGAGCTGTTCCTTCTGAAATCCAAGGTTCTTGGTCTGCAAGAATTGCAGTTGCTGCCTCATCGTAAGGGTGCTGGAAATCAAGAAAATCGAAAGCACCAATTGTAGTGCAACCAGCGCTTTCCTAAATCCCTGTTTGGTGCGCGGCGTGGAGCCTTTCAGAATGGTAATCGGCCTGAAACCCGAAAGGACAAATGCCGGGTAACTGCCGGTAATGATTCCGATGACGATCAGCAAGGCAAGGACGGTGGCCACAATGAACCCATTGAAGGGAAAAATGAGCTGCTTGCCCGCCATTTCGTTAAATGCTGGCAAACTCATCCGGGCCCCCACGATGCCTATGACTAGTGAGACGACGGTTACCAGAACAGCCTCAGAAATAAACTGAAAGATCAATTGCTTGCGCTGGGCACCTACCACCTTGCGGATCCCAACTTCCCGCGCACGATGAAGTGATCGGCCAACGGCCAGAGTGACGAAGTTGATACACGCCACAAACAGGATCAGCACAGCGATTGCTGCCAGGATGTAGCTGTACTTTGGGTCACTAACCGGAGCAGCCCCGGTGGGCATGGAAGTATCGAGGTGGATCTTCTTCATCGGCTGAAGGCCAACCAGGTACTTGCTGTTTTTGTAATCCTCTTCCCCCACCAGCGTTTTGAACAACGCCGGGAATTTCGCCTGCAGGGCAACAGGGTCTGCATTTTCTGCCAAGAGGACGTAAGTCTCCGGGTTGACATTGAACCACGCTGAGGTAAGCGCTCGCTCGCTATAGAGTTTCGGGTAGTTGAGGTCAGAGATCAGGATATTGAATTGAATGCTGGAATTAGTCGGAACCTCCGCTACGCCTTTCACCGTAAAGTCTTCAAATCGCTCTCCAAGTTGGATTGCAATCACCTTGTCTACAGGACTTGTTTCACCGAAGTACTTCTTTGCATAATCCTCGCTCAGCACGACACCAGACTGATTCTTGAGCGCTGCACGGTCGCCGGTGATTGGAAAATCAAACACGTCAAAGAAGTCCTGGCCGCCTATGATCACCTGCTCCTGGAAGAGCTGGTCGTCGATTTTTACCTGTGCGCCGAGACTGTTAACCCTGACATGACTGACTACTTCCGGAAAGTTATCTTTAAGAGCGGGCCCCAGTGGGTATGGGGTAACGGTATTCCAAAACACCTGCTTCTCACCCCAATCTTCTTTAACCCATGCCCGGTAAATCCGGTCGACCTTGGTGTGAAACCGATCGAAGGTCCACTCGTCGTAAACGTAGAGGGCAATCAGCACACAGCAGAGGATGCCGAGGCTAAGCCCGAAGACGTTGATGGAGCTGTTGACCTTGTCGCGGCGGATGGTGCGGAAGGCAATGGTGAGGTAGTTTCGGAGCATAGGTTTCTAATGACCGTAAAATGAACGAAGAATTGTGCCACGAACAAGCTTTTACGTGGCCTTGGGTGGAGGATGGAGTGAACTGTCGAAAAGTTGTACTGTACAGTGTCCTACACCTTAAGGTGTCCGACACCCTGCCCGGAAACGGTCAGCGGATGGCCACTGGCGGGCATCCTTTGTACTGTTTTCCAGACAGTTGTCCTACAACTTAAGTCGTAGGACAACTGGCGAGCTTACTCGTACCGCAGCGACTCAGCCGGGTCGGCCACCGCAGCCTTCAACGCCTGCGAACCGACCGTGACAAATGCAATCAGCACCGACAAGAACCCAGCCAGCGCAAAGACACCCACACCTATTTCGACCCGGAACGCAAAGTCCCCGAGCCATTTGTCGGCGGTATACCAGGCCACGGGTACCGCAATCACAAAGGCAATAGTAACCAGCACGAGGAACTCCCTTGACAAAAGCGTCACAATATTGTTGACGGTGGCACCCAGCACTTTACGGATCCCGATTTCCTTCGTGCGCTGAACGGCAGTGTAGGATGCCAGCCCAAAGAGTCCAAGGCAGGAGATAAAGATGGCGAGGCCTGTTGCAATGTTGGTGAGTTTCGCAACGCGCTGTTCCGACTGGTATAGCTTTTCAATCGAATCGTCAAAGAACTGACACTCGATCTTTTCGTCAGGGTAGATTTTCTTGATGGCCTCGTTGATCTTCGACAGTGTTTGCTCAACATTCTTCAGCTCACTGCCGGCCAGAGCCAATTGAAGAGCCATTGTCCTGCCAGAAGGCTCATACTTGAAGTACATCGGCTCAATCTTGCTGTGCAGCGACTGGAAATGAAAATCGGCCAGCACGCCCACCACCGTGAACATCTTGTCGCCACTTGCTTTCAGTTGAATGTTCAGCGCATCGTGTGGTTCAAACCCAAGCTTCTTGCAGAAAGTCTCATTGATCAGCAGCTCACGCGCACTGTCACTTGGCTGAACGTTTCTGCCCGCCAACAGCTTAATGCGGAACACGCTGAGGTAAGAAGTGTCGCCGGATTTAACGTGCACCGTATTCTTAATATCCTCCTTACCGTCATTGTAGGTGACCGTCGTCGAGCTCCACCCCGAAGAAGCGGGCATTCGGCTGTTGCGGCTAATCGCGACGATCTCCGGAATACTCGACAGTTCGTTTCTGAGCTGCTCCACCTTCGAGGTCTTATCCCACCACGGAGCACTGAAATAAACAATTGCGTTTGAGCTGAATCCGAGGTCTTTGCTCAGCATAAAGCTGATCTGCATTCCTACGATGAGTGTGCCCACGATCAGAACCTGCGAGAAAGAAAACTGCATCACGGTAAGAATTTTTCGCAAAAAGGCCGAACGAGACTGGCCACCCGAAGCCTGGTTCTTCAAGGCTACCGCAGGTTCGTACGATGAAAGGACAAAGGCCGGGTAAATTCCAGCGAGTCCACCGACCACGAGTGCGGTCAACGCAAGAAACCCCCACATGAATGGATCGGTTAACCGGAAAGCAAGCCCCTTCGGTACAAACTCTCCGAAGAACATGAAACAGGCATAGCAGGTCGGCAAAGCAAGTAATACGGCCAGTGAAGCGATCAGGAAGCTTTCGGTCAGAAAGTGAAACACCAGGCCAAAGCGGCTCCCTCCCATCACTTTTCTGAGGCCCACCTCTTTTGAGCGTCGCACTGCTTGTGCGGTTTCGAGGTTGATAAAATTGATCGCAGCGATAACCAACAACAGGATGGCGATCACCCCCAGGGTCTTTAGTGTCCCCAGGCTCACCGTCGATCCACTGGAATCAAAAATGAAGAGTTCGGTATTGTAGTGAAGGTCGCTGAGCGGCTGAAACTTGTATTCAGTCTTCGTTGCTTTATCCTTTTGTTCCTCATGCCTGGCTTTCGCCAGGATGGACATCTGGTCTTCGATTTTTGAAATCGGGGTCCCCGGCGACAGTTTAACAAAGCATTGCCAGCCACTGCTAACGCTGCCCCAGTCATTCATATCACTGTAACTTTGTTTCAGCCAGCTGGCCTGGACGGTGGCAAACGAAATGAAGTCGGTAAACTTGAAATCAGTTTGCTCCTTGATATCCTTGATTATGCCCACTACAGTAACCTCAAGCGAGTCGCTGTAAATGATGGGCTTGCCAATCACTTTGTCGGGTTGTGTGGTCCCAAAGTAGTTGAGAGCTTTGGTTTCAGTCAGTGCAACAGTAAAGGGAGCAGCAAGCGCCTTGGGTTCGCCGGCTATCCATTGGTAGAAACCAAACACTTGAAAGTAGTCAGGTCCCGCGATGGCAAGCGGGGATTGCTCCTCGAGCTTTCTTTTGGCACCTGTAGAATCCGCCACGGTTACTTTGGCGCTGTAAGTGAAGAAGAATGAAACTGCTTCCAGCCCAGTAAAATCGCTTCTTACCTTAGCTGGCAGCGCCAGGGGAACTCCCCGGTTAGAACCCTCCCAGAGTCCTGTGAATTTGGTGTATATCCTGTAAACTCGATCGCGATCGGGCTGAAACTTATCAAAGCTCAATTCATGACGCGCAATAAGAAATATGATAAGGCAACCACTGACCCCAACGGCCAGCCCGGACAATTTGATGACTGTGGTTACCAGGGACCGAGACAGGTTGCGCAAGGCGAGGCGAAAAGAGGTCTTAAGCATAGGCCCTTGATTAGTTTATTGCACTATGATACTTGAAACTGGTGAAAAGGTTAAAAGTCGTTACAGTTTCGGTTGTCAAGCAGGCTAAAGGGCGAAGCGAGTCGCCTTCAGGTGGATGTCTTCGCGGTTTTGCCCGTCTCGGGCGAATACCGCGACCTACGCACCTGTTTGACCCTTATGCACTATCGAGGCGGCACGGAATTAATAGACCAGGATCGTTGAGTGTGCATTTCATTGACAACCCGAAGGTCGCGGCAGCCGAAACGGCGCCACGAAGACACTCTGAGTAGTTGTGACCCGATATAAAATAAAAACGGGAGCCAATCAATTGCTCGATTTGCTCCCGTCTCGCTGCGCATCAGCCGTAGCCTTTGCACAACATCAAACCGCCTGTTCAAACTGGAATCTGCCCCAACTACCTTGCGGTAGAAGTTCTTAACTCCGCGCTCACGCTAGTTACCCGGAGGCCCTTTTCGCTTGCGCAACCCTGCCGTCCCGGATTTTTGCCCTCGCCTTCCGAAGAAAACTTGGTGTTGTTTGCCGGGTCAGCCGAGTCAATCTGCTTCGATCGACTTGGTGATATGAAAGTATACTGACGTTCATACCTCGACAACTTTTTTATTAAAAAGAACTGCACAAGTTTTCAACCAAGTTATTCACACGGGAAAAGGAAGTTAGGAGTTAGAAGTTAGGAGTTAGAAGAAGTAAGTTAGAGTAATGCTTGTTGTTTCGCCTCTAACTAATTGATGGTCTGAGGAGAACTAGTAGGGAATTTCATTCCCCTCCCAACTTCAAACTCCAAACTCCTAACTCCTTCTTCACTCATACCGCAAAGTGTCCACAGGATTTCTCCTGGCCGCAGAC
>CAZJWV010000032.1:21848-29371 GCA_964549855.1 uncultured Ohtaekwangia sp. | reverse complement strand
GATTACATGAATCAGTTCCCCAAACCGTGGGTCTTTGCTATGTCCCTGCTTCCACCGCGCATATATCTGCTGGGCAATCACTGCATTCTTGAACAGCCCAAACACGTAGTAGAATACGGGGCTTGTTACGGCTCGCCCGCTTTTCTCAGAGTATCGCTCGACAACTTCCTTTCTTGAGAGATTCCCCGGAAGCCAGCTGATGTTAAAGACGCGGGCCAGCGGCCCATCATTGGCCTCACACCAATAGGCAAGGGTGGCACCCACGTCCATCCACGGGTCACCTACCGTGGACATTTCCCAGTCAAGGACGCCGACGATTTCTGGCAGATTCCCTTCCTTGAATACGATGTTGTCGTACTTGTAGTCATTGTGCAGAAAAGCCGGTGAACCATCTGGCGGTTGGATGTCATTTAGCCAGGAAGCGAGCGCATCCATCTCCGGAATAGAATCTGTTTGTGCTGCCTGGTAGCGCTTTGCCCAGCCTTCCACCTGGCGGGAAATGTAGCCATCGGGCTTGCCGAGCTGGGCCAACCCGGTTGCCTGGATGTCAAGGCGATGAATGGCAACAAGGTTGTCCACCAGGGATTCGGATAGACTGCGCATGGTTGTCGCCGGCAAGGATGTCTCTTTCACCATCGAAGGACGAAAAATGATGCCCTGTAGTCGTTCCATAAGGTAAAAGGGAGCGCCGATGACCTCGGGGTCTTCACAAAAATGCAAGGGCAGAGGTACCTTCGGATAATGCGGACGCAGCAGGGAAAGTACCTTGAACTCCCGGCCCATGTCATGGGCGGATTTAATTGACGCACCAAATGGTGGGCGACGTAGGATCACCTCGCCTCTATCCGTCTCCAACAAATAGGTGAGATTGGAGTAACCACCCGGAAATTGCTTTTGAGCGTTGACCTGCCCGATTGCGGGAAATCCCGACAGGTACTTATTCAGTTTTGACAAGTCTATCACCTCACCCTGACGGGTGTCGCGTGGTTGATCAATCTGCATCTATGGCTTCTTTTTGAGTTCCAGCCCGTAGCTTTTGAGAATGTGCTGCGCCATGCTCTGCTTGTGCACCTCATCGGCGCCATCATAAATGCGGGCGCCGCGCTCGTGCTGGTACAAGGTCGCCAGCATGGTTCCGTCGGTCAGGCCCATGGCACCATGTACCTGGATGGCATGATCGAGAACGCGAAGCATCACGTTGGCCGTAAAGAACTTTATGCCCGAAATCTGGTGACGCGCTGCGCCGGCGCCTTCACGGTCTATCGTGGCTGCTGTGCGCAATACCAGCATCCGCGCTGCGTCGATTTCAACGCGGGCATCGGCTATAAATCCCTGGATGAATTGCTTTTGCCCCAGCATGACGCCCTCTTCAATTTCGCGTGAAGCTGCCCGGCGACACATCAGGTCGAGGGCCTTTTCTGCGATTCCAATCCAACGCATGCAGTGATGAATGCGCCCGGGACCCAAACGTTCTTGGGCCAATTTGAAGCCCGCACCCTCATCGCCAATGAGATTGCTCACGGGCACCCTGCAATTGTCGAATTGGATCTCGGAATGACTGGCCCATCCGCCGCCTGATTCTCCCATGACAGGGATTTTACGGATGTGGCGAAAACCCTTTGTGCCGGCAGGCACGATGATCATGCTGGCTCGCTGGTGTTTTACAGCCCCTGGGCTGGTAACCGCCATCACAATGCAAAAAGCGGCGCCTTCCTCACTCGAAGTGAACCACTTGTGACCGTTGATGATATAGTCATTGCCTTCACGTTTTGCCTCGGTGGCGAGACGTGTAGGATCCGAACCGGCGAACTCTGGCTCCGTCATCGCGAAGCAACTGCGAACCTTTCCTTCCATTAGCGGATGAAGGAATCTCTTTTTCTGATCTGCACTTCCGAACTTGCTCAACAGTTCCATGTTGCCAATGTCGGGTGCCTGGCAGTTGAATACGTAATGGCCATACAGGGGGGCCCAAGCCAGTTGTTCACTCACCTGCCCGAATTCACAGAGCGTCAGTCCCAAGCCGCCTTCGTCTTTCGGCAGATGAATTCCCCACACCCCTGCTTTGCGCACAAGCTCACGCTTCTGGTCAAGCAGGGAAAAGGTTTCGGCAGGCGTTCTTGTGTGGTGATCCTTCTCGAGCGGAATCAGCTCGGCGTCGACAAATGCGCGCACTTTGGGAAGTAACTCCCGCAGTCGATCAGTAGCGAATATGGCTTCCATCTATTTCTAACTCCTAACTTCTAACTCCCAACTCCCAACTCCTAAATCGTCGTCCCCCCATCTGCATAAAACAGCGTCCCCGTACAATAAGCTGAAACATCCGAAGCGAGAAACAACGCGAGAGCCGCAATCTCCTCCACCGTTCCCATTCTCCCCATCGGCACCATCTTCATAAATTTCTTAAGCATCGCTTCATCTTGCCAGATGGCCTGAGAGAATTTCGTCTTGATCAATCCGGGACAGATTGCGTTGACGCGAATGTTATCCGCTGCCCATTCTTTAGCCATTACTTTGGTGAGCATGTTTAGTGCTGCCTTGCTGACGGAGTAAAGCCCAAGGCCGGGGTCGGGAGTATGCCCCGCTATCGAACTGAGGTTGATGACGGAACCGCCACCGCGCTTCTTCATGATCGGGTAGGCGAGGCGCGACAGCTCAAACGGCGCCTTCACGTTGACAGACATGATCTTGTCGTACGCCCACTCTGCCGTCTCGACGATGGGTCCGTATGCGGGGTTGGCAGCCGCGTTGTTGACGAGAATGTCAACACCTCCGAAATGGGACACTGCCTGGTCGATGAGCATCCGGCACGTAATCAGGTCTCCGGCGTTTCCCGGGATTGCAAGACATTCTCCACCGGCCCCTTTGATCATGTTTGCTACCTTGGCGATGTCTTCCTGCTTTCGGGAGTTGATGACGACCTTGACTCCGTGGGCAGCGAGCGTTAGCGCGATCGCTTCACCGATGCCCTTGCTTGCTCCGGTGATGAGTGCAACTTTGTTCTTGAGATCCTTCATGTAAACTGATCAATGAATTATCGGGAGGAGCTAAAAATATCCCAATCCACCTAGAATTGCTATACATTTCTTTGGAATGATTGTACCTTGGCCGCCATGAGAACTTCCTCCATCTTCTCCGTCTATGGTGCTGCAATTTTCTTGCTCCTGATTGGTTGTTCACCGAAGAAATCCGTTGCTCCGCCGAGCGTATTGAAATGGAAGGCCCTCGCCGAGCTCATCATGAGTCGGACAAATCTTCAACCAGAAGAACATGTTCTGCTCGTTGCACAACCCGGACGTTTTGATTCTCTGGTAACTGAATTGGAGCAGGCCATCGGCCGCAAGGGAGCCGTCTATCTTGGCGTGGTGAGCGTTGATTCGCTCAACCAGCCGGAGAGTTGGAAGACGGATTTTGTCAAAGGACTTGCTGGTAAATCGTTGGAAGACATGACGGCGAGTTTCGGTGAGGTGGATTTGGGCATTATGCTCCCCGGTGCTGCCCCCACGCACAAGCCTTACGCGGCCTTGCAAGAAGTTCTCAACCTTGGGCGTGGCCGTACCATCCACTTTCATTGGAGCGGTTCGTATGACATTTCTGGAAGTGCTCGCGAAATCGATTCGCTTACCGACAGACTTTACCAACGAGTGCTTCTGGACACGGACTATGACTCACTTTCCAGGGCACAGTTGGCATTCGACTCAGCGATGCGCAAAGGAGAGGCTCGCGTGACTACTCCGGCAGGTACCAACCTGACGTTTCGCATTGGCGATCGGGCAATGACAAAACAGGACGGAGATGCGTCACTGGCCCGCACACAAAGTGCCAGGACACTTATCGATCGGGAAATCGAACTTCCTGCGGGGGCAATCCGTGTCGCCCCAATTGAGGAAACGGTCGATGGAACCATCGCGTTTCCCGATGGCACATGGAATGGACAACCGGTGGAAGGCCTGGTACTGACGCTCAAAAAAGGCAAGGTCACCGACATTAAAGCCTCGAAAGGGCAGGAGCACGTGAAAGCGGAGTTGGATCAGGCAGGCGATGCGGGTTATTCGTTCCGAGAACTGGCAGTCGGCTTCAATCCATTGCTCTCGATCCCGAAAGAGAATCCATTCATACCCTACTATGGTTATGGCGCCGGTATTGTGCGCCTTTCGCTCGGAGATAATTCAGAATTGGGCGGCAATGTTCGCGGTCCCTATGTTCGTTGGAATTTCTTCATCAATGCCACTCTCACCGTTGGCGATGACACGTGGATACGTGACGGCGTGCGGATAAAATGATTTCTTGAATGAAGTATTTTGTCATCTTCCTTCTGCTTGTCGCCCAGGTTTCGTGGGCCCAAAAATCCAAAACAACAGCGGCGGAAATCTACTTCCCCGGCCCTGACTCCGAATGGAAGAAGAAGACTCCCGCCGAGGCTGGCTTTGATGCAAGTCGGCTGAAAGAGGCGATCGACTACTGCGTCAGCCAGGAGAACAGCAATCCGCGGAGCATGGAGCAGTCGCACTACCAAACTTTCGGGCAACGAGAGCCATTTTCAAATGCGATTGGCCCCTTCAAAGACCGGGGTGATGTGAGCGGCATGATCTTACACAAAGGATACATCATCGCCGAGTGGGGCGATCCTTTCCGTGTCGACATGACGCATAGCGTGACGAAAAGTTTTCTCTCCACAGTAATCGGACTGGCGGTAGATAGGGGATTGATTCGCAGTGTGAACGACACCGTGTGGCGCTACGTCCCGCCGATTCTCCCATACAGCGCCTTGCCAGTTGCTGACAAGGCTGCTAACTACATGGAGCCTCAACTCCTGACACCTTTCGAAACACCTCATAACCGCAAGATCACCTGGGATCATTTGCTTCGACAGGTGAGCGATTGGGAAGGAACACTTTGGGGCAAGCCCGAGTGGGCCGACCGTCCTGGACAAAAGCCGGCGGAGTGGATGACCCGCCCAAGGAACGCACCGGGAACTGTTTACGAATACAATGATGTCCGGGTGAATGTTCTTTCCTTGGCTGGCCTGTCTGTGTGGCGCCGACCGCTGCCTCAAGTGCTGCGCGAGTATGTGATGGATCCCATACAGGCTTCGAACACATGGCGATGGTATGGGTATGAGAATTCTTACGTCGTGATCGACGGTCAAATCATTCAGTCCGTGAGCGGCGGCGGTCATTGGGGTGGGGGTATGTTCATCAACGCAAGAGATATGGCTCGCTTCGGTTACCTGACACTGAACAAAGGGAGGTGGAAGAACCAGCAACTCCTTTCCGAGAATTGGGTTAAGATGGCAACGACGCCGACACCCGCCGAGCCCACGTATGGCTTTATGAACTGGTTCCTGAACACCGACAAGAAACTTTTGCCATCCGCACCTGCTACCGCGTTCTATCATTTGGGTAATGGGACAAACATGGTGTATGTGGATAGGGAAAATGACCTTGTCGTGGTAGCACGCTGGATTAACAGCAGCGCGATGAATGAACTCATCGGAAAAGTGTTGGCGGCACGCAAATGAGCAACGAAGAGTTTCGCGAGGAAGCCCATCGCCTGGTCGACTGGATGGCAGATTATCTGGTTTCGGTGGGCAAATACCCAGTCAAGCCGAACATCAAGCCCGGGGATATCAAGAATCAATTGCCCAAGTCAGCACCGGAAGGTGGTGAGGCTTTTGAAAACATCTTCGCCGATTTCGAAAAGATCGTCCTGCCGGGGATGACGCACTGGCAGCATCCGCAATTCCTGGCTTATTTTCCTTCGGGCTCAAGCGAGCCGTCCATACTCGGAGAAATGCTGGCGACAACCATGGGCGCACAGTGCATGATCTGGCTCACTTCTCCGGCTGCCGAGGAAGTGGAAGAGCGGATGATGGAATGGCTTCGTGATGCGATTGGTTTGCCTCAGGGATTTACCGGTGTCATCCAGGACAGCAGTTCGTCCAGCAACCTGGTCGCCATGCTGACGGCACGCGAATGGAAGTCCGGGTACGCGATCAACAAGGCCGGATTCACGGGCAAAGAGCGATATAGGGTCTACACTTCCGATCAAGCACATTCTTCGGTGGATAAAGACACGCGCATTGCAGGCTTCGGGATCGAGAACCTGGTGAAGATCAAAACGGACAAGGAGTTCTCCATGGTGCCATCGGCGCTGGAGGAGGCTATTGTAGGGGATAAGGCGGCCGGTTTTACACCACTTTGCGTGGTGTCAACGATCGGTTCGACAAGTTCAACGGCCATCGATCCTGTCGACGCGATCGGGGACATTTGCAAGAAACATGGGTGCTGGCATCATATCGACGCCTCGTACGCTGGCAGTGCGTTGGTACTGCCAGAGTTGCGGTGGATGAGCAAGGGAGCGGAGACCTGCGACAGCTTTGTCTTCAACCCGCACAAGTGGATGTTCACCCACTTTGATTGCTCGGCTTACTTTGTGAAAGACAAAGCAGCATTAGTGAACACGTTCAGCATCATGCCGGAGTATCTCAAGACGCCCGAGGACAAGCTTGTGAATAACTACCGCGACTGGGGGATTCCGCTGGGGCGGCGGTTCAGGGCATTGAAACTCTGGTTCGTTCTTAGGAGTTACGGCCTTGAGGGAATTCGCCAACGTTTACGCGATCATATTGCCTACGGTCAGTGGGTTAAGGAACAGGTGATGAACACGCCGGGTTTTGAATTGATGGCGCCGTCGCCGCTGAACCTGGTTTGTTTCCGGTTGCATCCGGCGGGGGTGAACGATGAGAAGAAGCTCGATGCGCTGAATGAAGCTTTCATCAAGAAACTGAACGAGAGTGGGAAGATTCTCTTAACGCAGACCAGACTTAACAACAAGTTTGTGATTCGGTTTGTAGCGGGTCAGGCGTTGGCGACACTGGAAACGGTACAGACGGGATGGAGACTCGTGACGGAAGCCAGTATTCAGTTTCTGAAGTAAGAGCGGGTATTCACCGCAAAGACGCAATGACGCCAAGTTACGCAAAGGGCTTTGCGGTCCTTTGCGCCTTTGCGACCTTGCGGTGGTTACCGTCCCTTCGACCGTAGCCCAATCCGTCTACCGGTAGGAATCACCCGGTCTTCCCAATCACATTTGATTGATCTTCTTGATTGTCTACATTCGTCGCATCATAAAAAACCAGCTATGAAAAAGCGTTTTTCTCTCCTGTTTTTGCTATTGGCTGCGGCAGGCTTCGTGGCAATGTCTCCGAGTCCTGTAACCAACGGTACGCCTGAAATCAAATCCATCAGTGCCCTTGCCTTTGGCCCCAACGGCATCCTGTTCATCGGCGACTCCAAGAGTGCCACGGTGTTTGCCGTCGACACCAAAGACAATACGCCGGCAGAAAAGGGAACGGCCATCGACATCAAGAAATTTGATCAGAAAGTGGCCGCTGCACTTGGCACCGAAGTTGCTTACCTGACCTTCAGGGACCTGGCCGTAAACCCGGTTTCGAAAAAGGCCTACCTCGCCGTTCAGGTTGGTGACGGTACGCCAGCTCTCCTGCGCGTCGAAGGCGATAAAGT
>CAZJWV010000032.1:0-21748 GCA_964549855.1 uncultured Ohtaekwangia sp. | reverse complement strand
TTCAAAGTGAAGTTCAGCCAGATTGATGCCTTCCAGGAAAGCATCACGACACCCGTGGAAGAGAGCTTTGCAACGTCAGGAGTGAGTTTCATTTCCCTGCCGGTGGTGGGCGTGCTCCAAATGGAGAAACTTGATGAAACCCAATTCCTCATGCTCCAGCGCAGGACCAACGGGGATCTGGATTTCTGGACTGCAGGCGAGCGGTATCTTTAATTCCAAATTGCGGATTCCAAATTCCTGATTGATTCTGATTAGGAATCTGGAGTTTAATTTACGTCATGATGGCTTGCCTGTCATGACGTTTCCTTTTTTATTGGCTGAATGATTGTCCGTGCGCTGATCTTTTGTGCAGGTTTTCTTTTGGTTGCATGTGGTGCTGGCCAGGAACCAGTGTCAATCATTTGGACCAACGAGCGAGCTACGGGCCTGATTATTCATCAGTTGCTGGCTGATGAGACTGATTTGTCAACCCTGGAAGTCCGCCTGGTACGGCCCGAAGGAGATCGTTCCCCTGTACTTGGAACTTTCGCATTGGCAGGGAATGAGATCACGTTCACGCCGGTGGTCCCCTTGACGCGTGGCCGGAGTTACGAGCTGTTGGAAGCAGGGATTGCCTTCGGAGAGATTGCCATCCCGCCAAGCAATGACCCAGCGCCGACAATCACAGGAATTTATCCCAACGTGGACATTTTGCCTGAAAATTTGCTGAAGGTGCACCTTCGCTTTTCACACGCGATGATGGAAGGAAGATCGTCTCAGTATGTAAAGCTCATTGAGGATGGTAAGGATACCCTTGAAGGAACATTTTTAGACCTCCAACCGGAATTGTGGGACGCAAGCAATAAAGAACTCACTTTATGGCTCGACCCTGGCCGGATCAAACTCGATTTGATCCCAAATCAGGAGCTTGGAAACCCCCTTAAGCGTGGTTCGAGCTATCGACTTGTCGTTTTGCCAGGGTGGAGGGCCAAGAGCGGGAGAGCATTGACGAAGTTGATTTCAAAAAGGTTTACTGTGGGTGCTCGGGATGAACAATCACCTTCATTGGATAATTGGGAGGTACAATTGCCGCCTTCCGCCAGCCGTGAGCCACTGCGCATAGCATTTGGCGAGGCTCTTGACTGGGTGCTGGCTTTTCAATGCATTGATGTGACCGATGCTCTTGGTAAATCAGTACAAGGCGCCTTCACGTTGCATGACGATGCTAAGGGATTTCACTTTGTACCCACCATACCATGGAAACCAGGGATATATTCAATCGTAGTGGAATCCAGGCTCGAGGACCTGGCAGGGAACAACCTGAACAGGCTGTTTGAAGTGGACCTTACCAAGCCTGGCGCAAAAACGCAGCAACAGGCTTCTACTTACTCAAGAATGTTCACAGTGAAATAAAACCACAACATGTAAAAGGTGAGAGCCCCACTTTTTCATTTTGGGTTTCACTCTTTTGCGGTTTCTACTGCACCTAGGGATCGCAGCTGCAAGTGCCAGAAATCGTACCGGTCTCAGCGGTTGTTGCCTCCTCGAGATTGCCTGAGAATGTGTAGGTATTGCCGGACTTAGTAACTGTGGGCGTGCCCACGCTGAGGTAACTGAGCATTCCACCGATAATTTCGAATCCAAGGAGGATTTCCTTTGGACTGTCGAAAGTCACATTGATATTCCACTCAAGGCTGTTTTCCATGCCGCCGGAAGTAAAGCCCTGGCTGCCGACGTAGCAATGTGATACGTTTGAAGTGTACTCCTTTGCGCCATCAGCTGTGGTCGTAAAGGTAAATTTGCATTTGGGCGCCGGATCTTCCTTTTTCTCGCACGAGACACCTATGAGGATCATGGCCACAAACAGCAGTGTCCTTTTCATAGAAATGTACGGTTGGTTTAAGTGAATATACCTGCTTCTCCGAAAAATTACAACCGTGGTAAACTTTGTTTGCCCTGGGTAATCAACTTGTTTCCCAGTTCGTCCAGGTGTGGGATTGGCACTTTAGCGTCAACGCTAGTACTTCGCGGACTGCCCTTTCTTGGGTGTCGACTTAATGATGAACTCTCTGATGTCATCATTCGCAGAGATCAGATCCTCCGCTCGCAGGTACATCATGTGCCCGCTGCGATAGCCCTTGAAGCTGAAGCGGTCCTTCATCTTGCCGCTGGGATCGATCTGCCACATGGTGTACTTGGCGTTGAAGTACTGCGTGGCACCGTCATAATAGCCGCACTGGAACATGACGTTCAGGTACGGATTCTCTGCCATCGCCAGGCGCAAGCCACGGCCGGTGGTTTCATTGCTGCGGTCCCAAGGGCTTACCGGGCCGAACATGTTGTATTTGATGTCGGTCTTGTACTTGAGCACCTCCCGCAAGTAATAGTTGATGGCGGGGGTGAACGAATGCAGCCATGAGGTGAGTTCAGCGGCATAATCAGGAGCCACACCGGTTTCCTTCATGTCAATGCCCTTGTATCGTGAGTCGAGGCGGCCGATGGTGTAACCTCCTTTGTCACGGAGCAGTTCTTTCCAGAAGAATTGCGCTGAGACGTCCAGATTGTTTTGAAGTATGACTTTCTCGGAGATACCTGAGTAGCGTGCCATCTTCGCAGCCAGTTCTTTGCGTTTCGCGTCAGTGATGAACCCTCCGCGGCTTATGCCGGGGATTAACTCATTGATCGTAAACTCCTCAGCCTCAGGTAGGATATCGCCAAGATCTTTGGCCTGCAAGTCTGGAGGAAGCATCTTGTGGTACCAGGCGGCAGCGGTGAAATAGGGCAGGTTCAGAGCCTGGTCCACGCCACCGCGCTCGATGCCGAGGTCAGTGGGCGATACGAGGATAACCCCGTTGAGGTACATCCAATGTGCATTCTGTAGTTCCAACGCCAATCCTGACACCCGGGTCGTGCCATAGCTTTCGCCAATCAGGTATTTTGCTGATGTCCACCGGTTTTTGCGGGTGACGAAGTTGGTGAGCCACTCACCGAGGTATTTGATGTCGGCATTGACACCGAAGAACTTCTCCTTTGGCGTATCCTTAATTAATATCCTGGAATATCCGGTGTTCACCGGGTTGACGTAGACAATGTCTGCAACATCTAGAATCGTATTGGGATTCTCCTTGATGCCGTAGGGTTGTACCGGGTAGCCTTCATTATCGATTTCGAGGATGCGGGGACCGGTATAAGCGATGTGCATCCACACCGATGCTGAGCCGGGACCGCCGTTGAAAGAGATGACCAGCGGTCGAGCCGCGCGATTGGTTACATCAGTGCGCTCATAGTAGGTGAACTCCAGGGCAGCGATCGCTTTACCATCCTCATCCCAAACGGGCTGAGTTCCTGTCGTGACCTGGTAAGGGAAACGCTTGCCCTTCACGGTCACTTCGCCTGTAGTGACAATGGTTGAATCAGCTGAAAGCTTTCTGACTTTTTGAGCCTGGGCGTTTATTCCAACACAGAAAACACAAATCAGTAGAATTACTTTCCTCATTGGTGCATTCATTTTCAAATTTTCAAATCTTCAAATTTTCAAATTAGACTAAGCGAACGGCTTATCTACTGCAGGGCTCGGCTCTGTAAACCACTTCACTCCAGACTCCGTCATGTATGCGCAGTCTTCCAAGCGGATTCCAAACTCGCCATAAATGGAAATCGTCGGCTCAATGCTAAAGCACATCCCGGGCTGAAAGGGTGTCTTGTTGCCAAGCACCATGTTGCCCCATTCATGTCCGTCCATGCCGATGCCATGGCCGGTGCGGTGCGGACAACCTGGTACTTTGTATCCTGGTCCGAAGCCTGCGTCAGTAAGCACTTTGCGGGCAGCGATGTCGACGTTTTCGCAAGGGTCGCCCAGTTTGGCAGCGGCGAATCCTGCTGCCTGCGAGGCCTTCTCAAGATCCCATATTTCGCGCTGGCGTTTCGTGGGCTCTCCAAAGACAACCGTGCGGGTGATATCGCTCGCATACCCGTGCACGCTGCAGCCGCCATCCAGTAGAACCACATCGCCGGGTTGGAGTTTTTGAGGTGTGCTGCTTCCGTGAGGAAATGCGGAAGCAGCGCCGAAGGAAGCAAATGCGCCGCCGCGGGCACCCAGTTTACGATGGGCATCAGAAATAATGCCTGAGAAATCACCCGGGGACATGCCTTCTTTCAAGAGCGGCACTGAAGCCTTGTAGGCGGCCAGCGTGATGTCATTGGCCTTTTGCATCAACGCAAGTTCTGTCGCAGTCTTGAACATCCTGCAATTGATCGTGACCGGATCGGCGCTTTGATAAGTGAGATTTGGAGCGGCTTGCCTTATGCCATCGAAGAGAAAGAATCGCACGCGTTCCTCCATCCCGATTTTTCCCGTCCTGATGCCCAGGTCGGCGAACAACCCGGCAACAATTTGATAAGGGCTCTCATGCTCCTCCCACACCCGTACTTCATCGCCGATGGTGATAAGCTCGCGTACCCGGGCCTCCTCGAAGTGAGGACTCACATAACGAACATCTCCCTTGGCCGGTATGATGGCAGCCATCATCCGCTCACTGTTCCCCCATTGCACACCCGTGAAATAGGACATGCTGGTGCCGCCATCGAGGTAGATGGCATCGATCTTATTCTCAACCATGAGACGCTGGGCCTTTTCAATTCTGCCCTTGCGTTCCTCCACGGTGATGGGCTTTGCATCGTCCATCATAGAGGTTAATTGATCGAGGGGCGAAGGTTCCTTCTTTTCGGAGACTTTCACATCGCAGGCGGTCAACACAGTAGCGCTGCCGGCAGTAAGTGCCGAGGCTCGAATGAAATCTCGTCGTTTCATGGTCAGTGGGTTTCGGACAAAACTAGTTGTTTCGTTCTCTCTCTTGCGGCCATTTACACAAATGGCATCAGGCGAATCATAGAAATCATGTAAATCACAGTTAAATCCTTATACCATGAAACGCACGTGTCTATTCATTCTTTCCCTTATTGTCAGCGCCAATTTGTTGGCACAGGGTGTCACCCTTAAGGGAATCAAGTCAGCGCCATTTCCCAACGAGTTAACAGCCTCGTCACAAGGAACCCGGATCGCCTGGGCCTTCAATGAGGAAGGCAAGCGTAACGTCTATGTGGCCGAAGGGCCTGACTATAAGCCAAGACGGCTGACCAATTACATGAATGATGACGGCCAGGAGATCACCAGCCTTAGCATTTCTTCCGATGGTAAGTGGGTCGTGTTTGTTCGTGGCGGCGACCACGGCTCTAACTGGGAGGACGGGTTGCCGGTGAACCCGGCGTTCACTGCCACACCCTACAAAGTCCAGGTGTTGAGCGTTCTATTTGCAGGTGGTGAAGTGAAATCGTTGGCCGAAGGAGATGCCCCAATCATAGCACCCAAAGGGGCGGATGTAACCTTTATCAAGGGCGGCCAGCTGTGGACTGTACCCATTGATGGTTCGTCAGCTGCAAAGAACCTTTTCACCACGCGCGGATTAATCAACTCCTTTGAGTGGTCACCCGATGGATCGAAGCTGGTGTTCTCTATCGGCAGGGGAGACCATTCCTTCATTGGCGTTTTCACGAACGCTGAGACCCCCATTCAATGGCTTGCACCTAACTTCAACCACGACACATCCCCACAGTGGTCACCTGATGGAACCCGAATTGCCTTCATCCGCACTCCTGGCAACGGCGGGGCACCCGACTCGGTGCTTACACGACGTCATCGTCCCTGGTCGGTATGGATGGCCGAGCTCCGCACGGGGAAAGCGACGCAACTGTGGAAGGCCCCGGCAACACTTCGCGGCTCCTATCCAACAACGCAGGGCACCACGAATTTACATTGGGCAGCCGGCGATCGCATTACTTTTCTTTCCTACCACGACGGTTGGCCGCATTTGTATTCTGTTCCGGCTGCGGCGCAACGTGGCTTCAATATGACGGCGCTCAACGATGCCTTGCTTCTGACGCCCGGCAATTTCATGGCAGAGTATATCAAACTTAGCAGTGATGGCAAATGGCTGGTCTTTTGCGCTAACACCGGCCCTGATAAGCTGGACCTGGACCGACGCCATGTGGTGCGAGTTCCTGTTGACAAGGCAGCCATGGAAGTACTCACACCAGGTGCAGGCAATGAATGGACCCCCGTAGTCACCGGAGATGGTTCTGCCATCGCCTACATCAGCGCCACCGCACAGCGCCCCCCGCTGCCTGCCGTGATGACCCTGGCCGACAAGCAAACAAAACTGCTTGGGCAGGAAATGGTGACCGCTGCCTTTCCTGAGAAAAGCCTGGTCACTCCGCGCAAGGTCACGTTCAACTCTTCCGATGGAGTGGTTGTGCATGCCGACCTATTTGAACCGGCCGGTGCCTTGTCCGGAAAGAAACCTGCAATCATCTACATCCACGGCGGTCCGCCCCGGCAGATGCTCCTGGGTTGGCACTACTCTGACTATTACTCAAACGCCTACGCCTCAAATCAATACCTGACAAGTCTTGGGTTCATCGTCCTTTCTGTAAACTACCGTCTCGGGATTGGCTACGGCTTTGATTTCCATCAGCCACCGAATGCGGGCACAAATGGCGCAGCGGAATACCTCGACATCAAAGCAGCAGGAGAGTGGTTGGCCAAGAACCCCAGCGTTGATGCTTCACGGATCGGGGTGTATGGGGGCTCTTATGGTGGTTACCTGGTGGCGCTGGCCCTGGGCAAAGATTCAAAGTTGTTCGCAGCGGGTGTTGACATCCACGGCGTGCACGACCGCACCATCGAGCGTACGCGCAACATGGTTTCGCCCGACAAGTATGAGAAAGCTCCTGACGCAGACAAAGCTTTGCAAGTTGGATGGCAGTCGTCTCCGACGGCGTTCGTAAGCACATGGACTTCTCCGGTGCTCATTATTCATGGCGACGATGACCGTAACGTACGTTTTAGCCAGAGCACGGACCTTGTGCGCCGCCTCGACCGCAAAGGCGTGGAGGTCGAGACGATGGTTATCGTCGACGATACCCACCACTGGATGAAGCACACCAATGCACTCGCCGTCTACCAGGCTTCGGCCGATTACTTTGTGAAAAAATTCATGAAGAAGTGATGGGAGAGAAGAAGGTTACGATCAAAGTTTCCGACTCGATCGGCAGTGTCTCCGGCAAGGTGATTGAAGCGTCGTCTCCAAAGGCAGCCCTGGTGCTTGCCCACGGTGCCGGGGCGGGAATGGATCACCCGTTCATGAAATCACTGTCGTTGGAGTTGGCGGAGCAAGGCATTTCCACATTGCGGTACAACTTCCCATTTGTAGAGAACAAACGAGGACGCCCGGATGCACCGGCCGTTGCCATGAAGACTGTGGAAGCTGCCGTGAGCAAAGCCCAGGGGCTGTTCAAAAAGCTTCCATTGCTGGTGGGAGGTAAATCCTTTGGGGGCCGCATGTCGTCACATTGGGTTTCGGCGAATCAACCTGAACACATCAAAGGGATAGTCTTTTTCGGCTTTCCCCTTCATCAGCCGGGCAATCCTTCGATTGAGCGTGCAGAGCATCTTTATGCCATATCTCATCCAATGCTGTTTCTGCAGGGAACGCGTGATGCACTTGCCGACCTCCCCAGTTTGAAGAAGGTCTGCAAAAAGTTGAAGGCTTCCACCCTGGTTATCTTCGAAGGAGCAGATCATAGCTTCAAAGCGGGGAAAGAGAACTTGATCCCAAAACTGGCGGAGGCCACCGCAAAGTGGATGGCGGGATAATTTGAAAATTTGAAGATTTGAAAATTTGAAAATTGAGATTGGGTTAATTTGCGGCTGTTCTTTCGTAGTTGCTGTTGTCTCGTGTGGGCGGGATCGCGGGGCGGACGAGAAATCAATTCGCGCGGTGAGGGAATTGAGTAACAAGGCAATTGCCGTTCACGATACGGCTTCCATGCTTCTGACGTTGACAGAGGATTACCATGTGATTACGTCACGCAATGCAGAATCCAGCACTGCTAAAGCCATGGCGGAGAGGCTCTTTGCCGACATGCAGGTCAAGCCCCATTTGATTTATGTGAGGACGCCATCAGCCATCGACGTGTACGAAAAATGGAAAATGGCTGGGGAATCCGGCACTTGGGTTGGCTCGTGGACGGAAAACAACCAGAAGATTCAGCTCAGCGGAACCTATTATGCTAAATGGCATAAGGTTGACGAACAATGGCTGATACGTGCTGAAATCTTCACCCCCCTTACTTGCAGCGGTGGAGCATATTGCGACTCCCCGCCATTCTAGGCTACTACGTGTTGGGTATTAGGTATTGGCAGAGTCGGGCAAGCCCAATGACAGCAGGGATTGTTGTTTAACCAGTCTTAGCAAATTACAGATGTTCTTATATTTGTTATGACCTGACCTAAGGCTGGTGAGATATTACCTTTCAATAATTTTGTTGCTTGTCATTCACCTGGAGGCAGGAGCACAAAAGGCGACCTCGTTTGACGATGTAACGCTGAAGGAGCTTCAGATGACCCGGTTCGAGGGCGATACTGCAGCTGCGGCCGTTATTCTTTTTGACGTTGGAAGATCAGAGGGCAACACATTTAGATTTACAAGAAAGCTTCGCGTAAAAATCCTCACCAAGGCAGGCCTTGACTGGGGCAACTGGGTTATCAACACGCCGTCGCGGGGCGATTTCAAGGTAGTGACCCACAATTTGGTGGACGGAAAGATTGTAAGTGAAAAGGCAACTCAGAAAGCTATTCATGAGCAAACCGTGATCGACGAGTTTGAAGTGTATAAGGTTTTTGCTCCCAGCGTGAAGGTGGGAAGCGTAGTTGAAATAACTTATTCCTTTGTAGGCCTACCTTTTGAGTGGCGCTTTCAAGAACGGATACCCGTTGTGTTTAGTGAATTGACATTGGAAACCGATCGGTTGTTCGACAAGACCCACTTTGGCTTTGAGCCAATTGAAACCGTGAAACCCAATCAGTGGCGAGCACGAAATGTGCCTGCCTTTAAGGAAGAACCTTTTCTTAATAATTACGCGAACTACATTTCCAAGTTTGAGTTTCAATTTGCCTATTTGTTTTCTAAGGACTGGCGTACCATTGTTAACCGGTTGGCTGAGGAACCTACCTTTGGAAGGCTGCAATATAACGCACCATACCTCAATGATTTTGCCAAGGAAACCAAGGCAAAAGAACTACCTGTGAAGGAGCGGATCCAGGCCGCATATGACTACATCAGGAAAAACCTGAAGTGGAGTGGCGAGTTTTCCTTGTTTACCTCGGATGACCTCCGGGAGCGTTTTACGAAGACACATACAGGGAACAGTGCAGATATAAATCTCTTGCTAATTGCGCTTCTCCGAAAACTCGATGTCACCGTAGATCCAATCGTCTTAAGCACGCGAAACCATGGACTGATTGTTGAATTTTCACCTACTGTATTCAAGTTCAATAACGTGGTTGGATACATTCAGGAAAAGGATGTGGATATGTTTGTCGACGCAACAGCAGAGTTCATTGAGGCTCCAGGAATTGTCCAGGCTCAATGCATTAATGGCAGAGGCTTGCTGGTGAAAAAGGACAACGAGCAGTGGTTCACGCTCAACCGGAACCACTTGGACACTAAGAAACAATACGTGACCATTGCTATCGACCCAGAGGGTGGCTCGCGGGCCAAGGTGTTTCAGGATTATGGAGGATATGGCTACCTGAAATGGAGGGAGGAACTGAAGGAGAGTAACAGTGATGCAGAGATCTTGAAGAGCAAGATTCAGAAGAATCACCCGGATTTCAATGTCCTCAAATACGAAGTTTCAAGGATGGATCCAAAAGCGCTAACTGGCAAGGAGACTATTGAGTTAGACGTTTCTAACTTGCTTACTGATACAGGAGGAGGTTACCTACTCAATCCGTTCTTAATGTTTGACTACCAGAAAAACCCGTTCAAGGAAGACAAACGGAAATATCCGGTCGATCTGAATTATCCAAGCGACTTCAGTACCACAGTCACCGTTCAACTTCCTAAAGGATTCTCCATTCAGGAACTGCCCGAGTCTGTTAAATTCAATAGTCCGGACGGAAGCGCTTCCTTTACCTACCTGGCCAGCCACACCGGCAACGTATTGACCTTCAGGGCTTCAATGAAAATCAACAGACACATCTTTACCGAATCAGAATACTTGGAGCTCCGCGTTTTCTTCAGTGAAGTTGTGAGAAAGCTCAACACACCGGTAGAACTTACCAAAACCTGATATGAGGTTTACAACCGTATTCTTCCTTATTGTTTTCTCAGTTGCTTCCGGACAGGAGCATGTCCGCGTACTTTCGCACACAACACATTACATCATTCGGTCGTTGGATGACGCTGCAATCGAAGAGACGTATCGCATCCAAATCAATTCTGACAGAGGGAGACGCTACGGGATATTCCTGGACTACACAGACAAATTCCGGAAAATAACTGATGTAACTGTCGACATTTACGATGCCCAGGGAAAGAGAGTGAAACGACTCAAGCGTTCTGATGGTCACGAGGTAGGGTTTAACGCATCCTATGAAATCACTGATGGACGAATCTTCGTCATTCAACCAGAGTATCAGGCTTATCCTTACGTTATTGAAGTTAGCTCCGCAATCGAGTTGAAAGGTTACATTTCATTGGAGCCTTGGGTCCCAAGAGGCAGGTTTAACGTGGCCGTTGATCAGTCCAAATTGACAATCACACGACCTACAGAATTGGATCTGGCCCTAATGGAGGAGTTTGTGAAGGGGGTCCACCACTTCGAGAAGGGAACCAAAATCTCGACATATGAAGTGACAGGGTTATCGGCCGTTGAGAAAAAAGTCCGGTTTAGCGATTTCTACAAGAGTGAGGCGAAAGTGCTCATCAGCCCCAAGCGCTTCAAGCTGGACAATTCGGAAGGAAGCTTTGCCTCCTGGTCGGAATTCGGTGAATGGTTCCTATTGTTAAACAGTGACCCTTACCAACTGGATCAACGAACCATTGATCTTATCGGTACGCTCGACAAGTCCGATTCACGGGAAGTGATCAAGCGCCTCTACCATTACATGCAGGACCGTGTGCGGTATGTGTCCATCCAGCTGGGGATCGGAGGTTTCAAATCTCTGCCAACCGCCGACGTGGAGAAGTACGGCTATGGGGATTGCAAAGCGTTGACCACATACATGAAGAACATGCTCAGGCACGCCGGGATTCCTTCAAATTACATCCTGGTGCGCGCCGGCAACGACGTACCTGATGTAGAAGCCGCCTTTCCCAGCAACCAGTTCAACCACGTATTCCTGGGCATTCCGATGGGAAAAGACACGGTAATGTTGGAGTGCACCAGTCAAACTTCACCGACCAATTACACAGGCACATTCACCGACGACCGCAACGTGCTCTGGATCGAACCGAAGAAGAGTAAGATCATCCGTTCACGGATTTACGACCATACGCAAAATGTGCGCAAGTCGACGCTGGCCATCAAGCTCAGCCCGGATGGCAACGCAACCATTTCGCAGACTCAAGTTAACCAAGGCATCTTTTTCGATGAGATCATGCTGTATCAGGGAGCCCCCGAGTCTTATGTTAAGGAGCACAACCAGGAGAAATTCGTGTATAGCGATTTTGCCATTAAGAGTTTTAAGTATGACCAACCAGAACGGGAGAAGGCTCAATTCAACTCAACCTTCGCGCTGGAAGTGAATGGTCTGGCCAAGGCGGCGGGCGACAGGTTGGTGATACCGATTGTACCAAGCGCGCCTGTAAAGCGCTATGCAGAAGGGGATGACATGATGCGCTTCTATGCCATAAAACGTGGCCTCACCGTTGAGGATGAAATTGAAGTAGAACTCCCCAAGAACTACTGGATTTACAACCTTCCCGAAAAGGCAGAATTGTCTACACGGTTTGGTACCTACAAGTTGGAGACGGTCTTCGACGGGTCCAGCAAGCTTACAATCAAACGCTCGATCGTACTCTATCGCGGAGACTATGTCCAAAAAGAGTTCGACGAATTCAAAGCCTTCATGCAGCAAATGGAGCGACTTGAATCAAAAAAGCTAGTCCTCAACTCGAAAACCTAGCAGTTTCTAGTTTCTAGTTTCATTGCCCCACAAAGAACACTGCATTTGAAAATAACATCTTCCCGCCTTCCCAGAAACAGCGGAACAACGGGTTGTCAACCAGGTAGATCACGCTGCCCTGTCCTTTGCTTTCGACGCCAACGGCAAGACTGTTGGCCAGCTTCTTGTTGACCCTGCTTCCGGCAAATCCCATCACTGGCTTGGCGCCTGCTTTAATCGTACCGACATTCCATCCCTCTTCAAGGTATCCGAAACGGAGTTCGTTGGTCTTCAGCGTGTAATAGCTTTCCTTCATGCCGAAAGCGATCGGATGGGAGCGGTCCAGCGCCACTTTGTAGATGGCCCCGGAAATCGCATCCGATATCTGCTTGCGCTCGGCCTCGTCGTAGCGCGTGAGTGCATCCTTTTCTCTCGCTTCCTTTTCTTTTTTCTCTGCCTCTGTCTTTTCAGCCTCGGTAAAGTACTTCTTCAACGCAAACCCCTTTTTGTCGGCGAAGGCATTGAGGCCGTTTGCGATCACAATCATTCGCCCGCCTCCGGAAATCCAGGTGGAGACCTGTTCAAGCGTGGCATCGTCAAAGAGCCGGTAATTGCCCTCCGGAACGATAAGGAGGTCGTACTTCTTCAAGTCGATGTTGCGGGCATAGTCCGTGCCGATTTGCGTAATCGGATAGTGCAGCTGCTGCTCGAAGAAGTGCCAGATTTCTCCCACATTCAGCGAGGAAGTCTGCTCTCCCATGAGCACGGCTACTCTGGGAGGTTTGATGTACGTCACGTACCCTGACCCAAAGTCCTTCCCCTTTTCGACGAAGCCGGTGCTGGAGGTGTAGATCTTCCGGTTCTTTGCCTTGGCCAGGTTTTGCACTACAGCGTCAAAGTTGGCCACCCCTTCGTTGTTTCGCCGTGTTACGATCAAAGTTCCCGCTTCGAAGTTTTGGCCGCCAGTGCTGAATGCTTTTTCCGCAAAGCGCACCTTCAGGTTGTTTTGTAAAAGCGCCGCCAGGAATTCGACATCGCGCATGCTCTCGTAGCGGAAGAGGTAAGCGTATGGTGACTGGGAAGTGCTTGCGTTGTCAGGATTCTTTGCCACATAGGGTTTCCCGGGATTGATTCTTTCGTTGAGCGCGTACCCGCGCAGGTCATAGTTGTACATGAGGTTCCATGCCGTGATGTCATACGTTGCTGAATCCGGAAGCTTGGCTTGCGGTTCGAACAGGGTAGTGATGAACCGCGACTTGGGCTGATAGATATTCACAATTACGTCTTCCGTCGACACGTTGACATTTGTTGTCGTTTGAGTTTGAAAGTCAAATCCGCGGGTGGCCTTGCCGGCAGAGGGATACCCGAACCGAATTGAGTGCGTTTCCATCCATTTTGCAAGCTGGTTCAGTTTATCCGGGTTGTTGTCGCCGCGGATGACGTAAGTTTTGTAGGGCGCCGCGGGTGTGCTGAGGTTTTCCTTAGAGAACTTCTCGAATTCATCGACGACACGGACCGCATTCTGCGAAGTGATTTCAATGGTAGAGAGCCCGGCCGTGGTGTGGTGGGTGAGCCGGTCTTTAAGGGTGAGTGGATCGCCCTCGCGGGTGGTGATGGATAACCCGCCGAAACCGCCGCCGCCCTGCTCGTAGGTCATGCCGATCGCCCCGCTGTAGGTGGGATAGGTGTCTCCGTAGCTGGGATAGTACAGGTCGAAGACTTCCTTGGTGAAGTAGAGCCAGCCTTCCTGGTCGAAGTACTTCGCGTTGTTTCTTCCTATCATCACCTGGAATTCCCTCTGCCACGGTGTGATCACTTCATGGAAGGGCTCAGCCGCCGGTGCGAAATAGTAGGGGTTGTTGAAGCCCTGTTCGTGAAAATCCACGTGAACGTGGGGGAGCCATTCATTGTAGACCTTTATCCGTGACTGTGATTCGGTCTGGGTTTCCCATGCCCAATCGCGGTTGAGATCGAAGAGGTAGTGGTTGGCGCGACCACCAGGCCAGGGCTCGCGATGCTCCTTGGCGTCGCCGCTCGGGTTAGGAGGGAAGTTGCCGTACTGATTGTAAAAGTTGGCATACCGGTCCCTTCCATCAGGGTTGATGCAGGGATCGAGGATCACCACGGTGTTCTTCAGCCATTCCTTGGTCTTCGCATTAGCGGGATTCACCAATTCGTAAAGAGTTTTCATGGAAGCCTCCATGGAGTTGGCTTCATTGCCGTGGACATTGTAGCTCAGCCAGACGACGGCCACCTTGGATGTGGGTGTACCCTCCATTGCTCCGGCGCGGCGCAGGTTGTCCTGGCGGATTTGTTCCAGGTTGGCGAAATTCTCCGGCGAAGCGACAATTGCATATATCAGCGCACGATGCTCATACGTCTCACCGTATTGCATCACCTTCACGTTAGACATGGCTTCATCCACGTGCTTGAAATAGTCCACAACACGGTAGTGCCTCGTGAAACGGTCACCCAGTTCGTAACCCAGGAATTCGGCGGGCGATTGAAGTTTTACCTGGGCGCACAACGAAATAGTCATGACTGAGAAGAGAAGGAGGAGCAGGTTTCTTTTCATGGATTGGATTTTGGAAAACAAGGATACGAACTTCATTCGCGCATTGCCAAGGCTTTTATTCCGGCAACAGGTCTCAAAGTCATGGAGGGTGCCAACTAGGCAGGTGTTGATAAACTGTTATCTTAGGCCCGAATCATGGTCAACGTATTAAAAGACAAAGGTGTAGGCGGAGGCTATCAGTGGATCGATGTTGTTAATCCCACTAAGCCTGAATTGAGTGAAGTAGCTCTTCGTTTCGGACTACATCCCTCCCTGGTAGAGGATTGCCTGCAGCCAGGGCACCTACCCAAACATGAATCGGTGGGTGACAACATCTTTGTGATCCTTCGTGCGTTTAACGAGAATTTTGGCGCTGAAGCCGACACGATCCAGGACGTCACAGACAAAATTGCCGTCTTTATCGGCAGCGACTTTATTCTATCGGTGCATCGTCCACCTTTCGGATTCCTTGAAAGTATCCGCAAGGATTTCGTGGAAACAAACAAGTGTGAGACGCCCTACCATGTCCTGTTCCGGATCTTTGCTTACGTCATGAACACATTTGATACGCCGCTTGCAGGGCTGATCCAGGAAATGGACGAACTGGAGCCCCTCGTCTTCCGAGCAAAGAAGGGTGGCGAGTTGAACATGCGACTATACTTTATGAAGCGCCGGGCAACGGTGATTGAAAACGTATTCGAATTGTCTAGATCCATACATGAGAACCTGAAGGGGAAAATTTCCGCCCATCACTACAATCAGCTCCACGACGAGTTTATTCGCCTCAGGACTTCCACCCGACAGGTCGCTGAAAGCATAACAGGCCTGCTCAGTATCTACATTTCCCTGTCGGCCCAGCGAACCGGGGATGTCATGCGCGTGCTGACCATGTTCTCAATGTTCTTTATGCCATTGACCTTTATCGTGGGCATTTATGGAATGAACTTCGATGTGATGCCTGAACTCAGATGGACATATGGCTACCTTTTCGCCTACGGATTGATGTTCATTGTCACAGTCTGCATCTACCTGTGGTTCAGGCGAAAGGGCTGGATGTAAGGGTCAGCTGACTTTAGTCACCGCCAAGGCTTCAATTCTCGCCTACCTTGATGACACATATGACAAAAACCATCGACCCGGCAAACCTGGAGCACGGTAACCCGTTCCCGATCGGGCCCCGCTGCCGCGATGGTGGTGTTAACTTCAGCCTCTTCTCCCGCAACGCAAAAAGGGTGGACCTGCTCTTGTACAACAGCGCAGCAGACACCGAGCCGTCGCGCCTCATTCCTCTGAACCCTCATCGAAACAAGACTTATCACTACTGGCACCTGTTCGTGCCTGACCTGAAGCCGGGTCAGTTGTATGCATACCGGATCCACGGGCCGAATGACCCAAAACTGGGTCATCGTTTTAACTCGGACCGTCCCGTCATAGATCCCTACGCCCGGGCAATTGCGTTTCCAAATGATCGCAATCGGAAGGCCAACCTGAAGAGTGTCGTCATCGAGCTGGGAGGCTATCATTGGGAAGGAGACGATCACCCGCGGCATCCTTTTTCACGGGTGGTGATTTACGAGATGCATCTGGCAGGGTTTACCCGGCATCCAAACTCCGGCATTGCAGAATCAAAGCGCGGCACGTACGCCGGATTGATAGAGAAGATTCCCTACCTCGTCGATCTTGGAATCACGGCTGTTGAGCTCCTGCCCATCTTCCAGTTTGATGACCGAATGCCCGCACACGGCCGGAAGGACTACTGGGGCTACAACCCGATTTCCTTTTTTGCCCTACAACAGAGTTACAGCAGTGTCTCCTCGGCGCAGGGCGCCATCAATGAGTTCCGCGATATGGTGAAGGCGCTTCACAAGGCAGGGATCGAAGTTATCCTTGATGTGGTGTTTAACCATACCGCCGAAGGGGGTGATGGTGGGCCGACCTATTCGTTCCGTGGCATCGACAATAGCATCTACTACTCACTCGACGAGCACAACAAGGCAAACTACCTCAACTATTCCGGATGCGGTAACACCATGAATGCCAACCATCCGGTCGTCCGACGGATGATCATCGACAGCCTGCACTATTGGGTAAAAGAGATGCACGTCGACGGGTTCCGCTTCGACCTGGCTTCCATTCTTGCCCGTGACCACCGGGGGAAAACCATTGAAAACCCTCCGATCTTGTGGGACATCGAATCGGACCCGGTGCTGGCAGGTACCAAACTTATCGCCGAGGCATGGGATGCGGCAGGGCTTTACCAGGTAGGCACCTTTGTCGGCGACAGTTGGAAGGAATGGAACGGCAAATTCCGTGATGATGTGCGCAGCTTTCTCAAAGGCGATGATGGTGTGGTACGCCGGTTTGCCTCGCGCCTGGTGGGCAGCCCCGATATGTATGGACATGAGGAACGGGAGCCGGAGCAAAGCATCAACTTCGTAACCTGTCATGACGGGTTCACCCTTCACGATCTCGTCTCTTACAATCACAAGCACAATGAGGCGAATGGAGAGGACAACCGCGATGGCAGCAACGACAACCTGAGTTGGAATGGCGGGGTGGAAGGGCCGACAGATCAGCCCGCTATAGAGGCATGGCGACGTAAACAGATGAAGAACTTCTTCGCAGTTACCCTCTTGTCGGTAGGGGCACCCATGCTGAACATGGGCGATGAAGTGTGCAGAACACAGGGAGGTAATAACAATCCTTATTGCCAGGACAACGAGACCAGTTGGTTTGACTGGGCCTTGGTGAAGAAGAACCAGGATATGTTCCGGTTTGTACGTGAGATGATTCGCATGCGGCAGGCCCGTGAATATGCCCAAGCCAAGTACACGCTGAATCTACGCGAGTTGTTGGAACAGCGGCTCATCACCTGGCACGGCGTAAAGCTCAACGAACCCGACTGGTCTGATCATTCTCACGCCATCGCCTTTACGGTAGAGAGCTTGAGCGGCAATACCCGGGTCCACTATATGGTGAACGCCTGGTCGGACGTTTTGGAGTTCGAATTGGAGATCACGCCGAAGATGTCGTGGATGAGATGGATTGACACATCATTACCTTCGCCAAAGGACATCGTTCACTGGGACGAAGCATCCGAAGTGACAGGGAAGCACTATAGGCTAAAACCGTACAGCATTGCCGTACTAGTTGCTTCAAGGGGATGAATTTAGTTCCTAATTCCTAATTCAATCAGAAATAAGGAATCAGGAATCTAGTAGACTCCAATCGTGTGCAATACGGGACAAGCTCGGGACTCCGTAATCGAAATCCGCAGCCTGGTAGTTCGGCCTAGCGACAAGGGTACGATCCGCTTGTAGCCGATGGTGGTGCCCTCTCCCGCAATCTTCCATTGCCCGTCCTCCCAGGAATCAACCCGGAATGCCTTAACTCGCTGGCCCAACGAGATAGTCTCCTGGAGTACCAAAAAACTAAACTCTCGTTCTTCGTTCCATCCGAGTTCGATTGTGGAAGCAAGCATGTCATCATCGGTGGCCCAACTGGTGGTCACGTCGCTGTCAATCAGGTTGGCACCTGCGTACTCCTTCGATTTTCCTCGATAGGATTCAACCTCAATTGAGGCCTCCCTGGCTTGGTTGTGACGGAAGACACTATCCAGGAGTTTACGGAACCCCTTCAGGGAAGCAACATCGTTTTCGTGAATGAGTCCGCGACGGTCTGGAGGAACATTGAGAAGCAGTGTTGAACCACGGCCAACTGAAGTGAGGTAGATTTTGAAAAGTTGATCTGGGCTTTTGACGAGCGAGTCTTCGCGCGCGTGATAAAACCACCCGGGACGGATAGAGACGTCGGTCTCCGCGGGAATCCACGCCGTGCCGTTTTCTGACCCGGTGTTTAGTATTGATTCGATCCCGGCCTTGCCGGCAAACAAAGTATCCGGGGTGATCGTGCACCAGTTTGTCTCACCGGCAATTCCTTTTTCATTTCCCACCCATCGCACCCCCGGGCCTGCATCGCTGAAGAAGATAATGGAAGGAGATAACTCTCTTACGCCGTTCAGGGTGACCGGCCATTCATAATAAGTTGAACCATTTATCGCGCGCTTTTCCCTCGCGCCGCCGTAGTACCCATCGCCACCATTAGCGCCATCAAACCACATTTCAAACAGGGGGCCGTAACTCTTAAACAACTCATCAAGTTGGCCCCGGTAGTAATCAAGATAGGCTGGGGTGCCGTAGTCTCTGTGATTTCGATCCCATGGAGAGACGTAGATGCCAAATTTCAAGCCGTGCCGCCGACACGCTTCGGCAAGGCTCTTTACCACATCACCGGCACCAGACTGCCACGGACTGCTCTTCACAGAGTGTTCCGATAGTTGGGTAGGCCAGAGGCAAAAACCATCATGATGCTTGCAAGTGAGAATAACTCCCTTAAAGCCAGCCTCCTTGAAAGTGCTGGCCCATTGCCCGGCATCGAGTGAAGAGGGGTTGAACAAGGCCGGCGACTCGTCACCATAGCCCCATTCCTTGTCCGTAAATGTGTTTATGCTGAAGTGGACGAAGGCGTTCATTTCCATTTGGTGCCAAGCCAATTGCTGGGGCGAGGGCAGCGGGAGCATGGGAGCAGGGGGCCTGACTCGGCTGCAGGCAACCAAAGCGAGGACGGAGAGGAACCAAAACTTCACAGGGAAAGTTAGTATCTTGATTTATATCATTTTTTGATTACTCTGATTGTATTTTATTTGGACCCATGACCATACACCAATTTGAACCCTTGATTCGCTTGATTTGAATGATTGACCTGATCAAGATTATCTGAACTATGACCATACACCAATTTGACGATAGAAATCTTGCCCATTTCTCCTATGCCATTGTAAGCGAGGGAGAAATGGCTGTTATAGACCCCGCCAGAAACCCACAGCCGTATTATGATTTTGCCATCGCGCAAAAGGCCACCATCAAGGCAATTATTGAAACACACCCCCATGCTGACTTTATCAGCAGTCACCTGGAGATGCACAAGACAACGGGGGCGACCATCTATGTGAGTAAACTTCTTGGCGCGGAGTACCCGCATAAACCCTTTGATGAGGGCGATACCCTGAAAATCGGAAGGGTCACATTGAAGGCCCTCAATACTCCCGGACACTCGCCCGATAGCATCAGCGTGTTGCTATTGGATGAATCAGGCAAAGAACACACAGTGTTCAGCGGCGATACATTGTTTATCGGTGATTGTGGCCGCCCCGACCTTCGCGAGGCGGCGGGTGCGATCACCGCGGCCAGGGAGCAGTTAGCGCGCAGTATGTATCATTCTTTGCGCGAGAAATACCTACCGTTGCCGGCCGATGTCCAGTTGTTCCCCGCACACGGTGCCGGAAGCCTCTGCGGCAAGGGATTGAGCAAGGCGAACGTGAGCAGCATCGGAGCAGAGAAGATCGGCAACTGGAGCCTCGGCCCCATGAGCGAAGAAGAGTTTGTGGGCCAATTGCTGGCAGATCAACCGTTCGTTCCCAAGTATTTTCCCTACGCAGTGGGTATCAACAAAAGAGGAGCGACTCCCTTTAGGGATAGCATCCGTGGCGTGAAGCGTCAGCCAGTTCCCGACAACACCACATCAACTGTAATCGATGCCCGACCTGGGCACCTATTCAGCAACGGGCATCGAAAGGGCTCGATCAACCTGGTTCGCGATAATAAATTTGAGACCTGGCTGGGCAGCATCATTAGTCCGGGAGAAAACTTTTACTTAGTGGCAGAAAGTGACGACGCCCTTAATGAACTGATCGAGCGCACGGCCAAAGTCGGCTATGAGCCTCAGATCGCCGGCGCAGCCATCGCTGAATCCGGACCCTTGAGCATGGATCCGTTTGACGCAGAGTTGTTGCGCAAGGCTGAAGACGCGTTCACCATCGTGGATATTCGCAATCCATCTGAGGTGAAGGCAAACAAGATCTTCAAGAAGGCCCTGACCATACCACTTTATGAATTGCGCGAGCGCGTAAAAGAAATACCCACCGACAAACCCGTGGTCGTTCATTGCGCAGGCGGAAATCGGAGCGCAGCAGGAAGCACCATCGTGCGCTCGGCCATGCATGGTAGCGTACCAGTCTTTGACCTAAGAGATGCCGTCAAAACTTTTAAGGAGTAAAGCACGCACACATGAGGCTAATAGCTGATAGCTAAAGGCTAATGGCTTTTCTCTTTTGCTTTCAGCTTTAGCCATCAGCCATTAGCCATTAGCATTTTGCCTTTAGCTTCAGCTATATTGAGATAAAGTCCCAATGGCAAGCCTGCTCCGTCCATCTATTTACTGGCTGTTTGTCTTTGCACCCATTTCGTTGTTGCTGGAAAACACGGGGTCATCGCCGCCCTTGATTTTCTTTTCCAGCGCACTCTCCATCATTCCCATTGCAAGACTCATCGGTGCCTCAACCGAGCAATTGGCGACCTATACCGGTGACGCGGTTGGCGGCCTTCTCAACGCCACGTTTGGGAATCTGCCGGAGTTGATCATTTCCCTGGTCGCCTTGAAAGCAGGGCTGCATGAAATCGTAATAGCGTCATTGGCGGGTGCCATCCTGGCCAACCTGCTGCTCGCCCTGGGCGTGTCATTTCTTGTGGGCGGTTTGCGCTACCACAGCCAGGAGTACAATCCAGTCAGCACCCATGTGTACGGAACGATGATGCTTATTGCTGTCTTCACACTCTTTGTACCCGGCACGTTTCATCGCTTCTTCAACGAGGAAGGCATGATCACGAGCGAAAATGATCGTAACATCGGGCTCTCGATCACCCTTTTACTGGCCTACCTGGGCTACCTGATCTTCATGCTGCGAACACACAAAGAGTCTTTCCGCAGCAAGCACAGCGGCGGGGGGGATGGGGAGATACATGAGAAGAAATGGTCGCTGCAGAAAGCACTGTTGTTTCTGGTCGGCGCATCTGTCGCGGCGGCGTTCATGAGTGAAATCCTGGTTGGCGCAGCGGAAGAAACCGGGAAAGTCCTTGGCATGTCAAGCATTTTCATTGGCGTTATTTTCCTGGCCATCATCGGCGGAGCAGCGGAGAGTATTTCAGCCATCACGATGGCTGCTAAAAACAAGATGGACCTATGCATTGGGATTGCCCTTGGAAGTTCGATCCAGATAGCGCTGTTTATCGCACCCTTGCTGGTGCTGGCCAGTCTGTTCATCGGCCCAAGCCAGTTGACCCTCTCGTTCAATCGCGCGTTGATCGGCGCTA
>CAZJWV010000031.1:10911-30140 GCA_964549855.1 uncultured Ohtaekwangia sp. | reverse complement strand
GCCCGTGAGATCGACCGACAGCGGCGTCTTGCAGACCCATCTTTCAAAGGAGCCTTTCATCAATCGAAGCGAAAACGATCATGACTCGCGCCCTGGTTATACTGTGCGGCCTTTTGTGCACTGGCCTTTCCTTTGGCCAGGTGAGCAACGACAAAGTCGCCAACCGCATTCGGCTTGAGCCGGATGGAGTGCCTTTGGTTACCACCACCACCGGAAACACAGTAGAATGGGACTGTCTCAACAAGGCATTGACCAACAAGTGCCTCGTCTATCACAACGATCAGTGGTACACCTTTCAAGTCAAAGAGCCCCAATCCTACTTCTTGAATATCTCCCGGCTGGTTTGCCGCAACAGCAACGGCATCCAGGTGATCCTGATCGAAGGGAATCCATGTGAAACAAAAAACTACAAGGTTTTGCAATGCATCCGCCAGATAAAGAACGAGGAGGTGTTTATACCCTTGGGTATGGTGGTCGCCGATACTCCTTACCTGATCGAGATCGACGGTTTTGACGGCGATCAGTGCGACTTTGACATACAAATCGCACGCAGGGGTTCCGGCGTGCCGCTGAAGCATGGAGATTTGATGCAGTCAGAATATGTGATCAGCTCGCGATCCCAGACGGACAGCCTTGTTAGTGTTGGCTGGAAAGTACCGGCGGGATGGCTCGAACAGATTGATCAGTTCCGCGTGTATCGACTGGAGGAAGGTGCCATGTCCCGGCTTGAAAGGTCTTTGCCGCAGGCGAAAAATGCGTACGGGAAGCCCGAGGATGCTTATTCTATCCTTGACACATTGACTTCATCGGGGATTTACCTCTACCGTGTACTTGGCTACCCTAGAGTTGGCGCCCCCATCCTCATGGCAGAGACCCGGATAATGTATGGGAAGAAGGAAAAGAAGCCGCCTCTCTCCCAAAGCATCGTCATTAAACCCCAGTTCACGCAAAAGGTCGATTACGTGGTGAGGGTGTATGAATCGCAACAGTTGTCAATCCTCCACGCACTTAACGGGACCTATGATCCCGCCAAACCTGAGCCAATAACAATCGATATGAGGGAGTCGATTGCGAATGGACACAAGGGATTCATGGTCTTGCTTATCAACAAGGTCACCAGGGAATCCATGGAGTTCTATTTCCGCGTGGATGGACGAGGTGCGGTGATTGCAGAGTGAGTAAGACCCACGTCGGCGGCACTAATAGGGGTCGTGCCTTACCGATAGTTACTAAGGGTTCGGTTCCTCAATTTTCAAATAAGTAAAACTCCCTTTTTTCCCACGCCTCCCATAACCCCCATTCTTCATTTTGTTATGATGGTCCGGTTGGGGCTTCTGCTCGAAGTTTTGGTTCGGGTTGGTGCTGGCACTCCCATTGCCTGCATCCTGGGCGTTAGCCGGAAGGAACACAGGTACGGGGAGATTAGGGATACCCCCTTGCGGTGCGATAGAAGCACCTGGGGCTACAGCCGTAGGTGCTTTTTGGTTCCCCGAAGGGGCATTCGGTTGACTCATACGTACTTGTGAGGGCTTTTCATCCGGCACAGTGATAAGCCCGGCCCGATTGCCCCGTCCTCCTTCGACGTTCACATAGATGGAGCGGACTGTACCTTCGTTGAAGTTTATCGGGAGCCCCGAAGCGGTGTATCTCAACGATACAATTCCTCCGTTGCCACCGTTGCCACCTGCTGTATCGTCATAGTCGAAGACTCGAGGCGTGGATGGATTGCGGCCTAACTTGCCCGTGGCGCCAGAAGCATCGATACTCAGTTTTCCCAGATATCGAAATGTCACTTTTGCATGAAGTTGACGGCCAGGCAAGCCACCAACGCTGAAACTTCCTTTCTCGATAACAACCTCTTGTCGCACGATCCGTTCGGCACTTTTTCCGGATACATCCCACGTGCATTTTTCCCCGATGAATGCGTTCTCGACAACTAAATTGGTTACTGGCCCCAGGAATACGATCTGGCTCTTATTGTCCATGATCAGCGTATCAATTTGGACATCGCTTTCGGAAATCTTGAGAACCTCCTTTCTGGCCAGGTGCAATTTGGAAACCACATATTGCGCATGTACCCCAACATGGAGGAAGAGGAGGCAAAAGGTGAGTCTTAAGGCTTTCATCGCACCAGGGGTTTGGCCACACCTTGAATCAATATACGGATTTTGCTTGGCCCCGTTGAGCATAAAAAAAGCGCCCCGACGGGTCGGGGCGCTCTACATTATTCCTGAGATTTATTACCCGTTCATGGAGATAAGGAACTCTTCGTTGTTGCGTGTTCCTTTCATCTTGCTCTGCAAGAACTCCATAGCTTCGACTGAGTTCATGTCGCTCATGAATTTGCGCAGGATCCACACACGCTGAAGTTCTTCTTCCTTCATCAACAGGTCTTCGCGGCGAGTGCCCGAAGCCGGTACGTCGATGGAGGGATAGATCCGGCGATTTGAAAGTTTGCGGTCGAGCTGCAATTCCATGTTGCCCGTTCCTTTGAATTCCTCGAAGATCACCTCGTCCATCTTGGATCCGGTATCGATGAGGGCAGTTGCAATAATGGTAAGTGATCCGCCATTCTCAATCTTCCGGGCAGCTCCAAAGAACCGTTTCGGCTTGTGAAGTGCGTTGGCATCAACACCACCAGAGAGAATCTTGCCGGAAGAGGGGACCACGGTATTGTGAGCCCGGGCAAGGCGGGTGATCGAATCCAGGAGAATCACCACATCATGTCCGCACTCTGTCAGACGCTTGGCCTTTTCGAGTACAATGCTGGCCACTTTCACGTGACGTTCGGCCTGTTCGTCGAAGGTAGAGGCAATTACCTCAGCGCGTACGCTGCGGGCCATGTCGGTTACTTCCTCAGGCCGCTCGTCGATCAGGAGCACGATGAGGTAAACTTCCGGGTGGTTTTCAGCGATCGCATTGGCAATGGCCTTCAAGAGCACGGTTTTGCCGGTCTTGGGCTGCGCCACGATCATTCCCCGCTGGCCTTTCCCAATCGGTGAGAAGAGGTCCAGGATCCGGGTGGACATGTTATCGGAAGTAGTGCTGAGTTTCAACTTTTGGTTGGGGAACAGCGGTGTGAGGTATTCGAACGCCACACGGTCGCGGATCTCTTCAGTTGTTTTCCCATTCACATCGTCCACTTTCAGGAGTGCGAAGTATTTCTCTCCTTCCTTTGGCGGGCGAATCTGGCCGCGGACGGTGTCGCCTGTTTTCAGGCCAAGCGTTTTGATCTGCGCAGGGGATACGTAGATATCATCAGGACTCGCCAGGTAGTTGTAGTCGGAGGAACGCAGGAACCCGTATCCATCCTGCATGAGTTCAAGTACGCCTTCGCTGGTAACAGCGCCATCGAATTCCTTGATATTGGAAATGCGCTGTTGCTGGTTGCGGTCGGGTGGAAGATTTTGATTCTGATTTTGATTCTGATTCTGATTCTGCTGCTGGGGAGGCTGGTCACCCCCTCCTGTGTGTTGCGGGGGCTGGGGAGGGCGAGGCGCTTCTTCGTAACGCTGCTGCTGTTGTTGCTGCTGGGGTTGCTCAAAGCGAGTGACCGTGCCATTGGCCTCCATGGCCGGAGCGGGCGCCATCGGAGCAGGCGCTGGGCTTGGTGCGGATGTGGGCGTCGGCCTGGGCTCGCGCTCCTCCCGAGGGGCCACGTTTTCACGACGGCGCGGACGGAGTTTCTTTTCGCCAGAGTCGTGGGGCTCCTTGCTGCCCGGCGTGTCGATAAGGGCTTGCTGATCGAGGATCTTATAAACCAGCTCTTGCTTAGCCAGTTTTTTTGCATTCTTGACACCCATTCCTTCGGCGATGTCCTTGAGTTCAGACAGCAGCCTGACGTTTAAATCATCAATGGTATACATGAGAGGTTAGAAAAAAGTAAGCTGAAATAATATTGTGGGTAAATGAAATCCCCGGCTGGAGTTGCCTCGGGAGAAATCAGGAAGTCACGGAACGTTTCAGAAAGAAAACCTAAACAGTGGATCGGTGTGCTGAGAAACGGCCCGGATGGCCTGATTTGACCCTGCAAGTATAGGGCCAATTTGAGTCAATATCAAATACCCCGGGAAAAAATTGTGCTCCATTGTGGTAGTTTTGCCCCGACTATTGTAACCTGATGTTACTTACAACGACGATCCGCGACAACCGGGACAAGGTACTGGCAGGCCTGAAGAAGCGAAACCTTGCTGATGCCGAGGCCCTGGTGGACGCCGCCCTCGAACACGACAAGGAGCGCCGGCGCAAACAAGTTCTTCGCGACGAGGCCAGCGCAACGCTTAATTCCCTCTCGTCGCAGATCGGCAAATTGATGAAGGAAGGGAAAAAAGCTGAGGCGGATGCCTTGAAAACGGACATCGCAGGCAAAAAGGATGCGATAAAGAAGTTGGACGAGGAAGTAACCGCTGAAGAAGCCCAGCTCCAGCAAATTCTTTACAAGATCCCCAATGTGCCGGCCGAAAAGGTGCCCGCCGGAAAGGGAGCGGATGACAACCTGAATGTGCATCAACAGGGCGAGATGCCCATGCTGGGGACCGACGCGTTACCTCATTGGGAACTTATCAAGAAATACGACATCATCGACTTCGATCTTGGAGTCAAGATTTCCGGCGCGGGCTTCCCGGTGTACAAAGGGAAAGGCGCAAAGCTGCAACGCGCACTCATCAACTTTTTCCTCGACGAGGCTGCGCAAAAGGGGTACCACGAGATACAACCACCCATCGTCGTGAACGAAGCGAGTGGCTACGGTACAGGACAACTCCCGGACAAGGAGGGTCAGATGTATTTCATCAATGCCGACGGAATGTACCTCATCCCGACGGCAGAAGTTCCCATTACCAACCTCTATCGCGACATGATCCTGGAGGACCGCGACCTCCCGATTCGCAATGTGGGCTACACGCCATGCTTCCGTCGCGAGGCCGGAAGTTGGGGAGCGCATGTGCGAGGACTCAACCGCCTTCACCAGTTTGACAAGGTAGAGATCGTGCACATCTGCAAGGCGGCAGATTCGTATGCCGCACTGGAAACCATGTGCGCCTACGTGCAAGGGTTGTTGGAAAAACTGGAATTGCCGTACCGCCGCTTGTTGCTTTGCGGAGGCGATATGGGTTTCAACTCCGCCATGACGTACGACTTTGAAGTGTTCTCCGGGGCCCAACAGCGCTGGCTTGAAGTGAGTTCGGTGAGCAACTTTGAAACCTACCAGGCAAACCGTCTGCGGCTTCGTTGCAAGAACAAAGAAGGGAAGGCGGAATTGCTACATACCCTCAATGGAAGTGCACTGGCCTTGCCGCGCATAGTGGCGGCCCTACTGGAAAACAACCAGACAGCAGAGGGAATCAGAATTCCCAAAGTGTTACAATCTTACACGCGGTTCGACCGCATCGACCAGCAAACGTGACCTTCGACGATTTTCATTTTGAGGATAAACTCAGGGAAGGCCTGGACTCCATGGGATATGCAAAACCCACGCCCATCCAGGAGCAAGCCATCCCCATTATCCTCGAGGGCCGCGACATCATCGCATGCGCACAAACCGGCACCGGGAAAACGGCCGCCTACATCCTGCCTGTGATCAACAAGATCATGAACACGGATCACCGTCACCTGAACACCCTGGTGATTGCTCCTACCCGCGAGCTGGCGCAGCAGATTGATCAGCAGATAGAGGGATTCGCCTACTTCACCGGCATAAGTTCAATCCCTGTGTATGGTGGAGGCACAGGTGCGGCATGGGATGTTCAGCGCAAAGCGCTTGAGCAAGGCGCCGACATCGTCATTGCCACGCCGGGAAGATTGATTGCTCTTCTTCAGGGAGGCACAGTGGTATTTGATCATCTCAAACACTTGATCCTTGACGAAGCCGACCGCATGCTTGACATGGGCTTCTTTGATGACATTGTGCGTATCATCAGTTACCTCCCGAAACAGCGGCAAACATTGCTTTTCTCTGCAACCATGCCGCCGCGCATTCGTCAGTTGGCAAACAAGATCCTCATTAAGCCAGCTGAGATCAGCATCTCCATCGCTAAACCAGCCGATGGCATTCTGCAACAAGCTTACGTGGTGCATGACTCGCAAAAACCGGCCTTGCTGGCTTTCTTGTTGAAAACCCATAACTGGAAGAGTGTTATCATTTTTTGCTCCACCAAAGAGATGGTGAAGAAATTGGGCGCCACTTACATGCGCAGCGGACTGGCCGTGCGGCCGTTCCATTCAGACCTGGAGCAGTCGGAACGGGAAGAAATCATGCGAGCTTTCAAGAGCAGGCAATTGAGTATTCTCATCGGCACCGATGTCTTGTCGCGGGGTATTGACGTGGAGGGGATCAGCGCTGTCATCAACTACGACGTCCCACCGGATCCGGAAGACTACGTTCATCGCGTGGGGCGGACGGCGCGCGCCGAAACAACAGGGACGGCGATTACATTCATCAACGAGCGTGACCAGCGTCGGTTTTTCTCCATTGAAAACCTTATCGGCGCCAACATCCCCAAACTGGAATTGCCAGGCTCAATCGGCCCGGGACCCGACTACCGGCCTGAAGAGCATCCGAAGAAATCGTTCCCTGGAAGGAAACCTTTTTCCCGCGGCCCGCGACGGCGCTGATTATTTCTTCAGAATCGAAAGGATCTCGTTCAGCTTCAACAGCGCCTCAACCGGGCTCAACGTGTTGATGTCGATCGGCGCCAGCAATTCCCGGATTTGCCGTGTGGCGGGATCGGCTTCGAAGAGATTCATCTGAAAGGTTTCTTTCGGAAGATCGGCGAGCTTCACCGCCTGTTTATTTTTGCGATGATCCTTTTCCAGGAAATGCAGGATTTCACTTGCACGGAGCACAATCTTGGTGGGCATACCCGCCAGCTGGGCCACGTGAATGCCGAAGCTGTGTTCACTGCCACCTTCCTTCAACTTTCGCATGAAGAGTATTTTGTCGTCAACTTCTTTCACACTGACATTGAAGTTCTTCACCCGAACCAGGTCTTCCGCCAGCTGATTCAGCTCATGGTAATGCGTGGCGAAAAGGGTTTTGGGTCGGTATTCACCATGCTGGTGCAAATACTCGACGATTGCCCAGGCAATTGAAACCCCGTCGTAGGTGCTGGTGCCCCGGCCGACCTCGTCCATCAGTATCAGGCTCCGTTGGCTGAGGTTGTTGAGGATGCTGGCCGTCTCGGTCATCTCAACCATGAACGTAGATTCTCCCCGCGACAGGTTGTCGGAGGCCCCTACACGCGTGAAGATCTTATCGACAAGTCCGATGCGAGCGGCCGAGGCAGGGACAAAACTCCCTGCTTGCGCCATTAGCACGATGAGTGCGGTCTGCCGCAGGAGCGCAGACTTTCCAGCCATGTTGGGGCCGGTAATCACCAGGATTTGCTGACCGTCGGTGTCCAGGTAAACGTCGTTGGGGACGTAGCTTTCGCCCGGAGGCAGTTGCTTTTCGATGACGGGATGCCTTCCATCCTTGATATCGATCACCAGGCTTTCGTCGATCTCGGGTCGCACATACCGGTTGGCGCGCGACACGGCAGCAAAGGACAACAGGCAGTCGACCGCTCCAATGACACGTGCATTCTGCTGAATCGGAGCCGTGAAATCTGCGGCATTTCGAACCAGGTCTTGAAAAAGGCGCTGCTCAATCGCCGTCAGCTTTTCTTCAGCATGTAATATTTTTTCTTCGTATTCCTTTAGCTCTTCGGTAATGAAGCGCTCGGCGTTAACGAGCGTCTGCTTCCGGATCCAGTCGTCAGGCACCTTGTCGCGGTTTGCATGACTTACCTCCAGGTAGTAACCGAAGACCTTGTTGTATGAAATTTTGAGCGAGTTGATTCCCGTTCGTTCAACTTCCCGGCGTTGAATCTGTAGGAGATAGTCCTTCCCAGCGAATGCGATGGTACGCAGCTCGTCCAGCTCGGGGTTCACGCCCTCCTTGATGATTCCTCCATGGTGCAGAAGGAGTGGCGCATCTTCGTTGAGTTCCCGTTCAATCCGCTCGAGGAGGAACTCACACGGATTCAATTGGTCGGCCAGCTTGACTAACTCCGTGGTGCCAGTCTTCTTCATCAGTTCCTGGGCAGGCTTAACAACGCGAAGCGATCGCCTGAGCTGAAGCATCTCCCTGGGATTGATGCGCCCCACGGCAACTTTTGAAATCAGACGCTCGAGGTCCGCGACCTGGTGAAAAAGGCCTTCTACTTTGCCGGCGAGGTCTGGGTCACCGAAGAATGTATTGACCACGTCGAGTCGCTCACCGATGGCTTGCCTGTCTTTGAGGGGAAGCACGATCCATTTTCTCAGCTGCCGGGAGCCCATCGGTGTTACGGTCCGATCGAGTACCTGGAGGAGCGGAACACCACCTTCCTGCGGGGACTGGGTCAACTCTAGGTTGCGGATGGTGAATTTGTCGAGCCACACGTAGCTCTCTTCGTCCATTCGGGAGAGAGACGCGATGTGGTGGGTTTCCCGGTGCTCGGTGGCTTCGAGATAATGCAGCACGGCGCCAGCGGCTACCACTGCGGCATTCAGGCCGTCGACACCAAATCCCTTTAGGCTGGCTGTCTTGAATTGTGCAAGCAGTTTCTCCTGGGCATAATCGTACGCGAAGGCCCAATCGTCAAGCGCGAAAGTGGCATAGTCAGCGTCGAAGTGAGGCTCGAGGCGTGCCCGTTGCCCTTTTGAAAAGATAATTTCCGCCGGGGAAAGGCTCTGAATGAGTTTAAGGATGTAGTCCTCGGTGCCCTGTGCGCAATAGAACTCACCGGTGCTGATGTCCAGGAAGGCGACACCCATTACCGCGGCTTCGACATGGACCGCCGCCAGGAAGTTGTTGCGCTTTCGCTCCAGAACATGATCGTTGTAAGAAACTCCCGGGGTGACCAATTCGGTCACGCCCCTCTTGACGATGCCTTTGACAAAGCGAGGATCTTCCAACTGGTCGCAGATGGCAACACGGTGACCCGCACGAACAAGTTTGGGCAAGTAGGAGTCGAGGGCGTGGTGCGGGAATCCGGCCAATTCTGTTTCTGACGCCGATCCGTTACCCCTTTTGGTGAGCACGATGTCGAGCACTTTGCTCGCCACGACCGCATCATCGCCGAAGGTCTCGTAGAAATCCCCGACACGGAAAAGCAAAAGCGCCCCGGGGTACTTGGCCTTGATGGCATTGTATTGCTTGGAGAGGGGTGTATCCGACCGGGCCGACATAGGGACCGGCAAGTTAGAAGGAACCCTAGCGAATTTGGGAGGACAGGGATGTCATTTTTTCACGACAAGTATCCACATGAAGTCTCCTTTTTCCGCTGTGCGGTCGATATAACGATCTGCCTGGTACACGATGCTGAACCCGGCCTTCTTGACATCTTGCAGGGCAAAAGCGAGACCCAGTTCGTGCTTGCGTTGCTGTTCCTCGCGGGTAGCCGTTCTCCGGCTGTCGGCAATCGCCTCGCACAACACAAGCCTCCCGCCGGGTTTAAGCGCCGTCTTGATCTTGTTAAGCATCTCATCGTGCTGATCCATCTCGTGATAGGTGTCGAGGACTAGCACAGCGTCGAGAGAACCGGCCGGCAGGTGTGGATCGGCCTCATCACCTTTCACAGCCTCGACTTGGGTGATGCCTCGGTCGGTAAGGTTCTTCTTGAGACGTTCCAATTTTGCTGTTTCGATGTCGACGGCATACACGGTGCCTTTCGGTCCCACTGCAGCGGCGAGTTTTACAGTCATGTAGCCTTCGTGGCAGCCCACATCGGCCACCTTGCTTCCGGCGCGAACCTGGAGGTATCCAATCAGCTCAGCAGGCTTCTGCCAGCGATCGCGGTCGGCCCAGGCATCTTCTGAATAGACGTCTTTCCAGGTGTCCTGCCCTGCGCAAAGTGCGGGGACGAGCCAGAGAAGACACAGGACACCCTTCCTCATGCCTAGGGAAAACGAATTCTAATCAAAACCGTTGCATGTCCTTAATCCTTAAATCAGGGTTATCATCCTTTAATCAAGCGAATCATGGTTAATTTTCGCCCATGCGGAAATTGACCATGGAAGAGCTTGACCGCCTGTCGGTCGACGAATTTCGGAAAGCACCGAAAATTCCCCTGGTGTTACTCCTTGACAACGTGCGGAGCCTGCACAACGTGGGTTCAGCGTTCCGCACGGCGGATGCCTTCTCTTGTGAGCGGATCGTGCTGACAGGCATTACCGGCACCCCGCCACATCGAGAGATTCACAAAACCGCATTGGGCGCAACGGAGTCAGTATCATGGTCATACGTTGATCGGCCTGAGGAAGCAGCGCGAAAGTTGAAGGCGGAGGGCTACAAGCTCATGGTGGTTGAGCAGACCACTGGGAGTCAGCCCCTCGAAGAGTTTGCTGTAGAGAGCACGGGTAAGCTATGTGTCGTGTTTGGCAATGAACTAAACGGGGTTAGCGAAGAAGTGATTGCATTGGCCGATGGCGCGATTGTTATCCCCCAGTCAGGGACAAAGCACTCGCTAAACATCTCCGTTTGCGTCGGCATTGTCTGCTGGGAAATGTTCAAACGGATGCGCAAGACTTGACTGCGCCGATTTTCTACCTTTGACCTCACCCCCGGCCCCTCTCCCGCCTTCGCCCCGATAGCTATCAGGGCTTCGACGGGCAAGCCGGAGGAGAGGGGGGAGAAATTTAGCCCGAATATGAAACTCACGCCATTACTTCTCTTGTTGCTCATACCTGTTTCGGCACTTGCACAGTCCGAGGCGCCATGCCCTCTTAGCTCGGCTATCACTTTGGACGGCAATGCAGACGAGTGGCCCATGACCTGGGTCGTCGATGAAGACAAGAAATTCAGCTTCAACGTTTGTGCCGATGATCAGAATCTGTATGTACGCGTGAAGTCTTCCGATTTCTTCACCAAGAGAAAGATGGGCGCATTTGGGTTCACCCTATGGTTTGACCCGGCAGGGAAAAAGAAAAAAACATTTGGATTGAAATTCCCCTCTGGCGGCGCTGAAGCCCAGGAAAGAATTGACGCACTGCAGACCGAAGGGGAGGTGGGAAATTCCAGCGGCGAACGTGCAGAGTTCGCAAAAAGGGCTGACCGTGCCATGGTCACCAACCTCGAGGTGATGGAACTAATTGGCCTGGCGGACGATCCCATCACAGCCACGCGGTCAGGCATTACCAACGGGATCAAGGTGGCCATCGATCTTGATGCAGACGGTGCCTATGTATATGAGGCTTTGATTCCTTTCAGAGCTTACCGGCTTTCAAAGGCTAACCTGAAGGAACTCTCCGTGGGATTTGAAACCGGGAGATATGTCCCTCCAAAACAGAAACCGACGACAAAGAATGCCCCACTGGCGGGCGCCGATTTGACCCCCCGGCAGCTCAGCCGGATGCAAGGATACAACGGTCAGGGGAACCCTGATTTGACCAACTCGACGAGCGCATGGACCAAGCTAGTGCTCAACAAATAGTTTACCCTTTGCATGTCTGACCGATACGATCAACGCGGCGTTTCGGCCTCCAAAGAGGACGTACATCGCGCTATTGAGAAGTTGGACAAGGGACTTTTCCCGCGTGCGTTCTGCAAAGTCAGCCCCGATCTGCTCGCAGGGGATCCAGCGTACTGCAACGTGATGCATGCCGATGGTGCGGGCACCAAATCGTCATTGGCCTATCTCTATTGGCGCGAGACCGGAGATCTTTCGGTCTGGAAGGGCATTGCCCAGGATGCCCTGGTAATGAATGTTGACGACTTGCTTTGTGTGGGAGCAGTTGGTCCCATTTTTCTTTCCTCAACCATCGGGCGGAACAAGCACCGCATTCCAGGAGAAGTGATTTCGGCCATCATCCAGGGCACTGAAGAGTTTGCCGCCTTGCTGCGGAGCTACGGCCTTGAGATTCACAGTACCGGCGGTGAAACAGCAGATGTGGGCGACCTCGTGCGCACGATCCAGGTAGACAGCACAGTGGTGACACGAATGCCCCGAAAAGAAGTGATCGACAATGCCAACATACGCGCAGGAGACGTGATTGTCGGGCTTTCCTCCTATGGCAAGGCCAGCTACGAGTTGGATTACAATGGGGGGATGGGAAGCAATGGCCTCACTTCGGCCCGTCATGACATCTTTGTAAAGGAGTACGCGCGGAAATACCCCGAGTCATTCAATCCCGAGGTACCTGATGACCTGGTTTACAGCGGGAAATACAAACTGACTGACTCGATCCCCGGAGTCCCGTTGAATGCCGGCAAGCTCGTCTTGTCACCGACACGCACGTACATCCCGGTCATGCTGCCGGTGTTGCGAAAGATGCGGGAGCGGATTCACGGCATGGTACACTGCAGCGGAGGCGCCCAGACAAAAGTGCTTCACTTTGTCGAAGATCTTCACATCATCAAAGACAACCTGTTTCCGGTGCCCCCGCTGTTCGAGCTGATCTACGAGCAAAGCGCGACGACGTGGCAGGAGATGTACAAGGTGTTCAACATGGGTCATCGAATGGAGATCTATGTGTCGCCCAAAGACGCCGCGGAAATTATCAGAGCCGCTGAATCGGTTAACGTGGAATCCAGGCTCATCGGGCGTGTGGAGCCTGCTGCCGGAAAAAAAGTGACGATTCGATCCCCGCACGGGGAGTTTGTCTACTCCTGAGCCCCCGGCTTAATGCCGGGGCCCCGCTGGTCCAAATACCGCATTGGGCCCGGTTAACTTTTTATACTTTACCGCCCAAATCCTACTGCCTATGCGCTCCGCACTACTATTGCTGTTCATCTGCATCGCTTTAACAGGGACTGCACAAAAGAATAAGTCGACACAAGCTCCCGTGGTCAAGAAGCCGTTGTCGCATACCGTGTACGACGCATGGAAAGAGATTCCGTTCAAGAGTCTCACTCCGGACGGGAATCACGCGGTATTCCTCGTGAATCCACAGGATGGCGACGGCCGTGTCTACTTTGCCAACCTGAAGACGGGCACCCGCGACTCCGCAGCCCGCGCCGAATCCATCAGCCTGACCTTTGACAGCAAGTTCGCTGTGTTCAGGATCAAACCACAACAGAAGGTGGTTAAAGAACTCCGCCGTCAAAAAAAGAAGAAGGAAGACCTCCCGAAAGATTCCTTGGGAATCTACTCGTTTGCAACGCGTGGGCTTGAGCGAATCCCTGACGTGAAATCCTTCCGTGTGCCAGAGAAAACCGGTGGTTGGCTGGCCTTCCAGCCGGAGCCACCTAAAGATGAAAAAGCGAAGCCAGACGCGGCCAAGCCGACAAAGAAGAAGGCAAAGAAATTCTCCGATGACAATGGATACAAGTTGGTGCTTCGGAACCTTGATACACGCAAGGAAACAGCGTTTGACTACGTGAAGGAGTACGCATTCGCCAAATATGGCCAGGGACTCCTCTTCGTATCAACGGGCAACGACAGCACGATGAGAGCAGGCGTTTACTGGTATGACCTGGCCGCCTCCTCACTCAAAAACCTGTATACCGGCAAGCCGAAGCACAAGATGCGCAACCTGTCGATCGCTGAAGACGGAAGCCAGGTTGCATTTCTTGTGGATCCCGATACGACAAAAGCGTTGGTCCGGCACTTTCAATTGTGGCACTGGAAATCCGGTGCCGCGGCAGCCTCACTTCTCGATGTGGAGCATTCCATGGGCCTTCCTCCAAGCTGGATCGTCAATGAGAACTATACTCCGCAGTTTGCAAAGAACGGGAGCAGGCTGTTTTTCGGATCGTCACCGATACTCGTGCAGGCCGATACTACGCTGTTGACAGAAGAAATTGTTCAGGTAGAAATCTGGGGTGGCGACGACGACTACATATACCCCATGCAGAACAAGCAATTGGATACTGAGAAGAAGCGTTCGTACCTGGCCGTCGTCGACCTGGCCAAACAAGACGTAATGCAACTCGGTTCCCGCGAAATTCCGACCGCTGAGCTGGGTGATGAGGGCAATGCGCCGTTAGTGCTTGGCGAAACTGACGTTCCTTATCGCAAGATGATCACATGGGACCCTTCTGCATACACCGATGTTTATCTCTATGACCTTTCGAAGCGCCAGCGGACAACGGTAGCCGGCAAGATCAAGGGAAATCCACGGCTTTCGCCCAAGGCCCGCTATGTGTACTGGTTCAGTGCCCCTGATACGGCATGGATGTGTTACTCCATTGCTTCGGGCAGCATTGCCAATCTTACCCGTGGGATCAAAGTGCGATTCGCAGACGAGCGTTCCGATGAGCCTGACTACCCGCCGCCGTATGGTGCTGCGGGGTGGACTGCCGATGATCAACTCTTCTTGGTGTATGATCGATACGACGTCTGGGGACTTGACCCGGAGGGAAAGAAGCCCGCTCAAAATCTCACCCGCACTGGCAGATCCGAGAAGGTGGTCTATCGCTACCAGCGCCTCGATATCGAAGAACGCTTTGTCGATCCTGCAAAGGACATGGTTTTGACCTCGTTCAATGAAGGAACCAAGGCCTCGGGGTTCAGCCGGCTTTCCTTACGTGACGGAAAACTTACGCGGCTGATCACTGAGAATGCCCGCTTTGGCATGCTTTCAAAGGCCCGGAGCGCCGACAAACTCATGTACACGCGTGAGAGTTTCAGGGAATTCCCGGATGTCTGGGTATCCGATATGACATTCTCACAACCAAAGAAAGTGAGCCTGGCGAATCCTCAAATGAAAAACTACTTCTGGGGAAGTGTCGAGCTGGTGACGTGGACCTCGCTCGACAACATTCCCCTTACGGGAATGCTGTACAAGCCGGAAGGATTTGATCCGAAGAAGAAGTACCCGATGATCGTGTACTTCTACGAGCGCGAAAGCGACAACCTTCACGCGTATATCCCACCAACGCCGCTTCGCTCTACCATCAACCGCTCTACTTATGTCAGCGACGGCTACCTGGTATTTGTGCCGGATATTGTATACCGCATTGGATTCCCGGGTGAAAGTGCTCAAAACTGCATTCTCCCCGGCGTGACATCGCTCATTGCTAAGGGCTTTGTGGACGAAAAGAACATCGGCATCCAGGGCCACAGTTGGGGTGGGTACCAGATCGCCTACCTGCTGACGCGGACAAACCTGTTCAAAGCTGCGGAAGCCGGAGCCATCGTGGCAAACATGATCAGCGCGTATGGCGGAATCCGGTGGGGCACCGGGCTGAGCAGGATGTTCCAATACGAGCATTCGCAAAGCCGTATCGGCGGCACGCTGTGGGAAAAACCGATGCACTTCATTGAGAACTCGCCCATCTTTTTCGCCGACAAGATCCAGACTCCCGTATTACTTATGGCGAACGATGCGGATGATGCGGTGCCGTGGTACCAGGGGATCGAAATGTACCTGGCATTGCGGCGCATGAACAAGCCGGTTTGGATGCTGAACTACAACGGCGAACCGCACTGGCCGGTGAAACGGGAAAACCGGATGGACTTTCAAATCCGGATGAAGCAGTACTTCGATTACTACCTCAAGGGAGCCCCTGAGCCGAGATGGATGAAGGAGGGGGTGCCTGCGACGGAAAAGGGAATAACGAAGGGCTACTGATTAGTCCCGATTTTAATCAGGATCAGGGTTTTTCTCAGTCCCCTTCTTGAAGAACTTGTCATCTTCGTCTTCGTCGTCCTCGTCTTTAACCTGCTTGATGCCGATCTCCAGGATCTTGAATTCCGTGCGGCGGTTCCGTTGACGACCTTCGGGGTTATCTGACCCGTCCCGGTTGGTGTTGCGTGCGATGGGTTTGGATTCACCATACCCCTTTGCCACCAATCGCTCAGAGGCAATGCCTTTGCGGATGAGATAGTTTACCGTAGCTGCCGCGCGGCGTTGTGACAGGTTGATGTTGGACTCTACCGTACCAACACTGTCGGTGTGTGACGACATTTCAATCTTGATTTCAGGATTGTCGTTCAGCACGTCCACAAGCTTGTCAAGCTCAAATGCTGATTGGGGACGGATGTTGGCGCTGTCGTAGCCGAAGTAGATGTTCTTCAACACAAACACCTTGTTCTTCTCAAGCCGGTCGAGTACCAGCAGCGTGTCGAGTGTAATATTGGTGACGAGTTCAGTGAGCGTGGCCGGGTCTACTGATTTGCCGATGGTCTGGTATTGCCCGCGCTCAACCAGGAAGCCGGTCGTTTCGCCCAAGAGCGTATACTTCTCGTTTTCGTAAACATGGAAAGTAAACTTGCCGTCCGATCCGGTAACATAGTCCTGCATGATGTCTCCCCTTGAATCCAGCAAAGTCACTTTGGTTTCGGGCAAAATATCACGCGTGCTGTCGGGCCTCATGGAGTAAGTGATGCCCTGTAAGTAGTAGTTAACCACGCGCAGGTTGGGATCTTCGTTGACGAAAGTGTAGATGTCGTCGTCGCCCTTGCCGCCGTCGCGGTTGCTGGTGAAAAACCCGCGATCGATGCGAAAGAGGAAGATGCCGAAGTCGTCTCCCGTGGAATTGACGGGTTGCCCAAGGTTGTCGATCACGGTCTTCCCGTTCAGGCGATTGACGACGAAAAGATCCAGCATACCGTAGCCGGGATGTCCGTCCGATGAAAAATACAATTTGCCATTTTCCGCTACGTGCGGAAAGGATTCGTTCCCCGCAGTGTTGATCTCGGGGCCGAGGTTTCGCACGCGTGTGAAGCGCCCGCGTGAATCCATCTGTGCCGAGTACAGGTCAAGGCCGCCCTGGCCACCTTTCCGGTTGGAGGAAAAATACAAGTGCCGGCCGTCGGGGCTAAACGCCGGTGTCGACTCCCAGGAATCCGGTTGGTTGATGTTGATTTGCACTGGCTCCGTCCATGCATTGTTGCGGAACCTGGACAGGTACAAGTCTACGTCATTGGTTCCCTTGCGTCTGCCCGTGTTGCCCCTGGCGAACACCATCGTCTTCCCATCCGGGGAGAATGTGATAGTGCCTACGTTTACGTTGGGCGTATTGATGGACTCGGGCAGCGCCTTCACCGACTCAACGTCAACATTTGCCCCTTGTGTCTTTGCCTTGTACAGGTCTGTGAAGGGTGTGCCGGTCGAACCAAAGATCCGGTCGTTCGAACGCGACGAGGTGAAATATAATTCGCCGTTGAGGTAGGCGGGCGAATACTCACTGAAGTTTGAATTGAGGACTTCGAGATTCTTCACCTTATAGTAGTTCTTCTTCTCATTCAGTTCACCCATGTTGCTGAGCCCAGCCAACTCTTTGCCTGCAAGGTCGCGCAGGCCTTCGACCTCAGTAGAGGATTGCAACGTCTCGAGTGTCTTGATAGAGGCATCATACTTGCCGTTGGCCTGCTGGGCCTTCGCCAGGTAGAAAAGCACGGTATCCTTAGGCACGCCGGGGCCGCCGGCCTTCGCATAGTAAGGTTCTGCCTGTTTGATGCGGTTGGATAACCGATAGGATTCCCCGATGTAGTAGTTGGCCTTCCCGTTGTTGGGTTGTGATTTCAGTACGCCCTGGTAGAATGCGATGGTGTTCTCATAGTTGCCAAAGCGAAAGTTCTTCAACGCCTTTGACTCCGGGCTGCAGCCGCTTAGCGACCAAGCCAGGATGACAACTACGCCAAGGAACGCCTTTTTCATAGGTTCGAAAGGTACAAAAAAGGGGAGGCTCAAGGGGGAGTGATTGCTCCCTCGGACTTCGGTAAATACCGCGCCAGCCAACTGCTTTTGACGTTCACTTTCCATTCTTTCTCGAAATCTGCCTTTGAGGTCAGCGTATTATTGAACGTAACGGAATCGCCGGTAAGTACGCCTTCCGCAAAAAGTGTTTTGAGGCGATTCTTCGGGTAACACGCTACGCTACCCTCGCTCAGGAAGGCGATCGATTCGCGATCGAAAAAGTTAAGCCCGAGCCGCTGCTGAAGTCCTTTGAGGAGACGCACGGTGCCATCGATGGAACAACCACTGGCTCCCAGGTGGCGCTCATCAACCGCCAGGATAATGAATTGATTAAAGTCTATTCGGAAAGAGGTCTTGAGCGGTGATCCATGGGCAAGCCAGTTCTGACAAAGGTGAACAAGATCACTTGAAATGGCTGCGTGCTCCTGGGGAGTAAATGCCCGGTCTGCCTGGTAAATCCAGAGCCTTGCGTCGTCGGGCATTTCATTAAATGGTGCGTACATGATCCTCTTAAACTTAAGCACCGAGTAAATTGTTCCCGGTCATTTCTCCAGGGACCGGAACACCCATAAGGTGTAAAATGGTGGGAGCGAGGTCGCCGAGCTTACCGTTTTTAGGAACGTGCTTTTTCTGATCGTCAACCACTATGAAAGGAACGGGGTTGGTGGTGTGAGCGGTGTTCGGTGTGCCGTCGTCGTTGATCATCACCTCGGCGTTCCCGTGGTCGGCGATAATCAGGGTCACATACCCGTTGCGGCGCGCTGCCTCGGTCACCGCCTGGTTGCACTGATCAACCGTCTCGCAGGCTTTCACGGCCGCCTTAAAGACGCCAGTGTGTCCGACCATGTCAGGGTTGGCGAAGTTCAGACAGATGAAATTCGCTTCACGTTTGTCGAGTTCGGGAATGATGCGGTCGCGAATGTCGGCCGCACTCATCTCCGGCTTCAAATCATAGGTGGCTACTTTCGGCGAAGGGCAGAGTATTCTTGTTTCTCCGGGGAATGGTTCCTCCCTGCCGCCCGAGAAGAAAAACGTGACGTGCGGGTATTTTTCTGTTTCGGCAATACGGATTTGCTTCTTACCAGCCTCGGCCACGACCTCGCCCAGCGTATTGTCGAGGTTGTCCTTGTCGAAGATGACATCGACAGCTTTGAACGAGTCGTCGTAGTTGGCCATGGTCACGTAGTGAAGCTTGAGCTTGTGCATTCCCTGCTCCGGGAAATCTTGTTGAGTAAGGGCCATGGTGATTTGCCGCCCGCGGTCGGTGCGGAAGTTGAAACAAATCACGACATCACCTTCCGAGATCGTAGCCAGGGGCTTGCCATCGTCGCCGACGATCGCGACTGGTTTCACAAACTCATCCGTAACGCCGGCGGCATAGGAATCTTCCATCGCTTTCAACGGGTCTTTCGCCAGGGTTCCTTTGCCATTCACGAGCAGGTCGTAGGCAAGCTTTACCCGTTCCCAGCGCTTGTCGCGATCCATGGCGTAGTACCTGCCGACAATGCTCGCAATCCGGCCTGTGGTTTTCTGAAGATGTCCTTGCAACTCGCGCAGGTAGCCGATTCCACCTTTCGGATCGGTGTCGCGGCCGTCGGTGAAGGCGTGAACAAAAACGCGCTTCA
>CAZJWV010000031.1:0-10811 GCA_964549855.1 uncultured Ohtaekwangia sp. | reverse complement strand
CCTTTCGGATCGGTGTCGCGGCCGTCGGTGAAGGCGTGAACAAAAACGCGCTTCAGTTTTCGATTGGCTGCAATGGTGCACAGTCCTTCGAGGTGATGAATGTGGGAGTGAACGCCGCCGTCCGAAACAAGGCCGATCAGGTGGACGGCTTTGTTTTCTTTTGCTGCGTAGTCGTATGCCGCTATAAGTACCGGGTTGTTGTCGAGCGTTCTTTCGTCGACGGCTTTGTTGATTTTGACGAGATCCTGATAGACCACGCGTCCGGCGCCGATGTTCATGTGTCCCACTTCGGAGTTGCCCATCTGTCCTTCCGGGAGTCCCACGGCGAGACCTGATGCATCGAGCTGGCTGTGCGGATACTTTTGGTAGAGCGACCGGATATATGGGGTGTTCGCCTGGTCGACGGCAGAAACCTTCTTGTTCCTGGCAATGCCCCAACCATCGAGAATCATAAGGAGGACGTTACGGCTCATGGTCAACTTTGGATCAAATATACGCCTGTGCAGCGTGCGGAGGCGCATTCAGGCGGTTGGCGGTACGTGTTTAATGGCATACTTTTGGAATGAATAAGACCGTATGAAGCGCATTTTGCTCTTGCTGGCAGTTTTGGTTGGCACCACGGTTCCGGGATTGGCGCAGGCGGACATATTCAACCCGGCCCGCGATGCCATCAAGAAGGGCGATGTCGCGGCCCTGGTAAAGACCTTTGCCGTTTCTGTGGATATTAACCTGGAAGGCAACATCAACACCTACAGCAAGGCCCAGTCGGAATTCGTCCTTAAGGAGTTTTTCAAGAAACATCCCGTCACTGACTTTGCCATCATGCACACCGGGTCGTCCAAAGGCGGCCTTCAGTTTGCCGTGGGCCGCTACCTGACGGGCGGCGAGGTCTACACGGTACTGATCCGCGTTCGCCAGGTGGGTGACACTTACCTCGTGCACGAAATCAGTTTTGTGAAGGAGTAGTGCGCTCCGAATCCTCTCATCTTCCACCCTACATCACCCCCGAAAACCTCTCGGCGTTTCTCGAACTCGCCCTTGCTGAAGACCTCGGTGACGGAGATCACTCAACCCTGGCAACAATTCCCGAAGAGGCCACCGCCCAGGTAAAACTGCTCGTGAAAGATTCCGGCATACTGGCTGGTGTCTCCATGGCCCGGCTGATTTATGAGCGGGTCGATCCCCGTGTCGTGCTCACGGAATTGCTTTCCGACGGGGCGGAAATCAAACCCGGAGATGTAGCCTTTTTCGCCGCAGGGCCCGCACGAACATTGCTCACTACTGAAAGGCTCATCCTGAATTGCATGCAGCGGATGAGCGCCATTGCATCACACACGCATCGGTTGTGCGGGTTGCTCGAGGGAACCCGCGCCAAATTGATGGACACGCGCAAAACCACTCCCAACTTTCGCATGGCGGAGAAGTGGGCGGTACACATCGGTGGCGGTACCAACCACCGGATTGGCCTCTATGACAAAATCATGGTGAAAGACAACCACATCGATCTTGCCGGCGGAATCGGTGTGGCCGTTGGCCGTGTGAAGAAATACCTCCGCGACTATGACAAAGCGCTGGAAATAGAAGTCGAAACCCGTTCACTGGCAGAAGTCGACGATGCCCTTGCCGCAGGTGTTGATATTATCTTGCTGGACAACATGGCGCCCGAAATGATGCGGGAGGCGGTGACGCGAATCGCTGGAAGATGTCGCACAGAGGCCAGCGGCGGCATCCACGAAGGCAACCTTCGTGCGGTGGCCCTGACCGGCGTCGATTACATCTCGATGGGTGCCCTGACGCACACGGTGCGAAGCCTGGACCTCAGTCTCAAGGTGATGTAGCGAGATTCCCGACGGGCGATTAACTTTGCGCCCCATCCACGGATGACCCATGATTGTTAAGACCCGCAACTACCGCCTTGAGCGCCCCCTCTACATCAAGCTTGCCCTGGGCAGCGTGCTGCGCCAGCAGTGGTGGACCATTCCCATCGCCCTGGGGATTTGCCTCCTGTATTTCTGGATCCCCAGTTTCTGGTGGATATTCGGCGGACTGATGGCTTACGGGTTGTTTGTTCTTTTTTGGTTGATCCAGTTTTACGGTGTCACGCAGCTCGACCAGGGCAAGATGCTCTTTGAGCGTTTCTCGTACGAGATCAACAGCCAGCAGATTGTTATGAAACTCAATGCGAGAGAAGGGATGCCGCTCAAGTGGGATCAGATCAAACGCGCGAAAGTGGGCAAGGACTTCTACCTTTTGTATGTAAACAAGGCACAATTGATTCACCTGCCCTTCAAGATTTTCACCACTGACAACGAGCGAAAATTTCTCGTCAGCATCCTGAAGACAAAAGGACTGCTGGCGTAGTACTTCTTTCATTTTGATTTTTGCGGCAGTAGCTTCGCCGCGTGTCGCTATCACGTACAACCGGCAAGGCCACCAAGCGAATACCACCGGACGAAGCCTTCGCCCGGGCTTGCCGTTATTGCGCCTACCAGGAAAGATCCCATAAAGAAGTGAGGACAAAGCTGTACAGCCTTGGATTGTTTCCTTCCGAAGTGGAGCAAATCCTTACCCGACTAATCACAGAAGGTTTTTTGAACGAGCAACGGTTCGCCACCGCGTTTGCCGGCGGCAAATTCCGAATGCAGAAGTGGGGAAAAGTAAAGATCACGCTGGCCCTCGAGGCCCATGACGTAAGTCCGCGTTGTATTCGCAACGCCCTGGGCGAGATAGAGCCAGCGGCCTACAGGAAAACGCTGGAAAACCTGCTGCGCAAGAAATTAGCGTCTGTCAAAGGCGATCATCCGGCTGTGGTGAAGAAGAAAGCTGCAACGTTTGTTATCGGAAAAGGATTTGAACCGACCCTCGTATGGGACCGGGTGAATGATCTGGTTGAAGAATCATGATCCGTAGTTTTCTTATCAAACTGAGGAGCTGGGAGTACTGGCCATTCAACATCGTTCATTCCCCTCTCTATGTATATTGGCTATGGCTCTCCTTGAAGGCACGGTCGTTCACGTTCTTCTCCGCAACCAATCCGGGGATTCTCATGGGTGGAATGTTCGGCGAATCAAAGGCCGATGTGATGAGTCTTGTTCCTGAGGCGGTTAAGCCAATGACGCTGTTGATACCGTTCCCCACGGATCGGGAATATGTGATGGATCAGTTGCGACGCGCAGGATTGACATTTCCGGTGATTTTCAAACCTGACGTTGGAGAACGCGGTTGGCGTGTTCGAAAGATTTCGTCTGAAAATGATATTGCGGAGTACCTCGCTCTTTGCAATGTGCCTTTTCTCGTGCAGGCTTATGTGGACCTGCCGCTGGAGTTCGGTGTCTTTTATGTCCGTTACCCTAGCGAATCGTCAGGCAGGGTAATCTCGATCGTGGGTAAGGAAATGCTTAGCGTAACCGGCGACGGCAAGAAAACGCTGAAAGCGCTGATTCTCGCGAAGGACCGCGCGCGATTGCAGTGGGAACAATTGCGCTTTTCACATGCCGACCGGTTGGATTCGGTGATCCCAAACGGTGAAACGGTTGAATTGGTCTCGATTGGAAACCACTGTCTTGGTACGAAATTCCTGAACGCAAATCACCTGATCACGGAAAGGCTGAATGCTTCATTTGACTCCATCAGCAAACAGATTCCGGGGTTCTTCTTTGGTCGCTATGATTTACGAGCGGCCTCGGAGGCCGACCTCGAAGCAGGACGAGTCGTAGTCCTGGAATTGAATGGTTGCGGCGCTGAACCGGCACACATTTACCAACCGGGCTTTTCCTTGTGGGAGGGACTCCGTGTTCTTTTTCAACATTGGAGTGATATTTACCGTGTGAGCCGTGAAAACCACCAGCGGGGAACGCCGTACATCGGCTTTCTGGAGGCGCGCCAGATCTATCGTCGATTCAAATCGTTGACCAGCCAATGAGCTATCTCTGGGTTTTTTTCCTGGGGCTTGTCTTCAGCTTTGTCGGTTCAATTCCGCCGGGCACTCTCAACATCACGGTACTCCAACTCGGCCTGGAGGGCCAGGTTCGGATTGCGATGCGGTTTGCGCTGGCAGTCGCGATCATAGAATATCCATACGCCTGGATTGGGGTTCAATTTCAGTACCTGATCTCCCAATCACCCGTCATCCTGGAGAACTTCCAACTCATCGCCGCCATCGTGATGACGTTGTTGGGGATCACCAACTTGCTTCCGTCCCGCCCGAAACGCGGCTTGGCCCAAAGATTTAGGGAAAGCGGGTTCCGCCGCGGTATTGTGCTAAGCCTGCTCAACCCCATGGCTATTCCGTATTGGATGGGATTCACCGCCTACCTCAAGGTGCAGGGCTGGATTGACTTGAGTACCAAGGGGCTGCTCCACAGCTATGTTTTCGGTACGGCGGTGGGTTGCCTCGCCCTTCTCAGTTTGCTCGTGTTTTTTGCACAACGACTGGCGCCCTACGTCCAAGGCAGCAAATGGATAAGAGTTGGGCCCGGACTCACGTTGCTTGCCCTTGGGCTCTACGCCTGGTACCGATACTTCTTCTAAGGTGCGCATGTGCCCAAGTGCCGAAGTGCGCACGTGAACACATGCGCACTTGCGCACGTCACTTAGGATATTTCCAGCACGTCTTGAGGTGATCATTCACGAGCCCGCACGCCTGCATGTGGGCATAAATCACCGTAGAGCCAACAAACTTGAATCCACGGCTGATGAGGTCTTTGCTCAATGCATCAGACTCCCGGGTGGTGGGCTTTATCTGGCGCGTGGTTTTCCACTTGTTCACTTTGGGTTTCCCTCCAACGAACTTCCATATGTAGGCGTCGAAAGTTCCGAACTCCTTCTGAACTTCGAGGAAACGCTTTGCATTGTTCACAGCCGCCTGCACTTTGAGACGATTGCGAACGATGCCAGGGTCCTTCAGAATTTTCTCCACCTGGCGTTCCGTAAATCGGCTCACCTTCTCCGGGTCAAAGTCGGCGAAGTTTTTTCGATATCCTTCGCGCTTGTGGAGAATGGTTGACCAACTCAAGCCCGCTTGCGCCCCTTCAAGGATGAGAAACTCGAAATGAATCCGATCGTCGTGAACCGGGTTTCCCCATTCTTCGTCGTGGTAGCGAATGTATGTCTCTGAACCCATGCACCACGGGCAGCGAACCTTGTCGTCCATGTAATTGAATCAAAAGTGAAACGTCGAATTTCAGTATCTTGAAAAGAAAAAGCAATCACCATGAAAACTCTATTGACTAGTGTGGCCATCCTCCTGCTGTTCAGCGCAGTGAGCGTCGCCCAGAAGATTGATCCGGAGAAAAAATTGGCCGAAATGGGATTGACGCTTCCCCCGGTGCAGAAGCCAATCGCAAACTATGTCAGGGCCCGTCGCGTTGGAAACCTTGTTTTCCTTGCGGGTCATGGTAATACTGACGTCCTCGGCAAAGTCGGAAGGGAGTTGACCATTGAACAAGGGGCCGAAGCTGCACGGAAGACGGGACTCGCCCTCCTGGCCTCACTCAAAGACGAAATCGGAGACTTGGGGAAGGTGAAGCGATTTATCAAAGTGTTGGGCATGGTGAACTGTGTAGAAGGATTCGGTGATCAGCCCAAAGTGATCAACGGGTTCTCCGACCTTATGGTCGCCGTATTTGGAGAGAATGGCAAGCACGCGCGTTCGGCAGTGGGCATGTATGCGCTCCCTAACAACATGCCGGTAGAAATTGAAATGATTGTCGAAATCGAGTGAGCTTCACAAAGCTGGAGGTTGAATGTCCTCCGGACTTTTCAGAAATACTGATTGCCGAACTGGCCGAGGCCGGGTTCGGAATGTTCCTGGAAACGGCATCCGGTTTTGAGGCTGATGCGGAATCCCATCTAGTCAACCTGGAGGTCGTAGAACAAATACGGCAGAAGTACACGCATCTTCAACCCCTCAAGTTCCGGCTGTCGTCGGTCGAAAAGGAAAATTGGAATGAACTTTGGGAGAAGAATGTATCACCGATCGTCGTGGATGACCGTTGCCTGATCCGGGCAGCGTTCCATCCACCCGGTCAGAATTTCCCTTATGAGATCGTCATCACACCGAAGATGTCGTTCGGAACAGGCCATCATCCGACAACGCACCTGATGATCAAGGCGCAACTTGATCTCGATCATTCAGGCAAAAGGGTGATGGATGCGGGCTGTGGCACTGGCATTCTTTCGATCATGGCAAGCAAGCGTGGCGCGAGCGAAGTTGAAGCGTTCGACATTGATGCCTGGAGCTTGTCGAACGGGGAGGAGAACGCATTGTTAAACCAATGCACGAACATCCGGATTCGGCAGGGAACTATTGCTGACTTTGATTGGCCTCGCCCTTTCGATATCATCCTCGCCAATATCAACCGGAATATTCTCTTGCAAGAATTGAGTAGCTACGCAATGAACCTCGTCAAAGGCGGCGTTCTTGTTCTTAGCGGTTTTTACGTCACCGACGTTGATGAATTGATTGGACGGGCGACTCCGCTGAACCTGGCACTTACCGGCAAGGACGATCGCGAGGAATGGGCGATGCTCCGGTTTAGGAAAACTTGAATACCACCCGGCTGGGTGCAGCGTTGGAAGGGCATCCTCCGTTAAAGCCTTGGGGCCCAATGCCGATATTTTTTACGAATTTCAAGGTTTATTACCCGTGAAAGGCTCGCTCATCAGGTTGGTTCTTGTGCTGGCGTTCCCGCTGGCCGCCGGGGCGCAAACACCGGCAGGCTATAAGCTTGCCTTCCAAGACAGCATACGGGTGATGATGGAGACAGGTACGAACACGGAGACCTCCATGGTAGGGGGCGTTTTTGCTACCGCCTGGCACAAGTTGAACCTTGATCAACAGGACGCAATCCGGCGTCAATCGGACATCCTTCGCCGACGCCGCTACAAGCCATTCCCCCTGCTGGCCGATTACTATGGAGCAATCGCCTTTGCCATGGAAAAAGAGGGTGTGGATTCAGAAAAGATGGATTCATACCTCCGCGTGGCCGGAAAAGTGATCGATAAAGAAAAGCCGGCTGCGATCGCGTCGTTCTTTCACTACATGCGCGACTACTTCGAATATCACGCCTTCCACTATGAAAAGTCGTTTCGCATGCACGCCGATCCGGAGAGCTACACCTTCGATTACCTCGAAGAAGCGCCCCCTCCTCCGCCAGACACAGTGCAAAACACGGATGCATTCAAGCAGTTTGACAATGCTGCAGCCCAACCCGACAATAACACGGTATGGGAGGAAGACACGGTAAAGGCGGAGTCTGCGATGCCTTCCTGGATGGTGGCCACGCCACAGCCGGTTCTCTCAGGTCCGGTCATGAAAATGGAGGGAGTGACATTCACTTTTGCTACCGCCTATGATTCAGCTTTCCTCAAGAATTCACGCGGAGCGGTGTCGCTGCGCGATGGCACGTTTGTCGGTGAGCGCGGAACCTTTGGATGGGACCCGGCTGGTCTGTCCGGCGACAGCGTCTTCTTCGAGTTCAAGGAGTACAACTTCAACGTCGACAAACCGGGCGTGAAGGCCGAGCAGGGCAAGCTCCGTTATGCCGGCCGCATTGCCGCCAAGGTGGATGGCATTTTTGAATTCAAGAGTGTAAAACACAAAGACAAGGCCTCCTCCAGTTACCCGCGTTTCATGTCCTTCCAGGCCAACGTGATGGTGGAAGGGCTCAGCAACGACCGGATGAAGTACCGGGGAGGATTCGCCCTGACCGGACACCGGATGTTTAGTTCTTCAGTAAGCGGCGACTACGCCCAGCTGGAAGTAAGGGGGAAAGAAGAAAACCGCATGTTCATTGCGCGGTCGCGTCAGTTTGAATTCAAACCCGACTCACTGATCACGGCGAAGCGATCCATGATTCAGATCTACCAGGACAATGACTCCATTTTTCACCCTGCAGTTCAGTTTCGTTACGATTATGGCAAGGAACGCCTTTCGTTGGAAAGGGAGTCGGGCCAGCTTCGCGATACGCCCTATACATCGTCCTTCTTTAACATGGACTTCAGTACTGACCTCCTCCGATGGGATCTCCGCTCCGACAGCATGAACCTCATCACGAACGGCGGCAACAACCAGGCGGCCATGATCATTGAATCAAGGGACTACTATCACCCCGACGACTATCGGCTGCTTAACGGCAAGGGATTCGGGTTTCATCCGCTCGCTGTGGTGGTCAACTACGCCAACAAGAACGGAATCAGGGAATTTTATATCGATGATGTGTCCACGGCGGCCAACCTGAAATTCGAGCAGGCGCGAATGGCCATGACCTTCCTCTCTCAAAAGGGAATGATAAACTACAACGCCCAAACGGGTCTCGTTCAAGTGACCGACAAGGCAATACACTTCATGGATGCGAAGAAAGGTATCGCCGACTATGACAACCTTAAGATTCACTCAATTTCCGACAAGACCGCCAACGCAACGGTCAACCTGCCACGCCGCCACATGACCATACGCGGGGTAGACGAGGTGAACGTGAGCGATTCGCTCAATGTGCTCCTGAAACCCGACAGCAGCATGATCACTGTGCTGCAGAACCGTGACATCAAATTCGACGGCAAGATCACCGCCGGAAATTTTGAGATCAACGGCAAGGAATTCACTTTCAAATACGACAGCTTCTTTGTCAATCTCAACCAGATCGACTCCATTAGGTTCTATGTAACCGAGAAGAATGCACGGGGGCAGTTGGTGCGTCGCAGGGTCAACAACGCCATGGTAAGTGCCGATTCTACTTTAATGGCGGACAGTGGCATGCAAACAGGGAAGGGCCACACCCAGGGGACCCTGTTCATCAATGAGCCGGACAACAAATCAGGCAAAATCAAAGTCCCGAACTATCCCCGTCTCGATGCCACGGCAGGTGGTGTGATCTACTTCGACCGGAGTGAGATCCTGGGTGGTGCCTATGACCGATCTGTTTTTTTTGTAGTGCCCCCCTTCAAACTCGACAGTCTGAACGATGCTGATCCTTCGTCGATCCACTTTGACGGCACATTTGTTTCGAGCGGGATGTTTCCAACGTTCAGGGAGAAACTGCACACCATGACGGACAAATCACTCGGGTTCGCCCACGTCATTCCTCCGCAGGGATACCAGTTGTTCAAGTCAGATGGCAAGGTGTACGGGAACATTAATCTTGACAATTCAGGTATCCGCGTTGGGGGGAAGATCGACTACCTGGCTGCCACGGTTCAGTCGCTGGACTTTGTTTTCTACCCTGACTCCGTGATCGCCAGGGGCAAGGTGGGTGAACTCAAGGAAAAACAATTTGGCAACGTCTGGTTCCCGCAGGCCACGCTCACCGACTACTCCCTGAAGTGGAAGCCGAAGCAGGACCGGTTCCAATTGAAGAACCTGAAAGGGCCATTCAGCCTTTACCAGGCCACGGCCCAACTGGATGGTACCATGGTGGTGGCGAAGACCGGTGTTACAGGTACAGGAAAGTTGCTTACGCGGGGTTCTGAGTCGGTATCCAATGAGCTTGCCTTTTCAGCCAAGGATTTTTCTGCCCGTCACGCACGTTTCCAGGTGAAGACCACCAACCCGGAAAAACCAGCACTGCAAAGTGACGATATCCGCCTGAAATTTAATCTCGAGCAAAACTATGCGGAGATCAGCCCGGAAGTTGAGGGAGTCGCTGCCATTGAATTTCCGTACGCGCAATTCAAAACATCCATCCCCAAGGCTCGCTGGGATCTCACCACCCAGAAAATCACCATGACGAAGGATGCGAATGTGCCCATAGAAAACTCTTACTTCTACACCACAAAGAAAGAATTGGACTCCCTGGTCTTTAATGCAGAAAAGGCAGAGTACGATATCAAGCTGCAGCAAATGAAGGTCAGCGGAATCCCGTACATCACGGTGGCTGACGCGCGCATCACTCCCGAGCACGGGGAGGTGCTGATCCTGGAAAATGCGAAGATCGGCCAGTTGAAGAACACCACGATTGTGCTAGATACCCTGAACGGATATCACCACATGATCAACGGAGTCGTAGACATCATTTCACGTCGTGAGTTTGCCGGCTACGCCACTTACCAGTACATCAATGCCCTGCAAGACACATTCGCGATTAAAATGGAAAACTTCAGGCTGGAGCCCGTTCAAGGGGAAGTGAAGCCCAAACACGACAAGGCGCCGCCCCGCCTGCACACAGTCGCTAGCGGAATCGTGCCCCCGGAGATGAAGCTTGCCCTCGCCCCGCGGATCTTTTACAAAGGCGACATGGTAATGTATGCCAACAAGCCGGCCCTTCAACTGCAAGGATATGCCAAGCTGGATCTGCACAAAATAAAGAACTACAACACCTGGCTGCGGTATAACCAGAGCGGTGATGAGCAGGAAGTATTTATCGACTTTGACCACGCCGAGAAGGAGGAAGGAGGGAAACCGGACGCCGGTCTCCATTTCGGGGCTGACAACAGCCTCTACATCACATTTGTCAGCGACAAGAAATCGCCAGACGACGACGATTTCTTCGTGCCCGCCGGCTCCTTGTTCTTCGACAAAGAGAGCGGTGAATTCAAGATTGAAGACCGGGCCAAGGCATCCGGAGAGAAACTTTCCGGTAAAGTATTCAACTACAATGAAGACAAAGGGGAGGTGCACTTTGAAGGTCAGGTCAGTTTCTTCCGAGGGGGTAAGGAATTCAACCTGGTGAGTTCAGCCCTGGGTTCCGGCAACCTGGAGTCCAATGAGATTCGCGCCAATAGTTTTCTTGTGTCCAACATGAACGTCCCTGCCCGGGTAATGCAATTTATGGCTACCGACCTGCAGGCTGTGGCCAAACGTGAATATGTACTGG